>NZ_VISS01000015.1 GCF_007827555.1 Aeribacillus composti
ATGTCGTTAAAAAACAGCTTCATGTGGCATAAGGGGTACTCCGTTTGTCTCTTTTTACATGGTAATTATTGTAATGAAAATTGCTCAACTACAGTAATGAAGTTTTTTACTAGATTTTTGAACGTTTCCAGCCCGCTACAATTCCAAACAGCAGAGACAGGAACTTTTTTCTAGTTTTACTACAAACTGCTCACACGTTTGCTGTTAAAGCCTCACTGCATATCCATTGACCGTTCTGGCGGTCAATGGGACAGCATCTCAACCAAATCTTCCACCAAATGTCCTGAGTTTTGTGATGTATCTATTTAGATGAAGTTTGCAGCCAAACAATTTCACGACTTTTCTCGAACGTGAGCCATCTTCTTTTTTCATCATCTGTATCCGTATCATAACGAGTAGCATCCTCCTTATTTTGATTCTTTCACTAGACATATGGTTGATAGCCTTACTTGATTTTCAATACGGGTACAAGTCTCCTTCTTGCTAAACCAAATTTCATATCTCTCACCCTAGCATTCGGGTTTCATTCCCTCGATGAAAAAGAGGATGACAACGAAAAGTAATCAACGCAGCGGATTGGAGTGAAGCACCCCCTCTTATTTCTTCATAGTTCATCATTGGAAGTCATTAATCATCAAAGCATTGTAATCAAAGATTCTTCATGTTAGATTGTGTTTACAAACCAAATCCGACTAAATTTATAAATTTTATATTTGTCGACTGGACCACCAGAGGCACAATTTTTCTATATGAGATTGTGTCTCTTTTTTTATCTATATCAGTGTCATGGTTACAAAAGACACAATCACAAAACTAAAATGATATAAAAGGAAGATGTGATCTCATGAAAACAAGAAAGTATGTAACTGATGTTTTGATTGTTGGCGGAGGTACAGCAGGAACGATGGCTGCGATTAAAGCGAAAGAAACAAATCCTGAATTAGGAGTGCTGATTTTAGATAAGGCGGATATTAGGAGAAGCGGTGCTATCTCCATGGGGATGGATGGTCTAAATAATGCAGTAATTCCCGGATACGCAACACCTGAGGAGTATACGTTGGAAATCACAGAAGCAAATGATGGAATCGTTGATCAAATCGCTGTATACCGCCAAGCAAAGGAATGTTACGAAGTAGTAAAGGAACTCGATTCCTGGGGAGTGGATTTTGAAAAAGACGAAAATGGTCAATTTGTTGTTCATCGGGTACATCGAAAAGGTCGATATGTTTTACCGATGCCTAAAGCCAGCAACTTAAAACAAATATTGGCTAGACAGGTGAGAAAGGCTAAGTGTAAAGTGGTTAATCGTGTGATGGTTACTAGATTGCTAACACATGACAATACCGTCGTCGGTGCCATGGGACTAGATGTAATCAATGGGGATTTCATTATTGTTCATGCAAAAGCCGTAATCTTGACAGCAGGAGCTGCCGGACGCATGAGTTTAACCGATAGCGGCTATCTCTATGGAACATATGAAAATCCGACCAATTCTGGCGAAGGATTCGCAATGGCATACCATGCAGGTGCAGAACTCACAGGAATTGAATGTTATCAAATTAATCCTACCATGAAAGACTATAATGGACCTGCATGTGCCTATGTAGCCGGACCATATGGAGGCTATACTGCTAATGCTGAAGGAAAGCGAGTAACTGGCTGCGATTATTGGAGCGGCGAACTAATTATGAATATGTGGAAACTCGCCAATCAAGGGGAATCTCCACTTTATTTAAAAATGGATCATCTTGATGAAAAAGTTATTCAAAAAATTGAATCAATTCTTCACTATAATGAACGGCCTAGTCGGGGGACTTTTCATAAAGGCAGAGGAAATGACTATCGAACGGATATGGTGGAGCTGCATTTTTCAGAAATTGGTCTTTGCAGCGGGCACAGTGCGGCAGGCGTTTTGGTGAATCATGAAGCCGAGACGTCCATGAAAGGACTTTATGCCGCAGGTGATATGGCGTGCGTACCACATCAATATTTACTGGGAGCTTTGACTTTCGGAAAAATAGCAGGTATCAATGCAGCTCGTTTTGCCTCTTCCCAATCTGAAATTGAACCAGACATCAGCCAAATTGAAGCAGAAAGAGAGCGGATTTATAAGCCTCTTCAAAATCCGGACGGCGTTCCTCATCATCAAGTAGAATATAAAATTCGAAATATCGTTACACAATATCTAATGCCGCCAAAAACCACCACAAAAATGGATATTGCTCTGAAGAAAATAGAACATTTTCGAAAAGTGGATTTAAATTTATTAGGCGCTAGGGATCCGCATGAACTCGGCAGAGCTTTGGAAGTCCATAGTATTGTAGATTGCGCTGAAATGATGGCCAGGTCATCCCTTTTCCGGAAAGAAAGCAGATGGGGATTCTACCACTATTATTTAGATTATCCGGAAAGAGATGATCAAAACTGGCTAAAAAGAGTGATTGTGAAAAAAGGCGCCGATGGAAAAATGAAATTATACACTCGGGATCTCCCTCCTCAAATATTGGATGATTCCGGTTTTACACAGGCTTACTATGATCTATTTAAAAAGGAGGAAACAGGCCATGAGCAATCTGTCTCCTAAACTAATCCAACAAAATGTTGAAGCAAGTGTCATTATCGATCGCGATAAATGTATCGGATGTGAAATATGTGTTCAAGTATGTCCAATGGGAATTTTGGCTTTAGATGATGAGAAAAAAGCTTATATGAAGTACGATGAATGCTGGTACTGTACACCATGTCAAACGGATTGTCCAGTGGACGCTGTGACCGTCAAAATTCCATATTTGATCCGATAAATTTCAAGATCGTTCCGATCATGATTTTTCCAGTAAGAATGGGAACCTTCAAAATAAAAAATTGGGTTCCCATTCTTATCATCATGATTCTAATATAAATCTTCTTCAGACCATTCATCTCGCATATAAATAGAAGGAAGCATCGGAAGTTTTAACTCGCTGATAGCCATCTGTAAATAATCATCATTTGCAGTGATCCCATTAAAATTCTGAAAACGATCGTTATATTCTGTCGTATGAAATTTACCAATCGTACCTAAATCACGGGCATAAATAGCCGCATCCCAACGGACCCTCGTAATAATCTGTGAGACTACTTCTGTTGGAACGCCAGTTGAGCGGGATAATACTTTTGCTGCTGAGGAAGGATCCTCTCTAAGAATCTTATGGGCACATAAATGAGCCTTTAAGTAAGCGACAACGATTTCTTCATTCTGTTTGCACCAGTTCTGCTCAGAAACAATTCCTGTCAAATAATCATCGCCCATACCAGTTTCAAAAAATACATTTCCTGCTTGATAATAATTAATTAAACTAGGGTAAGGCTCCCACATAACACTTGCTCCAATCCTTTGTTGAACAATCCCTTTCATACTCATCTCCATATCTTGATTAATAATTTGAGGATGAGAGTCTCCGATGGAGCATAACAATCGTTTTAAACGATGTTCAGCACTCGAAAAACTGACGGTTGATATAGAAACATTGACCAAATC
Organism: Aeribacillus composti; assembly: GCF_007827555.1. Taxonomy (GTDB): domain Bacteria; phylum Bacillota; class Bacilli; order Bacillales; family Aeribacillaceae; genus Aeribacillus; species Aeribacillus composti. The sequence goes on from NZ_VISS01000015.1 coordinate 3,518, forward strand.
TGATACATCTTCAATAAAGGTTTCTTTCTGTGCCACAAGAGAAATTCCTTTTCCATTTGTTGTTTTTCCATCAAACGCTAACAGGACTGATTGAAATGTAGGCAATAACCGGCTAAATTCAAAACTCAGCATGATGGGATAGTCTCCCAAAGAGGCAATCTGAACGGTCCCTTTTATCATGTCTTCCACTAATTCAATCCCTTTGGAAGCGTTTCTCCATTTGATTGAAAATGAATGATGCGGGAACATTTTTTTCAGCTCTTCCTCAAACAGATTTAATTCTTTTATTAAAACCGCACTCCACATATGAGCGGTACCGCTTTGGTAACCTACAGTAATCGGGATGGAATGAGACTGCGGATTTTGCGGCAAGGATGCAGGAGTGTTAATCTGTGTATGGTTATACAGCCATTTGATTAGTATTTCCTTATCAAAGAACACTTCTTTTCCAATTTTAATAAATGGTAATTGTTTATGCTTTCTCCAACGATCAATGGTAGAACGACTTACTCCTAGAAAGTCCATAGCTTCTTGCATGGTGATTAAATTCATACGATCAGCTGACATACTCCATTCTCCCTTCCACCTAATTATGAAGCTCAAAATACAAAAAAGCCCTTAACAAAAAAAGTTAAGAGCTTTTGGTTGTCCAATCAGTCATTTTTATAAAATTTTAAAATATTTTTACTAATTTTATAACACATATTATTCCTATCTTCAAACTATAATTTATTAGTCAAGTGAATGATATATTGTTGACTATAAAAACATATCATAAACAACCGCCCCATTTTTTCTAAATCTCATTTGCAGACTAAAAGAATAGACTGTCTTTTACAGATTCATTATATTGTAAACTTACTGAATAAAATTCTATTTTTAAAGCGGGCAAGTCATTGTGTTAATTATGGTATTCCTGCAGACATAGTTATTTTATTCGTCACCTCAGAATCATTAGTGCTCTGAGGATTTAATAAACGGATAATTCTATTGCGGATTTCGATAAAATGAGAATCCGTTCGTGAACGAGGACGTGGCAAATGGACGGGAATAACTTCGTTAATTTTCCCTGGTTTGGGAGTAAGTACAACTATTCGATCCGCTAAATAAATTGCTTCTTCAATATCATGAGTTACCAATATAAACGTAATTTTTTCTACATTCCAGATCCGTAAAAGTTCATCCTGCAGTTTTTGTCTAAGAAACGGGTCTAACGCGGCAAAAGGTTCGTCCAGAAGTAACAATTCAGGTTTTAAACATAAGGCTCTGGCAATTGCTACACGCTGTTTCATCCCGCCTGATAATTGATTAGGATATAAATCAGCCGCTTCATGTAATTCAAATAACTGCAAATATTCATCTAGAATAGACTTCTTTTTATGAGGATCTACTTTCGCTAATTCCAATCCAAAGAGAATGTTTTTTCGAACAGTCAGCCATGGAAAGAGAGCATAATCCTGAAAGACTACTCCCCTTTCTTTGGACGGCTCCCTCACCCTTTGACCATCAAATAAAATCTCTCCATCATCCGGCTGATCGATTCCTGCTATTAACTTTAATAAAGTGCTTTTCCCGCATCCCGATGGCCCCAGTAAACAAAGGAATTCTTTTTCTTTAATGGACAATGAAATACGATCTAAAGCTATCACTTCTTCTGTCCCTACTTTAAAGGATTTGGTTACATTATGGATTTCAACAGACATAGGTCTCGTTCCCTTCATGGAAAAATTTTATATTTTATTGCCATTTAATGATCTGTTTTTCAATCAATCGCACAAAGGCAACTGATACATAACCAAGTATTCCTATGGTGAACATGCCAATAATCGAATTATGATAATCCATCAATTGATAAGCCTGCCAGGTGGCGTAGCCAATTCCCGTTTTCCCTGACATCATTTCTGCCGTAATAACCCCCATCCAGGATGCACTGACTCCTACTGACAAACCAGTAAATAACTGGGATAATACCGCGGGTAAATAAACTCTGCTTATCAAATGGGTCCTACCGCTTCCTAAACAGCGGGCAGCTTGAATAAGGGTTGGCGAAACTTGTCTTGTTGCATCCATAGTATTTATTAAAATTGGGAAAAATGCACCGATTAACGTAATGAAAATAATACTGCTTTCGATAGTATGAAAAAGAAGCATTGCTACAGGCAAATAAGCAATTAAAGGAATGGGCCGGAACAATTCAAGGATCGTAAATATCCCTTCGCTTATTTTATTGTGTGAAAGTCCAATCCACATTCCAATAGGTACGCTGGTGAATAAACCGAGAAGAATACCTGCCAATACGCGAAAAAGACTTACGGAAATATTAATATAATAATCTATCTCCCCAAATTTCTGAAGCCAGGTTATGATGATTTCCGTTGGTTTGGGCAAATTCCCAAACTGTAAAGGCCATTGAATATTAAAATGAACAACCAAATACCATATGAACAAAAAGATGAGTATGGAAATCACTTTAATACTGGTCCGTCTTACATTGACTTTTACCAAATCACGTTGACCTGTTTCACTCTTTTTATTTTCCATTTGAACTGTATAAGACATCAATACACCTTCTCCTTACTCCAATCACCTTTCAATTCTTTATTATCCAAATAATTTTTACCTAACAATTCAACAGCTTCTCTTAAATAAGTATCATCTACAAATTCATCCAAGTTTAACTTTTCTTTTAACTTATCAATACGAATCAAAAAATCCACACTGCTGCTTAATGTATCTAAATCTTTTTGATAAATGGCTGAATCAAAACGAATATTTTTCGCCATTTTTAAAGTAATATCTAGAGGAAATTTGCTTTCTTCTGCAAAGATTTTAGCTGCTTTCTCCGGATCATCTAATACTAATTGATGGGCATCGCTTAATGCTGCCAGAAAAGCAACCACATAGCTTTTATTTTTTTCTGCCCAATCTCTATTTGCGACAACTCCTGCTAAATAATCTCGATTCGTTTCTTCTCCTGACAGCAGTACATTCCCAATATCTTTTTTCGTAATCAGGCTGGGATATGGCTCCCATGAGGAATGGGCAGCGATTTTATTTTGTTCAATACTTTGCATTCCAAGTGTTACGGACTGATCGATAATTTTAACTTTATCGACCATATTATTTTGTTCCAGAGCATCGAGAAGCATGCGATGTGCACTGCTTCCAATCGGGGTAGATACTGTTTTTCCTTCAAGATCCTTAACATCCTGAATATCACTGCCTTTTGGTACTAAAATAGCTTGATTACGTCCATTTTTACCTTTTCCATCAAAAGCAATAAAAACAGAGCGGTAATTTTTCTGTGTAATCCCCATAACACCGTTTAACAAGGACGGCATGTCACCTAAAAATGAAATTTGAATCTTTCCACCCACCATATTGTTATTCAATACAGATCCTGCTGGAGCGTCAAACCATTCAATCTTGAAATTCTTATCAGGATGTAATTGTTTCAAATACTTCTCATATAATTTTTGGTTCTTAATAATGAGTGCTCCCCATGTTTGCGCTGTAGGACTTTGATATCCAATGGTAATAGTGACTGTCTCTTGATCGTTTTCCTTTTGTGCAGCAGCAGTGCTTTCATTCGTGTTGGATCCGGAAACTTTTGGATTGGAACAAGCTTGTGTGATCAAAAGTGATATAATAACAAGTAGAGTTAAGAAATATTTATTTATCTCCTTATACATCGGGATGACTCCTCCTACCTATCAATCTTTTTTATTTCCGAATTAGCTTTTATACAGGAAGTCTTATACCAATCTCATAGCCTCCTTTCTTGATTTCATCAAAGTATGGAAATATATAAAAAAGGACACATTCCCATACTTTGAGGATTGTGTCCTCCGGTCATCCGGTCGGATATCATATAATACATATTAGTTTAGTCAGTTTTTTTGAAGAAATTTTATCATATGAAAATGAAAAGTAAACCACATGATGACCAATGATGAACAATGAAGATAAAAGAGGAAAAACATTTAGATTTAGAAAAAAACAGAAATGACGGAAACCTTCATCGTCTCGCTTGATACAGGTGTCCAAAAGTAATGCACTTCAATAAAAAAGACCTTGCCAGCCTCCTGAAATGTCCACCTTAAACCATACGGAGCAGATAGAAAGGAATTGCTGGCAAAGTCTAAGATTCATCGTCTTAAAGTTTTCGAATCCCATAAACTGAATAGCCGATACTAAAATTGTTTCAATGAGATTGATTGTCTTAAAGTTTCGAGCCTCTCTCGATCAATCAAATTTCAAAATGGTAGGGATTTATTGAAATCAGTCAAAAAATAGGCAGATAAAAATCAGAAGGTATAGCGGCATGATGTTTCTGATTGCTTGCCGAAGCTCTAAAAAATGAATGTAAATCGTATCAGACTGTCTGTTATTTTATCGAGGCTGGAGGAAGGAAAATCAGAAGAAGGAAGCAACCCCGTGAATTCCTGCTTCATCGATCTCCAGCCCGCTATCAGCAAGATCGTGCTTTGTCCGCTATCGCTTGGTTTATATAAGATCAACAAGCTTTTCCTGCTTCATTCTGTAAATGATGAATATCGTACTGATCGCGATCAATACAAGAAAGGTGCCGATTGTAAGCATAAGCGGATGAAGAATCGCAAACAGTTCGCCAACAAGGTATTTTAAAGTACAATAGCTTAGCAGCACAACGATCGGGACAAGCGAGCCGATCAATGTGATGTAGTTTTGTGCGATCCGTGAGAAAAATACTGAAAAGAGCGCCGCAACAATGGCAACAATATAAATAGCAATCACCGTTGTGATGATATAGCCTTCAAATGTAAAGTCAAACCAAAAATAGTAAAAATTATAGAACGAATTGATGGAAAGCGGAAAAAAAGCTTGCGTACCATTCCCAAGATAGAAAAACCAAAAAATGACGATCTGCACAGTTGTGATCAATGCTGTGGCTGCTAAAGCAGCAAGAAGTTTTAAAGAAAACAAATTCCGACCGGTTTTCGTCGTGTATTGCAGACTGATCGCATTGTTTAGTCTGTCTGTAATATGAACGCGGCATGTTACCATGACAACGCTTATAATAATCAAAACCGTCCAAAAGCGGGTGAGCTCATTGTAATTTTCATAGACAAGATATGGAAAAACAGAATTGACATCATTGTTTGCCATGATTTGTTTTACACGTTCTTGCTGATCCTCATCGGTATAAGATTCAATATCCCTCCCTTTCGATTCATATTGTTCAATGATATTTTCGAATGCTTGCAGCTCCCAAAAAACATCTGCTTGATCAACAAACACGACTTTTTCATGAAAATCTGCATACTGTTTATTTGTTAAATCCAATTGTCGAAACTGTTCATATGTTGTAATGCCTAGTTTTTCCGCATCTTGTTGTGATTTTAAATAGGCATTGGCCTCGTCTTTTTTTTGCTTATACCAGTTTTTAAAATGTTGAAACTCTTTTTCGTCCATTTCATGCCCATATTTATTGATCATTTCTTTCGTAATCATAAACTCATCTTTTGCAGGCCGTCCATTAGGGAAATTTTCAAAATAAAAGCTTAAAAACAGCTTGTAAAACAGAAAACTGATGAACAAAATAAGCAGCAGCACTTTCCAATTGAACAATTTTCTTAGTTCGTATAAAAAAACTCTCAATATTCTTCCCCCTAATTTAATGGTTGCCGTTTAAATTTGTACATGCTGAAGAATCCTAATAGAATAAATATGACCGCCCACGCTGCTATCGTTACAGCTTCAAAATATGGAAACATCGTAAAAATGTTGTTTCCCATAAACCATACATGCGGATTCATAATTAAATAAAAAGGATTCACATGCATGATCAAGATAAAGTTACTATTCAGTGAAACAACGCTTGGAAGCCATAAACTAACACCAGCAAACAGAGCAAATGTAAAGAAAACAAGATAGCTGTTTTTCAGCCATATAGATAAGCTGAAGGTGAGCAGCATGTACAGCAGCTGGCTTAATAGTAAACAGCCGACAAATAAACAAACATACTGCAAGAATGATAGATTCCACCACGATATGTAAGGAAAAGGCGTTTCGCTATTAAAATAGCTGCTAATCGGCACAAACAGAAGATTAGAATAATCATAGACAGAAAAGTAAATGATCAATGTCGCTGCGATTAACAACATAACAGCACACACATTAGCGATTACACTTGCAGCAAGCTTGTCCCATAGCAAATTTCTCCCGCGTTTGCTCGTAAATGCAACAAAGAATGTACGGTGTTCAAATTCATAATTAGTTAGCAATGCTGTGATTAAAACGACGAGGATCATTCCTTCAAAAGCGATCGCCCGGCCAAGCTTTTTAAATAGCAAGGAGTGCATTTCATAGACTGATCCTAAATAAAAGAAATGGCGATGTTCACCGTTTTTCACTAGCTGCTGCAGCCGCTTTTCTAAAAGATTGGCTTGGTTCAGCACCGTTTCTTCTGCCTCCCCGCTTAATCCGTATTTCTTGATTTGTTGCCGGGCAAACTCTGTCGCATCCAGCTCGCTGTAAATATCATCGACGCTTTTAGCGGTTTCATAATATTGAGTGAACAAGTTGAGATTGAATAGCCTGTTTAATTCACGATCCGTAAGATGTTGGTACAGAAACGCTTCATGGCCTTTTATAAACTCATATGGAAACTGATACTGCTTCCCGCTTTTTGGATTCAGCTCATTCACCCATACCATTTCATGATCGATTTCTTTTTTCATACCTGCCAATGCTTCATCATCGATTTTCGTCCCGTATTGCTCAACTATGTTTTGTAAAACAGGTAAATTTTCCCGTTCATTTTTATGGTCGAAAATAATCAAACCATTCAACGCCACAAAAAATAATAGTAAAATGATAAAAATCGGCGACTTGACAACTTTTATTAATTCGTATTTGATCATTATGCCAGCGCTCCTTCTCCATATACATGAAGAAATACGTCCTCTAATGTCGGCTCAACACTTTTCCAATTTTCATTTGGCTGTTCGTCGCTAACAAACCGAAAGATCATCTGGCCATTTTCTTGCTTTTCCGAAATTGTTGCAAATCGCTTCCGAAAGATTTCTGCATCCTGAAAATCAGCTGCGGTCTCATAAATGCGGCCGGACAATAATTGGCATAATTCACGTATCGGCTTTTTATATAAAATCGTTTTATCTTTAATCATAATGATTTCATTGGCAATCGATTCGACATCAGACACAATATGCGTTGATAAAATAATGATCCGATTGTTTGCTAATTGGGTTAAAAGCTTGCGGAAACGGGCGCGTTCGGTCGGATCAAGACCTGCAGTGGGCTCATCAAGAATCAAAATCTTTGGATCGTTCAGCAATGCCTGGGCGATGCCGACCCGCTGAATCATCCCGCCGGAAAACTTCCTCATTTTTTTATGCATGACATCTTCAAGTCCAACGAGCTTTAAAAGCTCCGGTATTTTTTCTTTTGCTTCATGCTTTGAAATCCCTTTTAATGCTGAAAGGTAAAGCAAATATTTTGCAGGGGTGTAATGCTTGTAATATCCGAACTGCTGCGGCAAATAACCGAGAAGCTCGCGGTATTTGCTGCCGAGATGGATGATATTTTCTCCGTTGTAACGAATTTCTCCTTTTGTCGGAAAGATGAGTGTGACAAGCATTTTCATCAATGTTGTCTTCCCAGCGCCATTTGGAGCTAATAGTCCGTAAATTCCGTTGTCAAACTGTAAATGAACATTTTCAAGAGCAATAAAATTGCCGTAATATTTGGAAACATGGTCGACAATTAGCATCTTTACAAAACTCCTTTTATATTGGTTTTGACGAAAAACAGCTTAAGCTGATGAACATATATATACATCGCAGCCATCCCGATGATGATGTAAATAAAATACGGAACGTTTAACAAAAAGGCTTGATAAACATAGCTGTTCATGTAAGAAAGAAACAAGTTTGCGGCAATCCAGCTGATAAATAAAGCAATTTTCCCACTTTTTGTCGGTACATAAAGCAATACATACAAAAAAGCAGCAGCAAAAAGAAATAAAGATGCAACAGATAATAAAAAGGCAAAAGGAAAATGAATGGAAAACTCTGTTGCCAGCCAGAAAATGATGACTCCATTGGCGAGCATAGCGAAAATGCTGAACATGAACATACGGAATGCTGCTAATTGATACACATTGTATTTACAAGTCATTTCCACCTCAAACGCCGGCTTTTGCTTTTGGCAAATAAAAAAGAAAAAAACGATGACAAAATAAATAACAGGTGAAAAACAAAAGATGAATGTATATACATCCAAGGCTGTCCATGAAAAATATTCTGCTGTTGAAAGAACAAACATAGCAAAAACAGCGATAGTTAAAACAATCGTAAAAGCGATTTCCGTCAGATCACGAAAGACGTTGCGGAAACCGACTTCGCGATACATAGTGAACATATATTGCCAAAAGGAAGGCTTTTTGTTCATGCCTTTTGCAATAATCTTCTGAATTTCTTGTTTGATCTCCTTATCGCTAGGAAAAGGAATTTTTTCGTTATCAATGGCCATGGACATCCTCCTTTAACTGCTCATTGATTTTTCGCAATGTAGAATAATATTTCGTTTTTACGGTTGATTCTTTTATCTGGAGCTTTGCGGCAATCTCGGCAAATGTTTGGCCTGCAAAAATTTTCATTTGCACAATTCGTCGATTCTCATGATCAAATCGTTCAAGCAGGTTTAAAACCTGTTTTACCTCGTCCTTTTGTTCGATTGTAAAAAGCACATCATCACTTTCCCGCTGATCTGTTAACAAATTGACCGTTTTCTTCTGCTGTTTATATTCTTTCGAGCGATAGTAATCGATGATTCTCGCCTTTGCGATTTTATACAGCCATGTCCGGAACGCCGCTTTCCCCTCATAATGGTGAATGCCGCGCAGCATGCTGATGAAAATCTCCTGCGTCAAATCTTTCGCTAATTCTTGATCAAACGTTTGTTTAAATACGAACGCATAAATCTCTTTGTAATAATAAGAGATCAGCTTATTTGCCGCTTTTTCACTTGCCCGTTTCTGTATTGCTTTTATCCATTTCTTCTCTTGATCCATCGTGAAGCTTCACTTCCAATCCCAAAGCTCAAAACTTCTATCACTACCTATATATTCGCAAATAATAAATAAAAAGTTTTGCGAAAATCAAAAAAATTATTCAACCTCTTTATCCAGATCCAGCCGCTAGCCTCTCGATTGTTCGGAGCTTTGCAGGCGACGCTTAACGACATATCCTTACTGATTGGACCGGTCTGCTTTATGCACACTAGCGAAAAAACGTTTCTTTCAGAACGGAAGCTTACATTACGAATAAGCGATTGTGATATACTGTGTATTCCGGCATGCAGATGAACGATATGTTTGCTTCAAAATACTGAAACGACTGCGGTTTAAAGGAAAAGCTGCTAAAAAGAATTATTGAAATTTTCTTTATCTGGAAGCAGTAGTTTCATATTTTTTCAATTTTCCGGACAGACCCAATATATGTGCTTAAAAATCCCATAAAAGTCATTTAACATTTTGTTCCACATACATACAATTTAAATAGAGATTGTTACTAGAAAAAGGAGATCTTTATGAACAAGATTTTATTATCGAATATGACGGTATATGCTGAAGAACGAGTTTTCAAAAATGGATATGTATTAATAGAAAATGGGAAAATTCTCGAAGTTGGTCCTCAAGAAAAGCTGACTGTTACAGACGAACGGGTTGAAAAAATTGAAAGCAAAAACAAATATGCAGTTATTCCTGGTTTTATCGATTTGCATATTCATGGAGCAGCAGGCGCCGATACGATGGATGCAACCGATGAGGCAATTCGCAAAATGGCAGCGGCACTCCCCCGGGAAGGAACGACGAGTTTTTTAGCAACAACGATGACAAGCTCTGAACAGCGGATTGAAGAAGCTCTGATCAATGTAAGAAAGTACATGGAAACAGAGAATGAACCCGGATATGCAGAAGTGTTAGGAGTCCACTTGGAAGGTCCGTTTATTTCCCCTAAAAGAGCAGGGGCGCAGCACTCAGAAAATATTCTCGAACCGAACTTGCAGTTATTTAAAAAATGGCAGCATATGTCCGGCGGAGCGATAAAGCTTGTGACATTGGCGCCTGAAAGAAAAGGTGGAATAGAATTAACCGATTATTTAAAACAAACAGGAGTTGTCGCCTCCATCGGGCATTCAGATGCTTCTTATGCTGAAGCTGCTAAAAGCATACAAGCTGGCATTACCCATGCAACCCATTTATTTAATGGAATGAGCGGATTGCACCATCGCAAGCCGGGAGCTGCTCTAGCAGTGCTCATGCATGATGAGGTGTTGTGCGAAATTATCGCAGATGGCATTCATGTGTGTCCGGAAATGGTGAAATTTGCTTATCAAAACAAAGGAAATGACGGGCTTATTTTAATCACGGATGCAATGAGAGCGAAATGTCTCGGTAAAGGAATCTATGAACTTGGAGGCCAAGAAGTCCGAGTGAATGAAGATCGGGCAGTTTTGCGGGATGGGACGCTGGCAGGAAGTATTTTGAAGCTGAACGATGCAGCCAAAAACATGATGGCTTACACCGGATGTACGCTTCAAGACATTATTCAAATGGCAGCCGTTAACCCTGCTAAACAAATAAACGTTTATGATCGCAAAGGAAGCATTGCAAAAGGAAAAGATGCTGACTTAGTTGTTTTAAATGACCGCCTTGAAGTAGTAATGACATTTTGCCGCGGAAAACTTGCCTATTCACAACAAGAAATGTGACGAAGATATTGCTGCCAGCGAAAGATTACGGTGATATGAGCATGAAAGCAGCACAAATGATTAGGTAAACAAGAACTGAATTTTGCATTAAGACGGATCAGTTATTGCTGCTTTTGCACAACAGCTCACATCAATAAACAAGTTCGCTCTGCGAATCTAGATGAAGATGTGGACTGCATCCATTTAATAAAAAATAGTTACGATCATGATGGGGAGCACTATCCGCTAAAAGCAGATCCTCTCTTTTGTACCGATACCATTAATAACACAAAAACGAAGTGGAATTTAAGCTATGGTGGCAGAGTCGAGAAAAACTATTGTTGTAAATGATTCCATTGAAATCGCTTCAATGATGGCTCTATCCCTTAGCCAGACTATCGCTTAATTGATGGAATGTTAGCGCAAAAAGCCTTAAACGAGCTAAAAAAATTTAAGTGATTCCGACCAGTTGTTTGAAAAATAACACCATTAACCAACCGTCTTACTAGAGAAAATATGGAATAAGTGATAAAAGGAGCGGATCCCGTTAGGAATGCAAAAACATACAATAACCCAAAAGTTTTTCGCAAACAAGCCCATTTCAGTCAAATCGATAGGTAACTATTTCAACCACTTTCGCACTTCCTCTTCCGCAAGTCCAGTGAGATCGGCAATATCTTTCGCTGCCATTCCTTTCGCCGACATATGCCGGATCATATTCTTCCGTTCTTCCTCCCGACCTTGCTTTAGCCCTTGTTTCAACCCTTCCTCCATCCCCGCACGCCGCTCGCCAAGAAGATTGGACAATTGATCCCGCAGCCATTTCAGCCGCATTTCATACGCGTAGCGATTTTCGGAACTGACGCTTAGCTTCTCCCACTCTTCCAATGCTTCGCGAATTTCTTGCTCGTTCATCGCCAACACCTCCAGTTCCTTGAGAATCGTCTCATCAATCTCTTGTTTCCGGGCATCCACCGCTGACAGCATCATCAACCAGGGCCACTCCGAAGATCGCTTCACATCACGTCTATATTTCTTCCATTTTACCATAAATTGTGATAAGTTCTTTTTCCCTTGAAAATAGATCCTAATTATTTTCTAGATGAGTAATCCTTCCTTATTTTTCAAATGGAGGCGGAAATAAAGGAGTTATTTTATTTGACTCGATCGAAATAGCAGACAGGATCTGAGAAGAGGCAAGCATGATCCGTGCCTTTCATGCGAAGAAGCATTAGACTAAGTTTCATCATAGTCCGAATCCTTTGACTGCATGTACTTATTGAAAGGGAGAGTGTATGAATGGGTACGAAGACTTGCAGCAAATCAAAACACGTATTCAGGCTGTAACAAATATTCTTCTTCATGAATTCATCAGGAAAACTCTTGCATTCTATGAAAATAAATCTCGCGACTCAAAAAACTGTTTTCTGCAAGAAAAAATACAGAGTGTTGCAGTATACCTATATCAAAATTATGTATAAATATACATATATGTGATCTATCCATCAAGGGCTTGGCGTGAATCCTCTGTAGCCATGATTCTTTAGTCAAGCGTAAGCTTCAATAATTTTGGAAAACCAAAAAAGGTTATGATGGCCCTCTCTCCATGTATAGCCCCTTTGCATATCACTGCATATGGATTTTGCAATTCTCTGCCCTTTTATTTTGGAAAAAAACAGAAACCCAAATGAACTGAAAGCTGTACTATGAAGTGCCCAGTTATCAAGGTTACTAAACTTAGGTTGTGGAAATCCAAATATTGATACCTGAACCATTTGAAATTTAGAGAAATTAAGAACAAAAATAAAAAAACTTTAACATCTAATCAAGTTTTTTATTTGAACATTTTACATTTTTTTGTTCTAAGAGAAAGAAAAAAGGACTTCACCCCTCATTTGTAGAATTTTTGATGTGACCTAAACACAATAATTCGCTAGGGGGAAGTCACTTTGTACATTCTACAAGAAAGTCTATTTTCCTTTTTGAAGAACTGTAAATTTTAGATTCTAAAGAAAATTTGCCAAATCTTTTTTAGTGCTCTTGATTTACGTCCCTTTGCTAAGCAATTCTTCACCCCAAGGGGGCTGACGGTCATTCTAGGGAAAGGAATTTTAATAGCTCTTATTGCTGCTCCATTAGAAGGTTTTGATACGTTTACAGCCCTTCGTAACCGATTGGATTAAGACATTCGTTCCGTTATCAATGTGGTTTAAATATCGGTCGACCTGCACCATCTATCTCTACTTTCCATGAACACACTCAAAAAAATCTAGCAGAAAAATCTTTTATGATCTTGTCCAGATAGGCCAAGCTGAAGGCGTGATCAATGGAGGGCATCAGGCTATCGATAGTGCCGCCATTAACGCCTATGAAAAGAACAGCCTAAAAAATAGAGTGAACAAACAGGGAGCAAAGTTTGATTCTTTTAGCAATAAAATCACTTGGTTTGGCCATAAAGTGCATCTTTCTGTAGATACCATCAGTGAATTACCGATTGCGATCGAAGTAACTCCAACTCATGTAAACGATGGAGAAGTCGACCCAACATTGATCGGAAATGTGACAGATTGTACAAATTTCCAAATCGAATTCCTGATCATGGATGGTGGATATAACCAACTTTATGAAAAACCGATTAGTTTCTATCAAATTGAAAATTAACAGATGTTAAAAACTCCCTGCAAAAAGTCTTTTATTTATAAATATCCCCTATTGACAAATATTTCGTTTCCAAATACGGTTCAATGCCTTCCACTCCACCTTCACGACCGATTCCGCTTTCTTTCATTCCTCCAAAAGGAGCGTGGGCAGCAGATGGAGAGCCGTCATTCCAGCCGATAATTCCGAAATCTAAATGCTCATGCAGATAGATGCCTGTTCTATAGTCATTTGTAAAAAAGTAAGCGGCCAGACCATAAGGCGTGCTGTTTGCAATATTAACAGCTTCTTCTAATTCCTGAAACGTTGTGATTGGCAAAATGGGTCCAAATGTTTCCTCTTGCATAATCTTCATGTTCTCATTGACATTTTTGAGAACCGTCGGATAAACAAAGAAATAGCCTTTTTCCCTATTTGCATTGTATTTATTGCCGCATAGAACTTCAGCACCTTTACTGATTGCATCATTGACCTGCGAGACAATCTTATGAAAGCCTTTTTCATTAATAACTGGCCCAATTTGAGTGCCTTTTTCCAAACCATTTCCAACTTTTAATTTTTTAACTTCATTTGTTAATTTTTCAGCAAATTCCTCTACAATGCTTTCATGCACTAGAACTCTGTTTGCACAAATACATGTTTGACCGGCATTTCTGAACTTGGAAGCTATCGTTTGTTCTACCGCCAAATCAATATCAGCATCATGTGCAACAATGACCGGTGCGTGGCCGCCTAATTCCATTGAAACATGTTTAACTGTACTGGCACTGTCTCTGATCAATAATTTTCCTACAGGAGTCGAGCCGGTAAACGTAATTTTTCTGACATATTTGCTTTCCGTAAATATTTTTCCTACCTCACTGCCATAGCCATTCACACATTGAATTACATCCGCTGGTATTCCGGCTTCATGAGCGAGCTCAATCAATTTCATCGTGGTTAACGGGGTATCTTCTGCTGGTTTCACAACGAATGTACATCCAGCTGCCAATGCCGGTGCAGCTTTTCTTGTCATCATTGCGGCTGGAAAATTCCAAGGAGTAATGGCTGCAACCAATCCTACCGGTTGGCGGCTGACAATGATACGTTTGGATTCCGTATTTGCAGGAATTGTTCGTCCATAAAGCCGCTTCGCCTCTTCTGCATACCAATCAATGTAACTAGTTGCATAGTCAACTTCACCCAATGATTCGTGCAAAGGTTTACCGCTTTCCATTGTCATGATCTTTGCAAGATCATCTTTATGTTCTTGGATTTTTTTAGACCAAAGCTTTAATAGTCTCGATCGTTCATGTGCATTTATTTTGGACCACTTTCGGAAACTTTCATGCCCTCTCCGCAATGCAAGATGAATCTCTTCTTCTGTATCTGCCTTTACTTCCTGGATCAACTCACCTGTTGCAGGATTCGTGACTTTAATCGTCGCTGCCATCAAGGTTTACCTCCCTCTGGGTTTTTCTTTGCCGGGATATAATAATATATAACGCCACTGGTTAATGGATTCCCGGCAATTTTATCCTCAGTTTCTTCACCCAGTTCATTGAGCAAAAGCTTTTTCCAATATGGATAACCCTTTATTTAATTCCTCGTCAGTAATAACCAACGGAGCTAAAAAGCGTATAATATTTCCATCAATACCAGCTGAAAGCAATAAAAGACCATGTTCATTCGCATATTTCAGAATTTGATTCGTTTTCTCTTTATTCGGTCGTTTGTTCTGGCGGTTATCTACGATCTCCACCGCTACCATAGCACCTAAGCGGCGAATTTCTCCTACAAACTCATGTTTCGCTTGTAATTCCAGCAGTTTTTTCTCAATCTTTTGTCCCAGTATTTCTGATTTTGTGAGCAAATCCTCTTCTTCGATGATATCAATGACTGCCAGTGCGGCGGCACAAGCTACAGGATTCCCAGCATACGTCCCACCCAGTTCACCCGGATCGGCAGCATTTAAAATTTCCGCCTTGCCTACTACACCGCTTAAAGGCAACCCGGCAGCCAATGACTTGGAAACAGTAATCAAATCCGGGACAACATCAAAATGTTCAATTGCAAATAATTTGCCTGTACGGCCAAAACCAGTTTGAATTTCATCTGCCACAAAAACAATACCGTGATCATCACAGAAGTCCCTGACAAATTTGACAAATTTCTTCGGTGGGATAATAAAACCGCCTTCCCCTTGAACAGGTTCCATTACGATACAAGCAACCGTTTCAGGTGCCACAGTAGCAGCGAAAAACCTCTTGAATTCTTCAATCGTCCAATCAATATATTGTTCATCTGTCATATGATCCGGTTTTCGGTACAAGTATGGATAAGGAGCTTGATACACTTCTGAAGCAAAAGGACCGAATCCGAATTTATATGGTTTGACTTTGCTCGTCATGCTCAACGTCAGATTCGTTCTTCCATGAAACCCTCTGACAAATGAAACGACCGCTTGTCTGCCTGTAAATTTACGGGACACTTTAACTGCATTTTCAACTGCTTCAGCCCCCGAATTAAAAAGAATTGCTTGTTTATCAAAATTGCCTGGCGTAATCTTGCATAATTTTTCTGCCAGCTTAATGTATCCTTCGTACATGATCACATTAAAACCAGGATGCAAAAATTTATCAACCTGTTCTTTTACCGCAGCCGTTACTTTAGGATGACTATGCCCTACATTTAAAGTTCCGATTGCCCCTGCAAAATCTATCCATTCATTCTGATCAATGTCTACGATGGTAGCCCCTTTTGCATGATGCGCAATACTTAAATTTCCATTGCTCACCCCTTTAGGAACATACTTTTTCCGTTTAGCCTGCAAGTCTTCCATCGTTGTCGATGATGCCATTTTTTCATTGCCTCCTCAAAATCAATATATATACGAATTATGTCAATTTTCTGTTATAGTGAAAAGTACCAGTTTTCTGATTTTTCAGGTACCAGTTAAAACGTTAAACACTCTTTATAAAGCTAGGGGTATGGTAAAAACTTAAAATGCACACTGTTCTCATTTACCTTCCAATTCACTTTCTATATAAATTAGAAATCCTTCAAAGGGGATTCTCGTCAAAGGCTAAGTCGACGAGACATCTTTAAATTTTTTTACAGAGTCTTTTCTAGAACCAAACAGATACAAGATTGTTCCGATTCCATACCACCCAAACACAATTAACCATTCCATAGGCCAAACAAGCGCAGATGGCATTCCAGGTAAATAAAAAGTAATAAATATAATACTTAAAATTATGGCGATGACTCCAGTTAATTTCCAATTTCGTATCTTATATGGACGTTCTAAATCAGGTTCTGTTTTTCTAAGTTTCATAAATGAGATGGAAACAAGCATATAACCGATGACAATTCCAATGCCACCAGCATTTACAAACCAGTTTAAAGCTGAATGCCCTAAAAATGGTGCAAAAAAACCAAGTAATCCTAAAAAGATAATGCCATGTGTCGGTGTCTTATATTTTGGATGAATGTAAGCAAACCATTTTGGAATCATCCCTCTCTCCGCCATGGCAAATAAAATTCGACTTCCACCAATAATGAATGCATTCCAACTTGTCACGATTCCGGCAACCCCACCAATCACAAGAATTGTTCCAAACACTGGACTTCTAAATAGATTCGTCATTGCATCAGCAGTAGCAAGTCGGGTAACCTCGAGTTGAGACGGTGTTAATCCAACTGATACCCCATATGCAATTAAAATGTAGAAAACAATGGCCAGTATAATAGAAAAAATAAGTATCCTACCTATTACTTTTGGTGGTGCTTTTACTTCTGAAGCGATTTGCGGAATAACATCGAACCCTACAAATAGGAATGGAATCATGATAAGAACGACCATCACTCCCCCCACTCCTTCTCCAAGAATTGAATTCGTATGCACCGAACCTCCATTTGCAAATGCTCCAAAAACTAAAACTAAGCCTATTAAAATAACAGCAATAGTTAAAATATTTTGAAAAATAGCAGCCGGTTTAATTCCAAAATAATTCATCGATGTCAACAACAGCGAACCAAAGGATCCAATCAAAACCCAAGTTAAATAAATATCCCATCCTCCGAGATTCCATAAAAAGAGTTGGTGATCAACAGGAATTATATAATCAATGACGGTAGGTAATGCAACTGCCTCAAAGGTAATAACTGATACATATCCAAACAAGACACTCCATGCAGCAATATATCCCAACCTATCATTAAAGGCTCGCTGGACGAACACTAATCCACCGCCAGTTTCAGGTATTGCAGCTGCTAACTCTGCATAGGTCAGACCAATAAAAGTAACAAGCAGCCCACCTAACAAAAAGGCAATTGCCGTTCCTAGAAAACCTGCTTTACTTATCCAATCACCAGAAAGAACAACCCATCCCCATCCAAGCATTGCTCCAACAGAAAGAAATAGAACATCGGCTCTTGACATTGATTTTGAAAATTTATTACTCATTACTCTCACTCCCTTTTAAATTTATTAAGAAAGTATTATTATAAAACATTGTAGAAAACAAAAGCTTTGTTCCGTCACATACGAATACATAATTAGAAAATGCACATTTCTATAACCATCTCCACAGCTTTTGCATTAATAACGGAAATCGCATAGACTAAAAACAATTCTAAGGAAAAATAAAATCCTGAATCCCCTTACATTTTATCTTCTTTTTATGTTACTATTTCTAACATCATTTATCCTGATAATTTACACTGATAATAAATAATATTACGATAAATACATTAAAAGAAAAGTACCAGTTTTCTGATTTTTCAGGTACCAGAGGGAGAGATAGATCATGATATTTTTTCAAATAGATAAAAAGGATAAGTCAAATCATATCTATCAACAAATTTATAAATCGTTAAAAGAAGCGATTTTAGAGAGAAAGATCCCTACCAATGAGAAATTGCCTTCCAAAAGAAAATTAGCAGAAAAATTAGGAGTGAGCATTAATTCGGTTTCAAATGCGTACGAGCAGCTCCTGGCTGAAGGATATATTTACGCAATTGAAAGAAAAGGCTACTATGTGGAAAATATTACACAGTTCAACAATCAAAAAGAGGCTAAAATGAACTTTCCAGATGATTTAAAAGAAGAATTCTCCAAGAAAGATGAGGGATGGCTTTCCTTATCACATATGACGGCTGACATCTCCATGTTCCCGTTTAAAGAATGGATGAAGTGTGAAAAAATAGCAATAAAAAATCACAAAAACGAACTTTCGGACATTTCTCATCCTCAAGGTCCTTACCTTGTGAGAAAAACCATCTCGCGCATGATTGCGCTTACACGTGGTGTTAAATGCGAACCAGAACAAGTGATTATCGGCCCCGGAACACAGCCCTTGATACGTCAAGTGTTGGGCATGCAGAGGGAAAATATAAAAGCTGCAATTGAGAACCCTGGGTATTCTCGCATCTACCAATTATTAAAAGATATGAATTTTGAAGTTTTTCCAATCGATCTTGATAAAAAAGGAATAGACATCAAGAAAGTGGAAGCTTTGAATCCACATTTCCTTTTTATCACCCCGTCACACCAATTCCCGACCGGAATCATTATGCCTATTTCAAGAAGAATTGAACTTTTGAATTGGGCCTCGGCTTCTGAAGGAAGGTATATTGTAGAAGACGATTACGATAGCGAATTTAAATACGGAACGGACAATATTCCGTCGCTGCAAAGCCTAGATCGGAATCAACGCGTGATTTATGCAGGAACATTCTCCAAAACGATCATGCCAAGTTTCCGAATCAGTTATCTCGTTTTGCCTCCCGATTTATTAAGAGAGTACAAAAGACATTTTTCATATTGGATACAGGGAAGCAATACACTGAATTTATTTACGCTTCACTATTTTATTGAAAGCGGCGAGTACGCAAAACACGTCAAGCGCATGAACAATCACTATGAGATGAAAAGAGAAAACCTGATTAAGGAATTGAAATGGAAATTTCGAAATGACATTAAGATTAAAAATGTGCCGGCAGGACTTCATTTCATTGCGGAATTCAAAACAGATAAAGGGTATAAAGAAATTGAAGAAAGAGCAAAAAAAGAAAAACTTGAAATATACTCCATGAAGAGATTCAATTTACTAGGCAATATCGAAGAAGGGAAAAAAATTATTTTGGTTATCGGGTTTGCCAATATAAAAAATGAAGACATACCAGTTGCCGTAGATAGATTGTACCGTGTTATTTATTAACTTTACATCGGACGAATAGCCACTTTAGGAACAA
The DNA here is from genome assembly GCF_007827555.1 of Aeribacillus composti. Classification (GTDB taxonomy): domain Bacteria; phylum Bacillota; class Bacilli; order Bacillales; family Aeribacillaceae; genus Aeribacillus; species Aeribacillus composti. The sequence continues at coordinate 23,171 of NZ_VISS01000015.1, forward strand.
TGCCATAATGTTTTAAAATGATTCATCTTGGATAAGAATGCTCAATTTCTATTTTCCGCTGTGACCTTTTCCCTTTCACTTATAATATTTGTCCGTAGTTAAAAGAGAACTATCAGCTTTTATACGCACAACCCATTTAAGAGCAAAAGAAATTTTATTTAAAATTTTTCGATCTGACATGACTCATGGGGAAGGTTCTTAAAAGCCTTTTTCCCTTCTCCGATCGGACCTACAAAGTCATTAAACTGGCTCATGAAACGTTGACAAGAGCTGGAAAAGAAAAACCAAGCATCGCCGTGTGCGGCATCAACCCTCACGCTGGAGAAAACGGACTGTTTGGCAATGGAGAGGAAGAGGAAAAACTCATTCCCGGCATCCGAAAAGCACAAGTGGAAGGAATCAATGCAACCGGACCATATCCGGCAGATACATTATTTTACCGTGCGGTGCGCGGAGATTTTGATATTGTTGTCGCTTGCTACCATGACCAAGGGCACGCCCCTATTAAACTGCTGGGGCTGGAAGCCGGAGTAAACATCACCGTCAGCCTCAAAGGCGGTATCATCCGCACATCTGTCGACCATGGAACAGCCTTTGATATCGCAGGAAAAAATCTGGCGGACGAACGCAGCATGCTCGAAGTCATTCGCCCGCTGTCGAACTGGCTCCGAAAGTTTAAACACCAACCTTTTTGCTTCATTTATCTGTTTTTGGCAATTAAAAAATGTATGAATGACAAAATACGAATATTCCATTCCCTGTATAAAATTTTAGGTCTATATCGCTTGACACGGAGCCTCTGCGGACATGTTTCCTAACGAAAGGAGCCAGCGCCAATCCTTGCTTCGCAAGGCATCAAGCCTAACATGTCCGCCACTCCATGTAAAATTTATTCGGATCATTTATGCTAAATAAGCAGTATGCTCGGATATGGTGTTCATCTACTTGACCTTAATTTTTTGTCCGGTTAAGTCAATTCATTTTAGAACCAATTTTAAAAATAAGTTCTTCATAAATTTTTAGCGATGAGGCAAACAAGAAAGACGAACAAGAGCGCCCAGATGGCGGCTGGTAAGCTATTTCTGTTTCCATGATTTCAATGACGGAATAGCTTTCGCCAATGACTCCCCCATAACACCTCTCGTCAGCTTTTCGGCGCGGCAGGCGCCTGTGGCTTTACCTTCAGCAAAAAGAAAATGCCAAGGAGCACCATCAGCAAAAGCGATCCCATCGCCAACCGATTGGCAATGTTTCCGTATGAATGAAAAAGGAGGGTAATGCTTCCATAAATCGCTGGACCAATGATGGCTGACACTTTTCCAGAAAAAGCGAACAGTCCGAAAAATTGCCCTTGCTTATCTGGCGGGGAAAGTTCGACTATATATGTTCTCGAAGTGACCCACATCGCTCCTAAACTGACACCGAACAAACTCCCAGCAATCCAAAAAGATAGCTTGGAAAAAGCAAGCACCCCTATCGCCAGTGCGATGCACATCACGATGCCGACATACAAAACCGCTTTTTTGGCTCCCTTGCTTCTCGTAATATAGCCAAAAAGAAAGGAACCGATAATACTCGAAACTGTGGAGACTAAATATAAAAGGATGAACTCCCCTGCCGTAAACCCGGCAATGACTTTGGCATAAACGGACATGATGGCGATCGTCGTCGCCACCGCATCATTCAAAAAGAAATAAGCAATCATGAAAGTAAAAATGTTTTGATACTTTTTCATTTCTTTCAATGTTGCATAAATATCCCGATAGCCTGCAAAAAATCCGGCCTTTCGCTTTAAGGCATCGGCTTTTTCGGCTTCTTCTTTGACAAAGAAAAACAGCGGGAAAGAAAAGAGGAGAAACAAAAGGGCGCTTGGAATAAAAGCCCGATAATAATCCATTTCTCCAACAAACGGATACACAGCAAGCCCGACAAGCGTTCCGACATATCCGACAGCAACGCCAAAACCGGAGATAAGCGGTATTTCCTGTTTATTCCCCAAACTGGAAATCATGGAATCGTAAAAAACAAGGCTCGAATGGTAAAAAAACTTTGCTGCGACAAATAAAAGCACGATTACGACAAAAGACACCGGCAATCCAAACATGGCATTCCCAAGATTCGAATATCCGGCAACACCCATAAGCAAAGTTGCCGTAACCGAAAGAGTCGTAAAAATCCCAAGCCATTTCTTTCTTCTCCCGGTCCGGTCAATCCATGTGCCGTATAAAGGTGAAAATATCACTAAAAAGAAAGAGGCTAACGCATTTGCATACGAAATAAATGTACTGGCGATTTGGTTCAAGCTCTCGCTTTTTCCCACCGTTTCCGAAACATAAAGCGGGAAAAAAATCGTATTCACATTCGAGGAAAAAATCGTATTCGCAAAATCATACAACGCCCACGATAAAATCGGCAACGAAACATACAGTTTCCAGCCCGGCTTTTCATACGCATGCGAGGCAATCTTCTCCACTACACCCTCCCCCATTCTGTCGGTGATAAAACGGCCGCAAACCGTTTATTCCATATATAGATTACTTTGTATATTTAATGATTTTGTTTCATGGATGTAAATTTTTCGAAAGAATACCTCTTGCTTCCGAAAAAGATAGGTTTCATTTTTGTCAGAATATAATTAATATTTTAACAAATAAATGTGCATTTGTGTATGAGCATCGTTTTCCGGAGTCAGTCAAGACTTTGTTGTAGCTTTTTTGGTTCGCTGAAAACAGGTGTAAGTCATAGGTTAGCGAACCATTTTTTGAATTTCCTGCGTAAGTGCTTTTGGACTCTCATCCCTTGTCATGACAGACGGATATGTATACTTTTTTTACCATCCCTTGAGCTCAGACAGGGCATCGAGTGGTGACAGGCACCTGACCCAAGCAAAAAAATAAAAATGGTTCTGTTCGTCAATATCTACAAATATGTTGTACATTTCGTGTAGACAATAAAGTTCGGCAACAAACGTTTTGTAATCTAGGGAGGTTAGAACATTTATTAGAGAATGGCTCTGTCGATCAATAAATCGAGGGATTAGCCAAATTTTCAGAGCGTTACTTTGACCGAATTCACGGGCAAGGCTCTTCCTCTTCTGTCTCCGTGCTTTGGACAAAAGAGTTTGGACCGGTTTATCTGTTCCGAAAGGTATGGGAAAAGTTAGGGCTTGGTCGGCTATTACGTAAAATCATGCCGTAAAAACAACTTATTAGACACCCTCGTGTTGTGGGTAAAGTCCAAAACACCAGTATTTTCGGGCTTTTCTTTAGTGTACTCTGTCAAACTTTTAGATATAGTAATAAAGCTTGTAGACTATCTAAGCAGAGACTTTGTCAACAAGCGAAAGTACTAGCTGATGTTTTGTATTTTCAAGAACTGACTAAGATAATGATCCTAAATTCAAGGTCTTCCTCCTGTAATCCATTCAATTAAATATCCTATAAACATTAAAATACAAAATATTATAAACATTATAAATTTATAAATCATTTAATTCCCCACTCTATTATTTTTTACAAGATGCTATACTAAAGTAAGCTGCTACTGCTAAGGCAGCTCTTTTTTCGTCAGATTTCATAAATGGAAGAGCGGCAGTTATCCCAGCTACTAAAGCTTTATCACAGCCACAATCGAAATATCCTTTTACTTTATAACAAAGATCATGTGTCATACATAAAGAATCTAATTTATTTTTTGGTACACCGCCATCATGTCCAGGTCCGTACCAGTTTCCCCAAACTGGCATACTTCTTAATATTTGAGATACAGATTGTGACTCTTTTTTATTTTCAACATGATTACTTAAAGCATTGAATTCTTTCCCTGAATCAATAATAAAATCACTTTGTTCTTCTTCTATCGCTTTATCTACATTAAATATAAGTTTACCATCTTCATCTTGATATATATATTTCTGCATTTCTTCCAGCATATCTTCAACACTACTATTCTCATTAATACCTTGAGTCGTAGAGCCTCGATGACATCTGCCAAATGGATGTCAAGCAGTTGGCCGACTTCCTGCGCCAAAAAGGGCGCAATCGCTTTGCCGATCCGGAATGCATCGCCAAGTCGATTCAAAAGGCGGCCCGTTCGCCGTATCGGTTGTCCAAGTGTGTCGAGGATTCCATCGACTTGCTGTTAGGGCTGTCGATTCAATCAATCCGCAGCCTGCAATCGCAGCTGAAAGAGCTCGATAAAGCCATTACCCGCCATCTTGAAGGCATTCCGAACACACTGCAAACCATCCCAGGCAACGGACCGGTTTACACCGCAGGCATCCTGGCCGAAATCGGGCAAATCGAGCGGTTTCACAATCAGGCCACTTTGGCAAAATATGCCATCTTGACATGGTCCAAGCACCAATCGGGCCGTTTTCAAGCCGAGGTCACCTCCCTCATTCGTTCCGGCAATCGTTATCTCCGTTACTACCTAGTGGAGGCTGCCAACTCGGTGCAACGGCATGATGCGACGTTTCGTGCGTACTACCGGAAGAAGTATGAGGAAGTGCCCAAACACCAACATAAACGAGCCCTCGTCCTCACCGCTAGAAAACTCGTGCGTGTGATCGATGCGCTGCTACGCAACGGTCAAATCTACACGCCAAGAAAGGGGGAAAATCGATAAAAGGATCGATCTTGTATACCAATATAAACCTTTAGACCTAGTTTATTACATGTACCAATACTAGGTTTCTTCAGTATTGCCTTTTTTCGGATCATCGGACAAGGGAATTTCCAATTTCTATGATTTTTCACCTTGACATATTACCGCAGGACTTTTTTGATTATAACAACCTAACATAATATTAACATATTATTTTACATAAATTCAATATATTTCCACTCCTTCAAAATAAAGTTTGATTATTTCCTATCTATATTGCTCCACAATCGCACCCATTTCATAAATAAGGTCTCTTCTCCATTTTCTGTGATTTGTACACAAACCTTGCCATCATGTTAGCTGGATTTAGATGTCAATCAGACCGTCTCCTTCTTCAGCTTACTGACCACTAAGTTGGTAGAATGGGAGTAGTCAAGTGCCTTCCTTGACGGCTTCTATTCTACCAACTATCATGTTAGCTACTGAAAAAGAGCCCTTAAGCAATTTAATCAACATTCGTATTCCCTGTACATTCCAAAAATACACGAAGTCGAAAACGCTTTAGATTCCGATATCCATAAGCCCTCCGTTTTATATGTTTGATTTTATGATTGGTTCCTTCTGTTCGGGCATTCGTGTATGGAGATAAGAAATATTGGAGTATGGGTACTTTCCACTTTTCTAAGTGTTGCCCACTTTATGAAAAGATGAGTATGGACTATTCCGTGCTAATTGAATCCATTCTTCTAAAAGATCATGGGCATCCCGTAATCGGTCAACTTATAGAAATCTCGAAATAGTTCCTTTAAATCGTAAGCACAAGCAAGTTCTGGGTACTCTTTTAAGATTTCTTCCAAGCGTGCTTTCTGATGATCCTGTAGTAAGCAAACTAAAAATGGTTCTTACTCAATCTTGGTGAAAGGAAGAGACTAATGGAGAAAATGAGCGTGCAAATAAGTATTTTTAGCTCTGTATTATCAAACTATAAAATTTTTTCTGATCCTGATGGCTTTGTTCTATAATGATGTATAAAAAAGCAGCCTCCCGCTGAAAACAATTCAGCAGGGAGGCTTACGTGATTACCTAACATTTGTACTTTGCCACTTTCAAGGAGAGACGATGATTTTTTCCAATGAGTATTCCGCGCTTTCCAGTCAAATTCTCCGTAAATTTTCTGCGATGAGGCGACAAAACGAGCCAGATTGCTCGATCGGCGGTTGGTGTATTCAATAACTTCTTTATGGCCAATGACCTTTTCACAAGCTTCGTCATATAGAAACCATATGGTAAACAACAAATCTTTTCTGCTAGACTACCAATTTTAGGTAAATTTTGGAGAAGTGCATTACACTCGTTTATAAAAATGGAACAATCGTATTAAACGATTATTCCATATATACAATAATTTTTAAAAGATTACATTTAAACACATTATTATTCTACTATAATTTAATATTCATTTATCTGACGCAAACAAATATTTAGTTCTTTTTCGATAAATATTATTTTCGTTTAAAATAGACGAATGAAAATGAGGATGATGCACGGAATCCGGTGGAGCCTGTGTTTCTAAGCATAACCCTAAATAATTTTTAGAATTCACATTTCGAATTTTATATCGTTGTTCTCCTAACTTATTTCCAGTATATAGAACGACACTTGGTTCGTCAGTTTCAATCACTAGTTTTCGTCCACTTTCTTTTTCGTATAAAATAATTTCTTGCTGATGATTGGTGTTTAATAAAAAAGGATGGTCAAAGCCCTTATTTGCTAAAAGAATCTGAGGGTGAGTTGATTTCACTCCAGTTATTATTTTCCTTCCTTTTCGAAAGTCGAAGACGGTACCTGTTACATCAATCAAGTTTCCGGTTGGAAGCAATTCACGATCCAATTCTATAAATGTATCGCTTTTTATAGTCAGTTCATGATATAAGATATCTCGTTTTAAATCACCACTTAAGTTAAAATAAGTGTGATTCGTCATATTTAGTAATGTTTTCTTATCAGATTTACCATAGTAAGTGATAATCAACTCATTCTCATTTGTTAACGAATAGATGACTTTCACATCAAGGCTACCCGGATATCCTTCCTCACCATTAGGGCTAAAATAACAAAATTCGATTGAAATCTCGTTTTCCTTTTCTTCCCCAACGTTATAGTCCCATAATACTTTGCTAAACCCTTTGTTTCCGCCATGTAAATGGTTTTGATTCTCATTTTTTGTTACTTGGTACTCTTGACCGTCTAAGGTAAATCTCCCTTCTTTTATTCTGCCTGCAAATCTCCCTACCACAGCACCAAAGTATGGAGAGGAGTGTCGCTCATATTCTTCTATACTATCGAACCCTAATACGATATTTTCAAGCTTCCCTTCTCGATCGGGGGCAAGAATCTCTGTAATAATACACCCATAATTGATACAAGAAATTTCTAATCCATGATCGTTTCTTAGTTTGAACAAGTATACTGGCTGGTTATGTTTATATCCAAATAATTCTTTTCGAATTTCCATAGTTTCCATCGCCTTTATTTATCATTTATTTTGAATGATCTGAAACAAGGTTCAATAAGACCCCTGTTATCAAAGCCACCATGAATTATTGATTGATTCTTATCGATTTTCCTGTTCGAATGGATTCATAACAAGCATCAATCACCCTCATATTTTTTATTGACGATTCTCCAGAATACTTCACTTTCAAGTCTTCTAATATGGCTCTTGAAAAGTGTTCTACCTCAAGTCTATAAATGTCGCCATGAATTTTTTCTTCTCGCGTTACTCCATTCCTCTCTACTATGAGAATCCCAACTCCTCCATTTCGATCGGGACGAAATGCATAAGATACTTTAATCGTTCCTTTTGTACCGACAACTTCGTATTCATTTCTTTCCGTCATATCAAAGCTGCAATCCATTAATGCAGTCACACCGTTTTCTAATTTCATATGCACATATGCAGATAGGTCAACATTTGAAATCGGATCTATATTCCCAATTGCATGAACTTCAATTGGTTCAGTATTTAATATATATCGTACAGCATGGATCGAATAGCAGCCTACATCATACAAGCTTCCGCCGCCCATCTCTTTAACCATTCGGATATCATCTTCTCTGTTTTCTAAATAAAAAGAATGACTCGATTTAAATAATTTTACTTCGCCAATTTCCCCAGATAATATGATTTCACGAACACGATCATGTTGCGGGTGGAACTGATACATAAAGGCTTCCATAAACTTCACATTACATTCAAGCGTAATTTTGTCCATTTCTACAGCTTCTTCTGCATTCAATGAAACGGGTTTTTCACAAAGAATGTGTTTTCCCTTCCTTGCCGCCTTTATCACCCATTCTTTATGCAAATGATTAGGCAGCGGTATATATACTGCATCTATTTCCGGATCGTTAAGAAGCGCCTCATAACTTTCGTATGCTTTTGGAATATTGAATTCTTGTGCAATCGCATGAACTTTACTACCTCTACTTGCAATGGCAGTGACTTCTGCATTTTCAGCTCTAAACATAGCTGGAATTAATTGTGTTCTAGCGATATTTGCCGTACTTAAAATACCCCAGCGAATCCTTTCCATTTTTTACCTCCAAATTTAAATGAAATATTGAACAGGTCTTACCATCTATGTATTAATTCCTAAAAAATGCTAATGATTCATTTAATTCTTTTGTCTTTGCATAGACTTGTTGATAAATGGCAAATAGCTCTCTATATTTATCAACATTTTCTTGAATAGGCTCAATCACTTTAGAATGCTTAATAAAAACTTCTGCACATTCGTTTAAAGATGCAAACCAACCAGCCCCAACTGCTGCTAGCATAGCTGCCCCAACAGCTGGACCTTGCTCGCTCGACAATTTTACAATTCTGGCGTTAAAGATATCTGCCTGCATTTGCAGCCAAGTTTCATTTTTTGCTCCCCCACCAATTGATACAATAGTATCTATTTTCTTTCCGCTTTCCCTAAAGATCTGGATCGATTCATTGAGAGACATTGTAATTCCTTCTAGAACTGCTCGTACAAAATCTTTTTTATGATGGGAAGTATCCATCCCAATAAAACTTGCCCGAATGACAGAATCGGCATAAGGTGTCCGTTCTCCAACTAAATATGGAGTAAAAATTAGTCCATTCGATCCGATTGGTACATTTTCAATACCTGAAAGTAATGTATGAAAATCTTCTTGTTTAGCAAAAACTTCTCTAAACCACTCTAAGCTGTGACCAGCTGATAGAGTCACTCCCATCGTATAATAAGCATTTTCTTCTCCGTGATTAAAATAATGAACCTTACCTTTGAAATCCCGATCACTATTTTCCTCATAAGAAAGGATGACACCTGATGTTCCAATACTGCATAACGTTTTTCCTTCTGATAAAATGCCGGCACCAATTGCACCACACGCATTATCAGCGCCACCGGCATAAACTTTAGTCGATTTTGATAGCCCGGTACTTTCAGCCAATGATGATGTGATTGTTCCTACACATTCATAAGAATGGACAAGAGGTGGGCACAGAGAAATATCAATACCTAACAACTCGCATATTTCTTTACTCCACACTTTTTCGTGAACATTCAATAATAAAGTACCGGCAGCGTCTGAATATTCACTATGTATTTGACCAGTCATACAATAACGTAAATAATCTTTAGGCAGCATAAATACAGATGCTCTTTCATAAATATCTTTTTCATTCTCTTTCACCCACAAAAGCTTCGGTAGTGTAAAGCCTTCTAATGCAGGATTTTTTGTGATATTAAGTAGCTTTTCCTCTCCGATCACATCATAAATTTTCTTACATTGCTGAGTCGTTCTTGTATCATTCCATAGAATTGCACGCCGTAGTACTTGGTAATTTTTATCTAGTAATACTAACCCATGCATTTGTCCTGAAAAGCTTATTCCTTCAATGTCCTCAACATGACCATCAAAATCTTTTACTAACTCTGCTAATGCCTCAATTGTTTTTTTTACCCACTCAGATGGATCTTGCTCACTATACCCCGATTTCACATGAATAAGTGGATAAGATTTGGAAATTTCCTTACATACTTCACCGTTTTGGTTCATTAATAAAACTTTTACCGCACTAGTCCCTAAATCAATACCAATCACATATTTCATTGAGATCACCCTTTATTGTTATTAAATAAAAGGACATACCAGATTGTTATTTATTTAAACCAGGTACGTCCTAACGAAGATAAAATCTATTCAGAAAGAACAGATAATAAATACTGATTGATTGTCGACTTCAATCGTTCTGTTCTTCCAGAAGAGTTTTGAATATCTCCAAGTTGCAGCGCATATTCCTCTAATTTATGGAAATCAGTCTTGCCTTCTACAATATCTTTTCCAATTCCATGATGATAGCTACTATAGCGTTCTTCAATAAAGCTTTCTAAAACTTTATCATCTATTAATCTTTGAGCAACCTTTAAACCGATTGCAAAACTATCCATACCCGCAATATGTGCATAGAATAAATCTTCTGGTTCAAATGAGCCTCTTCTCACTTTTGCATCAAAGTTTAATCCGCCTTTGCCAAGCCCGCCGTTTTGTAAAATTTCATACATCGCCAACGTTGTAGAATATAAATCTGTTGGGAATTCGTCTGTATCCCACCCTAATAACGGATCTCCTTGATTCGCATCAACAGAACCTAGCATACCATTAATTCTTGCTACACGAAGTTCATGTTCAAAAGTATGACCTGCTAATGTAGCGTGGTTGGCCTCAATGTTAAATTTAAAATAGTCTTTAAGACCATAATTTTGTAAAAACGCTAAAGCCGTTGCTACATCAAAATCATACTGATGTTTTGTAGGTTCCTTCGGTTTCGGTTCAATGAGAAATTGACCAGAAAAGCCTATTTCCTTCGCATAATCAACAGCTAAATGCAAAAAGCGTCCAAGATTATCCAGTTCTAACTTCATGTCCGTATTTAACAGGGTCTCATAACCTTCCCGTCCACCCCAGAATACATAGTTTTCTGCCCCAAGTTCTTTTGCGATTTCCAACCCTTTTTTCACTTTTGCTGCAGCGTAAGCAAACACATCGGCATTTACCGCAGTTGCCGCTCCATGAACAAAACGAGGATGTGAGAACAAATTGGCTGTATTCCAAAGAAGCTTCGTTTTACTTGTTTTCATATATTCTTTTATCATCGCAACAATTTCATCTAAATTTTTATAAGTTTCTCTTAAATTACTTCCTTCCGGCGCTATATCTACATCGTGAAAGCAAAAGTATGGTATGTTCAGCTTTTCAAAAAATTCAAATGCAGCTTCCACACGTGCTTTTGCTAAGTCCATTCCCGTATATTTATCCCACGGACGAATCATATTTCCGTGGCCGAAAGGATCACTCCCGTCCATTGTAAATGTATGCCAGTATGCAACGCTAAAACGGAAAATGTCTTCCATCCTATTTCCACCGACAACCTCATCAGGATTATAATATTTAAAAGCTAAAGGATTCGAAGATTTAGGTCCTTCATATTTGATTTCATTTACATTTTCAAAGTATGTCATATTCATTTCCTCCCATTCTTAAACTAGTTTTATTTATTTTTTACTAGAAATATCAATCCATACTGCGATTATGAGAATGAGACCCTTAACAATGTATTGCCAGAATGTTTCAATATTCATTATGCTCATGCCATTGTCAATACTAGCCATAATTAAAGCTCCAATAAGGGCTCCAAATATTTTACCTTTACCACCCATTAAACTAGTACCGCCAATTACACAAGCTGCAATTGCATCAAGCTCATACATATTACCTGCATTTACTGTCGCTGCATTTAATCTACTAGTTAATAAAACACCTGCAACACCAGAAAGCCCTCCCATTATAATAAACACCCAAAGTATATTACGCTTTATATTGATACCAGAAAGAGCTGCAGCTTCTTGGTTCCCTCCAATCGCATAAATATAACGCCCGAACGCTGTTTTATTAGAAATAAAGATAAAAATAATCGATAACAAAGCAACAATTAAAAATGGAACAGGGATACCGTAATATCGATTTAACATATATGTAATGAGGAGAATGAAAATAGAGTATACTGCAACTTTTCCGTAATCTACGGTTGCAGCTGGTATCATAAGTCCCATGTTCATTCTTTTAGAACGATTTCTAATAGTCCAAAAAACAAGAATTACTATACTAACTAATGCTAAAATATACCCCGGTACATAAGGAAGATAACTGTTCCCAATTTGCTTAAAACTTTCACTCATTGGTGCAATAGTTTGTCCTTTGCTTAATCCAATTAGAATACCTCGAAAAACAAGCATACCCCCGAGTGTTACAATAAAAGCAGGCACCGCCCGATAAGCTACCCACCATCCTTGCCATAAACCTAAAATCGCTCCAATGATGATCGCAGCGAAAACGACTGAAAAAGTACTCCAGCCATGCCAAACTTGTAAAATAGCAGCAATGCCTCCAGTTAACCCAACCAACGAACCTACAGATAAATCAATATGACCTGCTACTATAACAAGTGTCATACCAACCGCAAGCACAGCAATGACAGACATTTGCGTAAATAAATTAGAGAGATTACGAGAAGATAAATATTCTCCTCCTGTAAAAATGCTGAAAATAACAGCTATTAACACAAGGGCAATCATAAGCGTGTATGATTGCAGATCAAGTTTAAAACTTATACCTTTATTCCTTTGCTCATTTACATTAACTGTTGATAGTTGTCTGGACACTTTTTTTCCCTCCAGTAGCACATCTCATAATGTTCTCTTGAGTCGCTTCTTCTCTTAAAAATTCTCCGGTGATTCTTCCTTCTGACATGACAAGAATACGATCGGACATTCCCATTACTTCGGGCAGCTCAGATGAGATCATAATAATACCGACACCTTGTTTAACAAGATCATTCATGATTTTATATATTTCATACTTTGCCCCGACATCAATTCCTCTTGTCGGTTCATCAAGTATTAAGATTTTCGGATCATTTAGTAACCATTTACTTAAAACGATTTTTTGTTGATTTCCACCGCTTAATTGACCTACAGCTGCTTCTAAGCTTGGAGCTTTTAAATTCATTTTCTTCGTTATGTCCTCAGTACTTTTTATTTCTAAAGCTTCATCAATCACTTTCAACTTCATAACTTTGTTTAAAGCTGTAAGAGTCGTGTTTTTCGTAATATCCATCCCTAAAACTAAACCGTATCGTTTTCGATCTTCAGATACATAGGCTAAACCTTCCTTGATTGCATCAGCAGGTTTTTGTATATTTGTTGGTTTTCCATCGATCAGGACTGTTCCCGTTTTTTTTCCCTTAAATCCGCCAAACAGACTAATAAATAATTCTGACCTCCCGGCCCCTATTAATCCAGAAAAACCGAGTATTTCACCTTTTTTTAGCGAGAAGGATACATCCTGAATCACTTGTTTTCCATTTTCATCGAAAACAGAGTAATTCTTCACTTCCAGTATTTTTTCATTACGAATTGGATGAGGTTCATATGGAAAAAGTTCTGTTAATTCTCGACCGACCATTTTCGTAATAATCATATCTTCAGTTAAATTCTCAATAGAATCCGTGCTAATTGTTTTCCCGTCTCGTAATATAGTAACTGAATCGGCCAATGACATCACTTCACCGAGCTTGTGAGAAATATAAATGCAGGTAACCCCTTTTGAACGCAGATCATGTAAAAGGTTCATCAATATTTCAACATCACTTTCAGTTAAAGCTGCTGTCGGCTCATCCAATATTAAAATATCTACTTTCTTTGTAAGTGCTTTCACAATTTCTATTAACTGTTGTTTACCAACTGTTAAATCCTTAACTTTTGTTTCCGGATCAATATCTAATCCAATTTGATCTAACCATTTCTGAGCCTCTGCATATATTTTGTTCCAGTTAATGATTTTAGATCTCATTAAGTCATGGCCTAAAAATAAATTTTCTGCAACTGTCATTTCACCAACTAATGCGAGCTCCTGATAAATAATAGCAATTCCTGCGTCTTGGGATTCTTTGATCGATTTAAATTGAACTTTTTTCCCGTTTATCAATATTTGACCTTCATAAGTTCCATGAGGGTATACACCGCTAAGTATTTTCATTAGAGTTGATTTTCCTGCTCCATTTTCACCACATAGAGCATGGATTTCCCCTTTACGTACTGAAAATGTGACGTTATCTAATGCACGTACACCAGGAAAATCTTTCGTAATTCCTTTCATTTGAAGCGCAAACGTTTCCAATCCTTTTTCACCACCTGCAATAAAGTAATCAGATAAATGGGGGGAGCTTTCCCATACACGCCAAGTTAGTGAAATAACTCTTTCTTTTTCGATATTTCAATCGCATTAAGAAAAGAAATTGAAACGCGAAAGGATAAAAGAACACTGATGCTGAAAAGAGATTTTCTTAACTTGATAGCTCTGGGAAACTTCCTCCCATTTTATACGCTTTGTTATGATTTAAAACCTGACTATGGACGTGGTGGACGTTCACTTTCTGGTACATTTTTATATACTTCATCGTAAGAATGGAACCCATCCTTGATTACTGTATCAATAAGATTTTCTTTATCCACTTTAATTGGATCTAATTTAATAAATGGGACATCTACTTTTCCATTATTTATTGTGGAATCGGATGTAACCTTCTCACCTTTTGCCAATTGAACAGCAACTTCCGCACTCTTTGTTGCAATGGCTTTAATAGGTTTATAAATTGTCATAGACTGTTTTCCTTCCGCAATGCGTTGGACTGCTGCCAAGTCAGCATCTTGACCGGAAATAACAACCTTCCCTGCTAAGCCTTGAGCTTCAAGGGCTTGGATAGCTCCTCCAGCTGTACTATCGTTTGATGCTACAACTGCGTCAATGTCATTATTATTAGCTGTTAATGCATTTTCCATAATTTTTAACGCTTCGTTTGCGTCCCAGCCTTTCACCCATTGATCCCCTATAACTTCAATATCCCCTTTATCGATAAGCGGTTGAAGAACATTCATTTGGCCTTCTCTAAACATTTTTGCATTGTTGTCTGTTGGAGAACCACCCATTAGGAAATATTTTCCTTTAGAAACTTTTTCAACAAGATACTCTGCTTGCATTTCACCCACTCTAACGTTATCAAATGATACATAGGCATCAATTTCTGCACCATTTATTAATCGATCGTATGCCAAAACGGGAATACCTTTACTTTTTGCTTGCTCAACAACGGTCGTTAGTGAATCTGAGTTGATGGCAATAATAACAAGCGCATCAATACCTTGTGAGATCATATTTTCAATTTGTGATAATTGTTTTGCTTCATCACCATTCGCGGATTGAACTAAAACCTCTGCTCCTAACTCTTTCGCTTTTTCTACAAAAAAATCCCGATCATGCTGCCAACGCTCTAATGTTAAATCTGATACAGATAGTCCAATGGTGAGTTTACCTTTTTCGCCTTCGGAATTCTTGTTACCGCTTTCATCGCTGACATCTTGACCACATGCTACTAACGCAAATACTAATAGAAAAATAGAAAGAATGAATAGAAAGCCCTTACATTTCCTCACAAAGGGAACCTCCTCTTCTAATAAATATAAATTTTTTTACAATTCAATCTTATCACCGAAAACTTAGTTTGTCTACACAATAAACAAAGTTTGTTATATAATTTTGCTATATCATTTATATTAAGTGAAGAAAGGACTGAAGAACCTTTGACCATAACTACTTGGAACCAACAAATCGTGAAAAAAAAGAATAAAGAAATCGTACTTAGAACGATCATCACAAATGCTCCCATCTCACGTGCAGATATCGCGCAACACTCAGGTCTAAATAAAGCTACAGTTTCTTCGTTAGTCAATGAATTAATCGAAGAAGAATTCATTTATGAGTCAGGGCCTGGAGAATCTAGCGGAGGAAGAAGACCGGTTATGCTGCTCTTTAATAAGAAGGCCGGTTACTCCATCGGATTAGATATTGGTGTGAACTATATTTTAGGAATTGTAACTGATTTAGAAGGCAACGTGGTGTACGAAAAACATAAATCAATACACAATCTTTCCTTTGACGAAATTATTCATTTAACAATAGAAACGATTAAAAACCTTATCGAACATACACCTCAAAGCAGGTATGGGGTTATTGGGATCGGAATTGGCGTACCAGGTATTGTAGATAAAAGCGGAAAAGTATTGCTTGCCCCGAATTTAAAGTGGAAGAATGTCGATTTGCTGGACATCATTTATCGTGAATTTGACTACCCAATCATTGTTGAAAATGAAGCAAATGCGGGCGCGTATGGAGAAATTCGATTTGGAGCTGGTGTAAATTTCCATAATGTTATCTATATTAGCGCAGGAATCGGTATTGGGGTAGGTATTATACTGAAAGGAGAACTATACAAGGGGATGAATGGCTATTCTGGTGAAAGTGGACATATGACGATTGTAGTCGATGGAGAAAAATGCCGGTGTGGGAATTCTGGTTGCTGGGAAGCTTATGCTTCTGAGCATGCATTACTCCATCAAGCGAAACATATTTTACCAGACGCGACACTAGAGGAGCTTATCAAAATGGCCGAAGAAAACAAAAACGTTAAAGACATTTTTCAGCAAATTGGCTCCTACTTAGGGATAGGTATTTCCAATTTAATTAAAACATTTAATCCACAACAAATCATTATCGGAAATAGGCTAGCTAAGGCGAAACACTTAATCGAGCAACCAACTATAAAATCCATTAACGAGCATACATTAGATTTTCACCAAAAAGACTTACAAATAAACTTTTCAAAACTATCGATTTACTCCGCAGCACTGGGAGTATCAGCATTTGCGATTGAAAATTTTCTTTCGATTGGAAAGGGTTAAAAATAAATCTTTATTTAAAAAACAGAGCATGGGCTTCCTCAAGTGAGTTGAAGATTATTTTTTGTAAGCAAAAAACAGGCAGTTTGATTGAGAAACAAAGATTAGTGTATGAATACAAGTACTAGACCTCATTCGTTCAAGCGAGGTCTATTTTTTGTTTTATGATTGTTTTTGTTTGTCACCTATGTGTTTTTAATATCGGTTACATATTTTATTCTCAGAAGTTTGTCTTTGAGGGATTCTGATATTAGGTCAATAAAGTAGACACAAAAATTTATAAATTTTTTTCGCAGCTACCGCGCTATCACTTGGTAGCCTTTTAAAAATAATTACGACGTTGTCCTAATTATTTTTAAAGGTAAATTTTCGGGTCTAACTATAATATGCTAATTAAGCTCCTTTTTTCGTACATACGTTCGTATTCAGATGGTGAAAAATACTCTGTTGCGGAGTGAATACGTTTATTATTGTAAAATATTTCTATATACTCAAATATGCTCTTTTTTGTTTTATAACGAGTCTGATAAATTAGTTCTTTTTTAATTATCCCATGAAATGATTCAATACAAGCGTTGTCATAACAATTTCCTTTGCGGCTCATGCTACATTTCATTCCGTATTCCATTAGCTTAGCTTGATAGTCATTTGAAGCATATTGACTCCCTCGATCAGAATGATGGAGGATAGAACCCTGTGGCTGTTGACGCTGATAGGCTTGCTTTAATGCACTTAACACTAGCTCCTTTTTCATGGAACAGTCTATATGCCAGCCGACTATTTTCCTTGAATACAAATCCATAATACTAGCTAGATAAAGCCAACCTTCATCCGTTGGAATGTATGTGATATCAGCTACCCATACTTCATTTGGTTTCGTAACAGTAAAATGTTGGTTTAATGAAGCATATCTGCGTTTTCAAGCCCACTACGGGTGAAGTACAGCCGTGCAAAAGGTTGTTCACTATCCGAACCAAGTTTGTTCTACATACGCACAAACATATTTCATTCGACCTAAATCTTTTCCACATCAGACCTTCCACATCAAGCCTAATATCCAGCACTCCGCACCAAATCCCCACCACATTCCATACTTTTCGTATTCCAACGCTTGACATGTTCGCAGCGGTGATTATAATTAATTAAAAAATTGTTAATAATTTTCTTACAATAACTATGAAGAGGAAAAGTAAGGTTCAGTTATTTTTCACAGAGAGCTTCGATAGCTGAGAAGAAGCAAAAATACGAACCCGAACAATGGCCTCTGAGTTGCGTGCTGAAAGTATTATTTTCGTGTTTTATCCCAATAAAGCACGAAGGTACAAGTAGGTTCCGCCGAGTTTGGTACTCGTTACAAATACCACAGTATGAAGGGATTAAGCCCGTAGTACTGGCAGAGGCTGTCTTGTGCGAGCAAACAGTGAAGTAAGGTGGTACCACGTGAGCAAAACCACGTCCTTATCTAATTAGTAGATAAAGACGTGGTTTTTTTTATAAAACAACAATGTATGGGGGAAAATTTATGAATCGTTTTTTAGTTATTCAAACTGATTTTGGATTAAGCGATGGAGCTGTCAGTGCAATGTATGGAGTCGCTTTGAATGTTAATCCCAGCCTGAGGATTTTTGATTTGACCCACGATATTCCCCAATATAATATTTGGGAAGCGTCTTATAGGCTGTACCAAACGATATCGTATTGGCCAAAGGAGACGGTATTTATTTCTGTTGTTGATCCGGGTGTCGGTTCAGAACGGAGAAGCATTGTTGTGAAGACAAAATCAAACCAATATATTGTGACACCCGACAATGGAACGATCACACATATAAAGAAGTATATTGGGATCGAAGAAGCAAGGCTGATCGATGAAAAGGTAAACCGGCTGCCAAATTCCGGGCATTCTTATACCTTCCATGGACGTGATATTTACGCTTATACCGGCGCACGGCTTGCATCCGAAGTGATTACGTTTGAACAGGTGGGGCCGGAAATTCCAATCGATTCGCTAATTGAACTGCCGGTTTTAGAAGCCTATATTCAAAATGGTGCGATTAAAGGGAATATTGATATACTTGATGTCCGCTTTGGAAACTTATGGACCAATATTGATCGCAGCTTGTTTCAGAAGTTAGACGTAGATTACGGAGATTCTTTTGAAGTAACGATTGAAAATGAAACAAGACAAGTATATAAAAATATTATGACGTTTGGCAGATCATTTGCGGATAGTCATTTGGGCGAGCCTTTGCTTTACGTCAATTCGCTCGACAAAATCGGTGTGGCAATCAATCAAGGATCATTTGCGAAGGCCTACCATATTGAAGCAGGTGCCAAATGGAAAATCACTATCTGCAAAGTACCGAATTTCGTATATAATGGAAATTCAATATAATCATAAAAATAAAAAAAGGAGAGGAAGTTCATGAAAGAAAACAATCTATCGATCAAAACAATCGTAGCAATCGGAATTGGAGCAGCTGTCTTTGTTATTCTGGGAAGATTTGCGTCCATTCCAACAGGGATACCAAATTCCAATATTGAAACAACTTATGCATTTTTAGCACTTATGTCAATTATTTTTGGGCCTGTCGCAGGCGGTTTAATCGGACTTATCGGTCATGCGTTAAAAGACTTAATATTTTATGGATCTATTTGGTGGAGTTGGGTTGTTGTCAGCTTGCTTGTCGGATTTTTAATTGGTCTGGCTTCCAAAAGCATCGATATCGAATCTGGTGAATTCGGCACTAAAAAAATTATTACATTTAATATTGTTCAGGTGATTGTTCAAGCAATCGGCTGGTTCCTTGTCGCACCTTCTCTTGATATACTGATTTATGCTGAGCCAGCAAATAAAGTCTTCCTGCAAGGATTAGTTGTTGGAATTTCCAATATGGTAACAGTTGCCGTCATTGGAACACTTCTTCTTTTACTCTATGCAAAAACACGCAGTCAAAAAGGAAGTCTTGATAAAGAATAAAAGCACATTGTGAGTTTTGACAACATATTTACTTACAGGAGCTTTTACGAATGAGAAAACGAGTGATTGAATTTCATAATTTTAGCTTTAAGTATTATAGCCAAAAAAATCCAACATTAAAAAATATTCATTTAAACATTTACGAAGGGGAAAAAGTTTTAATCGTTGGGCCTTCAGGATCTGGGAAGAGCACCATTGGCCACTGCATCAATGGTCTAATCCCCTTCTCTTATAAAGGAGAAATGACCGGAAGTTTAAAAGTAATGGGTCAGGAAACAAAGGAGTTAAATATTTTTGCTTTATCAAAAATGGTTGGTACTGTTTTACAGGATCCTGATGGCCAGTTTATAGGATTAACTGTTGGTGAAGACATAGCTTTTGCACTGGAGAATGATTGCACTCCGCAAAAGGAAATGTTCGAGATCGTAAAAGATGCTTCCAAAATGGTCGAAATGGATGATTATTTGCCTGCCTCTGTCCATCATTTGTCAGGCGGGCAAAAGCAGAGGGTTTCCCTCGCTGGTGTAATGGTTGACAAAGTGGATATCCTGTTGTTTGATGAACCGCTCGCAAACCTTGACCCCGCTACTGGAAAGTATGCAATGGCTTTAATCGACAAAATCCAAAAAGAAACGAATACAACCGTTGTCATTATTGAACACCGTTTAGAAGATGTTTTATATCGCCATGTCGATCGCATTATTGTGGTAAATGACGGCTCAATAGTAGCTGATATGAGCCCTGACCAGCTTTTAACAACTAACATTTTAGAAGAGACGAATATACGGGAGCCGTTATATATTAAAGCGGTCAAATATGCCGGTTGCAAGCTAACTGAAGATATGCATCCTGCTGATTTCAATCAGTTTAAAGCAGATTTATGCCGAAAAAACTTGTTGGAATGGTTTGAAGATTCAAATCCAAAAACGCCAAGTAAAGAAGGAAAACCAATTTTAGAGCTGAAAAATATTTCGTTTAGCTATTCACCAGGTCACGAAACGATAAAGGATGTTTCTTTTTCAATTAACAAAGGGGAAATGGTGAGCATTGTTGGAAAAAATGGAGCAGGGAAATCTACAATTACAAAATTAATTTGTGGATTTGAAAAGCCTTCCTCAGGGAGCATATTGTTTAACGGCAAGGATATAACAAACGAAACGATTAAAGAACGCTCGTTAAAAATCGGCATGGTCATGCAAAATCCAAATCATATGATTTCAAAACATATGATTTTTGACGAAGTAGCCTTAGGCTTAAAGGTTCGCGGCGTAGCGGAAGCTGAAATAAAAGAACGCGTCGACAATACATTAAAAATTTGCGGGCTGTATCCATTTCGGAATTGGCCGATTTCAGCATTAAGCTTCGGTCAAAAAAAGCGGGTTACGATTGCTTCCATTTTAGTGTTAGAACCAGAAATCATTATTTTGGACGAGCCAACTGCCGGACAAGATTTTCGCCATTATACTGATATTATGGAGTTTCTTGTTCAATTAAATCGGCAAGGCGTCACGATTATGATGATTACTCATGATATGCATTTAATGCTGGAGTATACAGAAAGAGCGATTGTATTTGCAGAAGGCAGGAAAATTGCCGATGACTCAGCTGTCAATGTCCTTTCTGATATTGACATCATCGAACAGGCAAATTTAAAGGAAACGTCTCTTTATAATCTGGCATTAAAAACAGGAATACCAGAACCGAGGAAGTTTGTGGAACGTTTCATAGAATATGATCGGGAGGTAAGGCAGGTTGGCAGCCGAGATGCTATCTTATATTGACCGAAAATCTCCTGTTCATCAGTTGACAGGTGTAACAAAGCTAATATGCTTTATCTTATGGTCGACTGCAGCTATGCTGACATACGACACTCGTATTCTACTATTTTTATTTTTAATTAGTATTCTCATTTTTATTATTTCAAAAATTAAATTTGAAGAGATATTGTTTGTTCTTGTATTTATTTTAGTATTTCTTTTCATCAACAATGTTGCCATTTATGTCTTTTCACCACAAGAAGGAGTAAAAATTTACGGCTCCAGCCATGTGTTATTTGAAATATCAGGAAGGTATAACGTCACATTGGAACAACTTTTTTACCAATTGAATATTACGTTAAAATATTTCACAGTGATCCCAGCGGCTTTGCTTTTTATTGTGACGACTCATCCGAGCGAATTCGCCGCTTCCCTCAATCGCATCGGTGTGAGTTATCGAATTTCGTATGCTGTTTCTTTGGCATTAAGATATATACCGGACGTACAGCGGGATTTTCGGAATATAGCACGCGCCCAACAAGCTAGAGGCCTTGACATGTCCCGCAAAGAAAAACTTCCTAAACGGATCAAAAATGCTGCCTCCATCCTTGCACCGCTTATTTTATCAAGCCTAAACAAAATTGACACCATCAGCAACGCAATGGAACTGCGCGGCTTTGGCAAAAACAAAAAACGCACATGGTATAGTGCAAGACCTTTCCAAAAAAGTGACTACTTTGCAATCGCTCTATTTACTATTCTGTTCATTGTCACCTTAATCATCACATTCCATGATGGAAGCCGGTTTTATAATCCGTTTTAAAAATACTCCTACTGATCGCATCCAGTAACGCTGTTTGTTGCTGGATGCGTATTTTATGAAAACATTTAAATTAGCCCAATTTTAGGGGTGGGCAGGTTGCTTCCATGGGCCCTAAGCTGGCAAGCCTTTTTTTTATGCAATCAAGTTCTGCATTTTTTGTTGCAGAACTCTGTATTTTTAATTTGCAATAAACACTCATGCGCATCACCTAAACAGAACTGCCCACATTTGTTACGCCAATCACTCCTAGTTCATCTTCCCATATTCGTGATATGGACATCAATCCCTTTATTCCTACACGTTTCTTCTTCATCCTTTTTCCTCCATAAATTTTTTACGAAAATATACCTGTGACGCATGGACTGCTCCATAACTGACCGCCAGCACGCCCTATTAACCAATTAATAGACCGAATATTCAGTTAACAGCGCCCATAAAAACAAACCGCCCCATCAAGGGCAGCTCGACCATTTGGTCCCTTTCCACTGATGCCATTTCCACGCGCTTTCGATGATTTGTTCCAATGAATATTCCGCTTTCCAGCCAAGTTCTTCATAAATTTTTTGCGAGGATGCGACAAGACGCGCCGGGTCGCCCGGACGGCGGTCAGTGTATTCAATGACGGCTTTACGTCCCGTGACTTTTTCACATGTTTCTATCACTTTTTTAACGGAATAACCTAAGCCGTTGCCGAGATTGTAAATAGCAGTTTTCTTTTTACCCGTCAACAATGCTTCCAGCGCTAAAATATGCGCCTTCGCTAAATCGGTAACATGGATATAGTCACGAATGCATGTCCCATCTGGTGTATTATAGTCCGTACCAAAGACAGAAATTTTGTCGCGCTGACCTAACAAATGCTGCAAGACAATCGGAATTAAATGCGTTTCTGGGTTATGGTCCTCGCCAATTTCTCCCGACTCATACGCCCCAGCCGCATTGAAATAGCGAAGGACGACATAGTTTAGCCCATACGCAGAAGCAAAATCCGCTAAAATTTGTTCGATCATTAACTTGGAACGGCCGTATGGGTTAATAGGATTTGTTGGGTAATCTTCCGTAATTAATTCGACATTCGGAATGCCATACGTTGCCGCAGTAGACGAAAAAATAAAGTTTTTCACATTATATTTCAACATTGTTTCTAGCAACGTTAAGGTAGCAGCAACGTTGTTTTGATAATATTTCAGCGGATTCACCACCGATTCGCCGACTAAGCTGTTCGCCGCAAAATGCATGACAGCTTGAATCGGGTATTTTTCAAAAATCGGTTCAAGATCCGCTTTGTTCCCTAAATCCCCTTGCACAAACACTGCTTGTTCATCAACTAAACGACGATAACCTGTGGAAAGATTATCAAGGACAATAACTTCTTCTTTTTCAACTAATTCTTTCACTAAATGACTGCCGATATAACCAGCTCCGCCGACAACGAGAATCATATACAATCCCCAATTTAATACGTTAACTATTTGATGGACTATTGTCATGACCGAGTTTTCTAATGCGGAAACAAGTTCTTCGCTCTCTTGTATGGATGCGCCGAATTGGCCAACACTCTCCCGTTTGCCCAGAAGGAATGTCATACCCGTACAAATCCCGCAATTTCGTACCGCTCCAGATGCGTTCCTAGAAAACAGAGTGCATGAAAATCGATTAAAACCCTTCTTTTTCTTTTACTAACAAAAAAGAAGCTGCTAGAAGAAACACATCCTTCTAGCAGCCGAACAATTATCTACTCGCAGATAAGCAATTTGCTTCTACTTCTTCCCATGTCATATAAATACGAACAATATCTTCTTCAATTAACTCCGTTCCTGTTTGTACTTCAATAAACTCTAAATCAGTAATTGCTTTAATTCCATGCTTAGCGCCAACTGGGATTTCAAGCACATCACCCGGTTTCACACGACGAATTTCTCCGTTAAAAGCAAATTCTCCTTCACCTTTAATGATGGTCCACACTTCACTGCGATGATGATGCATTTGATAACTTAAATTTTTCCCTGCTGTAACGCCGATTCGTTTTGTTAATACTTCTCGTCCATCTTCAAACTTCGTATAATCTAATACTCGATACCAGCCCCAGCGGCGTTCTTCGTACATTGGACGCTGATCAAAATTGTTCACTAACTCTTTAATTTTTGGGCTTTTTGCCTTATCTGCAACTAAAATCCCATCAGGACTTGACGCAATAATAGCATTTGATACTCCTAATACTGTCACAGGAATGTCTAGCTCGTTAATGAGGTGGGTATTTTCACAATCAACGCTAATAACACCTTTACCAATTTGGTTTGTTGCCATCTCTTCCGTTAATGTATTCCACGTACCAAGGTCTTTCCAATAGCCATCATATGGCAACACAACAATATGTTCTGTCTTTTCCACGACCTCATAGTCAAAGCTAATTTTCGGCAACTTATCATACTGCTTTAATAGCTCATCATATTGAGTTGGAAATCCCTTTTCTTGCAGCAAAGAAATAATATAGTCGAGTTTAAAAGCAAACACGCCGCAGTTCCAAAGTGCGCCTTGTTTAATTAATTCCGCTGCTTTTTTTTCAGTTGGCTTCTCTGTAAAATGACTTACTCTTAAATAATTGCTATCACTAGATTTGGAAGCTGGAACAATATAACCGTACTTCGCAGACGGATACGTTGGCTCGACACCGATTAACGCCAAATCAGTCCCACTTGCGAGTACGGTTTCTTCTAAATCTTTTACTCGATGAAAAAAGCGATCCTCCACATAAGGATCGACAGGCAAGACGGCGACAACTTCATTTAAATCGATTCCTTCTACACTATACAAATAAACCGATGCTAGAGCGATCGCTGGGAACGTATCGCGCCTCATCGGTTCAATAATAATCGGTACATCTTGACCTAATTGGCTATGAATCATATCGACTTGGGATTTGCTTGTAGCAATCACAGCGGAATCAGCTAGGTCGACATTTCCTAACTGACCCCATACACGCTGAACCATCGACTGCAGTTCGCTGTTTTGATTTTCTAACACTTTTAAAAATTGCTTTGAACGCGCGTCATTAGATAAAGGCCAAAGGCGTTTGCCGGAACCACCAGAAAGTAATACAAGCTTCATCGGAAACCTCCTAATTTTTTATCTACATATTTTCAAGCTTACTATTTACATAGTCTTCAAACTCTTTTCTAAATCTTTCTGGGGAAAAACACAACGCATTTTCACGACAATCTTCGTATTTAATATCACCTGAAATATTCTCAAATGATTTAATAGAATCAACTAACGATTTTATTGTCTGTTCTTCAAAAAATAAACCTGTTGGATTCTCAGTTTGTCCATATCCGCGAATCGTTTCTAATGCTCCACCTTTCCCATAGGCAATAACTGGAGTACCACAAGCTTGCGCCTCAACAGGTGTGATTCCGAAATCTTCTTCTGCGGCAAATACAAACGCTTTTGCCCGCTGCATATGGTCTCTTAAAACTTCAAAAGGCTGGTATCCGAGCAACTTCACATTAGAAGCAGCCTTTGCCTTAATTTTATGAAAATCCGGTCCGTCACCTATAACGACTAATTTTTTATCTGGCATCTGTGAGAAAGCTTCAACGATTAAGTCGATTTTCTTATATGGAACCATTCGAGAGGCTGTAAGATAAAAATCTTCTTTTTGATCGTGGAAAGTAAAAGCGGACACATCTACCGGTGGATAGATAACATCCGCTTTCCTTCGATACACTTTCCAAATTCTTCTGGCGATAAATTTTGAATTGGCCACAAAATAATCAACTCCATTGGACGTACGATAATCCCAATTTCTTATGTAATGAAGGATTGTCTTCGCGATCCAGCCTTTCATTCCTCGGTCTAATCCCGCTTCTTTTAAATATTGATGTTGCAAATCCCATGCGTAGCGGATTGGCGAATGAACATAAGAAATATGCAGTTGGTCAGGGCCGGTAATAACACCCTTCGCAACTGCATGTGAACTAGAAATGACAATATCGTATTTCGATACATCCAATTGCTCAATAGCCAACGGCATGAAAGGAAGATAGCTGCGATACTTTCTTCGAGCAAACGGCAACTTTTGAATAAAAGAGGTAGTAACCTGTTTATTTAAAATAAAACCTCTCTGATCTTTATCTATAAAGTCTACAAGGCTAAACAAATCAGCATCAGGATAAATCTTGAGTAATTGTTCCAATACTTTTTCAGCTCCTGCATAGATAACTAACCAGTCGTGGAGGATTGCTACTCTTTTTGACATAAAACTCCCTCAATCCTTATTCAAGATTATTTAAAATCAAAATTTTAATTTAGTTTAAAGAAAAATAAAGCAATATGACCGAATATTATAATCGGCTCAAAGTTATTAACAATAATAAAAAAAGGAAAACTTTTTCCTATTTTAATAAGTATAATTGATTACCTATAAATTATTGGTTACTGGTTTCTCTTGGTTACCTATTTCTAACCGATTTAGAAGCAAAATTTACAATGAGAGCTTTTCAGTTTATGTTCTCGATAAGAAATAGAACAATAATTAAGGCAGAAAAGATGCAATAAACATGTGATATCTGGTATAACCGATATCGCATACACAGTTTAACTTGATGAAAAACATCATGAGTTCCAAAGCAAGAACAAAGACAACTGACCCTATTATCATAAATTTTCGACGAAAGTGGACCTACTTTCATATCGGAAGGAGTATAATAACATTCGTGGTAGTGCCAAGTTTATGTATCTGACCTTACTTCTTTTCAATGGAATCATAATCACTAGAGGCTCAGCTAAACTTGATTTAATTAAGCAACAAAACAAAGTAAAAATAACTTTTTTGATGTCCAAGATATGCATTTAAATAACTCTACTGTATATATGTTACTATTTCCGATATTCCGATACGAATTCCTTATTTTCTATCAAGTTTGATATTTCTCTTCCCTCTATAAATATTGATTTATCAACGGTTTGACCGTTTTAGGGGTGTCAAAAAATATTTTCGACACGATCACTAACATAATTTTATAAATATGCGATTCTCTTACAGTTAATGGGTACGATCCGCGGTCGCTACTGGTTAAATATGGATGTAGCGATAGGTCTGTTTACGAGGGATCCCTCTTTCATCCAGGAAATAGGCCAGATTGAGCCAATAATGGCCTGTTGGCTCAATTCCGATGATGACTTCGGTTTTGCCGAATTCTTTCATAGCTGACAGGATGCACTGGTAAAACCCTTCAAAGCTTTGTTGGATTGTGCAACCGGGAAAGTCTTTTGCAGGATTCGGCCGCGATCATCGACAAAGCAGGCGTAATGTTTGCGTTTTGCAATATCCATGCCGACTCCAGCGTTTTTTCGGTGACTTGATTAATTTTGTGATTTTGAGTACAAGGGCTCTTTTTATGCAAGTTCCCGAAAAAGCTTCTAACAGGAATGCTCCTCTATTAAGCAATAATTTGTAATTAATAACATTATTTAATAACTTTAATTAATTCCTCTGATAATTTAATATGAAAATTTTTCCTAAAATGAAAACCATCTAAGTTATAATATTTTTTATATACTGAATAATCTAGATTTTTACTTAAAAAAATGTAATCCGGATAACTCTTTCTTAAAAAATCATTTATTATTTCTACATTTTTATTATGATATTCTCCGTACAAATGGTGATTAACTTTAAATAACGGCATTATTATTATCCTATCCGCAATTTTCTCTAGTTGTTCAACTAAAAAAGTTAATTTATCTTGAATTTCATTAATTGAATTATAATATTCCCTATAAAATCGAATCAATATTAATCTAAAAAAGAAAAAAGGAAGCCTTAGTATATAGCTTAAATTAAAAGAAGGAGGAATAGAAAATAAAGAATCTCTACAAAATTTTAAACCTTTATTTCTAAAATATTTCAAAATTTTATGGGGCATTCTAGGATGAACATCAGGATTACCAATTTGTAAAATTACAAAATCAAATTTCTCATCCCTATTTAATGATAATATCTTTTCAATAAAGTAATCTAGCGGTTTTCCTCCATAACATATCTTTTTTATTTTTTTATCTACTAAATTTTCACAAATTATAGAAACAAAAGATTTCACTCCGTAATCAGTCCCATGTGAATCTGATATAAATAAAATCTTATCAACCACTTTTTATCATCCTTATTAAAAGTTTCTTCTAGTTGTATAAATACAACAATAAAAATGAAATCCATAGGATTAAGCCGTGTTATGATTAAGTCGACAAAGCACAACCTAAGTTGATTTTCTGATTTCTAAACAAATAAACACCATTTAAATCGCAGCTATTGAATAGACTTTACTAAGTGTTGAATAAAAAATCTGTGTAAAACGATAGTTGTGGTCATAGATTGATGTCGCAAATTTTCATCTTACGTGGACTGAAACATTGGACGGTAACCTAAAATAAAACCGGACAGAACTTTTTCGAAACCTATTTTCCAGAAAAAGATAAGTTCGATATGAAGAAAATCGAAAATCCTAAGGTAAGAAAAATAAATACAGCTATTAAATTTATCTAGTTTCCTAAGACAAAATGTAGGAAATAATGATAATTTATCACCATATGCTGTCAATGGATACATAAAATAATAAAAAAATCGGAAATGATCTTGTTTGCACAAAGACGCTACATAACTATATTGATCTTGGACTTATTCGTAAAAAGCGACGACCAGGCGTTTCAATACCTAAGACAATGCTTTTAAAAAAAACTGTCGAAGCTCATTGAAAAACGATCTGTTAGAAGCTGAACAGCCTAAAAAAAGAATTTTACCATTGGGAAATCAATACGGTTATCGGTAAAAAAAGTAAAGACAAGACCTTTCTGACACTAACTGAACTGAAAGATTAACCCCTAAAATCTTTCTTTTCCTAGAGAAAATACAGGGATTTACTTTATTCTCATCTGTAATGGACAAATACGGGAGTTTTATTTCCTTAAAGAAAAACGATCTCATTCATCTCAAATACGACTATCATATGATCAAGAAAGATTGTAGACTTCAAACCTCTGAAAATACTTTCAGGTAGAGCTTACTCCATTATCTTAAAGTAAGCCTCATGCAACCTGACATTTAAGGCTCTGCACGCATGACTTTCCAGCCAAGAAGCCAGCTACACAGAAAGCTGGCTCACATATTAAGGCTCATCTCCACTCCATATAAAGTTTCCTATTGAATAACCAACCACACTTAAGTAGTTTCTTCAAAATGGTTTAGCTTGAATTTTATCAATCGTTGCATTTAATATTGCAATTTATAAAAGCTTCAACAATAAAACAGATAAAAGAATTGATATAAAAACATATAGCCCCATTCCTGATTGAATCATATTTATAAATGAACTATGAACTAATACTGTACCTAGATAACTGTAAATTAATATATTAGATAATTTTCCGTTTATAGCTTTTTTATATGTTAATTGACAAAAAAAACCAAATATAAACATTAATAGAAATGTTAAAGTTCCAAATCCAAAATCAGTATACAGTGGACCAAAAAAAGTTGTATATACTCCTTGTGATTCTAAATTATCCAAAAGTTCATCAAAATCTGGAATATCAAACCCCAAAAATTTTGCAAATTTAAAAATAGGATAGAATTGATATGAACCATAACCTAAATTATTAACATCAAAATATTCGAATAAAAGAAAAAACTGATAATATCCATGTAGAAGATAGTGTACTAAACTAATAAAAGTGTATTTTAAACTATTAACAAGCATATTATCTGAGTAAATATCAGCAAACCAACCTTTTACAATAAAATGTCTCTCATTTTGCATATAATTTAAATGATCATAAATAGTAAACCCCATTTCTTCAAGCCTGTTATGTAATAATATACTAGAATAAAGAAAAAACAATAAAAATACAGATATAATTAATAATATCCTTTTTAAATTAAATATAAGTGACAATTTTTCTTTCTTTATTATAAACGATATAAGTACCATTCCAGCTAATAATGATAAACTGGTTCTCCCTCCAAGTAAATAAATATATACAATAAACAAAAATGTATTTACAAATATGAACATTTTATCTTTTAAATTTATACCATTTATATGAATTGAAACAACCAATGCAATAATTGAAAAGGGATAAAGAAACGAAGACGCTATTCCAATTACAGAAATCTCATTAGTATTACCGTATAATCGATAGGCAGAAATTGAACCATAAGACAGAAATTCTCTAATAAAAAATAAATCATAAAATCTGAAAACTAGACCTATAAGGCCAATCCAATTAACTATCCTGATAAATTTTATATATTTATTGTTGTTAAAATTAGTAGTATTTCTAGTATCTTTTCCTACTTTTTTTGAAAAAAATAAGTGAGTATAAAATGTTCCAATAAAAAAAGAAACAAAACAAAAAAACAAAAATAAAATTGCTTTGTTATCAGGTTGAATAATATATTGTATTGGTGAAACAAGATTAAATAAGATCCAAATGACAAATGATAACATAATAAGCCAACGTGGAGAGATATAGTTCATTTACCAATATCACACCTTCAAGTCATCTATTAAAGAATTAAATCCAAATGCTATTTTTTTTACATTCTCTCTATCAAGTACTTGGGGTGTACTTATTGTGTCTGAAATTGTTCCTTCAAAGGAATTTTGAATTATATATCGATAATAATCTTCTGGACTTTTCTTATCATTCTTTTTGTTACAATATAATATTTTTTTTATGTCCATAGGATCATTAATATAGAATACATTATTTAATTCATTAAAAAACATTTTAGAAAATGTTACAGCTTTTTTTCCAATTATCCCAGCTTCTAAGGCTACTGTTCCTGAAACAGTTAATACTAATAAACTATTCTCTATTAACTTTCTTGTATCTTCAAATGGATTTATTAATACTACATTAGGAATTTTTGTTAATTTTCTATAAAAATATAAACTTCTTTCACCTAAACTATTAGAATGTTCTTTTACATACAATTTTACATTATCCGGCAAATTTAGAGCAATTTCTCTTATTAACTCAAGTTGATTGCTGTGCCTATATCCTAAAACATCAATCGAAGCTTCAGGCTGTTTATGAAGTGTATAAAGTGCATAGTCCCGGTTATAGTCAGCATTTTGAAAAACAGATTTTAAAATATTTATTTTATATCTCAATGGCCTCAAATATTTTTTTTCAATAAGTAATTGATACTTTAACGATTTTACAGACTGATCATATTTTGCTTCGATTAAGGATTCAAATAACTTAACTATTATAGTTTTAATTAGGGAAAAATTAAACCTAGGAATCTGATTATTGATATAATAATAATCAGGCTTTTTATTATATATAACTACAGAGTCAATAATTTCGTTTATAATTTTATTCATATCGGTTTTATGTATCCGACTTTTTTTAAACTGATAAATTTCTGACTGAAAAGGACCTTTAAAAAACACAAATCTATTACTAGGAATCCTAACAGTAAATGGATTAAAAAAATATTTTCCCAATATATCACATATCACTGACGTTAAAATTTCATGAGCAGCCGTTGCTTCTCCAAATACTACATCAATATCTTTATCT
The DNA here is from genome assembly GCF_007827555.1 of Aeribacillus composti. Lineage (GTDB taxonomy): Bacteria > Bacillota > Bacilli > Bacillales > Aeribacillaceae > Aeribacillus > Aeribacillus composti. The sequence continues at coordinate 54,809 of NZ_VISS01000015.1, forward strand.
ATTATAAACGATTTTATTAAATCTCCCAATGAAGTAAGATAATTAATAGAGTAATCGCCATTCATACTTCTTAATATTCTATCCATTAAAGCAATACTAGTTAAATTTAAACCATAAGAATTATTTTCAACTGTTAATAAGCTTCTTTTATTGTTTCTAACTTTATCTTTAGTAATTAAAAGAATTTCTTCCGGTTTTATCCCCTTTTTTAACAACCAGTTATACCATTTATAACTTGGAGTTATCCAATAAATTTTTTTATTGGATTTAATTTCTTTTGAAATTTCAAAAAAAAGTTCAGTTTTATAAAAACAAGTTATAAAACAAATATTCATGCAAATTCACCCGAAATTTTTTTATAGTATCCCATTTTTAAAATTAATAAACTTAACATTCCTAACAAATATGAAAAAGCTGATCCATAAATAGAGAAAAACGGTACACTAATTAGATTTGATAAAATAATTATAGTTAATGAAAAAAAACTAGCTCTCATTAAATAATTATCATAATTTCCCACATATAATCTATAATGATAGACTTGGGAAATTATGTTGAATGTCAAACCAATTAATAGTATTACTAATATAAATTTGTAATCATGAAATGTTTCTTTTTTTACAAAAAAGATAACCCAATCAAGAAATAATAATGAAAACAAGGAAGTTATAACTAAAATTAAAATAGAATTAAAGTTCATTTTCCTCAATGTCGCCTCAAATTTATATAAGTTTTTCTCATTATAATATCTTATAATATTTGGTAAAAAAATAGAAATTGATCCTGCAAATATAAAGGAATAAATAGCATTAATAATACTAAAATAAAAAGAATAAATTCCTACAATACTATTCCCATAAAAAAATTTCAAAAAAAACTTATCAATGTTTATAGAAAATACATATGAAATTGTACTGAGAAAAAAAGGAATACTCCTTTTTATACCATAAATTATAATTCTATAGCTGGGGTTTTTTTTCAAAGTACGAAAAATGAATTGTTTTCTAATAAAAATTAGACCAATTAACACACTAAGAAAACTATGGATAATCCAGAATATTAGTATGCTCCTAACATTTAAAATATCAGGAGATATTAAAAACACAGGAATTATTAAATAAACCCATAGTCCATTTTTAATAAAAACTACTAAATTGGATAAGATTGATTTTGAAATATTAATTAGTATTCTAGCAATTTCTTGACTGACAAATTCAAAAAATAAGAGTATCCACAAATAAATAAAATATTTTTTATCTATAATATCAATTTCAACTATTACCCATAGAATAATACTACTTAAAAAGAACATAAAAACATGAAAATATAATTGATTTAATAAAAGTTTACTCTTTAACTTTATTTTCGAGAATCTTATATAAAGTCTAGTTACATTTGTATAATACTCAAAACCTATAATATATATATTTATTGTAATAAAAGATACAATTAAACTATATTCACCCAACTCCATCTCGTTTAGGAATCTAGCAAACAGAAAAACAACAATAAATTTAGCAAATAACGTAAGACCCCTTAAAATAATATTTATTATTTGTTCCTTCATTTAATTCAAAGATCCCCTATTCATAAAATACGTTTAGTCGCTTATAGTTCAATAAATACAAATAATCAGAATTACTTAATCAACTGAGTATCTTGTGAGATAAATCTAAAATAAAAGAACCAAGAAATAGCATTTAAGATAAAAAGAAATTCTAGCCAATGTTGTTGTACTAGATCATTCCTTAATTGCGTTTATCAATTACAAAAGAATTTAACCTATTCTTTAAAAAGTAAATCAAACGATAATGGAGTTCCAGCTTTTAAATCTTTATTAGCTGTTAAGCCAATAATTTTTTCAAAATATTTAGGCTCTAAACCATATCCCGGTCTAATAACTCTAATATTTTCTTTCGTGAATTTTTCCCCAGCTTTTATATCCTTTGCTACATAAATCGATCTTCTAAATTTTAGCGACGCCTTTTCTTTCTCCGTTGGTCCATATTTTACTTCCCCTAATGCCTGCCATGCTCTTTCGGTTTCTGCTACTAAAGCTTTCATTTCATCAGGCTCCATTGAAAATGCAGCGTCTACCCCGCCATCTGCTCTTGAAAGGGTAAAGTGCTTTTCAATTACTGTTGCTCCTAACGCAACACTGGCAACTGCAACCCCTACTCCCATCGTGTGATCGGATAAACCAACTTGACAGTCAAATAATTCTCTCATGTGCGGAATGGTTAGTATATTTGTATTTTCAGGAGAAGCTGGATAGGTGCTTGTACATTTTAAAAGAACTAGATCCTTACAACCTGCTTCTCTCGCTGCTCTTACCGTTTCATCTAATTCGGCTACCGTTGCCATTCCTGTTGAAATGATCATTGGTTTCCCTGTTGAAGCGACTTTTTTAATGAGTGGAATATCGGTATTTTCAAATGATGCAATCTTATACATCGGTACATCTAATTCTTCTAAAAAGTCTACTGCTGTTTCATCGAAAGGGGTGCTAAAAGGAATCATCCCTAATTCTCGAGCACGATCAAAAATCGGTTTATGCCACTCCCAAGGAGTATAGGCTTGTTGGTATAGCTGATATAACGTATGTCCCTTCCATAAACTATCGCTATCTTCAATTTTAAATTCCGGATTTTCCAAATTTAATGTCATTGTATCCGCTGTATATGTTTGAATCTTTAACGCATGTGCTCCAGCCTTGGAAGCTGCCTCAACAATCGCTAAAGCACGTTCTAAGGATTGATTATGATTCCCAGACATTTCTGCGATAATAAATGGTTTATGATTTGGTCCAATCTTTCTTCCTTCAACAATAATTTCGTTCATACTCTCATTCCTTCAATCATATGTTTTATTTTACTTTTTTGTTCTTTCCATTCTTTATTAAATAAAGCCATTAATATCACATCTGCATATTGGTTATTTTTAAGGACGTGTTCTCTCAAAACACCTTCTGTTCTAAAACCTAACCGCTGATGATAACGAATGCTTCTTTCATTGAAGCTGATTATCTCGGCACATAATTTACGGATGTTTAACTCTTCAAATACAAAATTTAAGGCTAAGTATCCCATTAAAGTTCCTGAACCTTTTGGCGCACTTTGATCACCAACATAAAATCCCCAAGAACATTTGCCATTTTCCAAATCTATATTAGTAAAATTCACAACCCCAACTGGAACATTTTCTAAGTAAAAAATCTTTACAATGGTTCGTTTGTCTTTTTTAACTCTGTCAAACCATTTTCTATGTTCTTCTAGCGAAATAACCCGATCATGAAACATTACTGATCGAATATGTTCCTGATTTCGCCAATTTAAAACCATTTCTAAATGTGAGGAGTTCATATCTTCTAGTCTTGTACGTTCTAATAAGTTCATTTTAGTTCCTCCATAATTACCTTAACAACTGGATAAGTATTTACAATTTTGTGATTGACAAGTTTAGAAGCACGTTCAGATAGTAATTGAGCTTTTTTAGGATGCTCGATTAAATCCTTTACAGCCTCAAATATTTGATCAGACGTAACTTCATGACTACATCCAAGATTAATGGTCGCACCAAACTTGCTAACAGAATCCGTTAACTCTATTTGATTATCCGCTACAATAATTGTAATGGATGGAAGCCCTAAATAACATCTCTCCCATGTTGTTGTTCCGCCAGCTCCGATTGCTAAATCTGCTTCATTCATCAATTCTGCCATGTTTGACACTTGACAATGAAAAAAGAAGTTGAGATATCGATCACAATATTCTCGAATTTCATGTTTTCTTCTATTAGATGAACCTACAACAACATTTACTTTTATGTTATTTTCTAATAAAGCCAATGCATTCAGTGTCTTGATCGTTTCATTTGTAGGATCTGTTCCGCCAAAGAAAACAAGGATGTTATGAATTTTCCCATCACGAATGCGTTTCTGACGAGAAGCTTCGATAAATTCTTCCCTTAACAACACATAATTGGGTCCTAATAATTGTTTACATTCAGGAGGAACTAAATTTTTATATCTATCTTGATAATTTAAATACCAGTTTTGATCAAGGAGAAAATCACAAACATGCTTCCGATTTGCCAAATCATCGATCACCATTATTTTTTTTGAAAAAGGCTTTATCTTGCTTTCCCATTTACTATCCAATCCATAATGATCGACAACTAATAAATCTATTGAAAAATTATATTTTTTAAACAAGAATTGAGTTTCATATACATCTTGTTTCCAATTTTTTTCATACCATTTAAAAATGGCAAGATGGTCAGCCTTATTTATTTGAATTTTTGGGAGAACTAAAACGCGAAAACCATTGTCTTTAATAAAATTAATTAAATTGCCTTCAAGATCTCTGCATATAAAAGAAACATTGGCATTAACTTGTTTTTTTAGTTGATTTGCCAATGTTAAACATCTCATCACATGACCAGTTCCAATTGTTAGCGATGAGTCAGTCCTAAATAGTACATTCATTTTTAAAAACACAACCTATAGTTTCTTTTGTTCAATATGTGCATTAATCTGCACCCACTCAGGCTTTGATCGCAAAATTTGAATAACATCTTCAAATGTAAATAATGGCTTAGTCGGATATAACATTTCTAATATGTTTTTAATTAAGTGAAAATCTTCCTCTGTATCTACTGTCCATCTATGTTGACTTTCATCCTTTACATTTGACACACTAAAAAATCTAAATTGATCAGGATGATGATATATATAAGCAGTGACATGCTCGCGGTAAGCTGACTCTTTAGCTTCTTCGTGAGCTCTTTTTAATGCTTTATATGACATCACTTCTGTATCCAGTCCTCTTGGATATGTGCGAGTTAATGTGTTTGAAACGTAATCGTATCGATCTTTATTTTCCAAATAATGTGTTACAACCTTATCAATAACATTTGGGTCTATAATTGGGCAGTCTGATGTTAATCGAACAATGACATCTGCATTAAATTGTGTAGCAGCTTCAAAATAACGAGACAGCACATCTTCCTCTGATCCTCGATAATAAGGTATTGAAAGTTGCTGACAAAGTTGAACAATTTGGTCATCACTTTCTTTCGTAGTTGTGGCAATAATGATTTCATCAATACTTTTTGCTCTTTTTACTCGTTCAATTTGATATTCAAGTAATGTTTTGTCTAATACTTTTTTTAATATTTTCCCCGGAAGTCTCGTAGAACCCATACGAGCTTGGATAATAGCAGCAACTTTCATTTTTCCACCTTCTTACTTCTTATAATAGTCTATCGTTCTTTTCACTGCTTTGATTACATCATGAACATCTTTTTCACTCATTGCAGGGAATAGAGGTAATGTAATCATTTCTTCATATAATTTTTCAGCATTCGGACAAATCCCTTTTTTGTAACCCAATTGTTGATAATAAGGTTGTAAATGGACAGGAATATAATGAACATTGACACCAATATTTTGCTGTTGCAGTGCTTCAAAAATTTCGCGCCTTGACGCTGTTAATTTATCTAATTTTAATCGAATAATATATAAATGCCAGCTTGATTGTCCATCTTCATGTTGGAATGGAGTTATAATTTCATCTATATCTTTGAATGCTTCATTATACATTGCAACATATTTTCGACGAAGTTCAACAAACTTATCAACCTTCTTCAACTGACTTGTCCCTAAAGCAGCTTGAATATCCGTCATGCGATAATTATATCCTAAAAACTGCATCTCATAATACCAAGGACCATGAAATTCATTTAGTTTATCTTTCTCACGTGTAATCCCGTGTGAGCGGAATTGCAGTAATTTATCATAGTATTCTCTATTGTTTGTCGTAATAATTCCGCCTTCACCTGTAGTAATATGTTTTACTGGATGAAAGCTAAACATCGTCATATCACTAATGGAGCCAACCTTTTTCCCTTTATATACAGCCCCTAAGGCATGTGCAGCATCCTCAATCACTACAAGGTTATGTTTTTTCGCAATTTCTAAAATTCCATCTAATTCAGTAGGTTGACCTGTAAAATCAACCGGAATAATTGCTTTCGTTTTATCAGAAATCTTTTCCTCAATTTTATTAGGGTCTATATTATATGTTTTTTCATCGATATCAGAAAAAATAGGTGTCCCGCCTTGATAAATCACACAGTTCGCACTAGCAGCAAAAGTCATTGGTGTCGTAATGACTTCATCTCCATTGCCTATTCCGGCTGCAAAGCAAGCTCCATGTAATGCCGCCGTTCCATTCGAAAAAGCAACAGCATATTTGGCTCCAACATATTCTGCAACAGCTTGTTCAAACTTTGCAAGATATGGACCCGTTGTTAAATAGCTTCCTTTCAGTACTTCTATAACAGCTTCAATATCATCTTCATCAATCCATTGCCTTCCATATGGTAAATACGATTGTCTGACGGGTTCAAAAATTTTATCTTTCTTCATATATCTCACTCCTAAACTAGAAAAAAGTAGAAGAAACGTTTTACATTTCTTCTACCAATACTCGCAACTCTTCCACAGTTAACCATTCAGAATTTGTATCACTTGTATATTTGAACCCATCTGGAAGAGGAGTTCCACCTTTCAAAGCTTCTTCTGACCACCAAGGGAATTCAGGCTGGATCACATAATATGTATCAAACTCTAAAGTGCGGCGGGCATCGTCTTCTGAAATCATCGCTTCATGAAGTTTTTCACCTGGGCGAATACCAACAATTTCGATTTCACATTCTGGAGCAATTGCTTCCGCTAAGTCTACTACTCTCATGCTTGGAATTTTCGGTACAAAAATTTCTCCGCCACGCATACGCTGTAAATTATCTATGACAAATTGAACACCTTGATCAAGTGTAATCCAAAAACGAGTCATTCTTTCATCTGTAATAGGCAATTTACCAGTATGTCGAATTTTCTTAAAGAATGGAACAACACTGCCGCGGCTCCCAACAACATTTCCATAACGAACCACTGAAAATCTCGTGTCTTTTTCACCTACGTAAGAGTTTGCAGCTACAAAAAGTTTGTCAGACGCAAGCTTCGTCGCACCATATAAGTTTACAGGGCTGCAAGCTTTATCTGTGCTTAATGCAATAACTCTCTGAACCCCTCGGTCAATCGCTGCCTCTACAATGTTTTGAGCACCATGTATATTGGTTTTGATCGCCTCAAATGGATTGTATTCACATGCACCAACGTGCTTAAGAGCTGCTGCATGAATAACAACATCAACACCATCAAACGCACGGTATAAACGATCTTTATCCCGTACATCACCAATAAAAAAGCGAATGCGAGGATCCGTATATTCCTGCGCCATTTCATATTGTTTTAATTCATCTCTACTAAACACAATCACTTTTTTTATATCATATTTTAAAATTTTGTTAACAAATTTTTTGCCAAATGATCCTGTTCCACCTGTAACAAGAATAGTTTTACCATTTAAATTATACATTGCTTAAACCTCTCTCTTTTTAAATTAATTTTAATTGTGCATATTAATAAGCGTTTTTTGAAGTAAACATAACTATTATTGTTTTAAATATAAGTTTAATATCTAAAAAGATAGATCTCTCATTTATATATTTAATATCCAACTCCACCATTTCCTCAAACCCTACATTACTTCTTCCACTCACCTGCCAAAGGCCTGTGCATCCAGGAGTCACAAGCAGTCTTTGCATATCATACTTTGTATATTGTTCTACTTCTCTAGGCAGTGGAGGACGGGGGCCAACTAAACTCATATCTCCTTTAATAACGTTCCAAAGCTGCGGAAGTTCATCAATACTTGTTTTTCGGATGAATTTTCCTATCTTAGTTGTTCTTGGATCTTCTTTTATTTTAAACATCGCACCGGATACTTCGTTATATTTTAATAAATCATTTAGTCGTTCTTCCGCATCTACAACCATCGATCGGAATTTATACATATAAAAATTTTTGCCGTCTTTGCCGACGCGTATTTGCTTGAAGAACACAGGGCCTTTTGGATCTTCAAGTTTGATACAAATAGCTACAATGATAAAAACAGGTAATAACAGTATAATTCCAAGAAACGCTCCTAATAAATCCATAATTCGTTTCGCAAGCAAATATCCTCTTTTATGATTAACTGCTGTTTTGTCAATTAACAATAGCTGCTGATTTGTATCCTCTTGATTAGATGCTTTCACAAAGGCCAAATCGACTCACCCTTTTTCTCTATTTTGTTATCCTTTCCTCTTTTATCAACTCTTCCATAAACTGAATCAGCTCTTGCTTTAGTTCTTCGTTTTTCATCGCAAACTCGATCGTCGTCTTAATAAATCCGATCTTTTCTCCGACATCATACCGTTTTCCTTCGAAGTTGTAGGCGAAGACACGTTGGATTTCATTTAGTTTTTGGATGGCGTCTGTTAGCTGGATTTCGCCGCCGGCTCCGATTTTTTGTTCTTCCAAAAACAGAAAAATTTCAGGTGTCAGTATGTACCGTCCCATGATGGCGAGATTGGATGGCGCTGTTCCTTTTGCCGGTTTTTCGACGAAGTTTTTGACTTCGTATCGGCGACCCGTTTGTTCGAGCGGCTCGATGATGCCGTAGCGGTGTGTTTCTTCTTCAGGAACAGGCTGTACGCCGATGATCGATGCTCCCGTTTTTCCATATTCGTCCATCAGCTGTTTTAAGCAAGGCTTGTCCGCCTGCACGATGTCATCTCCAAGAAGCACCGCAAACGGTTCGTCGCCGATGAATTTTCGGGCGCACCAGACGGCATGTCCAAGCCCTTTCGGTTCTTTTTGCCGTATGTAATGAATATCTACTTTGGAAGATTGGCGCACTTTTTCCAAGAGATCAAATTTTTCTTTTTCCACTAAATTGTGTTCGAGTTCAAAGTTGTTGTCAAAATGGTCTTCGATCGCTCTTTTTCCTTTTCCGGTGACGATGATGATGTCCTCAATTCCGGATTCGATCGCTTCCTCTACTATGTATTGAATCGTCGGTTTATCAACGATCGGCAGCATTTCTTTCGGCATCGCTTTCGTTGCAGGCAAAAATCTTGTTCCGAGCCCCGCAGCTGGTATGATGGCTTTCCTCACTTTTTTCAATATACTCACTCACTTCCCTTTGTACTTTTTGTTTATACGGACCTACGTATAATCTATTCATCAATAGAGCATACGTAGATTCATATCGGTTTTGAAAACAATAACCACTTTTTGTTTCTAGTGGTTTTCCAGTTTTGTTTTTTAGTTTTAGCATTTTTTGTTTAAATACTCTTTATTTAGTTCTCTCTGTTTTAGGTAAATTATTTACTGACAATTTGCAGACTGTTTAATAAACAAAGCTTAATATGTTTGATGCAAATTTCAATTAAGATTTTTTATATAAGTAAATGTTTTCCTGTTAATTTTATCAATACTTTCTTGTGTTTGTTCAATATTGCTTTTTTACTCAATCCAATCATTCATAAAATAGTATAATTTTCCTTTCCATGCAGAGTAAAAAAGAATGCTTAACAGCTGCCTACAATTTTGGGCGTTATCCAGTGAATTCTTTCAATATATCGTGTTAATAAATCGGTGAAGCACGTGAAAAAGATACAGGTCTATAGGCATATCTTTCAATATACCGTGTTAATAAACCGGGCATCTAACCCGCCCTCACACCGCACCATCGACGACTAGCGTCTAAGGTGTCCTTTTGGAAGCACCCACAGCGCGGCCGAGTGCCTCTATTGATAAAGGTAAAGAGACATCACCTTTAAAAAAATTCTAAAAAACAATATATTATATAGAAAAGGCGCTAATAGCCATTCAATATATTGTAATTTAGAAAATTCCAAAAAACTTCTTTTTTTTGATGCGTTCGGGAGGTTCTTTGTAAATCGCTTCGTTTCGAATGACGCAGTCGGCGTTTTCTTTGAAATATTCGACCGCATCTATGCCAAATTGTTCTTCCACTTCCGCAAAAGCTTCCTGCATGTGAAAGCTCCTATACTTCAAATCGTGCGCATCTGAAGCAATAAAATGGACAAGATTGGAATTTAGCAACTCGAAAGAAAATTTTTTAATTTTGCTGCCAAACGTTCCCGTAATGCTTGCTGCTGTCAGCTGTGCTGCCGCTCCTTGCTTTATAAGCTTGTACAAAAGGTCGGGATTTTGCGCAATTTCGCTGTTTCTCTCTGGATGGGCAATGATCGGATTCAGCCCGGCCATCATCATATCAAATATCAACCGTTCCGCATATCTTGGCACATGGTTTGAAGGAAACTCAATTAAAATATAGTTTGACTGATTTAAACCGCCGCAGTTCCCAGCCGAAAAGTCTTCAAGCAGTTCCCCGTACAGCCGGATCTCTTGGCCGGGAACAACTGTAAGCGGAATTCCTTCTTTTTTCAATGCTTCATTCAATTTTTCTGTCTTTTCTTTAACGAAGCTCCATTCATTGTCAAACTTCCCGTTTTTATGGTGCGGTGTAGCGGTAATGACCGAAATCCCTTGACGGACAGCCGCTCGCGCCATTTCGATACTTTCAGTCAAATGCTTCGCTCCATCGTCCACTTCCGGCAATATATGACAGTGCAGATCAATCATCATACGACACCATCCTTCAAATCACGGAAAAAAATCAGATATTTCTCATTTTAAACAAGTAGACTGTTTTTTTCAAAGAAAAATAGGAAAAAATACCTAATTTTTCCCGCCGTAATAATAGTAATAATGACTGTCTTTCTGCGGCTTGCCGTTTAATACAACTCCTAACAGCTTGCTTTTTGCCGACAACAATGATTCTTTTCCTTTTAACGCTGCTTCTCTCTCCGTTTTTCCGCTTGCCACCACCATGATCGACGCATCGACTTGATTAGCCAAAATTTGCGCATCCGCTACCGCTAAAAGAGGCGGAGAATCAATAATCACAATGTCGTAATGATCATAAGCTTCTTTGAGCAGCTCCACCATGCTTCTCGATGACAAAAGCTCGGCTGGATTCGGAGGAATCGGTCCGCTCGTTAAAACGTCCAAATGATCAACTTCACTTACCGACACAGCTTCCTGTAAAGTCGCATTTCTTAACAGCACGCTCGTCAATCCGTGAATGTTTTGCAGACGGAATGTATAATGAACTGTCGGTTTGCGCAAATCAGCGTCAATTAACAGCACCTGCTTCCTTTGCTGAGCAAACACAACAGCCAAGTTTGCCGCCGTTGTCGACTTCCCTTCTCCAGGGCCTGTTGATGTAATCATGATTGAACGAATTTCATGGTCCACAGACGAAAATTGAATGTTTGTCCGAATCGTCCGGTATTGTTCAGAGATCGGCGATTTCGGGTTGAGCGCCGTGACCAATGTGCGCTGTTTTTGCTTCATTCCTTTCGCTCTAGGCGCCATACGTCTCACCCCTGACTCTCGATTTTTTTACCGCTTGATTCATTGTCGAACTGTTCATTTCATTGTCCATTTCAGAAATTGCCCCAAGCACAGGAAGCTCCAAAAGCTTCTCAATATCCTGCTCTGTCTTTACCGTGTTGTCAAGATACTCAAGCAAAAACGCAAGTCCAACGCCGGCCATCAATCCGACAACAAACGCAATCGCCATATTTAAGACAGGCTTCGGCTTGACAGGAGAAGCATTCTCTTTCACTTCCGCTTTCGACAAAATGTTGACGTTGTCAACGTTCATAATATTTTTAATTTCCTTTTGAAAAACGCTCGCGATCGTGTTGGCAATATTTGCTGCATGATTCGGATCAGGATCTTGAACGGAAATGTTGACGACCTGCGAGTCCTTTTCGCTTCCGACCGTAATTTTTTCATTTAATTCGTCGACCGTCTCGTTTAAACCCAGCTCTTCAATCACCAGCTCCAAAATTCTTGGACTCTTAATAATGACATTGTATGTATTAATGAGCTGCAAATTCGTTTGAATTTCGTTGTATTGAAAAGCGGCTTGGTCATCCTTCGTTTGGTTGACTAAAATTTGGGTGGAAGCTTGATAAATCGGAGTAATAAAAAAATAGCTGACAATGCCGCTTGCCGCCGTTGCAATCGCTGTAATGAGAATAATTAAGCTGATCCGTTTTTTCAAAGTATCCAATATCTCTTTTAAGCTAATTGTTTCTTCCATGTTAACCTCCGTTGCAAAATATGTCATTACCTATCAATTTATTATAATATTAAATTCTTCCAACATCTAGTTGACTCGACATTTTTATAGAGAATTTTGTCCTTTTTCAGAAAAAAGCGTAAGGAGGTGAATCGCTTCAATTCACCTCCTTACACTTTCTTCCTACATCGTATTCAGCAAAATTGCAGAAGCCACCCCAATGGCAACAGCAATAACCGGAAAAGCGATATAAAGGCACATTTTTTTGATTTTTCTTCTTGCTTCGATTTCTTCCGGCGTCAGCCATCGACCTTTCTTCAAACCCTTTACCCTCCCCCGAACACACTTTTCTTGGCTGATATATCAAAATTCTTACTAAATAATATGGAAGTAAGACTACAATACCCATATCGGTCAGCCGCCTTATGATGTTTACAGGAAAAAAGGCTTATTTTTAGTTCGGGGGAGATAGAACAATCAAACGTTCCCTAGGCTTTTTAAAACATGCAGAATGAAAGGAGATGTCAGATAAGTCACTTAAAATAAATCAAGTAGAGAAAACAAACCGTTTTTCTCTACTTGATTTCGTATATTTCTATTTTTGCTTGAAAGTATCTGGCGGATGCCTGCTACTTTCAGTATGATGTGGGATAATGCCACAATCCCACAGCTATGATACATACACCTTTTTAATCTCGTGTTCAAGCTGTTTTAATAATTCTTTCGTAGTGACATGTTCGTTTGTTTCACCTTGCTTATACGCATTAAGGAGAATTTTCAGAAATTCGTCCTGGATCTTCTTTGTCTCTTTCATTCTGAAAAATTTCCTTTCTTCAAATTTTTACAAAATTAAACAGCAAGATATGACAATTATACAAACTTCAAATCAAAGTTGCAATAGTTTACTAGACAAGAATCATGTTCGATTTCGCATTTTGCGCTATAATCGTAAGGAACGTGTTGCTATAAACGACAAAGGAGCGGACTTCTCATGCCTTCCCATATATTCGATAAACAATTAGTGCTTCAATGTTCGGAACAAGTAATGAACATGCTTTCCCCTGAAACAGAGGAACACCGTGAATGGATGAAAAAAGGGTTTCTTTTATATAGACAAGGAAACGTGTTTAATGTCAAGCAAGAGGGAATATTTATTACGGCGGCAGTTGAGGACGTAAAGCGTGCTCATGTCAAGCTTGATTTGGAATATTTTCAGCTGTCAAGCTGCTCCTGTTCTAATGAGTTTCCATGCCGTCATCTCATTGCTGTTTTTTTATATATTTATGCATTAACAGACGATCTCGGTGACTTTTTTAACAAGTGGAAAGAAAAACCGAATAAAAAGCTGAACGTGTTGAAGGAGGAAGGCTTGATTCAAAAAGGAATGAAGCCGAGTGAACAATCGGCCGACGATTGGGCAGAGCTTTTTAAAGGCGAACTTGACAATGTTGAAACGCTCTTCGGTACACAAAGAATTTATGCGATTTGGTATAAAGTGTATCCGCTCCTGAAAAAAAAGGAGCCTGAAAACCGAGAATTAAAACCTCTCTACCATATCATGCTGGCAAGTAGTCTGCTTGTTGAAATTTGCCGCTTTTGCCATCAAAACGAAGCAAATACAAATTCGCCAGCTCTTTTCCAGTATGCTGCTCAAGTGATAGAAGAATTGCAGCTTGAGATCATTGAACATGTAAAGCAAATCAAAACAATGTCCTTGCCTTTTTCCGCTGATCCCATTTTACATGACATGACGGATCACATCCGCGAGCTTTTGTTTTGCGGCAAAGCTTTTCTTTACGAGCGAGTCGTTATTTACCGAATCATCTGGGAGCATTTGCTGAACCGAAAAAAGTGGATAGAAGAAGAGCGGACGATGCTTGAACATCGAAAAGATGATGAAATGAAAAAAGGCGGTTTGTTCATTCTTGAATGCGAACTCTCTATTTTCCATTTTGATTTTTTAGACAAAAACGACGACCATATCATCCATTACTTGCATGAAACTGATCTTCCTCTTTTGCCGTTTTTGTTTGATTGGATTATATCGATGAACAAACGAAAAGAATTTAAACGGTTCCGAAAATGGGTCCCGGTGATTCTTGATCAAGCCAATTTGTATATTCAAGTGGAAGATTTTTACGATCGACAAGAAACGATATATTATTTATTAAATGAGTTTGAACATTATCGCGCTCAAGCTGGGGATGACGAGACGTTCGAACACGCTTGCCGAAAGCTTCTTCCGTACAGCTATGCAGTTTATCATGAATATTTAATAGAAAAAGGCCTGTTTCATACATGGGCGGAGCTTCAGCTTTCGATCGGTTTCTCTCTAGATGATGTAGAGAGCCGGCTTCTTACTGTCATTGAAAAAAAAGCACCCAGTGTGCTGCTTCCCCTATTGCATCAAGAAATTGCCGGCAAAATCGCCGCCAAAAACCGATCAAGCTACAAAGACGCTGTGAAATATTTAAAAAGGCTGAAACGCGTTTATAAAAAAACGGGCGATATGGACACTTGGGAACACTATTTTCAGCATATTACGAGCGAGTATAAACGCCTTCGCGCTTTTCAAGAAGAGCTCGTAAAAGGAAAATTGATGTAATGCACAGCTTAAAGATCAAAAGTATTCAACAGAAAAGGAAGTGGGGACATGTTCACCACAACTAGTCTTGTGATTTGTGCTGAGAAAATCGGAGATCATCAATACAGCATTTGGTGTACAGATGAAGTTGGCACCTTTCTTGCGCTTAAGGAATGGCAGCAATACGCATTTATTTGGCATACTTCTTCCTTTTATGGCACCGATTTGCGTGTATCAGACAATTGTATTCTGCTTTCGCCGTGGCAGGCGGTCGAATTTTTTGCCAAACGACCTGTCAACTCTTTGCTCAATATTTCCTTTTCTAGCGATCTTGACCAGACATTGCAAACAGCTGAACTGATTTTTCAGCTTGTTCAGACCGGTAACTTCATGCCTGACTATTCATCTTGGCAAAAAGGAAAGATGGGCTGGAAGCCGAAGGATAAAACGGTTAAGGAAATTGATCTTCCATGGTTTTCCGCTGCCGTTTCTGACCTTTTGGAAAGAAGCGCAGGAGCGAAACGTGCTTGGGATCAGCTTGTCGAAACATATCCTTTGCTCACGTCATTTGAAGGGCATTTTCTTGATGAACAGGACTGGCTTGAGAAAATAGGCTGGCGATTAAACGATCGGCCGTTTCAAATCGGCTTCCGTCTAAATGAACCTGAACAGGATGGCGGCATTTGGAAACTGGAAATGTTTTTGCGTGATCAAACAGACAAAAATTCTTTGCTTTTATACAAAGGGAAAAGCTCGCTGCCGGCTAAATGGCGGAAATATACGGACACAATTGAGCGTGAACAGCAGCGCCTTACTGCAATCGTCCCATGGCTTGCATTTGAAAATGGAGAAGCTCTATTAAGCGAACAGGAGGCGTGGCGTTTTTTATTTGAAGCAAGCGAAACATTCATCAAATCAGGCATCGAGATTCTTTTGCCATCCTGGTGGCAGGCGGTGAAGCAATCGAGCCTGGCATTGAAAGCGCATGTGAATACCGTCCCGAAAGGAAGATCGTTTGTCGGGATGAATTCCCTCATCGACTTTAATTGGCGGATCGCAACAAACGGCGTGGAGCTGACCGAAGAAGAATTTGAACAGCTGGTTGAGCAAAAACGGCGGCTCGTCAACATACGGGGAAAATGGATCATGCTTGATCCGTCAATGATCGAGCAGATGAAAAAAATGCTGAAGCGTGCAGAAAAAGAGGGCCTCCACATTTTTGATATTTTAGAGCAAGAATTTGGGCGAAATCGCGAAGAGGGGGACGAGCTAGAGCGCCCATTTGCTAGGATCGAAATCAAATTAAACAGCACATTAAAAAAAATGGTGAAGCAGCTAGGGGAGCTTTCGGAAATCCCTTCCGTAAGCATGCCGAAGCATTTCGCTGGCACCCTCAGACCTTATCAAAAACAAGGCGTGGATTGGCTGTTATTTTTACGCCGCTTCGGTTTTGGCGCATGTTTGGCAGACGATATGGGGCTCGGGAAAACAGTGCAGATGATTGCTTATTTTCAATATGTGAAGGAACGGGAGAAGCCGGAAACACCCGCACTGATCATCGTACCGACGTCCGTGCTCGGCAATTGGCAAAAGGAAATAGAAAAATTCGCTCCTCAATTAAACGTTTATTTACATTACGGCCAAAACCGGAAAAAAGGCGAAGCATTTCAAAAAAAGGTTTTGTGCTCCGATATTGTTTTGACGTCATACGGCTTAAGCCACGTTGATTTTGACGAACTTTCTTCTGTTTATTGGTCCAGCCTCTGCATCGATGAAGCGCAAAATATTAAAAACGCCCATACGAAACAATCGCGATCTATCCGGAAATTGAACAGCCATCAGCGCATTGCGCTGACAGGAACGCCGATAGAAAACCGTTTGACGGAGCTTTGGGCCATTTTTGATTTTATCAATAAAGGTCTTTTAGGAAGCCTTCACCAATTTCAGAAGCAATATGTGCTTCCGATCGAAAAAGGGGAAAAACCGGACAAAATTCAAAAACTGCGCAGCATGATCAGGCCGTTTCTGCTTCGAAGAGCAAAACGCGATGAGCATGTCGCACTGAATTTACCGGAAAAACAAGAACAGAAGGAGTACGTGCCGCTCACCGTCGAGCAGGCATCATTATATGAACAGCTTGTCAAAGACACATTTGATGAAGTTATGAAAGCGGACGGCTTCGAGCGGAAAGCACTCATTTTAAAAATGCTGGGCAAGCTGAAACAAATTTGCAATCACCCCGCTCTTTATTTTAAGGAAGAGGCTTCTTCTCCTCTTCAAGGCCGGTCTCATAAAATCGATAAGCTGCTCGAATTAGTTGAAGCTATTTTGGATCAAGACGAAAGCTGTTTAATTTTTACCCAATACATTCAAATGGGAAAAATGCTGCAAAACTTGCTTGAAAAAACATTTAAAATAGACGTTTTATTTTTGCACGGAGGCTTATCCAAAACAGAACGGGACAAACTTGTCGAGACGTTTCAAAATGGAGGCAGCCGCTTGTTTATTTTGTCGCTGAAAGCCGGAGGCACAGGATTAAATTTGACAGCCGCCAACCACGTCATCCATTTTGACCGTTGGTGGAACCCGGCCGTTGAAAACCAGGCAACCGACCGCGCCTACCGCATCGGCCAAAAGCGGTTTGTCCACGTGCATAAACTGATTACCACCGGCACAATTGAAGAAAAAATCGACGACATGATCGAGAAAAAACAAGCATTAAACGAAGAGCTGATCCAAAGCGACAACTGGATCACCGAACTTTCCACAGAAGAATTGAAGGACTTAATTGCACTCAGAAATGAAGAAAGACGATAAAGCGTGTCTGCATCGATCGAAAAACGACTGAGGAATGAAAAAAGAGATAAAGTGTTAAGGTTTTTTTAAATGTAAAGCTTTTTAAAAAGTGACCGTGTCTACTTTAGCGACTTCTTTTATCAAAGTTTGAAAGCAAAGCGAT
Source organism: Aeribacillus composti (assembly GCF_007827555.1). Taxonomy (GTDB): domain Bacteria; phylum Bacillota; class Bacilli; order Bacillales; family Aeribacillaceae; genus Aeribacillus; species Aeribacillus composti. The sequence continues at coordinate 72,423 of NZ_VISS01000015.1, forward strand.
TATTCCATTCTTAAGCTGTTAAAAAAGGAGGGAATCTTCTTGGCAAAAAAAGATTCTAAAACGGAAGCACATGCCCCGGAATGGGAAAAACTTTATGAAGAATTAATAAAAGCTGCAAATAAATAAGAACTCTTTTAACCACTCTTTTTGGGAGTGAGCAGCGGAGTCTATACACCACAAAAAAAGATCTGGGAGTCTTATCAATTTTAATGAGGCTGAGCTGAGGCAAAGACCGGAAGCTGGAAGCAGTCTCGACGAAACAGCATAAATACATTAAAAGGAAGCCAAGAATGGAGCGGTCGAAGCTTTTATAAAATGAAGCATCATTTTCATCTTTAAAAAATTTGAACAAAATGTATCAAAACGTCATTTCTAAAAAACAGCTGTTGCCTTTCATTAGATGATAATTCCTTTCCTCTCAACAAAACAGCCAGCCTCAAAAAAACGGCTGGCCAAAGGTTGAGGGAGCTTTTAGGGGATGCCTTGTGATTTTTTCTTTTCACTGGAAGGAAAAAAAGCGGACGACTTAGCTAACGGAAGTTCATTTTCGATTTGTGTCAAAAGGTGGACTTTTCTTCTCATAAGATTGATTTACGTTTCTTCTGCGGAATCAAAAGCAAACTTACTTTACTTCACACATGCCTTATTTTGCTGAGGACGAAAGGATTGTTTTTCCTCTAAAGTCAGACTTACTTTGCCTCAGACTGTTCAGGTGCGGATTCCGGATCGAAAAGCTCTCTTGCCCGCATTCTTTGCGGCGGAGTGCCCATAAATCGAACGGAATCCGCAACAACTTCTGTTACGTACACTTTTTTGCCCTCGCTGTTTTCATAGTTTCGCGTTTGAATTCTTCCGATTACGCCAACGATCGATCCTTTCCGGCAGTAATTTGCAGTATTTTCAGCTGTTCGTCTCCAAAGTGTACAATGAACAAAATCTGTGTCTATTTCCCCTGCCGCATTGCGAAAGTTGCGGCTCACAGCCAGCGTAATATTGGCAACAGGAGCCCCTTCACTTGTATAGCGGATTTCAGGATCCTTTGTTAATCGACCGACGAGCGTCACATGGTTGATCACATCATCCCTCCCTTCTCGCAATGTGCACCCTTATTGTAGCTGAAGTTAAAAAAATAGAAAAATGTCTATTTTTAGATTTTTCCGCCTTTAACAACGTTGATTTTCTCATTTTCCTATAGCTATTTTTCGAAAATAAACGACGATTTATTAATTTTCGGGATTTTTCATATTTTTTGTCGCAATGAAGGAAAAATGATTCGACCCATAGATGTGTATGTTCTGCAAGAGCTTTGAGAAGATTGGAGAAGATTTCATTTGCTCATCGATGATTTCTTCTTTATAGCGAAGAGTTGTGTGGTCGTATGTAAACAATTGAACATAAAACTGCTTTTCTTGCATCCCAAACATTACCCGCAATATTGACAATTTATCCTCCATTTGAAAATATACATCAATTACCGCATCGCTCGGGATTTGAAAATAATGATAGCTAAGCTCATTTTCGGAAAAATCGCCAATCCTCAACATCATGAATTCCTTATTTCTAGTTCTATTTTCATGACCGCGGATCACATGAATTTTTTTGAGTTTATATTTCGTCATCAAATCCCCCCTTAGGCCTTTTTAAAAAAGTATAATCCTTAATGTCAAAATTATCTATATTTACGAAATATTTGTAATATATGCATTTTAGTTCATTTTTCCTATAAATTGTCGAAAATTCTCCTTATCTCTTGTATTTTCTTCATTTTTCAATTTCGTTCTAATACGGAACGTAGATTTTATTGATCCTATTACGATCTGACGATGCCTTCTTTTTCCTTTACCATATTTTTAATGGTATGGAAAAGTTGGTGGAATCGTGAACGCACAGCAAAAATTTCAAATGAATATGAAATTTTTCCGAAAAGAAAAAGGATGGACTCAGAAACAGCTGGCCGAAAAATTGAATATGACAAGATCAGTAATCAGCAAATTGGAAACTGGAGTGCAGCAGCCTAGTCTGGAGCAGCTTGTTTCGATTAGTGAAGCACTCGAAATCAGCATTGATCATCTAGTTGGTCAAGGCGGTACCCCGAGCATGTTGGCAGAAGTGCTTGAACCATATCGGTCAGAAAAACATTTGGAGGAAGTAATTGACTTTTTAATAAAACATCCCAATTTATACGATGCGATTAAAAAATTAGCGAAAACGAATCATAATCAACAGCAATTATCCCAGTATGTTGCTACGATGATTCATGAACTGTTGAAAATAGAGTAAAGGCTGACTTTTGTCAAGCCTTTTTTATTTTATGTTATAATAAAGCATAAACTCTAGTTGGGGGCCTTGAACCATGAAAACCTTTAAGCTTGTCGAATTGAAAGTTGAGAGGAAAGATCAGGAAAACCGCATCGAAAATTTACCTCTTGCTGATGGGCTGATCATTAATAAAGAGGACGGCGAAAATTCGTGGTTAATTGAGGCGCTTCTTTCTAAACAGTTTCGTCCTTATTTTGAACACCATTTGCAAAATAATGATGAACTCAAGCTTTTAGCCACGATTACTAAAAAAAATAACAGACCCGCTCATATCATTGCAAAAATTCGTTCGATCACTATGTTAAAGGATCATATTTCTGTCCTTTTTGACGGCAGAATTTATAATAACCGAACTTCCAAACAGGAAGCAGAAATGGTCCTCAGAGAATTAATTTCAAAAGGTCTATCTGGACAAGAGCTGCTGGAGGCATTTAGTAAAGCAATCAATAAAATCAATGATCCGAAAGCAAAATCCCGATTTAAAAAAAATTGAATAGTCCTCCATGAAAAAGGATAGTCATGCGTATTTTAATGTGAAAGCCAACAAAAATCCTGGCCAGATTTGCCTAGATGAAACCGCAGATGCTCCACATATAATCAATTTTAACTTAAATCAGTTATGAGACACCTCATTTAACTCCTAAAAATAAAATAGAAGGCACGGACGGCCTTCTTTAATTATTGATTTTCTTGTTCCATGTTGTTTTCGTCGTTATTATCGTCGGCAGTATCATCTTGATTGTTATCGGCACCTTCTTCATCATCCGGTGGCAATTCTTCATCTAAAGTATTCCCGTTATTGTCTTCATCTGTTGGACCTAGATTTTCTTCTGTATCGTCATTATTGTCCGGAGGGACCTCATTATTTGTATTGCACCCTGTCACCACCATCAACGCCATTAGCAAGCTAAACAACATGTACATCCATTTCTTTTTCATATGATTGCTCCTTTCCTATTGTTATACGTTCTTAACATGCCCAAGTATTTTTAACACATTCAACAAATTTTTCTAAAATACAGATTAATTTTTCAACCTTCAGTATATGATGACATAGATTGAAGAAAGGATAAGAAGGAATATTCGTAAAAGAACGATTTCGAAAATAAACTTTTGCAATCCAACATTTTCATATCCAAATGTAAAAAAGAAGAGAAAACACTTTAGAAGGGCTCATAATCGGGGAAAAACAAACGAAAGCCATATTTTCAACATCAGAAGAAATAAAAAATGAAGATATAGAGATGAATACACCGTACTGGAGCACATCGAAAATTTTGGGAGAGAATACAGAAAGAAGATCTTTTAAGATGCAAGTACATTCAAAACGAGGTCAATACAACAGCCTCCTTGAAAATTTTTGAAAAAAGCGGCTGTCTAATTTGCTTATTTAATAAAAAACAGATGCCATTATAAGGCACCCGTTTATTTCACAGCAAACGTTAATTCAGCTTCACAAGCGATTTCGTCATCAACCTTTGCAATTCCTTTTGCTTTTCCGATCGGACCCCGCTGTACGATCATTTCCACTTCCAGTTTTAGTTGGTCCCCGGGGCGTACTTGTCTTTTAAAACGGCATTTATCAATGCCAGCAAAAAGAGGGAGCTTCCCTTTATATTCTTCTTTTTTCATCATGGCAACTCCGCCTACTTGAGCCAGTGCTTCAACGATCAAAACGCCTGGCATAACCGGATAATCCGGATAATGTCCGTTAAAAAACGGTTCGTTAATTGTGACATTTTTGATGCCGACCGCCCGCTTGCCTTCCTCTAATTCAACAACTCGATCGACTAGCAAAAACGGATATCGATGTGGTATGATCTCTTTTATTTGCTGAATATCCAACATGAAGATGCCTCCTTAAGGATTAAAACGATAGTCTGTTTCCGCAGCTTTTTATGGCTCTAATGAACGAATTATGCCCCATTTTTTCGTCTCCCGAGCTCCGGCATCTGAGCAATGCATCAGCTCGTTTCTTAGAACCAATCTTGCAGAAGATCTTAACAAGGAGGAAAATTCCCCCAGCCTTTCATCAAGTATATTAGAATTACGCGTCCTTTTCAACAAGATCTATGATGTGCTGCCATGTAGACGGTTTAAGTGCATCTAGTGGACGTCCGTCCCCCAACACTCCATATCCGATCATCGCACCGATTGCCATGCTGATGACCATTCCAAAAACAAGTAAAATGAGACGAAGCCAAATTGGAATAAGCCGGACTCGTGTGCGCGTTTTTCTCTTGACTCCGTCCTCTTTTTTCGCTTTTTTCCGTTCTTCCCTTGTTAAAATATCAACTTTTTCCTGAGCAGCCATCATAAAAACTCCCTTAAAAAAATAACAAGTTTTAAAAAGCTGATACAGCAGCTTCTTTTAAGGTCAAAGATCAAAGAGACCTATTTCTATATTCACGGTGAACTACTCGTCATTGAAATGACGAGCTTCCTGTTCTACGCAACGAACTGTTGTCCGTTAAACGTATACACAGTCGGCGTGTCCAACACCACTACTGATTGAGATAAAGCCTTAATCTCTTTCAGATACTTTTTGCTGATATTGATAGCACCATTCACATCCGCATTGATGGTTGTATGACAGTCGTTACATACATATAACCCTCGATGAATCCGATTACTCGGCTTTGCGTTTTCTTCACAAGGGAACATTTGGCATACTGAACATGCTTGAGAGGTGTATTCTTCGGTTAATAAACGAACATCTATTCCTTGCTCCTGCGCTTTATACCGTATCATTTGAATGATTTTCGCATACGGAAAACCATGCAATTTTTGATTCGTTTTCTTGTTGAATTTCGCTTGTTCTCGTATACCTGTAATGTCACCAATCACAATCGTTTCGACTCCTTGTTGCAGAGCAATATCAATCACTTTTCTTGTCATACAATGCAACATGTGATGCACTTGTTTTCTTTTCTTTTGATAAAGTTGTAACACACGTCTGGAAGGTTTCGGGTATTGTATTCCTTTAGCACATTGTTGAGCGAAACCAATCGCTTGAAAATGGGCGATTTGTTTATGAAAGTAGCGTTCAACGGATAGCCATTGCCTTCCTGAAATGATGTGTGCTTTTCCTTGATAATCATAACAAGTCATCGCATTGGCAATCCCTAAGTCAATCGATAAAAATTTCGTGCTATTCTTTTGTTTCAATGGTACATCTTTGTATTCTTGAATCAGATAAATCGTATATTCTTTTCGACTGATGGGTTTCACTTCAATCAGTTTTATCTTTTCGATTTCGATATGTTTCGGAATCGGGATATAAAGATAACTTTCTTCCAATCCATACGTTTCTTTTAAAAAGGCTTTTTGAGCCTTTGGAATGGGTAAACGAATTTTGGTATTGTTCTCCACCAATTTGAAACTGTTATTTAGAAAACGGACATTAAAGTTTTGATGCTTGAATCGTGGTGGTTGTGGATTATCTATTCCATTGCTTTCCTTTAGTTTGAAAAAAGACACCCACGCTTCTTGCAAGACTTTTAAGACCTCTTGTGCTGATTGAGCAGGTAATTGTTTATACCAAAAATGTGTTTTTAATCGTTTTTTCTGTTCATACCAATTCGGGAACGGTACACCTTGTTCTTTCGACCAATTCCGTTTTTCATAGTTCCCCACATTCCATAACTTACGACTGGCATAACACAAGTGATATAAGATGATTTGATTGGTTCGATTCGCTTTATAGGTGAAATACGATACCTTTTTCATTTAGTCACCACCTTTCTTTTGGTTAGCAATATAGCGTTTTATGACATCCTCACTAATAGAGCCAACGGTTTCAATATAATAACTAGAGTTCCATAATACTCCTTTCCATAATTTTTGTTTGATTTCAGGAAATTGCAGAAAAATTTTTCTCCCTGAAATCCCTTTTAACATTTTGACAATATAAGAAGGTGCTATTTTTGGATGAGCTGATACAAATACATGAATATGATCTTGTTCACCCACCTCTACCATCTGCAACAGAAAACCTTTTTCTTCTGCAATCTCTTTAAAAATTTTCTTGAGATATAACTCAACCTCTTGTGTCAAAACCTTCTTTCGATATTTCACAGACCATACAATATGATAATTGACATTATAAACACAAGTTCTTGCGTGAATTAAATTTGTTTTCTTCATACATATAGTATATCAAAAATATACAAAAAAACCAATTATTTCAATCTTTAATAAACCACATATAGTCTTTATAAAATATAAAAAAAGCGATTCATCTCCCCTTTAAAAAGGGGAGGATTCTCGCTTGTCTATCCTAACACCCGTTTAAGGCTAGAGGTAAAACTTGTTAAATTGCATTTTGCCGATTTTCAACTGTTCAACACAATTGCAGAAATCGCCCTATTACCTCACCGTATTGATTAGTCCAAGCATTTGATCGCCGATCGTGATTGACCGAGCATTTAGTTGGTAGGAGCGTTGTGCGATCATTAAATCTGTAATTTCTTGAGTCAGGTCGACATTTGAGCTTTCCAGAGCCCCTTGCCGCATGCCGATTTCCGTCCGCGAATCCCCTTCCAAATTCGTCAGCACATCTGTGATGGGCACGTTTCCTAATTGCTGCAAACCGTATATATTATTGCCGAGTGAAATCATCATGCTCGGACGATCTACTCTGACAACTCCAAGGTTAACCGTTTGCGGCAGTTCTCCTTCATTCCGTGATGCTGCTGTAAGCGTCCCGTTTGCAGAAATGACAATCTCGCGAATATCTCCGTCCAAGTAAATCGGGTTTTGATTTTCATCAAGCACGCGGTAGCCGTCTTTCGTCACAAGCATAAGGCGGTTCGTACCATCGTTTGCAGGAGATAAATAAAGAGCACCGTCTCTTGTATACCGGACCTCGCCGTCTACTTCCACTTGTAAAAACTGATCCTTGTGTAAAAGCGCAACATCTAGCTCTCTGCCTGTCGTTTTAATAGCGCCTTGATGAAAGACAAGCTGTTTATCCAGTCTGGCGCCGACGCCAAGACGAAGGCCGTAATCAGTCAATCTGCCTGTTTCTTTTTGAAGATCCGGCTGATTGTTCAGCTCTTGTCTCATCAATTCGTGAAAGGTTGTGCTCGTTTTTTTATATCCGTTTGTATCGATATTCGCTAAGTTATGACCGATTGCATCCAATTGCTGCTGTAACTGATTCATCGTATTAGTCGCTGTAATCATTGAGCGGAGCATTTACAACACCTCTTTGTCAGCCGATGCGGCCGATTTCATTGACTGCTTTCTCCATGCTTCTGTCATATGCTTGCAGCACCTTCTGATTTGCTTCAAAAGAACGATAGGCTGTCAGCATATCCGTATAAGCCCTTGCAACATCAACGTTGGAACGTTCAATATATCCTTGGCGCAGCACATATTGCACATTGCCGTTGCCAATTGCACTTGGCAGCTCTGTTCCGTCAGCCGTTCGAAACAAGCCGTTCCCTTCATTGACAAGATTGCGGACATCATCTTCAAACCGAATATCGATCGTTTGACCTGTATATTGTCCGTTTTCCAAAACTTCTCCTTCAGGCGTAATAGTAAAATCGTTTCCTTCAATAATAATCGGCGTTCCGGCTACAGACAGGACAGGGTTTCCTGCCATTGTCAGGCGGCCTTGCTCATCAATCGTAAAGTGGCCGTTTCTCGTATATTTCAATTCACCATTTCCCGTTTCAACAGCAAAAAAGAGAGTGCCTTTTAAATTCGTTTCTCCATGAATTGGAACCGCTTCTTCCACTAAAGCTACATCAGTCGGCAAATCAGTTGCACGGATATCCCCTTGGGTAAATAGTGGAATCAATTCTTGCATATAAACGCCTGTATTGACAGATCCAACTTCCGAAATATTTGTCACACCGTTTTTTGTTTCAATTCTTGACAAAAGCATTTCCGGAAAAGCCCGTATTGCAGCCCGGTCAGATTTATATCCCGGCGTGTTAGCGTTGGCTATATTGTTTGAAAGCATTTCCGCATGGCGCTGCTGTGTGAGCATTCCTGCTGCAGCTGTATAGAATCCTCGAAGCATGATTTTTCACCCCATCCAACAAATCCGACATGTTCTCCTAATTTTATATTATAAAGGACTTTTCGATGATTCTCATTACAATTTTTTTATTATCTTATAGGTAAAAGATCACAATTTTCTGATAGGTCTTTTATCTTCCGTCTCCTTTCCAAACTGTTCATAAAGATAAATATCATTTGGATGTTGGGAGCTGAATGGGTATGTAAAAGCAAGAATTGGTCTTTCAGATTTGAAAGTAAAAAAATCGGCGTAAAAGCCGATTTCTAAAAAACTTATTGCTACGATTTTGTTATATAAACTTTCTTTTTGGCAGTTTGTCCATGTTTTCAAGCATGATTCCTGTTCCGACAGCAACGCAGTGCAGCGGATCATCCGCTATGGTAACCGGAACCTTCAGCTCTTCAGACAAGAGCAGATCAAGCCCATGCAGGAGTGCTCCGCCGCCTGTTAAAATAACACCGCGGTCAATGATGTCTGCAGACAGCTCAGGAGGTGTGCGCTCCAACACATTTTTAGCTGCTTGAATAATGGCTTCGACAGGTTCTTTTAATGCTTGCTCGATTTCTTTCGACCTAATAGTGATCGTCCGAGGCAGTCCTGTGACCATATCACGACCCCGAATATCGATTTCTTCGTCGCGTGCACCTGGAAATACTGTTGCCGCTTTCACTTTAATATCTTCTGCAGTTCGTTCACCGATCAGAAGCTTATACTCCCGTTTAATATAATTTAAAATTTCAAGATCAAATTTGTCTCCAGCCACTTTCAAGGACGAGGCGGTAACGATATCACCCATGGATAGTACAGCTATGTCCGTCGTCCCGCCGCCAATATCCACCACCATGTTTCCACTCGGCTGGAAAATCTCCATCCCAGCGCCAATTGCAGCTACTTTTGGTTCTTCCTCTAAAAAGACTTGCTTGCCGCCGCATTTTTCAGCTGCCTCTCGGATCGCTTTCCGCTCCACTGAAGTAATGTTTGTCGGGCAGCAAATTAAAATCCGCGGCTTTGATATAATGCCTTTGACATTTAACTTATTCAAAAAATGTTTGAGCATTGTTTCTGTAATATCAAAATCTGCGATGACACCATCCTTCAGCGGGCGTATGGCAACAATATTGCCAGGTGTACGGCCAACCATACGTCTCGCTTCCTCGCCAACCGCTAACACCTTTCCGTTGTTGCGGTCAAGTGCCACAACAGAAGGCTCATTTAACACAATGCCTCTGCCCTTTACATGAATCAGCACATTTGCTGTTCCTAGGTCGATTCCTACATCTTTTGAAAACATATTACTATGATCCTCCCTTGCCAATCATCATCTCTCCAACTAATATCCTAATTTCTTATTGTATCATATAATTGCATAAAAAGTATGATTTTGTAAAAAAAGACAAGATTTTCGGAGAGTTTTGTCGGTTGGCGTCGAGAATCATCATCGTTTTATCGGTTCTTTTTGCTGTTCTTCTTTTTTATATTTTAATTTTGTTGCTTCTCCGCCACGAAGATGGCGAATCGATTTATGATAATCTAGTATTTTCTTTACTTCGTTTGCTAAATCAGGATTTATCTCCGGCAGCCTTTCCGTTAAATCTTTATGGACAGTACTCTTGGAAACGCCAAACTCTTTCGCGATTACACGAACAGTTTTTTTCGTCTCCACGATATACTTTCCAATCTTGATTGTGCGTTCTTTGATGTAATCGTGCACACCACTCGACCTCCCTAATGTGGATGTGAGAAGTGTGAAATGAGATTCGCATGCACAGTGTATACAGCTATATACATGATGTAGAATCTAAAGTTGCCATTTTTGCTGTATTGATCATCTATCTCCACGATCCCTCACCTCAAACACTCTCTTGTTAGGTTTGTAACATTTTATTAGCTTGGGTGAAGATATATTCTTGAAAAGTCAAGAAGGACAAGGGATTTATGAAAATTTATTTTCCACTTAAAGTCGAGGGCATGTTTCGACACTTTTCATTGATTAGTTTTTCGACGATATACACTAATCATTTTCCGGGAAATATGTATAATTCCAGTGAAAAAAAGAAAACATCTGCTCCTTTTTGGAACAGATGTCGAGAAATGGAGAATGGTTTGATTCTTATGACAAAACAGAAAAACATTTTTGATGAGCTCTTCGGCAATGTGGACAAGTTCTCTCTTGCTTTTTTATGTTCCTAAAATATTTGACTTGTTCAGGCTTTTATTAGCGCAGATACCGAAATTGTTCAGACCTTATCGGGTCTATTTAATAAAATTTCGTTCAATGATCATATATGTTCACTTTCCAAACTTTCGTTTATTCATCATATATGCCAGCTCCGACTGATATTTGGCGCATGATGCGCATCTGCTCAAAATAAAGCTTTTGAGCCTCTTGAACGGAAACCGGCTGAAAGCGAATCTTTGCCCCTGGCACCGCTTGAGCAACGTACATCAAATCCACTGTAATGACTGTTCCGATTCTCGTATATCCGCCCGTTGTTTGCCGATCAGCCATTAAAATGATCGGCTGTCCGTCAGCAGGTATTTGAATTCCGCCAAGGGGAGCAGCTTCCGACAAAATGTCGGCAGGCTTTCTATGAGAAATTTTCGGCCCTTTCAGCCGATAGCCCATTCTGTCCGATTGCGGTGTGACTTCATATACAGAAGAAAAGAAAGTATCGATTCCTTCTTTTGTAAACGCCTCTTCATGTGGACCCGGGACAATGCGAATGGTCATGTGCTTTTCGTATTTCGGGATAAGGGAAGGGGATAACATTCGGCCAATCGTGCTTGTTTTTACAGCATCCGAACCCATGATTACATCCCCTTTTTGAAGGGCTCTTCCATTTAATCCTCCTATTCCCGCTTTTAAGTACGTTGATTTGCTCCCCATGACCTTAGGGACGTTAATTCCGCCTGCGATTGCGATATAGGCTCTCGCTCCGCTTTTTAAACCGGTAAAAGAAAGTTGATCTCCCTTTTTCAGCAGCACGCTTTTCCATAACGGAGCGTCTTTCCCATTGATTTTTGCCGCTAGATCGCCTCCGCATATCGCAATCACAATATCACGGACGGCCCTTAAGGAAGGACCTGCGATTGTTGCTTCCAGCACCGCTTCATCTTTTCGGTTGCCGACTAAAAGATTTGCGATTTGCATGGAAAACGAATCCATAGCGCCGGCAACAACAACTCCGTATTGCTGATAGCCCGTTCTTCCTAAATCTTGAACAGTCGTTAACAAACCAGGCTTTTCAACTAACAATATTTCTTTCATCTTTTTTCGCTCCCGGATTGACAATACGAATATTTTCTTCTTCCAGTTTGCTTTTTAAAGCTTCAGCAAATGCTAATGCCTTCGGACCGTCGCCATGGATGCAGATTGTATCAGCTTGAATGGGGATGTCATGCCCGTTTATTGCCGCTACTTTTCCCTCCTTCACCATACGGAGAACTCTTTCTACCGCTTCCTCTGGATCGTGTATGATTGCATTTTTTTCTGATCTTGAAGTTAATGTTCCGTCAGGCTGATACGTTCTGTCGGCAAAGACTTCATGCGCGACCGTAAGCCCGATCTTTTCCCCCGCACGGCAAAGGACGCCTCCTGAGAGTCCATATAGGATAAGCGACTCGTCAACATCTTTTACTGCTTGAGCAATCGCCTCCGCTAACGCCTTGTCTTTTTCAGCCATATTGTATAGAGCACCGTGGGGCTTCACATGGTTCAGCTTCATCCCTTTTGATGCCGCCACAGCCTGCAAAGCTCCAATTTGATAAACGACCATATTGTAGACTTCCTCAGGAGATACTTTCAATTCCCTTCGTCCGAATCCGGCTAAATCGTTCAACCCTGGATGAGCGCCTATCGCCACATCAAACTTTTTCGCAAGCTCTACAGTCCGCATCATGACATTATGGTCGCCGGCATGAAATCCACAAGCAATGTTGGCTGAAGAAATACAGCGAAGCAGTTCTTCATCATTGCCAATTTTAAAATGGCCGAAGCTTTCCCCTAAATCGCTGTTTAAGTCAACAGATATCATGTTTCTGCCGCCTCCTTTTTATATTTGACCACTTTATATGAACCCTTTAGCACCTGCTGTTCAATTTTTTCATATTCTCTTTCCGTAATGGGGACAAATCGGATGTAATCGCCGGCTTTTAGCAATATTGGATCTTGTTTCTGCGGATCATACAATTTGACAGGCGTTCTCCCGATGATTTGCCAGCCTCCCGGTGTTTCCAAAGGATAAATCCCTGTTTGCTCCCCGGCAATTCCTATTGAACCGGCAGGAATTCTAGATCTGGGTGTCTTTTTCCTCGGCGCCGCAATTCTTTTGTCCATTCCGCCTAAATATGGAAAACCTGGAACAAACCCAATCATATAAATCAAATAATCGGAGGATGAATGAATCTTCACTACTTCTTCTTCCGACAATCCATTCGTTTCAGCAACAAACTGAATATCTGGCCCTGCCTCCTTGCCATATAATGTCGGAATTTCAATGACTATTGGATCCGGCACTGGCATGCTTTCTATCTTTTCTCCAATTTTTAAAAGCTTTTGAGAAAGTTCATCGTACGAAATAATATTTGGTCGATAAAAAACAGTAAGGGTGGTGTAAGCAGGAACCCATTCGACTATTCCTTCAATGCAGCTTTGTTCCAGCCAATATACATATTGACGGATTTGTTGATAAATTGCTTCGGAAATCTCCGTACCGAATTGAATGATGATTCCTGTATCACCAAGCGGTTGAATCGAAAATTCCACCGTTTCCACCCTCCTTTTGAAAAAGTGCTTTTACGCAGCAAAACACTTACTTTTGCAGCTTCTGTGTAAAGCTTGTCAACCCGGCCAAAACGGCTGCTGCGGATGTTTTTTTCAGCACTGGTGGATTGCTGCTGTTAAGCAAGTTTTCCAGTCCACATAAATCGTTAATCGAAACGTTCGTATCAAAAAGAAATCGACATAAAAAAGCCCCTATCACTCAATGGAAGCAAAAATTTATTTAATACTCTGGTACGCAATTAAAATATAAATACTCGCAGATGGCAGATCTGATTGAAATTCTTTCGCTGCACAAACTGCCAGAAAAACAGGATCGCCCATAATCATGCAATGAACAATTTCCGCAGGAAAATTCAACACCAGTCTATAGATTCAGCCAAATTTAAACAGCCGAACAATCATGTTCTAAAAAAGGATTGCAGTTTGCTAAAAAGACGCTTTTTTACTCAACTGGCGAATGAAAAAGAAACTAAAATACTATATTGCGAGCGGAGATACTGTTAATACGTTCAATCGGCTACACGTTTCCCCACTATCACTAAATCTCGCTCAACACCGTCCAGTACCGCTACACGGGGAAAGTGCCCCCAATCGCGGAAGCCATTTTTGTAAAACAGCTTTAAGCTCGGGATGTTGTGCTTGAAAATAAAGCCAAGCAAATTTTTTATTTGGAGGCTTGGAGCCTTTTCTATAGCGGTCTTCAAGGCAAAATCGCCGATTTGTTTTCCCCGGTACTGTTCATCAATGTAAATGCTAATTTCCGCAGTTCCGTTATAAGCAGGCCTTCCATAAAAGGATTGAAAGCTGAGCCAGCCAGCTACGCTTCCATCCTGCTCGATCATCCACAACGGTCTCGTTTTTGGATTGTGCTCATGAAACCACTGTATACGGTCTTCCACTGAAATAGGTTCAGTATCAGCTGTCACCATCCGGCTTGGGATCGTTGAATTGTAGATCGAGACGATTTTAGGCAAGTCATGTATCGTTGCATCTCGAAAGCGAATATTTTCCACGTGCTTCTTCCTTTCTCCTGCTTAGATTGATTCTATTATATATGGAATAAAGTGAATTTTCGATAATCGCTTCACATTATGTTTTTAAAAAATGTTTCGGCAAGCCTGCTTTCTCGCTTGCACCTTACCGTACGTTGTTTCTTGTACCGTTTATGAAAAATTTTTCGGTCTGTTCTTTATGAAAATTTCAGCGCCTATGCTCATTTAATTTTTACCAGATATGATTTAGACAAAAAAAAACCTACTCGTTTGAGTAGGATTGTATTGGTTAAGGTTTAGTTGTAGAATTATCAGATTTTTCTTGTTCTGAATTTTCCTTTGACTGAGATTGTTCTTCATCAGGCTGAGTTTCATCTGATGGGGCTGTTTCGTCTGAAGTAGCTTCCTCTCCATCTTTATTATCTTCTTTTTGTGCTGCCCCGTCAGAAGGCTCTTCAACAGATTTTTCAGTTAAACTTGTTAACGGCTCGTCCATGTAGTTTAATGGATTGTAGGCTTTACCGTCTTTGCGGATTTCAAAGTGAACATGGACGCCTGCGTCTTTATTGAATTGGTTTTTCCCAGCTTGTCCGATAATTTCTCCTTGTTTAACTTTGTCGCCGACCTGTACTTTCGTATCGGCAAGCGATTGGTAAATGGTTTTTACACCGTTTTCATGTTCAATTTCTACGACATATCCTAAAAGAGAATCTTTTTCAGCTTTTGCAACCGTTCCGCTTAAAGATGCAGTGACTTCAAATGCTTTTCCATCATTTGATGCGATATCGATACCTTGGTTTGGATGGTATGTGTTATTATGGAAGACAAGTGCCGTTTCTTGTTCTTTTTCTGAAGCATTAAAGTCATAAAAGTTTGTTACTACCTTCACAGCATCAGGATCGATGGCCGGCATTTTGAAGTTTTCGACGGATTGATTTACTTCCACCGATTGATCTTCATTATAGGAAACGTCTGTACCATCGTCCGTTGATAAATCGTTTGCATCATTGTTGCGGATTGCTTGATACCATAAAACGGCTGTTAAAATAACGGCTGCACTGACTAAATAAATAGCAGGAAAAACCCATTTTTTTCTGAAAAACTGTTGGAACTTCGAGCCTTGAGAAGTACGTTTCTTTTCTTCCTCTCTCATTGTTCATCACCTCAGCAACCATTGTGAACAAGTTTGAGAGAATCTATACATCAAAATAAAATTTTTTCTTTTATTTTTTGCTATTTGTTTTTTTCTATGCATATTGTTGAAAAATATTTGAAGGAGTTTGGATCATGAAGAAGTTTGCGGTATATGTAATCAGTATTTTACCGATTATGTATATGGCGGTCATTTGGATCTTGTCGAGCTATCCAGCTGACACTTTCGTCAAAACGCCATTTTCGTTCGACCATTTATTGAAAGAGTCGCTTCATCTCATTGAGTTCGGAATTCTTTATTGGCTTTTCATTTTCGCCTTCGCTGTCCATGAAAAGCTTACAGAAAAATTAAGTTTCGCCTCAGCGATGATCGCTGTTTTTTACGGGCTGTGTGATGAAATTCATCAATATTTCGTTCCCTCAAGATCTGCGACAATCATTGATCTTATTAAGGATACAATCGGTGTTTTCGCATCCTACTATATCGTCAAAATCTTTTATTTCCAAAAAGACGAATCGAAGCTGAAAACGTTTTTTTGCAAATTAGCAGCATTAAAAACATACTAACATTAGTAGTACAGACCTAGGCCAAGGTTTGTGCTACTATTTTTTTATAGTAGAAGTGAAGGAAGGTCGAACATCCCCTGGGACCAAATAGAGT
>NZ_VISS01000016.1 GCF_007827555.1 Aeribacillus composti
ATCGGAGAGAATTCGCAAACATTTTGCGAGGTATTTCCGATTTTAGTCCAAAATAATTTGAAAAAAGTGGTTCTAAAATAGTGTGCTAATTTACAATACTACGGGCGTTTCATTTGGGTTTGTGATTTAGTGACATTGCCTGAAGAACGATCAAAAGGATACGGTGAAAAGCTTTTAACGTATGTTCATCAATATGCTGTAGAAAATGGCTATAATATTGTTTCTTTATCTTCCGGCTTGCAGCGCGTTGACGCACACCGCTTCTATGAAGAAAAAATGCGATACAATAAAGTAAGCTATGTTTTCTTAAAAAAGCTGCCGTCACACTAGCCAGTAAAAGATAAAAAGGACCACGTGCGGTCCTTTTTAAAATATTTATTGGGTGAAAGCATGTTTTGCTGGGCTGTTTTTTCTGTTTCGTCTACTTTATTGATCGTTTAATGCATCTTTTCCATTCGCCTATTGTCTTGCATTTGCCGTCTGCTTCGGTTTTTGCTGCGGCTCTGTTTTTCCAGATTGCGCCGTTTTTACAATGGCTGAAGGAGGAGACGCTTTTCCTGCCACATCAACTGCAACGACGTAATAGGAGGCAGGAGATTTTCCGACTGAGATGCTTAAGTTATTTTTTGCAGGTATGCTGGCAATTTTTTTGAAACTATTTGAATTAGATGGAGCTGCATAAACTCTGTACCCGATAACATCATATTCACCGCTTTTGCTCCAGGATAATGTTGTTCCGCTAAGCTTTACAGCAGGCACTTTAGAAGGAGCTTTGCCATTATCCTGAAGAACCCTATTGCCGGTCAACGTCAAAGCCTCTAAATTAACTCCGCTAGGAAGAAGTTTAGTCAATTGGGACACGTCTGAAATCCCAAGATTATTCAATACTTCTTTTTTCAGCAGAGGCCCTTCCTGGACGAATTCAGCCGGTGCATTTGCCGGCACTTGATAGGCTACGTTGTCTACTAAAACAAATTTGCCGTACGCCAAGCTTTTATCCACTTTATTCGGGAGAAATTTAGCGTTATACAAGTCAGTTTGAACGAGTCCAGCTTTCTTACATAATTCAGAAGGCAGATCCCCAGAGAGGGCGCAATACGATCTTGAAACAATTCCTTTAGGCATTTTAAAGGAAGTGTTAGGATCTATTAAGTCAGGTTTGACGCTGTATGCGGCGTTCATTAATTTTGCCCAAAGCAATATATTTCTATTGCTGTAGGTCAAACCTTTGTAGGTCGTTTCCAGCCTTTTCGGCGTGTCATAACCGATCCATGTGCCGAAGGATACATTAGGATTTACAGCAACAAACCATGCATCCCGATAATCTTGCCCAGTTCCTGTTTTTCCAGCCCAATCAGATTGAAATGATAGATACCTTTTTAAAGAGGAAGCCGTTCCGCTTTGAATGACATCCCGCATCATATCAATCATTAAATAGGCTGTTTGAGGGGAAAAGACCTTCTCTTTCTTGCTGTTATGTTGATATATAACTTTTCCGTCTTGTGTTTCAATTTTTTCAATCATGTAGGCGTCGACAAATTCACCGTTATTGGCAAATGTTGCGAAGGCGTTTACGTTTTCCTCCACGGTTACTCCGTAAGTCATTGCCCCAAGAGCGAGGGAGAATGAACTGTAATCTTCTTGAGCAAGTGAACTAAATCCCATTTTTTCTAAATAGGATACCGGATTTTGCGAAATAATTTTTGCATAGGTTTTTACCGCCGGAATGTTATATGAATGTTTCAATGCTGTTCGAATACTTGTTAATCCGTGATAGCCGCCTCCGTAGTTTTTCGGCTGATATTTCCCGATTGAAAATGGAAGATCTGCCACAACAGTTCCCGGCTGGACGATGCCCATTTCCATCGCGGGTGCATAGACAGCGAGCGGTTTCATTGTTGAACCGTTTGGTCTTAATGCTCTTGTAGCATGGTTTGTCTGCTCCCTGTTATGATCACGGCCGCCAACAAAGGAGATAATTTTTCCAGTTTTGTTTTCGATTAAAACAGCGCCGACTTCAACTGGTTCCTCGATGGTTACGGTCTTGCCTGTTTCAGGATCTTTTTTCTTTTCAAGCTTTGGACTTCCGTAATACTCGTAGTTTTTGACAACCTCTTGCATTTTGTCATAAATTTTCTTGTTAATGGTCGTATGAATGTTGTAGCCGTTTTGTCTCATGTCTTGATCGGCCAGCGCCATGTATCGATTAAACAGCTCTTTATTATTTTTTCGGAGATCCTCCAGCTTGTGACCGTCTTTTTTCGCTAGCTGCTCAGCCAGTATATCCTTCACTCTTTTTTCAACTTCGTATATAATCCAAGGATATTGCTCAATATCAGGTTTTTTCTTTTTGGCTAAATGAGCCTTTAAATCAAACTTAAGTGCTTCTTCATATTCTTTTTTTGTAATATATCCTTCTGCAAACATTTTTCTTAGGACGGTTTTCATTCGGTTTATACCAGGCTGTAAATCTTCTTTTACTTCTCCGTCCTTTGTGAACGGTGTATAAGCAAAAGGATTTTGAGGGAGACCAGCGATAAAAGCTGCCTGCGGTATCGATAAGTCTTTCGCATCTATGCCAAAAATCCCCTGCGCTGCAGCCTGCACGCCTGCAATGTTTCTTCCGGAGCTGTTTCGTCCAAATGATGATACATTTAAATAGGCTTCTAATATTTGATCTTTCGTAAAATATTTTTCTAATCTCAATGCTAGCAGGATTTCTTTTGCTTTTCTTTCAAATGACACTTCGTTGGTCAATATTTGGTTTTTAATTAATTGCTGTGTGAGGGTGCTTCCGCCGGTTCTGACAGGAGAGTTTGAGAACTCCTGGAAAATCGCCCGCATGATCGCCTTTGGGACAATCCCTTTATGCTCGTAAAAATATTCGTCCTCCACTGCAACAATTGCATGTTTTAAATGCTCGGAAATTTGATCAATTTTGATTTTTTCACGTTCAAGATCTGTGCGAATTTTCCCTAAATAGACATTGTCTGCAAAGTACACTTTCGTTGTTTCAGAATAATCGTAAATGTCTTTTTCCAATTCTTTTTCGGAACGGATCGGCTCATCTTTTACAAGCGATGCAAAATAACCAGCTCCTAATCCTCCGATAAAGGAGAAGCCTATTAAACCGATAACCAATAGTAAAAGAAATAAGTTCCATGTTACGTTATAGGCAATGACCATTTTTTGCTGGTGCTTATGATAAAAGGAGCTTACCTTCCTAAAAAATTCGTACCATTTCTCCATTTTTCATCATCCCTCTACAAAATCTAGTTTATTATAGCATATTTTTTTCTCCGGTTGACGCCCTCTGTTCTAATCTTAGTTGACAAAGGATGTCAATTATGCTAAAAATGTTTATTAATGAAAAAAATACTTGAGCGTTGATTGGAGAAAGTAGCAGGCATTTCCCTGTTTCAGAGAGCTGATGGCCGGTGCGAATCAGCACATAAATGCTTTGTGAATTACCTCCATGAGCATTCTTTGTGAAAGTGAAGTAGCAAAGGACGGTTTTAGCCGTTATCAGAATGAGTGAAGAACATGCAAATGTTCTTAAGCAGGGTGGTACCGCGTAATTATACGTCCCTTCATGAAGGGGCGTTTTTTATTTGGATAAAATTTGAAAAGGAGTGGGTTTGATGAATGCTTTGCTAGAAGATTTAAAATATCGCGGACTCATTAATCAAGTAACGGATGAAGAAGGATTAGATAAATTGTTGTCAGAGGAACAGGTGAAGCTGTACTGCGGTTTTGACCCGACGGCAGACAGCCTTCATATCGGGCATTTGCTGCCGATTTTAACGTTAAAAAGATTTCAAGAGGCTGGTCATCAACCGATTGCTCTTGTTGGCGGCGCAACAGGCTTGATCGGCGATCCAAGCGGAAAAAAACAGGAAAGAACATTAAATGAAAAAGAAACGGTGAAGCAGTGGTCAGAACGCATTAAGGAACAGCTTTCCCGCTTTTTGGATTTTGAAAAAGAAGGGAATCCGGCCATTTTGGCCAACAACTACGATTGGATCGGGCCATTGGATGTCATCACATTTTTGCGAGATATCGGCAAAAGCTTTGGCATAAACTACATGCTGGCGAAAGAAACCGTGCAGTCAAGAATTGAAACGGGCATTTCCTTTACAGAATTCAGCTACATGATTTTGCAATCGTACGATTTTTTAAAGCTGTACCAAACCTATGATTGCCGCTTGCAAATCGGCGGAAGCGACCAATGGGGAAATATTACGTCAGGACTTGAACTAATTCGAAAAACGGAAGAAAATGCGAAAGCATACGGTCTTACACTCCAGCTCGTCACGAAAGCCGACGGCACAAAATTCGGCAAAACGGAAGGAGGAGCCATCTGGCTCGATAAAGAAAAAACATCGCCTTACGAATTTTATCAATTTTGGATCAATACCGATGACCGGGATGTCATCAAATATTTAAAATATTTTACTTTCTTATCAAAAGAAGAAATTGAACAATTGGCAGAAGAAGTGAAAAATGCTCCTGAAAAACGGTCTGCGCAAAAAGCGTTAGCGGAAGAAGTGACAAAACTTGTCCATGGCGAAGAAGCACTCAAACAGGCTGTCAAAATTTCCGAAGCGCTGTTCAGCGGCAATATAAAAGCTTTAACAGCAGAAGAAATAAAACAAGGCTTTAAAGATGTGCCTTCGTATGAAACGACCGAAAATGAAATCGGATTAGTCGATTTATTGGTTCAGGCGAAAATTTCTCCATCGAAACGGCAGGCAAGAGAAGACATCGGAAACGGTGCGATTTACATTAACGGCGAACGGGTGCAGGAGCTTGATTATATTGTGTCTGAAAAAGACACCATCGAAGGTCAATTTGCTGTGATCCGCCGGGGCAAAAAGAAATATTTCTTAATTCATTTCAAATAATCATATGCCTCTGCTCACACTTTAGGGGCCTATTAAAATCAATTGGAAAATATACGGGCGAGTGATTCTAAACGACCACCGCTCATACCCGTATTCTATTAAATAGGTCAAAAGCATCCCCCCTTCAATTGAATGGATTAATTTATTCATTGAAGGGGGGTTTTTTCGTACAAAAGAAGCGAAAATTGTCGAAAAATACAGAATTTTGTATGTCAAAAAATGTACCTAAATCTAGTTTTTATAAAGTATAATCAATTTAACAAATTATTGAAAAGGAGGAATTATATGAAAATTAGTCGTTTAAAAAAATGGTTGATATGGGCAATTGTAAATCTGTTATTTTTCTCATCCGTTCCTTTAGACGTTTTCGCAGAAACCATTCATTCTAAAGACAACAACTCTACTGAAAGTCATTTACCGTCAAAAGTCCCGACCCCTAAAATTAACCTTAAACGAGGGGAAATCATTGAGGAACGGACAGAGAATACAAAAGTTTTTTACAATGGTGATGGCACATTTACCAAAAAGATTTATTTTGAGCCGATCCATATAAGGAAAAAGAAGGGGAAGCCATTTGAGGAAATTTCTCCTAATCTAACAGAAAGCACCGATCAGTCGAATTCTGTCAAAACAGAGAATACTATTATCGAGACAAACTTTCATAAAAAAATGGTCAAAGGAGAATATGCCACTTTCCATTATAATGGACATTCAATTTCCTTTTCCATTTTAGAAGCAGCCGGCAATGGTGTACAGCCAATAAAGGCGAAGGATGTTTCTGCTATTTATAAGAAAAAAGATAATAAAATTTTTCACAAAAATATTTTTCCTTTTATAGATTTACAGAATATTACATTCAATCAAGCGACAAAAGAAGATTTAGTTCTTCACTCATTTACCGGTTATCATATATTTAAATTTTATTTGAAAACGGATTTAAAGGCTGAAGTCCAAAATGATGGTTCAATACTGTTTATGAATCAAGAAAAAGAAAAGGTTTTTGAACTGCCGAAGCCGTTTATGGTAGATTCCAATGTCGATGAATACTCTGGTGAAGTAGAGCGTTCAGAAGATGTAACATACGAATTGCAAAAAGAAGCGCAAGGATATGTTTTAACGATCAAAGCTGATCCTGAATGGTTGAAAGATCCTAAACGCGTATATCCAGTTTATATTGATCCAAGCACTTCAATAAATGTGTCAACGGATACATTTGTGATGAGTGCATATCCAACGACTAATTACAGTTCTTCATCCAGTAAATGGGATTCAGTACAAGGACAGTATGTTTTAAAAGTTGGTTATTATGATAACACAACCGGCACTTGCTATGCTTTCTTAAATCACAATCTATCAAGTATACAGAATATGAATATTACGAATGCCACTTTTAATGTTTATGTAACCCATTCATACTCCTCTACCACCAAAACGGGGTTATGGTTAGATGCTGTGAATGGTTCATGGTCAGCTAGTGCATTGAATTGGAATAATAAGCCCTCTTCAACTAATATTGGGAAAGTTGATGTGGCCAGAGATCAATGGGCGGAATTTAATGTAACGAATACAGTTAAAGAATGGGCTTCTGGCAAGAAGCAACAGTATGGTTTCAAACTTCATACGAATGGAAATGGAAAAACCTATTGGAAAAAAGTCGTTTCTTCTACGAATAGTAATTATAAACCGTATTTGTCGGTGACGTATACGATCCCTGCTCCCCAAACTCCTAAAGGAACAGTTTTTAGCAATGGAGACGGCACAGGATATGTGAATGTATCATGGGATCCGGTTCCTGGGGCAAAGGGCTATAAAGTATGGATATATAACGGTAAATCATACGAAGCCTTTGAGGTAGGCAATGTTACCTCTTGGAGCACTAATGGAAAGAAAATTTGGCCGACTTCTTCTGAAATTAACGCCGGAAAATACGACCTGCACCAAGATCAGAAAGGAACGGAGCTGGCTGTCGATCCTTCCCCAGTCTATCGAAATTCAGGAGGAAGTTATCCGAATAACAAGAACTACTGGTTCCGAGTAAGCGCGATTTTTCCCCAAGGCGAAAGCGCCATGTCTGGAGCCTTTATGCCAACCATTCCTAATTTGAAGAAACCATCTGCACCAACGGGGGTTAGTTATACCAATGGCAACGGAACAGGATATATCGATTTCAAATGGAAACCGGTGAGCGGAGCGACGGGGTATAAAATTTGGCTTTTTAACGGTTCAAACTATGAATCGCTTGATGTCGGGAACGTCACTTCTTGGACAACGAAAAACAAAAAATATTGGCCAACTGCTGCAGAAATAAATACTGGCCGCTATAAACTCCATTTACATGATGGTCTTGGCGCAGAATTGGCCGTTGATCCTTCCCCAGTCTATGAAAATGCAGGAACAAAATATGCAACGGCGACCAACTACTGGATTCGTGTCAGTGCCTATAACGCTCAAGGGGAAACCGTCTACTCGGATGCGTATAAGCCGAGCATTTCGGATTTACCTGTGCCGTCAGCTCCTTCTGGATTTGCTTACGCCAACCAATTAGGAAGCAAATCCGGTTATGTTATGCTGGATTGGAAAAAATTCCCGGTGCAACAGGTTACAAAGTGTGGATATTTAACGGCCAGTACTATGAAGCATTTGATGTAGGAGATGTGGACCATTGGACGACCCAAAATAAAGGAATCTGGCCTACTTCAGAGGAAATCCAAAAAGGGGCTTCCGGATCTTTAACGCTGCATCATGATGGAAAGGGATTGGAGCTTCCGAAGGATCCTTCCCCATTATATGCAAAAATGGGGACAAATTACGCGACAAGCACCAATTACTGGTTTAGACTCAGTGCATACGATGCAGATGGGGAAACAATATATTCCAATCAGGCATTGACGGTAAAAATTCCGGAGGGGAATGAGTATTTAGGAAAGGAGGAATACTGGTCCATCATTGATGTTCCTTATGCAAGCGTGAATGCCGCTACCGGTAACCTCATCGTCGACGAAGATGATGTATCGATTTCTGGAAGAGGACCGGGGCTAGGAATGACAAGAACTTACAATAGTCTATCTACTTCGGATGGATTATTTGGAAAAGGATGGCAGAGTGATGCGGAAATAAGCATCATTGCTCAGGGTAAAGAAGCGAGATTTACAGATGAAGATGGTACGCTCCATATATTCACGAAGCTATCCGATGGTACGTATAAAGCTCCGACAGGTGTTTATTTGGAATTAAGCGAAACAGCCGATGAATATATATTGACCGACAAAGATCAAACGAAAATTCACTTCCGAAAAAGCGACGGAAAGTTAACCAAAATGGTCAACGGTCATGGAAATACAACGACTTATAGTTATGCGAATGGAAAGCTTGTGTCCATTATTGATGCATCAGGAAGAAAACTGACTATGGAGTATAACGCAAGCGGCAAAATTCAAAAGATTACCGATCCACTAAACCGTTCGATCACGTTTGAGTATCAGAATGGTTTGTTAACAAAAGTCACCAAGGCGGGCAAAGAAACCACGAGATACGAATATAATGAACATGGCCGTCTAGAGAAAGTATATGAACCGACGCATACAGAAGCTAAAGCTGTTGTCAATCAATTCATTTACAATGGAGACAGGATCAGTCAAGTAATAGATCCCGAGAACCGCATTTATAAGTTGAATTATGATCAAACGAAACGGCAGCTCGTCGTGATCCAGCCGAATGGCCGCAAAATTCAGTATACCTTTAATGAAGCAGCGAACCCCATTCAAATAATCGAAGATGCAGGCGGGTTAAACATTACGACAAGCTACGTGTATGAGGGAAATAATCTAGTAGAATCACGGGATCCGAATGATCAAAATGCTGTGAAACCTACTGAAACATATACGTATGATGCAAACGGGAATGTGTTAACGGTGAAAGATCAGTACGGTACAGAAACATACAAGTATAACAAAAATAATGATGTCATCTCCGAGACAGATACGGAAGGCGATACCACTACGATTGCCTACGATGGCTTAAATCCTGTATCCGAAACTGATCAATCCGGAAAAACATCTTCTATAGCAAAATACGATACCTATGGGAATATTATTGAAGAAAGCAATACATTAGGCAGTGCAGCGAACTTACTCTCAAATAGCGGCTTCGAACAGGGAATCACAGCTTGGAATCTTCTTCGTTCTAACGATTCCGGACAATTGTTTGAAGACACGAATCGTCATCATCGGTCGCTTGGAAGAAAAACTTTAAAAATCGTCACTGCCTCAAGTTCGCCTGGAACGGAACTTGGCTATGTGGCGGCTACCCAAGAAATTGCCGTGAAACCGAACACGACGTATACGTTAAGCGGGAAGATCAAAACGAATTTGACGAAGGCCAATGCGTTCTTTAATATCGAATTTTTAGACAGTCAAAATCGCCGGATTTCTTGGGCTGACAATCGCTACAGCCAACTAACCGGTACGAGACCATGGACAGAACGGCAAGTGACGTTTACTACTCCACCGAGTACCGTCAAAATTCGCGTGTATTTAGAGGTCGATCATAAGTCTCCAGATGCTTCCGGAGAAGCCTGGTTTGATAGCATCCAATTGGAAGAGGCACAGGTTTCTTCGAGTTATAACCCAGTTATCAATAGCAGTTTTGAAGGGACCATTGCGAATTGGAACGGAACAGGAGGAAGTGTGGATTCTACGCAATCCTTTGACGGAGGATCCTCTTTAAAATTTTCAAGAACAAGCACTACGCAATCGGCCGGCGAATATAAACAGACGGTGATTGTTGGCCAAACATCAAATGATACACCGCTTCGTTTGACACTCACAGGTCTTTCGAAAGCGCAGGATGTCAAAGCAAACGGTACGGTGAGCCCGAGCGACTATTCCATAACGGCTAAAGCGTATTTTACAGACGGGGCAACTCAAACGTATACTGCAGACTTTCCGATCGGAACCCAAGAATGGAACCGTGCCGCCGTTTCCATCAATCCTTCGAAGCCCATCGATAAAATCGATGTATCCGTTGTGTTTCGAGGCAATTACACGGGAACAGTGTGGTTTGACGCGATCCGTTTGATGGAAGGAAACGTCGTGACGAAAAATAAGTATGATTCTAGCGGAAATTATGTTATTCAAGAAACTGATGAAGCCGGATATGTTACGAAAAAGAATTATGATGCCGTTGGTAATATATTGAGCGAGTTCGATGAGAAAGGAAACAAGAAAGAATACACGTATGATTTATCGAATCGCTTAAAACAGCTGCTGTTAGCGAACGGCACTTCCGTCAATTATGATTATGACGCGAACGGAAATATGACATCAAAAGTCATTCGGACAAGCGGCGGCCGGTCGCAAACCTTTACCTACTCGTATGATGCAGCTGATAAACTCATTAAAACTGTTGGTCCGCTCAAAGATACGACGACGAATGAATATGATGCAAATGGAAATAAAACTAAAACAGTCCTTCCGAAGGGAAACACGATTCAATGGTCTTATGACGGAACGGAAAGAGTCAAAACAATTTCCTACAATAACGTCCCATATTACGAATTCAGCTACGATAAAAATGGAAACGAACTTTCCGTCCAATATCTAAAAGACGGCACGACGAAGACAAGAAAATTTGATTCGGCGAACCGTGTTATCGAACAATCCGATCGCGGTGGACTGCAAAAATGGCAATATCCAACGACATCGGATAAATTGCAGCAGTTTATGTTTTCCCACGGCTCCTTTAGCCAAACAGTGAATTTTCAATATAATGCCTTGGACCAAAATACAATTGTGACAGACGGGACGTATACGTACCGCTTTGACTACGACGAGAAAGGAAACATCCGCACCTTCACGACAGGAAACGGAGCCGGTTCAACCTTTATATATGATGATCGCGGCCTCGTCGAAAACGTATCGGTTGGTACAGCGGACGGAAAAGAAATACTGTCCGAAACGTACCGTTATGATGAAAACGGCAATCGGACGAAAGTGGAATTCCCAACAGGAAAAGCAATCGATTACCGTTATGATGAGCTGGATCAATTAGTGGAAGAAGAGCTTCCAGATGGAACGAAGATCGAGTATACGTATGATGGATTCGGCAACCGGACGAAAGTCGTGAAAACAAAGGGTGGGCAGTCGACGACGACAAATGCCGATTATAACGAGGCCAATCAGCTTATTCGGTTTGGCAGTGAAACGATCACGTACGATGCCAACGGCAACCGATTAGAAGACGGCCAGTATCGATATGAATGGAACGAAGCCGATCAATTGGTTTCCGTTACAAGAAAAGGAGAAAGCACGCCGTTTGTCACCTACAAATACGATGAAGATGGCCGGCGCATTCAAAAGAAAGTAAATGGGGTTGTGACCAACTACCATTATCAAGGCGACAGCCTCAACGTTCTGTATGAAACCGATGCAAGCGGAAATGTGGTAAGATCGTATATATACGGAGAAAACGGCCAGCTCTTGGCGATGAAAAAGGGCAATGCCACCTACTTTTACCACTATAACGCGCATGGCGATGTCATTGCTTTGACGGATGCGCAAGGAAACATTGCCGCGCGCTATCAATACGATACATGGGGCAAGATTCTTTCCCAATCGGGGGATATGGCAGCGGAAAACCCATATCGCTACGCAGGATACCAATATGACGAAGAGACCGGACTGCACTATTTGATTGCCCGATACTATCACCCAGAGCATGGCGTGTTCTTATCTTTAGATCCCGACCCGGGGGATGACGATGATATCCTCACACAAAACGGTTATACGTACGCAAATAACAACCCGGTGATGCTGGTCGATCCGGATGGGCATTGGGTATGGCTGGCCATCAATGCAGGGTTTGCGGTTTATGACGGGTATAAGGCATATAAGTCAGGAAAAGGATGGAAAGGTGTCGCGGCTGCTGCAGCTATTGGTTTTGTTGGTGGAGGAAGACTCAAAGCGGCAAAACACTCTGTTTATGTCTTAAAGAAAGGAAATGTAGTAAAATATGTCGGAAGAACTAAAAATATTAAGAAGAGAAGATATGTCCATAGTAAAAACCATTCTAATTTAGATTTTGAAGAAGTTGCTAGCAATCTGTCCTGGGGACAAGCGCGTGGATTAGAACACCGCCTATATTTGAAACACGGTGGAAAAAGTAAGCTTAGAAACAAGATAAGACCTATTAGTAAAAGAAATAAAAAGTATAGAAAATATATGAGCGAATCTAGAAGGATTTATAAAGAAGTAATAAGAAGATACGGTTGGTGATTGTATGTCATTCTGGGAAAGCATAAAGAACAAGGAAACAATTATTTTAAGTGATGATGCAATCGATTTGTTAAGTGATACGCTATTAGAAATCAAAAAAATTTATGAAGAAGATTTAGAAAGAAAACCAACGGTGGCTGAATTAGAAGCATTGATTATGGAGGCTATACAACTTGATTCAAATATAGCTGAACAATTGGAGGAAATGGAAATCTCCGATGTAAAATTTAAGTTGAAAAAGAGAAAAAAGGTTCCTAACATTGAACCAGGCATTGTATTTGCAATCCCGCTTAAAGAAATTGAAAAATATGCTTATGGTTTAGTAGTAAAAGGAGAAGGTCTAAAGGATGACATTTATATACAATATTTTGATATCTTCACTAATGAAATATTAGATATAAAAAACTTTAGTAATCAATTTGAAAAACTTTCTGTTCTATATACTATTAACAGTGGAATATATGGAATCGTTAATAAAGAATGGAAAATTATTGGGAAATTGTCTAAAGGAAAATTCAATCCTGAAGAATATGAGTTACCTGATTTTGTGTTTTACAATGGTAAGGAATATTTTGTGAGTCGAGGGGATGCGAATACACCAATAGCAGAATTAGAGCCTATTTCTAAAGAGGAAGGGGAAAAAATAAAAAATCCAATTGGTCTGATTGGTAGTAATAATATAGTGGAAATGCTTGTAAAATCTTACTATGAAAAGCAAACGAGAAAATAGTAATTAGCTTCTTTAAGGTTATCCCATGATTTAAGGAATAACCTTTTTTATTATACAGTGAAGATAGTTAACGAATTCAAAAGAACATTAATAGCGTAATTACAAACTACCATTACCAAGGCGACAGCTTGAATGTTCTGTACGAAACGGATGCGAGCGGAAATGTGGTAAGATCGTATGTATACGGAGAAAACGGCCAGCTGTTGGCGATGAAAAAGGGCAATGCCACCTACATTCTACCACTACAACGCGCATGGCGATGTCATTGCTTTAACGGATGCACAAGGAAACATTGCCGCGCGCTATCAATACGATACATGGGGCAAGATTCTTTCCCAATTGGGGGATATGGCAGCGGAAAACCCATATCGCTACGCCGGATACCAATATGACGAAGAGACTGGACTGCACTATTTGATTGCCCGATACTATCATCCAACGCATGGCGTGTTCCTATCCCTAGATCCAGATCAGGGGGATGCGGACGATATCCTCACGCAAAACGGATATACGTACGCGAACAACAACCCAGTCATGTTGGTCGATCCGGATGGGCATTTTGTGTGGATGGCTATTAATGCGGGATTTGCGGCGTATGATGGGTATAAAGCCTTTAAAAAAGGTGGTTGGAAAGCGGCGGCGATTGCAGTAGGCGTAGGGCTTGTTGGTGGTGCTGCGTTTAAAGGTGCCAAAATTGCATATAGAGCATATAAAGCAGGTAAATTTTCAAGAACTTATAGGCTAGCGAAAAAAGTTGCAAAAAAACATGGAGGTACTTTGGAAAGAGCTAAGGGCAATGGATGGAAAGTATCTATTCCTGATGGAAAGCACTCCTATCGGGTTAGAGTGATGAATGCTGGCTCTGGTAATAGAAAGAAAGCATATTATCGAATAAGTCATTCCAAATATGGTTCATTCGATAGGTATGGCAACAAAAGTAGTGATAGGCTACACACACATATTAATCTTTCAAGGAAATCTTATAAAGAAATAAGCCGTATTTTAAATAAAAAATATTAGAACAGAAAGAAGGAGTAATATGGGGAACGCTGATATACAGAAAATACTTGATAAGCTATGGGGCGCTGAAATTTTAGATACACAAGTAGACTTACTAAATGACATTATAAAATTTAAGATTAAGATTACGGATGATAAGGTTGTAAAATTTCATGAAATAGCTTTTATTGATGTTTCTTCATTTTACTTTGTGAAGGATAGTGAAGAATTTAGATTTAATTTTTATGATAGGGAAAAAGTGGATTTTTTGGAGTTAACCTCCATCCATTATCAAAACGAACCTTTAGGTGAACTACATTTTTGCTTACCAAATGAGGAGGAATGGAGTAAACAATATCATTCTAAAGTAAATATTATAATAGAAATTTGGGATTCAATTTTGTTGATTGAGACAAGAAAAATTTCTTTAGATGGAAAAATAATAAATATAAAAAAATAATTTATTATTTGATTTTGAATTGAGGATGGCTATTTTGTTAGAAGAGCACGAAAAATTTTTTGTTGTACTCTACAAGAGTTAATCATTACTTCAACTTCAGATGGTATTGACAGAATTTTATTAGAAAGAAATTAAAAACTTAAATATGAGAGGGAAATTTATCGTTTAAAAGGGGGAATCACCCCCTTTTTTTATAGTTAAATTTTTGAGGATTATTTATAAACATCGTTTAGCCTAATTTTAGCTAGATTAACCTTTGAAGACATAGGTTCGTTTAAACAGCCTTTAGTTACAATGAACAACAACTATACTTATGACGGATTTAATTAGTTGAAAGAAAGTTGCGAAAACAAAGGATGGACAGTCGACGACGACAAATGCCGATTATAACGGGCCAATCAGCTTATTCGGTTTGGCAGCGAAACGATGAGGTACGATGCCAACTGCAACCGATTGGAAGACGGCCAGTATCGATATGAATGGAACGAAGCCGATCAATTGGTTTCCGTTACAAGAAAAGGAGAAAGCACGCCGTTTGTCACCTACAAATACGATGAAGATGGCCGGCGCATTCAAAAGAAAGTAAATGGGGTTGTGACCAACTACCATTATCAAGGCGACAGCCTCAACGTTCTGTATGAAACCGATGCAAGCGGAAATGTGGTAAGATCGTATATATACGGAGAAAACGGCCAGCTCTTGGCGATGAAAAAAGGTAGTGCCACCTACTTCTACCACTACAACGCGCATGGCGATGTCATCGCTTTAACCGATGCCCAAGGAAACATTGCCGCGCGCTATCAATACGATACATGGGGCAAGATTCTTTCCCAATCGGGGGATATGGCAGCGGAAAACCCATACGATATGCAGGATATCAATATGACAACGAAACGGGTCTATACTACCTGATCGCCCGATACTACCACCCAGAGCGTGGCGTGTTCCTATCTTTAGATCCCGACCGAGGGATGACGATGACATCCTCACGCAAAACGGGTATACGTATGCAAACAACGACCTGGTGATGTTGGTCGATCCGGATAGGCACAGGGCTAAATTATTTAAAGACATATTTCAAAAGATAAAGAAAACAGGCTTTAAAATTTACAAAATAGGACGGATAAAGGGGGCAAACGATTCGAGTAAAGGATATTGGGGAGTTCTTTATTCTACTAAAAATAATAAAGGTAAAAGGAAATATAGATCTATAGAACTATAGAACTCCATCCTCCGCATAATAACCATGGTTATCATTTACAAAGTAACAAGTTTACTAAAAATCATCCTCATTTTAAAGGTAAATTTTATAGAAGTGGAGAAGCCTGGAGGATTACAATATGGAAAGTGAAGAACAGGAAAAAATAGCTTATATATTTTGTAAAATGTTTATATGTGGAGGGAAAAATGAATTTTTTTAAAAAGATTTTCTTTAGCAAATATGAACAGTTTGCTAAAGAGCTTGGCTATCGTACATGGTCTGAGGCTAGTGATAATACATTCTTTATGTTTCATATTCCAGAAGACGGGGGATGGTATGTTACTGAATTGCCAAATAGAACTTGGGCAGTATGGAATAATGAAGGAGATCCACCTTATAGTTTTGTTACTTTTCTGACATGGAGTGAAACGATAAGGTATTTGAGGAAGTTGTTTAATGAATATGGTTATCCTGAAACTTATTGGGCTCCAGAAGGATATGACATTGATGATGATATGTTTTTAAATCCACCTCAAAAAGATAAGAAGTTATAGACTATGTAAGAAATTTTATAAGAGAGAAAGGCAGGTTTCTTAGCTAGGGGAAATCTGCCTTTTCAATTACGAGGTTTGGGGAAACCATCTCAGAATTCGGGAAACAGAAGAAAAAACCCTATCGCTATGCGGGATACCAAATATGACCAAGAAACGGGTCTATACTACCTGATCGCCCGATACTACCATCCAACTCATGGCGTGTTCTTGTCCATGGACCCTGATCTGGGAGATTCGGACGATATCTTGACGCAGAACGGCTATACGTATGCAAACAACAACCCGGTGATGCTGGTCGATCCGGATGGGCATTATGCTCATATTGTTATTATAGCTGGAATGGGGGCTTATAGAGCTTATAAGATTTATAAGGTCTACAAGAAGTATAAAAAAATTTCAAAAAAATATCATTCGAATCGTAAAAGAAATTCTGCGATACATCATGGATATGAAATTACTAATAAAGTAGTTAAAGTTGGTATTAGTAGTGGAAGGATTTCTAAAAAGGGAAAATCATATCGCGCTGAAAGACAAGTTAGAAAGTGGAATAGGCAATACAGGACAGATCGGTATGCTTCACGAATAGTAAAAACTAACATACGTGGTAGGTATAATGCACTGAGATGGAAAAAAGGCATAAGGAATACATTAATAGAATCCAGCCTAACAACAAATTATCACCTCCATTTCACTATCGTCCATAAATTTAATAAAAGGAAGTGAAAAAATGACTGTTATAAGGGATATTCAACTTTCTATTCCAAGTGATATAAACTATTTTGATCATACTGTAATAGTTGACTATGATACTGGTGAGACAAGCCCCTTTACCGATTATAGGCAAAGCAAGTCCGCCATCTTTCATTATGAAACAAGATGTATTACATCACTTTATACTTGTCTTTTGCCCGAAATTCATACAGATGGGGAAAAGGGGGTTATCATCCAATGCGTACCGGAGCTATCTAAATTAAGCGAGAAAGAAATTGAAATGGAAATGGTACCCGATTTTATTACTGTTTATGTTGAAATGGATTATAATCAATACTTCTCTCTTACGGATGACTTGGAAAAAAAGAAAATGGTATTAGAAGTGTTACAAGAGGGTATGGAAAAACTTGCTGATGAGCGAGGATGGGATAAGCAAATTTTTCGTGAAATATACAACAAGATAAAAGAATTAAATTACAAAAATACATTTATCTATAAGAAAAAAAGCAGCCCTAATCGTAGATATATATGTAGCATTATATGTGAACACGAAGTCTCTTATGTAGATATATATTTAGAAATAAAACGTCGAAAAGGAAATAAGGTTTTAAAAAAAGAAAGATTGGTAAGAGTAGACAGACCACACGAATCTTTTTATTGGAGATATTTAGGTGATTTAACATGGACACTAAATCATAAGGTAACATTTACCGATCATTTACATCATTTTGGGTGGGCTGTAACTTTTTTAGAAAAAGAAACGCAGCTTATATGGAAAGTAAATAAAGTTTCGTATCTTTCTTCATAAATTCATATGTTAGTAAATATCCCGCCAAAAATGAGTGTTTCCTCGTTTGTGGGATATTTAAAAGAGAAAAGTAGTTTAATGATATTTGATAGACATGTACATTTAAAATATCGGTATGGCAACAGAAAATTTTGGTGCAGAGGTTTTTATGTGGATGCGGTAGGAAGAAATAAGAAAGTAATTGAAGAATATATACGGAATCAAATACAGGATGATATAGTTACAGATCAAATAAGATAGATCCGTTCACGGGGAAAGAGATAAAAAGTAACCATTTGAGGGCTGCCGGAAGAGAAGTGCGGTTGGCGAACCTTTCATATTCTTTTAGGGGCTGGCCAGTAACAAAGGCTTTCAGCCGTAGAACAAACCATCCGTTCACACGGGTGGTTTTGATTTAGGGACTTATCGGACATCTCCTCTGTATTTTTATTATGTAATAAACACCTATGATAATATTGTTTTGTTGTAAAACCGATCAACCGATAACGAGCGAGCATTTGCGTAGTTTTTTGAGTACAGACATAAAAACTGAGCTTCAGGCTATTCTTGAATACTATGCGAAACGCTGGTCGATCGAAATCTACTTTCGGCAAACGAAAGAAACATTAGGGGCTGTCCAGAAAGTCAAAATCCATTGAAAACGAAACATCATAAACATTGATATATCAACATTTCTAAAACATTAAAGGGACGTCTATAAGCCGGAAAATCGACTTATTAGACAGCCCCGACATGAGCGAGGCATTAAACGATTTTGGGTCATCGTACAATTTACGTATATCTATTGCATGACAGAACATTCAAGTGATTTTTCAACCGGTCTTGCGAGTGTGAGATCGAGAAAAATTCACAATCTCATTGAGTTTATTTATTACGAAGCTCAACGAGGAGTGCCACTAGATTCCATTAAACACCAGTTACGAGTGGCATAAGGGTATCTTTGTTTACTTTTTGAAGATGGTAATAAATGTAATGAAATTCACTCATCTACAGTTAAATACTAACAGTGCATGTCCAATACATGTGCAAGAATAACCTTCATCCATAGCATCCCACCCTCTTTGGGAGTGGGTTTTTTAATAAAGAAAAGCTTGTCAAATTTTATTTTAATTGTAAAATACTAGTTATATAGGTAATTATATGAAAATTAAAAATATTTGTTTGGTTTCATTGCACTTTTTTGTCCTTATTTTTATACGAGTTTTCCAGTAAATGCACAAAGTAATCTTCAGACAATTATCATCGCCTGATTATATGACGAATTGCCCTGTGATTGAAGATTTAGAAACAGTTCCGACTGCGGAGAAGGGAGAAGAGGTGATCTCTCGGCAAGATGGATTTGAAGTGAAAATTGACATAGACGATCAAGAAGCGGGCTCGGAGCTATCGGTTCTGTCGATGCCCCAAACTTAGAGGATGATGTAGCACTTTTGTTTGTAAGAAGGAGTGTAGATGATTATGAATATTGAGCCAAGTGTTTATGAACCTACATATATAACCATCTTGTTAATCTTACTCGGTTTAGGTTATTTATTTTTAATAGGATTAGCTATTTCTAAATATCAATTTAAGATTTCCGGTAAAATTTTTTTGATAATATCCATTGTAATTTATTTATTGGTCGGAGCTTATATGGTAGGAACAGGATATTATATCGATGAGGAGGCACCTGATGCGCTTGTTTTTCATAAATTTGGCTTTTTGGAATTAATCATCCTGTCCTATGCGTACATTTTTTTAGGACTTGCAGTAGGGTTTGGGAAAAGGAAAGAGAATTGAAATTGGAAATCCCCAAGGAATTTGGAGCCGTGGAGACGTGATATAAGGATGTAATCCATAATAAAGGAATCAAGGAGAACGATAACAATGAAAATTAGTGAATTGGCTGTTTACGAGCCATATTATATTTCAATTTTTTTAGTCTTACTTGGATTAGGATATTGGATGATAATTGCGTTAGTTGTTTCTAAATTTCGTTTTACTATATTCGGTAAATTATTTTTGGCAATATCCATTGTGATCTATCTCTTGGTCGGGGTTTATATGGTTGGCAAGGGGGATTATATCGATGAAAAAGCTCCGGATTCACTTATTTTTCATAAATTTGGCTTTTTGGAATTAATCATCCTGTCCTATGCGTATATTTTTCTAGGACTTGCGGTAGGCTTTGGGAAAAGGAAAGACAATTGAATGTTAAATCTTGGATTTTTCAATATTCCACTTGTTTTTTCATAACACGGTTATGCAAAAAAGATTGGCCAAATTTTATGGTCAATCTTTTCATTTATCTATTCAAATACTTTTGTTGAAGAGGAAGATCTTATCGTTTTATTTTCTCTCCGCTTTTATTTCTTTTTTTAAGAAACCAGAACAGGACTGTAAGTGAAAATAATAAAATTGGTATATATCCAACTAACCGCCATGCGTTTAACGCACCGAGAAAATAATATGCAACTGGTAAAAATGTTACAGTACTAATAAGCATAAACAGCCAAGAACGATGGAGTAAACCAATTATAAATGTAATTATTGAAATAACAAATGAAGTTCTCCATAAGAATATAATCAAATTAAAATCATCCAATATATCGTCCCCCCCTGCGTGAAATACTGTAATATTTAAAGAAACTAGGAGCTGTCCAAAAGGTCAGGGTTAACTGACTTTTTCGAGCCCCTTCA
This sequence comes from Aeribacillus composti, assembly GCF_007827555.1. GTDB lineage: Bacteria > Bacillota > Bacilli > Bacillales > Aeribacillaceae > Aeribacillus > Aeribacillus composti. Next base: position 20,318 of record NZ_VISS01000016.1, read on the forward strand.
TTTTAGGGACTTATCGGGCAGACCATTTTTTCTATCTTTTTATATCCTTCAGAAGTCTTATGAAGGACTTTTCTTATGCTCCCTCTTTCTGAATTGGTTCTTCAAAAGTTTTCTGACGGACATTCAGCACATATAATTGCTTCTTGTTGGGCTTCATTGCCTCTATGAAGGACATTTACAAATTTTATTCAATTATTTTTGTCCTTCACAGTAGTAATTCTTCAAAATCCTTCATTTTAGGGACTCATCAGGCAGACCCTTTAAAAAATTGATTTCTTACTCATCATCAACTTTTAATTTTAAATTTGAGTAAAGAACTAAATTCCTACCTCAAATTTTGCTTCGTCATCCGATGTATCAGCATCTATTTCATTAGAAGATCGTTAATCGATATTATTTCACCAGCTGTGAAAGCATTCGTTATTGGGATTTTACAACTAAATCTAATAGAATATTGCCGTATATAAATATTCTTCATTATGCACTCAATTCCTTTTTTTGTTTTAAGAAGTGAGTCTTCAAGCTTTTTTCTGCAACGATATGGCATGCAGGCACAAAACTAAACAATTTAAATTCAATAGAGCAAATGTCCCGTGTATTTTATGTGAGTAAAAAGAATTAGTTAAAAATAGGGAAAATTTTAAGTTATAAAAACGTTTTACTATGCACATACATTTTATGAATCGTGATAGATCTGAATTTACTGATACGATTTCAAGATTTCCACAGGTTCTAAATCTCATTTTTGTACTTTCGTGTATATAAAAATAATTCAGCATCTGTCCGCATTTTTATAAAAAGTAGCTCCAAAAGCAGCCCCACTTGCCCCAAAATAATACATTATGATCAAATTGTGATCAAACCTAAATTGAAACAAAAAAACCCTGAAATCCTTTCTTCTCAAGGGTTTCAGGGTTTTTAAATACTGAATTATACAATCTAATTTTATTAACGAGAGTAGAACTCAACGATGAGCGATTCGTTAATTTCCGCAGGCAATTCAGAGCGTTCAGGCAGACGAGTGTATGTTCCTTCAAGCTTTTCCGGATCAAATGTTAAATATTCAGGAACAAAGTTGTTTAATTCAACCGCTTCTTTAATGATTTGAAGGTTGCGGGATTTTTCACGGACAGAAATCGTTTGGCCTGGTTTTACTTGGTAAGACGGAATGTCCACGCGGCTTCCATCCACTAAAATATGGCCGTGGTTAACCAATTGGCGTGCTTGACGGCGAGTGCGAGCCAAGCCAAGACGATAAACAATGTTATCTAAACGAGACTCTAAAAGGATCATGAAGTTTTCACCGTGAATACCCGGCATTTTGCCCGCCTTTACGAAAGTATTGCGGAATTGACGTTCGTTAACTCCGTACATATGGCGAAGCTTTTGTTTTTCTTGCAATTGTAAGCCGTATTCAGAAAGTTTTTTCCGTTGGCCTGGACCATGCTGACCAGGTGCATACGGGCGTTTTTCAAGCTCTTTGCCTGTGCCGCTCAAAGAAATGCCTAAACGGCGGGAAATTTTCCATGTAGGACCTGTATAACGAGACATATTGCTCCTCCTTTTGTATTTTCGATTGTAAAATACAAACAGACTGATTCTCTCAATTATGCACATTTTGTTTTCATGTACCTTCGCTCCAGCAGCAGAGAGTTACACGGTACACCTCAGATTTGAGGAACAAAATGACATCATAATTGTCGAATCCTTAGGCTGCTATATTTTACACAACGATCATTATATGATTTTAAATGAGCGGTGTCAAGATTATTTCCTTTGCTGTCAGCGAAAAGGAATATTTAATCCGACGAACTTCACACATTCATTTCTATTTTTTGTGAAAAAAATACCAATTATTTCACAAAAAAAATTGTGCTTCATGTTATAATACTATTAAAGTAATAAGGTCTATTTTCCCGGTTATAGGTGGTGGAGTATGGATTGGGATCATTTTGAAAACTTATTTTTCCGATTACTTATGAGTGATTCGGACAGACAGCATTTCGATGAATTTATTAATGAAATGTTTGCCATTTTAATCAAAGCATTTAATCTTCAAAATGTGTCGATTTGGAAAGAGATCGGTTCGAATCTTTTTTTATGCCAATACTCGAGCAATGACGATGTAAAAGGTGCTTCGAAATCATTTAGCTTCAAAGACGATGAACAATTTGTAGTTTACAAAGAAAAAGGACGATTGTTTTTGCAGTATTCGGCAGAATCCTCTCCAAAAATGCTGTTGGAATTCAGAGGAGGCCGTGTACTTCACAAACTTTCTAATCAACAACTAGAAAAAATTTCCAAAATATGTTTTGCCATGTTTTTTCACGGAAAAAAATTATATTTGCAAAAAACGCTTAAAGAAAAATATTATCAATTGTTTTTATTAACTGATGAACTTTATTCCATTATGAAAGAAGAAGAAGTGTTAAACAAGCTTTATAACACTTTGAGGCAAATGTATCCCGACCTATTATGCCATTTCATTTTGCCAATGGATTATTCATTAGGACATGAAATTCCTGTGAAAAATTTGGAGCAGGAAATAGATCAGTATGAGGAAGCTATGACAGCCTTTTTGAAAGGCGATATGGTCGTAAGAAGCTCGTCAAACGGGCTCTATATTTATGTCCCGATTGCAGGTAGACAGGGTGTGTATGGATTAATTGATGTACATATCCCACTTCATATTGAACAAATCGATGACGTAATCGATATGATCGAAAAAGTGGCAAAGGCCGGCGGCAAAGCGCTGGAAAATGCCAAGCTGTATGAACAGTCGAAGCAGCATGTAAACGATTTGCAGCTCATTAATGATACGGCTCGAAAAATTAATAAAAACTTGCGGATTTCAGATACGATGAAATACATGGTTAAAAGAATGCTTCGTTCATTTTCTGCAGATGAGGCCGCTTTTTTTATTTTTGATGAAAATAAAAAATGGAACATGCTTTCAGAAAGTACATCGTTTTTCCATTCAGATGAATCGAAGGCTTACGTTGATTGGGTTGCACAAAATATATTGGAGCAAAATAGTGTATTCACTGGCGATATTTCCAATTCCATTCTCGGGGAAGCCGTTTATAAATCAATAATGGCTGTTCCGATGATCGACAGTGAAAAAATCATCGGATTTGCTGTTGTGCTGCGTAAAGAACCGTATTCCTTCACGTTTGATATGTACAAATTAATGGAATCGCTTGTGTCTCATTCTACACTCGCCTTTACGAACTCCATGCTTCGGGAAAAGCTGGAATTGCTCGTGATCACAGATCCGCTTACAAATCTTTTTAATAGAAAATATTTTGACGAGGTTGTTCATCAATCGTTTAAAGAAGACCAAAGAGGCACATTAATTTTAATAGACGTAGACAATTTTAAACAAATCAATGATACGTATGGCCACCAAGTAGGCGATAAAGTGCTTATTCAAATTGCTAAAACGATAAGGAACAACATACGGGAGGAAGATGTAGGAGCTAGATGGGGCGGAGAAGAGCTGGCCATTTATCTTCCTAAAGTGGGTTTAAAAATCGGATGTGAAGTGGCAAACAGAATTGTTTCAGCTGTGCGGAAATCAACGAAACCGCCTGTAACAGTTTCATGCGGTGTTTCCTGTTGGGATGCAGCCCATAAAAATGATTCGCCTGCCCTTCTTTTTAAAAGAGCAGATGATGCCTTGTATCAGGCAAAGCGCAATGGAAAAAATCAAGTATCGGTTTTAGACCAAGAAAGAGCATAAAGGGTTCCTAGGTATTGCTCTGATTTGTTAAAATCGTTTGACAGATCGTAACTAGGGACCCTTTTTTATATCATTTGAAAGGGTTCAAAAGTTGAATGCTCATTTCCACCTGTTCACGACTTCCGGCGTTTGAAAAACAAGGCTATTAAAGGTATTCTGTAAGAATATTCGTGAATTTTTCTAAATATCTTTGGTCTATTTCATCAAATCGGTTTTTAATCGGGCTGTCAATATCTAACACACCGATTACCTCATCGTTCTTAATAAGCGGGACAACGATTTCCGATTGTGATCGCGCGTCGCAGGCGATGTGTCCAGGGAACTCATTTACATCAGCCACTCTCACCGTTCTTTTTTCGAAAGCAGCCGTTCCGCATACACCTTTGCCAATAGGAATTCGAACGCATGCCGGCAGCCCCTGAAAAGGTCCGAGAACAAGCTCATCTCCGTCTTTTACATAAAAACCAACCCAATTGATTTCTGACAAAAATTGATTCAACAAGGCGGATGCATTAGCTAAATTCGCTATGACATTTTGTTCCCCTTCAATCAATGCTGTAAGCTGTTTTAACACAAGCTCATAATTTTCTTCTTTTGTTCCATTATAGCTTTCGACGACAAACATGGAAATTCCTCACTTTCTTTTTCAAAATGACAAGTAAGTACGAACTTTGTCGAGAAATTATAGCAGGAAAATATCGTTGCGGGTAGAAAACTTCTAACAGCCATCAACAAAAGGAGTGATCCACTTGCAAACGAAAACGAACACTGTTACGAAAGAAAATATCGTTGATGCAGCAATTTTCCTTTTTAATACAAAAGGTTACACCGGAACATCGGTTAGGGAAATTGCCAAACGGGCCAATGCAAATATCGCCCATATTTCTTACTATTTTAAAGGAAAAAACGGATTATTGGAACATTTAGTGTCCAAGTTTTATGAAGGTTATTTAGACGTAATCGATCAATGCTATCAAAAATGTACAGAATCTCCAAAACTCTCTCTTATGGCAATCGTTGAAGAACTTCTCCGCTATCAATATGAAAACCGCCGGCTTGCCCGTTTTGTCCACCGAGAAGTAACGCTTGATTCGACTCTCATTCGCCAGGTGATGATGACTTATTTAGCGAAAGAAAAATATTATTTGCTTAACCTGCTTGAACGAGGGATGCGAGCGAACCAATTTAAACAAGTAGACATTCCCCATTTTTTAGTACAATTCAAAAGCTTAATAAATATGCCGTTTTTACAGCCTCAATACATGTATGAAGTTTTACATATTAATCCGTACGAAGAATATTTTGTCAAGCAATATAGTAAACAGCTGGTTTCATGGCTGGAACAAATACTTTTTCAGAAAAACGAAAAACAATCAAATGACTAAACCATTTTTTCAAAAAGTGAAAAATCGCTGCCTACATCCTTCGCGCTATGGGCATCAGAACCATAAACGAGAGGGATGCTTTGTTTTTTGGCCGCTTGTATAATATCCTCTGGCGGGTAAATTTCTCCGCAAAAGGCTTTTCGTAAACCGGAAGTGTTGACGTCCAGTTCCATCCCCCTTTTGTTCATTTCAGCAAAAATCTGTTCAATATAAGGCTTTTCATCAAATGTGGCTTGGAAAAGCTTTTGAAATTTGTGTATTAGCGTAATATGTCCAAGCCGCTTCGGCTTATACTTTCCAAGATCTGAAACAACCCCTTTTAATACTGTCGCATAATATAATTCGTATAAATGATTGATGCCGCCTGAAAGCTCCGCCATTTTTTGAAACGTATGTTCATCAAAATCTACACAATAATATTGTCCATTTAATTTTAAAAAATGTACGGACAAAATGCTGTCATCAAGAAAAGGACCGTATTTGTCCAAAAATTGCGCTGTTTCTCTTTCAAAACCGTTAATATAGTCTACTTCTAAACCGATATGAATATCGATATCGCGTTTATATTGTTTTTTTAAGTCTAGCAAAATAGACAAGTAGCGGTCGATATCACTGAAGGGCATTGCGCTGTCCTTATCGGGAGTTGGATCAACAAACCCTTCCGGCAATGGAGCATGTTCTGTAAAGGTTATAGCAGAAAATCCTTTTTTTATGGCAGTTTCAATATACAATTCAAATGAATCGTCCGTACCGTGGGGGCAAAAAGGGGTGTGAACATGTCCATCTTTTTTCATAGAAATCACCTCAAGTTTGTCGAGATTTATGTGAAAAAATTAAAAATTTTGCTCAAAAAATGTCGTTATCATGGTATCATAAATACATTGAGAACACATTATTTTCTTTTGAAAGTTTTTTCGACAACGTCGTTTAAAATATACATACCCTTTAAGAAAGTGAAACGGACCGAGGGGGCTCATAATGGAAGTTGTGATCGTATTAATTTTATTGATTTTCCTTCTATTTGGAATCGGTTATGGATTTCGAAAAAATATTTATAAAGAAGTAGACCGTCTTGAAGCTTGGAAAATAGACATTATGAATCAGTCCATAACAGATGAACTGTCCAAAGTAAAAGAATTAATAATGAGTGGAGAAACAGAAGAATTGTTTGAACGCTGGCGAAAAGATTGGGACGATATTGTCACTAGCAGGCTTCCGAAGGTGGAAGAGCTTCTGTTTGAAGCGGAGGAATATGCTGAAAAATACCGCTTTAAAAAGTCAAAAGAAGTTTTATTACATATTGAATCGGTTTTAAAAGAAATAGAAGAACAAATAGCCGGCATTGTTCAGCACATTAACGATCTTGTTGCAACAGAAAGCAATAATAAGACAGAAGGTGAAGCAGTCAAACAACAGCTAAAAGAGTTGAAAAAAACACTGCTCTCCCATCGCCATACATTTGGAACTGCGTATGAACGGCTGGAAAAAGAGTTATATGAAATGTTACATACAATGGAAAAATTTGATGAGGAAATGAACTCAGGAAATTACGTAACAGCGAAGGAAATTTTGGATGAACAAAAACAGAAGCTTGAAGCACTCCAATTAAAAGTAGAGGAGATTCCAAAGCTTTTAACTGAATGTCAAATGATTGTGCCGAACGAGATTTCCGAATTGAAAGAAGGGTATAAAAAACTGCTCGAGGATGGCTACAAGCTTGAGCATTTGGAAGTGGAAAAAGAAATTTCGCATATTGAGGAAAAAATGCAGGGCTTGAAAAAGAAGCTAAGTGAAGCAGAGACAGAAGACGTGAAAATGGGTCTTGATTCCATAAAAGAAACGATTGATAACATTTACGAAATGCTTGAGAAGGAAGTGTATGCGAGCCAATATGTAAGACAAGAAGCGGAAAAAACCGGGGAAAAGCTGCAATCTTTATTAGAGGAAAAAAATGATTTAAAAGAACAAGTCAGTCTTGTACAGCAGAGCTACCAGCTGTCAAATGATGATGTCGACAAGCTAAAAGAGTTGGATAAACTGATGAACCAACTGAAAAATCATTACAAGCATATTTTGGCAAGCATAGAGAACTCCAATATTGCGTATTCCGTTTTACAGGAGGAACTGGAAAGTTTTAATAAGCAAATTGATCAAGCAAAGGAAAAATACAACGAATGGCATTCGATGCTTCAGGCATTGAGAAAGGATGAATTAAACGCGCGCGACAAATTAGCAGAACTAAAGCGAATGATGGCTGAGATTAAACGGGCGATTCGAAAAAACAACATTCCCGGCCTTCCGGAAAGCTTCGTGGAGCAATTACAAACTGCTCAGCAATCGTTTGAAAAGGTCAGCAATGCGCTTGAAGAAATTCCGCTCGATATGGATCGAGTCCAAACGTATTTAAACGATGCTGTGAGCATCATCGAACAATTAAAAGAAAACACAGATGAGATCATTGCCCAAGTTTGTTTAGTCGAAAGATTAATACAATACGGTAATCGATACCGCAGCACGTATTCGGGCCTTGATAAAAAATTAAAAGAAGCTGAACAGTTGTTCAGAAATTATGAATACAGCAAATCTTTGGAGCAAGCGGCTGCTGCCATAGAGGAAATCGATTCGGAAGCGATGAAAAGAATACAGAAGCTTGTTGAAAATGAATTGAAAGATCTATGATTTATGCCTGTCTTCGTTTGAAAGACGGGCATTTTTATTGCCCATGCTCCCATATGGACTATAGTCAGTAAGCATTTTTATTTAACTATGAGGAGTTGAAGCAATAATGCTGTGCGAAATGTCGGTTTGGAGAGTATATTTTTTCACTTAACATGAGAAAACCTATAAGAAATTGAAACTCCACTCGTACAAACATGAGCAATTGCAGAGCTTGTTATCTATAAGATAATGAAATTCCACAGCCGGATGATTTTGTGAATCGCCCTTTCCTTATTTTTATTTGTCCCATCTAGGCGCTTGCCGCTGTGAAGGGCTTTTTTATTGTAATTCATTGCCACATTTGTTATAAAGGTGTAAAAGGGAAACAATAGCAATCAAACAAACACTAAAAACAAGTTTCGAAAGCACGTACATATTTTTGAAGTCGAAAAGGTATGAAAGCGGAATTTTATAGAATGGGAAATTCACAATATAACGGAAAGGGTCGAGAGTGGATGGGATTATTGGACAGTAATAAAATCATGGAAATAAGAAGTCATGTTGAAAAACGAGTAGTGAAGCTGCCTGATGGCACGACTGTTCCATGTATAGGTCAAGGAACATGGTACATGGGAGATAAGCCACAGGAGAAAGCTAAAGAAATAAAAGCCTTACAACTTGGAATAGAATTGGGCATGAAAGTAATTGACACTGCTGAGATGTACGGAAATGGCGCTTCTGAACGCTTAGTCGGCGAAGCAATCAAAGGGCGCAGAGATGATGTGTTTTTAGTCTCTAAAGTGTATCCGCATAATGCAGGACTAGACAAGATTTCCGTTGCATGTGAAAACAGCTTAAAACGGCTGGGGACGGACTATTTAGATTTATATCTTTTACATTGGCGAGGCCGCATTCCTTTAGAAGAAACAATCGAAGGTATGGAAAATCTGCGAAAAGAAGGAAAAATATTAAGATGGGGAGTCTCCAATTTTGACACAGACGATATGGAAGAGCTATGGAACACGCTCAACGGATCAAACTGTGCGACAAACCAAGTGTTATACCATATAGGTTCGAGAGGAATTGATTTTGATCTGCTGCCTTGGCACCGGGAACATCATATACCGATTATGGCGTACAGCCCCCTTGCCCAAGGAGGTACATTAAGAAAGCAGTTGTTGACGGATCCAACTGTTAATGAAATTGCCAAAAAATACAATGTAAAACCATTACAAATTGCACTTGCTTGGACGATACGCACGAATGATGTCATTGCTATTCCAAAAGCTGGGCAAGAGCAGCATGTGCTGGAGAATGCTGAAGCTGCTGCTATTGAATTAACCCAAGAAGACTTGATGAGGCATTTCCAAAACCTCGTAAAAAAGTGCCTTTGGATATCATTTAACATGTTGCTGAAGCAATATTCGGTAATACGCTGGAGTTGTCCAGAAAGTCAAGCTCCCATCGAAAACAAAAAATCATAAACACCGATATATCAAAGTTTCTAAAACATTAAAGGGGTCAATAACCCGAAAAAACGACTTATTAGACAGCCCCTTCATTAAAAGGAAATAGAAACGAAGGCAGTCAATGAAAACTTTTTTCAAGGATTGACGTTTCCCGATTTAGCTCAGGCAGGCAAGGAGCATACAAAAAGGGCAGCTAAAGGACATGATGAATGAACGGATTCAAGAAGCGAATCATCAGCGGCTTAAACTATTGCACCTGCTGGCAGCTGTGGCAGGATTCCGGCAGTCTTTTGGAACGACATTACGCTTTGCGCTATAGGCGTTTTATGAGCTGCTTAAAAAGTAATTCACGATAGTCCGGTTATTTTGAAAAATAGAAGCCGATGCTTTTATCAACTTTTTATGGCATAATGAACAGCTGAGAAAATCAGCTAATTCTCGTTTCTCTAAAGCAAAATGCTAGAGGAGTAACGAGTTTTTTTATTTCTTTACTCTGTGTTCTAAAAGTGATTGATAGGAATGAGGAAGAGATTGATCTCAATTTTATTTGCGGTTCAAGAAATGGGGAACGACTGACGAAGAAAGGGGAAATCTTCCGTTTTGAGCGAGGTTAGTCGTGCTTGATGATGTCAGTTTTTAAGATTGAACGCGGAAGTTTTACACGCTGCTTGGGATCGGCGGATGCGGGAAGACGACGATGATCGAAGATGACGTTGTTGAATTCACAAAAAAAGCGGCTTACGTGCGTGGACAAAGGCTTTCGTCTGAATGAGCCCGTTTATGTTATGATCTTTTCTTTTTCATTTCAATTTACTTATGTTAATATTGCATTGCAAAGTGTTAGAAAATATAATTCAAAGGGGTATACAACCGATGCTTTACTTGGATAATAGTGCAACTACAAAGCCTTACCCTGATGTACTTGATACGTACCGGCAAGTGGCGGAAAAGTTTTTCGGGAACCCATCATCTCTTCATCATTTGGGTGTTCAAGCGGAAAGACTTTTAACAAAAGCAAGAGAACAAGTAGCCGATTTGCTAGGTGTAAGCGGACAGGAAATCATATTTACGTCTGGAGCAACGGAAGGAAATAATTTGGCGATTAAAGGCGCGGCTTTTGCACAAAGACATAAAGGAAAGCATTTGATTACGACTGTTATTGAACACCCTTCTGTCAGCGAAGCATTTGAACAGCTTGAAAAAGAATTCGGGTTTGAAGTGACGTGGATTCCTGTAAATGAAAATGGCATTGTGTCTCCAGCTGACATACAAAAGGCTGTACGTAACGATACAATCTTAGTGTCCGTTATGCATGTCAACAATGAAATCGGAGCGATTCAGCCAATTGAAGAGATTGGCGAAATACTTAAAAACTATCCGAACATCGTTTATCATGTCGATCACGTGCAAGGAGTCGGGAAGGTTCCTTTAAATATAAAAAAAGCGGGAATTGATTTATGTACAATATCTGGCCATAAATTTCATGCCCTAAACGGTACAGGAGTGTTGTACATTAGAAAAAATACACCAATTCTCACTCTTTTATCAGGGGGTGGCCAGGAAGCAAGAATTAGATCAGGCACCGAAAATTTAGCGGGCAACGTGTCCCTAGCGAAAGGTTTAAGGCTGGCATTCAACGACTATGAAGAGAAGATCGATCGTCTGATTAATACGAAAAACTATCTTATAAATGAGCTTGAAAAAATAGATGGCATTATTATCAACACACCAAAGGAATCTTCCGCCCCTCATATTATCAACTTTTCTGTACCTGGTATAAAAGCGGAAGTTTTAGTTCATATGCTTGAAGAGGAGAATATTTATGTCTCCACTACTTCAGCTTGTTCTTCAAGGAAAAAGGGAGAAAGCAAAGTATTGAAGGCGATGGGCAAAAAAAGCAGCATCACCGAAAGCGCCATCCGCATAAGCCTTTCAATTGGGCAGACGATCGATGATGTCAAGCCGTTGATTGACGTCCTGCCATCATCTATACAAAAATTAAAAAATATAATGGGGTTATAAACATGCAATATGATCATATTTTAGTCAGATATGGTGAAATGTCTTTAAAGGGAAAAAATCGCAAACATTTTATTAACCATTTAAAGAACAATATAAAACTTGCATTGTCTTCCTTTTCGTCTTTAGAGTATACAGCGAACAGAGATCGTCTTTTCATCAAATTAAATGGAGAAGACGGGGAAAAGGTAGCGGAAAAATTGCAAACAGTTTTTGGCATACAGTCCTTCAGTTTGGCAATCAGAACGAAAAGCGACATCGAAGCCATAAAGGACACGGCTTTACAGGCAGTCAAGCAATTGTATAAAAACGGAGACACTTTTAAAGTGTCGGCCAAAAGAGCAGATAAATCGTTTCCGTTAACTTCAGACCAACTCAATTATGAAATTGGTCGGCATATACTTATTCATACTGACGGTTTGAAAGTAGATGTTCATCATCCGGACATAAACGTGCGCGTAGAGGTCCGTCCGCATGCCACATATATAATGTGCAAAGATTTTAAAGGGGCGGGAGGGCTTCCGGTTGGTTCAAGCGGAAAGGCGATGCTGATGCTTTCTGGAGGAATTGACAGCCCTGTCGCTGGGTATTTGTCAATGAAAAGAGGCTTGGAGATTGAAGCGATCCATTTCTTCAGCCCTCCATATACGAATGAAAGAGCGAAGCAAAAGGTTATGGATCTCGTAGAAAAATTAACCGAATTTGGCGGCAAAATCGTGCTTCACATCGTTCCGTTTACAGAAATTCAAGTGACCATTCAGCAAAAAATATTAGAAAATTATACAATGACATCGACTAGAAGAATGATGTTAAAAATTGCCGATGAAATTCGGAAAAACCGAGGCGCCTTAGCCATTGTAACAGGCGAAAGTCTAGGGCAGGTAGCAAGCCAAACGCTTGAGAGCATGTATGCTATTAATGAAGTGACGACAACTCCTATACTGAGACCTTTAATTTCAATGGATAAAAATGAAATCATTGAAATTGCCGAAAAAATTGATACGTTTGAGATTTCAAACAGACCTTATGAAGACTGCTGTACTATTTTTACACCAGCTTCACCGAAAACGAAGCCGAAAAGGGAGAAAATATTAAAGCTTGAAAGCTATGTAGATTTTCAACCTCTCATTCAGAAGGCGATTGAGGAAACAGTAACAATTGAATTTCCAAGAAAACATGATATACAAGAAAAAATAGAAGAGGATTTTGAAAATTTACTATAATATTCCACAAGTTCAAAACAATTACCATTTCGTTTTATGCATGAAGCCATGTGTTTTTTCACATTCTATATCCACAAGGAGGTGAATGACACATGGCTCAAAACAGATCTAGCAACTCTAACCAAATTTTAGTTCCTGGTGCTGAACAAGCACTTGAGCAATTAAAAACTGAAATCGCATCAGAATTCGGTGTAAACTTAGGTCCTGATACTACATCCCGCGCGAACGGCTCCGTTGGAGGAGAAATTACAAAGCGGCTTGTATCTTTTGCTCAGCAGCAACTATCTGGCGGTGGCGGAACATTTCAATAAATGAATATTTTGGCTTTTGAGCGAAAAGGTGATCCTTTTCGCTCATTTTCATTTTATAAAAAGGTTCTTTTCACTTTATCCCAGAAAGAATTATCTTTTAATTTAACAGTTTTAATTTTTTTCTTTCCTAATTCAATATCCAGCTGGTTGACATGACGAATGCTTAGAGCTTCGTTGTCCATTCCGATAATCGGATAATCGTTGCCGTCCTGCACTACTTTTAATGTAAGCTTTCGATTTCCGCTTAAAATAAAAGAGGATCCTAACGTCCGATATAGATTATTGTTCAAAGATGCAAGTTCAGTTACTTGTAAACAGTCTATGAGCGGATCGACGACAGCTCCCTTCACAGATTTATTGTAGGCTGTGCTCCCTGTTGGAGTGGCAATAATCATTCCATCGCCTCGGAACGTTTCAAAATGCATATCATCAATAAATACATCCAGAACAAATGTTTTAATAATTGCTGATCTGACACTGCATTCATTTAAGCAGGAAATCTTTACTTCATGGTCGACGGTGACATCGATGGTTGGATATCTTCTTACCTCGACCTTTTCCAGCTGAAAAGCTTCAACTAATTTGTCTTTTTGATCTATATGGAAATCACAATAAAAACTGATATGCCCTTCAGTTGCGATGCCTATGTACAGACAGTCGTCGCGAAATTGCGTTTTTCTAACCGCTTGCAAAAATGTTCCGTCCCCTCCGATTGCTACGATAATGTTCGCATGTCTCCAATCTTCAACAGGACGAAAATCATACTGCTTCGCCAAGTCAATCAACGAAGCTATTTTCTGTTCAAGGTGATCGCTATGTTTGTAAAAGAAGTAGATATTTCGGCGTGGATCCATCAAAAAAACCTCCTCTTTTTGGAAGATTCTCCACAATTATATAAATAAATGTTAAAATACACTATGATATATAGTTTAACATTTTTATAATGGAACATGTCAAAAAAGGTGAAATTGAATCAAGGAGGTAAACATCTTGAGTGGAAAAAGGTGGGCTGCGTTAGGAATTGCCGCAGCATTATTTGTTTTTTCGATGATCATTAGCTTTACTTCTATGGCTGTTTCAAATGCAGAAAAATTGTCTGAGAATTTTTTTGAATCGCAGTTTTCCGAGGAAGTCCTTGAAGAAGGAATGCCGGATGAAAAAATTGCGGTGCTGGAAGTAAATGGAGTGATTCAAGATACGGGAGAAGATGTTACATCGATTTTTGCCAGTGAAGGCTACAATCATAAAGAATTTTTGAAATTGATTGAAAAGGCCGGCGAGGATAAAAGCGTAAAAGGAATAATTTTGCGAGTCAACTCTCCTGGCGGGGGAGTAGTGGAAAGTGCAGAAATTCATAAAAAACTAATGGAAGTTAAAGAAAAGGCGAAAAAGCCGATTTATGTTTCGATGGGAACCATGGCAGCTTCAGGAGGATATTATATTTCAACTCCTGCCGATAAAATTATTGCAGCACCGGATACGATGACAGGCTCGCTAGGGGTCATTATGCAAGGAATAAACTACAGTGAATTGGCAAAAAACTTTGGGGTGAAAGTAGAAACGATCAAAAGCGGTCCATATAAAGACATTTTTTCTTCAACAAGAGATATGACAAAAGAGGAAAGAGAAATTCTTCAAAAAATGGTGAATAACGCTTATGAAGGCTTTGTAGACGTAATCTCGCAAGGAAGAAAGATGGATGAAGGGGAAGTGCGGAAAATTGCCGATGGACGAATTTATGACGGCCGGCAGGCGAAGCAGCTCCATTTAGTTGACGAGCTAGGCTATTTTGATGATGCGGTGGAAATGATGAAAAAAGACTTAGACTTATCAGATCCATATGTATTCAAATATAAATCGAGCTTTGGATTTGAATCGTTCCTTTCCATGATGGCTGGGAAGGTGATCTCTAAAGACCTGGAAATGCAGGGACTATACAAATTGTTTTCACAACCGAATTCTCCCCGCCTGATGTATTTATATTCGGAGTAGGAGGTGCCAACATGGATGGAACATTTGAAGAAATAAATCAAATTGAACAAAAGCGTGAGGTTCAAACAGACATCTCTTATCACTTTGCGGGATTTTGGATGCGGTTTTGGGCATACTTGCTTGACCTCATTGTTGTTTCAAGCGTCATCCGAATTGTTGTCAATCCGCTTTTTTTACTGATCGGATTGGAAAAAAGCGATTTTATTTTTTCACCTTATCGAATTTTAAGCGCCTTGTTTTTCTTTTCCTACTTTATTCTTATGACGAAGTTTTTAGGACAAACGCTCGGGAAAATGGTTTTTGGCCTGCGTGTTATATCTTTAAAAAATGATAAGCTTACATGGACCGATGTTTTCTTCAGGGAATGGATCGGACGGTACATCTCCAAGGTTACGTGGATTGGATATTTGATCGTTGCTTTTACAAAAAAGAAACAAGGGCTGCACGATTTATTCAGCGATACAACAGTTATTCATGATGAATGGTTTTCAAGATGACCTGCCGAAAAGGCAGGTTTATTTTTTTATAGAGAGGTGATAATGGTTCACTGAAAGGATGTGAAATTATGCCATTTTGGCTTGCAATGGTCTTTGTCCTATTTTTGATATTTGTGCTTCTAGTTGCAATGACAAAATTAACGATTGTACTTTCATATAAACACGATAAATATGACGATCGGCTAAGAGTGACATTTCTATTGTTTTTCGGCCTTATTCGCTACACAATCAAAATCCCTTTTATAAAACTGGATCAAGAAGGTCCAAATATCGTTTATAAACAAGAAAAAGAAACGAAACATTCAACTCAAAAATCGTCCGAAAAAGTGACTCCTGAAGAGCTGTTTGAGAAGCTGCAAAATTTTAAAGAAATATTGGAAAATGTTATCCACTTTTCCTTTATTATTCGGAAATTTCTGAAGAAGGTTCGGATTGTGAAATGGGAGTGGCGTACTGAAATCGGAACGGGAGAAGCTGCCTCAACAGGAATGTCGGCGGGTACACTATGGGGGATGAAAAGCTCTATTATTTATTTCGCTTCCCGATACTTTACATTAATAGGTTATCCAGTTGTTTCAATCTTTCCTAATTTCAACCGAATGGTTTTGAAAACGACATTTGTATGTATGATGCAATTCCGACTTGGGAATGCTATCATAGCAGGATTGCGTCTCGTAAAATGGTCGAGATCAAAAACAGCATTATGGCGAAACTTACCGTTTGCCAAGAAAAACAAGAAGAATGAACATAGTTTAGAGGAGGCAAAAGTATGAGCGATCATCCGATTCAAGGGTTAATGAAAACGGCAATGGAAAACTTGCAGCAAATGATCGATGTCAATACCATAATTGGCGATCCAGTTGAAACTCCTGATGGGAGTGTTATACTAACCGTTTCAAAAGTGGGATTCGGATTTGCGGCAGGTGGCAGTGAATTTTACGGACCGACAGGTGAAAAACATTCAAGCAGTCCTTATGGAAGCAGCACTACAGGTGAAAAAGGAAAACTTCCTTTCGGCGGAGGAAGCGGAGGCGGTGTATCGATTACGCCAATCGCATTTCTTATTGTTGGAACAAATGGAATCAAAATTCTTCATTTAGATGAAAATACCCATCTTTATGAAAAAATTTTAGATGCAACCCCTCAAACGGTAGAAAAAATTCAAGAACTGTTTCGAAAGAAAAAACATATACAAGACGATAACAATGAAAAAGAAAAAATTGATTTTGACATTTAAAGCTGCTTTGGCAGCTTTTTGAAATTTTCAAACACTTTTTCTTTGAAAAGTCTTCAAAAACAAGCTATAGTTAAACTATACATAGATTTGGAGGGGATAAAATGGCAAACGTAACATTTAAAGGAAATCCGGTAACTCTTTTAGGAAATGAAGTGAAGGTTGGAGATAAAGCGCCTGATTTCAAAGTGCTTGCGAATGATTTGTCGGAAGTTACTTTAGCTGATACAAAAGGGCAGGTCCGAATCATTTCTGTTGTTCCTTCGATCGATACTGGCGTATGTGATGCACAAACACGCCGCTTTAATGAAGAAGCTTCCAAGCTGGATAATGTTAAAATTTTAACAATCAGCATGGATCTTCCTTTTGCGCAAAAACGTTGGTGCGGTGCGAACGGAATTGAAAATGTACAATTGTTATCTGACCATCGCGACGCTTCTTTCGGACAGGCGTACGGAGTATTAATCAAAGAATTGCGTCTGCTTGCTCGCGCTGTTTTTGTTGTTGATTCAAACGATAATGTAACATATGTAGAATATGTCAGCGAGGCGACAAATCATCCAAACTATGAAGCGGCGATTGAAGCTGCAAAAGCAGCAAATTAAGGACCTGATGCAAGGTCCTTTTTTTCTTGCTTATAAAACAATGAAACGCTAAAATGAAAGGATGTGACGAGCTTAAAGGAGGAAGCCTTTATGCAAGGATTTTCAAATGTTGAAAAACTGTTTTCACTCATTAATGAGACGGCAGAAATCATTAAAAACGAAATGAATTGTACATACATTGAAGCGGTAGCGAATACAGGAGAAAACCTGTTTCACGGAACTGCAGTTCAAGATTCCATTAGCGAAATTACAAGTAAAAAACTGAACAATATATACCGGACGTTTCATTTGGATCACTACTCAAATGAAGAAATTCGGAGAGCTTTTCAGCTCGCTGTTTTAAAAGGATTAAAGGAAGATAATCAGCAAATCCACCAAATGACCCCTGACAGTGTTTGCATATTGCTCGGCTATCTTGTGCAAAAATTTTTTCAAGATGAAAAAAATTTAATGATTTTAGACCCTGCTGTAGGTTCGGGTAATTTACTCTCGGCTGTCTTAAACCAACTGGAAGCAAAGCAAGTTGAAAGCATTGGAATCGATATAAATGATTTGTTAGTTAAAATCGCTTATGTGAATGCAAATTTGCAGAAGCATTCTATTGACTTTTATAATCAGGATAGCTTAAAAAACCTTTTTATCGACCCTGTGGATGCGGTGGTGTGCGACCTGCCAGTCGGCTATTATCCCGATCATGACGTCGCAAAGCATTTTGAATTGAAGGCTGATGAAGGCCATTCTTACGCCCATCATCTTTTTATTGAGCAGAGCATCCGCTATACAAAAGAAGGCGGTTATTTGTTTTTCCTTATACCAAACCATCTTTTTGAGACGCCTGAAGCTCCAAAATTGAATCGATATTTAAAAGAAAATACAGTGATCCAAGGCCTGTTGCAGCTCCCGCGCTCCATGTTTAAATCGGAAAATAGTCGAAAAAGCATCTTTATTTTGCAAAAAAAGGGAGAAGGAATTGTACCGCCCAAACGGGTTATGCTTGTTGATCTACCGAAATTTTCGAATAAAAAAGCTCTTGCTTCGATTATGGATCAAATTGATGAGTGGCTCCGGACAAATAAATGAAAAGATGAAAACACTAAAAGGTGACAGCCATGTCGCCTTTTTTTTAGGATTCGGTTTATTTCTTCTATTTTTCATAAAAACTAAACTAGAGAAAAGAAATCTTCGGTTTTAGCGAATAGTGGCTTTCCGTTTCATTTAGGAAGTGGATGGAAGCGCTTTTTATTTTTAGAAATTTTTGTATACAGATAAACATTTATTTTTCACTTGAAATGTTGCTTTATCAATGTTTAAATGTATAGAGCGATCATCTCTCTTTTTAAAATTAGACAAGTCTGGTGTTTCACATATTTTGCTAATTTCTATGTCACATGCAGGAATTTTTAAAAAAGTTTCATCAACAAAAAGAAGGAGAGAATGAAAATACATGCCTAAGATTTTAGCTGTAAATGCTGGAAGCTCTTCATTAAAGTTTAAATTGTTTGAAATGCCGAATGAAGAAGTTTTAACAAAAGGGGTAGTTGAAAGGATTGGTTTGGACCAATCATTTTTTAAGATATATGTTAACGGAGAAGAAAAGAAAGAAAGTTGTCAAATTACCGATTTTTCAATAGCGGTACAGCTTGTGCTAAATAAATTAACTGAATATGGAATTATCCGGACGTTAAATGATATTGACGGAATCGGTCATAGGGTTGTACATGGAGGAGAGATCTTCAGTGACTCAGCGCTTATTACGGATGGAACTTTAAAGAAAATTGAAGAACTCTCTCATTTGGCGCCTTTGCATAATCCAGTCAATGTGCTTGGCATTCGCGCCTTCCAAAAGGTGCTTCCGGACGTTCCAGCGGTAGCGGTGTTCGATACTGCCTTTCACCAATCGATGCCGGAACAATCTTACTTATACAGTTTGCCATATGATTATTATGAAAAATACGGAATTCGCAAATACGGCTTCCATGGAACGTCTCATAAATATGTAACGGAACGGGCAGCTCAATTGCTTGAAAGACCTTTAAAGCATTTGCGGCTTATTTCCTGCCATCTAGGAAATGGTGCCAGCATTGCAGCAGTTGAAGGCGGAAAATCAATCGATACATCGATGGGATTTACGCCTCTTGAAGGTGTTGCGATGGGAACTCGTTCCGGAAGTATTGATCCAGCGCTTATCCCATATATCATGGAAAAAACAGGTAAAACCGCTGATGAAGTTATTAATGTATTAAATAAAAAGAGCGGACTTTTAGGAATATCCGGTTTCTCAAGCGATTTGCGCGATATCGAAGATGCTGCAGCGAAGGGGAATGCTCGCGCCGAATTGGCATTGGCGGTTTTTGCTGACCGCATTCATAAATATATCGGATCTTATGCGGCGCGGATGTGCGGTGTGGATGCGATTATCTTTACCGCCGGCATTGGTGAAAACAGTGACGTTGTCCGCGAACGAGTGCTGCGGGGATTGGAATTTATGGGCGTTTATTGGGATCCTGCCTTAAACAAAGTACGTGGAAAAGAAGCGTTTATTAACTATCCACACTCACCAGTAAAAGTTCTAGTTATACCGACAAATGAAGAAGTGATGATTGCAAGAGATGTAATGAGAATAGCGAATTTATAAGGTAACAGCAAAACCTGAACTCGTAACCAACGCAACCTTTTTTCATATTCCGAAATGGATATGAAAGGAGGTTGTTTTTTTTACCAATAAAAAGTGGAAATAATCTATTTATATGATGAACGATGCATGGGAACTAAAATGATTCATTCCCTCCAACATTTCTTAAGTGATGATTGGGGGGATGAGAATGATAATAGCGTTGAATATTGCTCCGGTTTAAAAAACCGGAGTTTTTTGCATGATTTTCACCTTCTAGACAAATTCTAATAGCAAATAAACGATGAGGATGGAACAAAATGGCTAAAAAAAATGTGATATTGTTGATTATCGATACTCTCATGCTCCCTTTTTTGAAAAAAGCAGTAGACAATAAAATGGCGCCGGCTTTCGCCTTTTTCATGAAGCATGGTACTGCTTCAGAAATTATCAGTCCTTTTCCGACGATGTCCGTCAATGTGGAAAGCAGTCTGCTTACCGGGCATTACTCAGATGTGCATCACGTTCCAGGATTAGTCTGGTTTCATGATGAAGAAAAGCGTCTTATTAATTATGGAACAAATGCATCTGAGCTTTTACAGCTGGGGCTCGCAACTTCATTAAAGGATCCGCTGTACAATATAAATCATGAGCATTTAAACAAAAAGGCCGCAACCATTTTTGAAGAACTGAGCAAAAAGGGGAAAAATTCCGCGTCTATTAATGGACTTCTCTATCGAGGAAGTCAGGAAAAAGTAATGCAGCTTCCGTTTTTATTATCTTTGCTGCCTACTTTTCATAGAAGCCTTACTGTTAAGGGACCGGATTTGTTAACTTACGGCTCCTTCATTAAACAAAACCCATTTGCAAAGTATGGACACTTCTGGCAAAGATTTGGCTTTAATAATCGATTTTCTGCTCAGGAGCTTATTTATCTTATTAAAAATCATTCTTTGCCTCCTTTTACAATGGTCTATTTTCCTGATATGGATCAAATTATACATAAAAAAGGAGTTGAGGATCTGTCAGGAATCGTAAAAACAGATCGTGAATTGCAAAAAGTGTTAGACAGCTTTCATTCATGGGAGGAAGCGCTGGAGAACAATGTTTGGATCATTATGGGCGATAACGGCCAAGCGGCTGTCCGCCCGAGAAATCAAAATCCTCTGATCCATTTAGAAAAGCTACTCAGCCCATATCGTATTACCAAGCTGTCAAAAGGTGTACGGAAGGATGATGATCTCGTACTTGCGGTCAATCAACGCATGGCGTTCGTATATTTATTACAGCCGAACCATTCGCTTGAAGAAATTGCAAACATTTTGAAAACAGATGCACGCATCGATGTCATCGCTTGGCGGGAAGAGGAAAAAATAAAAGTTGTTTCAGGGCGGCGGGAAGGAATGCTGATGTTTAAAAAAGGAGGTCAATGGGAAGATCCGTATGGAAGTATGTGGACTTTAAACGGAGACATTGAAGTGTTGGATATTTTCACGGAAGGAAGCCGAATTAAGTACGGGGAATATCCGGATGCGCTGGCAAGATTACATGCAGCCGCTTTGTCACATAAAGGACAATTTCTTATGATTAGCGCTTATCCTGGCTTTGAATTCAAGTACGGGTCATCTCCAGTGCATGTGGGCGGTGCGAGTCATGGCGGTTTACACCAGCATGACTCTTTAGCAGCAATCATCGTTTCAGGGACAGAGCGATTGCCGAAGTATAATCGGATGATAGATGTAAAGGATTGGATTTTATCAATGCTCGACTCTTAAGAGTTATATCAATTCCGTGATATAATATCATTGAATATTTGCGAGCATTTGTTTAAAAAGAAAGGCGGTGCATTTTTGGGGGCCATTTTGGAAGAAAGCTGGGAAAATCAAATGAAATGCTGGGAGGAAGAGTTGGAAAAATGTGCATGTAAATGCACGCTTCCATTTGACAAATGGCTGGAAACAAGATTGAATGACCTTCCTGAGCATATTCAAAAAGAAATGTTTGAGAAGGTCGATTACGTTTTGTTTCATATGCAT
This sequence comes from Aeribacillus composti, assembly GCF_007827555.1. Taxonomy (GTDB): domain Bacteria; phylum Bacillota; class Bacilli; order Bacillales; family Aeribacillaceae; genus Aeribacillus; species Aeribacillus composti. Next base: position 42,100 of record NZ_VISS01000016.1, read on the forward strand.
TCGATTTTGCAAAGCTCGATCTTCTATTCAGAAACACGGAAGCGGATCCTCTCATTTGCACGTGTTATTTCCGATCAAGTTCAAACGATCACTGATTTAAAAAAGCTCCCTTTAGAAGAATGCTATCAATTGGCTGAGAAGGAAATGGCGAAGCAGCGGCTGTATTCCTTTATTCAAGGAGGAATCGCATCTTCCGGTGGTGTTTTTTCGCTAAGTACAGATATTGTGCTGCAAATAATTTTTCATATGCGGGCTGTGCAAACATTATCTCTTGCGTATGGTTATGAAGTTTCGTCACCTTATGAAATGATGCTGTCTCTAAAGGTTTTTCACAGCTCTTTAATGCCGAAACATTTAAAATTTGAAGCGTGGAATCAACTAAAAGAGGAATTACAAAATGGAGATGATGCTTATTTTTATGAGCAGAACGAACCATTTGTCAACCATCAAACTGTAAACCAAATCTTAAAATGCATTGCCGTGCAAACATTCAAATATAAAACAATTCGGGGAAAACCGATTTTAAGCTTAATGATCGGAGGCGGCATTCGCTATCGTTCTATGAAAGTGGCCATTGAGTTTGCACATAAATTTTATCAATATAGACATCATTATGAAGGGATGAGCTTGAGATGAAAATATAATTTCTCAAGCTTTTGTTATATGCGGATCAATCCGGTACCAAAGCCATAAATCATTGATGATGGAAGCAATCTCACTGATTTCTTCATTTAGTCTGCACGAAAGATCAAAATCCTCTTCGTCATTCAACTGCTCTTGCTTTTTATTTATTATCGCTTCTAAATGTTTAATGCGGTCAGGGATTTGTCCACGTATACATTCCCAATCCGATAAAATTTGCTGTTGAACCTCATTTGGATATTCCTCCCAATGCTTGCTGAATGCAGGAAGAGGAATCCCCAATCTTTCGTTATATTCAAACATTTCCATTCCTCCATTTTTTATTATGCAAATTATATCATAAACAAATAATGCTTTTTTAAAAAAACTATTGAAAAAAGTCAGCAAAACTGTTACATTTTTAATTAATGATTGCATTTTTATGAATAAAAAAGTATTTTTATTCATTTTGTATACATCGGAGAGGAGAATGAACATGTCAAAACCAAAAGTAGTATTGGCCTATTCTGGAGGTTTAGATACATCTGTCGCCATCAAGTGGCTGCAAGAAAAAGGATACGACGTCGTTGCCTGCTGTCTGGACGTTGGGGAAGGGAAGGATTTAGAGTTTATTAAAGAAAAAGCACTAAAAGTCGGTGCTGTACAATCTTATATTATAGATGCGAAAAAAGAGTTTGCGGAAGAATATGCGTTGATCGCCCTTCAGGCACACACCCTTTATGAAGGTAAATATCCTCTTGTTTCCGCTCTTTCAAGACCGCTCATTGCCAAAAAATTAGTGGAAATAGCGGAAAAGACCGGCGCTGTCGCAGTTGCTCACGGTTGTACCGGAAAAGGAAACGACCAAGTGCGCTTTGAAGTTTCCATAAAAGCGTTAAATCCTGAGCTGGAGGTTTTGGCACCTGTTCGGGAATGGAAATGGTCGCGTGAAGAGGAAATTGAATATGCGAAACAGCATGACATTCCAATTCCGATTGATCTGGACAGCCCATATTCCATCGATCAAAACTTATGGGGAAGAAGCAATGAATGCGGAGTTTTAGAAGATCCATGGGCTGCACCGCCTGAGGATGCCTATGAACTGACTTCTTCCATTGAAAATGCACCGGATGAAGCGGACATCATCGAAATTGAATTTGAACAAGGCGTACCGGTAGCAGTGAACGGTCAAAGAATGCAGTTAGATGAACTAATTTTGAAGCTGAATGCGCTCGCTGGAAAACATGGCGTCGGCAGAATCGATCATGTGGAAAACAGACTTGTCGGCATTAAATCGCGCGAAGTGTACGAATGCCCTGCGGCTATGACATTGATCAAAGCGCATAAAGAATTGGAAGATTTAACACAGGTTAAAGAAGTAGCGCATTTTAAACCGCTGATCGAACAAAAGCTTGCCGAGCTTATTTACAACGGTCTTTGGTTCTCTCCGCTGAAAAGCGCATTGGAAGCATTTTTGAAAGAAACTCAAAAATATGTAACAGGGACAGTGCGCGTAAAATTGTATAAAGGGCACGCAATTGTTGAAGGAAGAAAATCTCCGTACTCGCTTTATGATGAAAAGCTGGCCACCTACACGCAAGAAGATTCATTTGATCATGAAGCAGCAGTCGGCTTTATTAAACTGTTCGGCCTTCCAACAGCGGTGAACAGCATCGTGAAAAACAAGAAGGTGACAATATGAAAAAACTTTGGGGCGGCCGTTTTCAAAAGACGCCCGAAGCATGGGTCGACGAATTCAATGCGTCGATCACGTTTGACAAACAGCTCGTAGAGGAAGACATTCAAGGGAGCCTCGCCCATGTTAAAATGCTTGCCAAGTGCGGCATTTTAACAAAAGAGGAAGGAGAAGCGATTGAAAAAGGGCTGCACCGTCTTTTGGAAAAAGCAAAAAATGGGGAGCTTGAATACTCCGTTCAATATGAAGATATTCATTTAAACATTGAAAAAATGTTAATAGATGAAATCGGACCGATCGGCGGAAAGCTGCATACATCAAGAAGCCGCAACGACCAAGTGGCGACCGATATGCATCTATACTTAAAAAAACATGTTGAAGCCATTGTGGAACTGATCAGAGAATTGCAAAAAGCGCTTGTAAACAAAGCTGAACAGCATATTGAGACAATTTTGCCGGGATATACACATTTGCAGCGGGCGCAGCCGATTTCATTCGCCCATCATTTATTGGCTTATTTTTGGATGCTTGAGCGTGACAAATCTAGATTTACAGAGTCTTTGAAACGGATTAATATCAGTCCGCTTGGCGCTGCCGCATTAGCTGGGACAACCTTTCCGATTGACCGGAAATATACGGCTGAGCTTTTAGGCTTCGATGAAGTTTATTTAAACAGCCTGGATGCGGTGAGCGACAGGGATTTTATTGTTGAATTTATGAGCAACAGCTCGCTGTTGATGATTCATCTCTCAAGATTTTGCGAAGAATTAATTTTATGGTGCTCGCAGGAATTCCAGTTCGTTGAAATGGATGACGCTTATTCGACCGGCAGCAGCATCATGCCACAAAAGAAAAATCCGGATATGGCGGAATTAATTCGAGGGAAGAGCGGCCGCGTCGTCGGCAATCTCGTCGGTTTGCTTACGGTTTTAAAAGGTCTCCCTCTTGCCTATAACAAAGACTTGCAGGAAGATAAAGAGGGCATGTTCGATACTGTAAAAACAGTAGAGGGCTGTTTGCAAATTATGACGGGAATGATCGAAACGCTGAAAGTAAATAAAGAGCAGATGGAAAAATCGGTGAAGCAGGATTTTTCAAACGCTACTGAACTCGCTGACTATTTGGCGAAAAAAGGTCTTCCTTTCCGCGAAGCTCATGAAGTAGTCGGAAAACTTGTATATAAATGCATTCAAAAAGGAATCTATTTACTTGACTTGCCATTAGAAGAGTATAAGGAAGCATCCTCTCTGTTTGAAAATGATGTATATGAAGTTCTGAACCCATACGAAGCGGTCAACAAACGAAACAGCTTAGGTGGAACCGGATTTAAGGAAGTAAAGGAGCAAATCAATAAAGCAAAGGCGATTATATAAATCCAACTCCATTTGTTTTAATTGAATCAAGACCTTCAATGAAAAATCGGTCTTCTGCGCATAAGCTGAAACAGGCGGGTACTCATTGTGCCCGCTTTTTTGTATGGAAAGGCCGCCTTGCACTTGCATTCCAACCTCTTGCTGATAAAAATCGTGGAAGCTATTCCGTTTTTGCATTTTAAAAAATTATTGTAAAATGATTGTAGTAAATAAAGGGAGGAATTGATGGGTGCGCCATGCAATTGTTACGGCAGGCTCAAGAGGTCTTGGAAGAAAGGTGACCGAATTATTTTTGGAAAAGGGGTACAGCGTGACGGTCAGTTATCACAATAATCAAACAGGAGTTGAACAACTGCAGGAAAAATATGCTTCTATGCGCGACCGTTTGCTGTTTATACGATGTGATGTGACGAAAAAGGAAGATTTAATTCGGCTGATTGATCAAACTTATCAGTGCTTTGGCCGTATTGACTGTTTAGTTAATAATGCGGGTCCGTATATATTTGAGAGGAAAAAGCTTGCTGATTATTCTGATCAGGAATGGTATGAAATGATTGAAGGAAATTTAAGCTCGGTGTTTCATTTAGTGAAACGAACAATCCCGATTATGAGGAAACAAAAGTATGGCCGAATCATTACCTACGGCTTCCAAGGTGCCGGGGATGCTTCAGGCTGGCTTCACCGCTCGGCGTTCAGCGCGGCTAAGACCGGACTAGTCTCTTTGACAAAAACGATTGCTATTGAAGAGGCGGAAAACGGCATCACAGCAAATATGGTTTGTCCAGGAAACATTACGGCGGAAATGAAAGAGGCGACCATTGAAGAAGCTAGAAAACATATTGACGTGAACACGCCGATTGGAAGATCAGGTACAGGGGAAGATATCGCAAGAATTATAACCTTTTTGTGCGATGAACAGTCAGATTTTATTACAGGCGCCATAATTGAAGCGACGGGAGCCGCTAATGTCATTCATCGATTTCATCAATAACGATAAAACGTTTTCAAAAGCATAAGTTTCCAGTAAAATGAAAGTAGATTCAAAAAGGAGGGGTTTTTTATGAAGGTTTCCTTTCACGGTCATTCCATCGTTCAAATTGAAACAAATGGGAAAAACATTATCATTGATCCGTTCATTAATGGGAACGGGCAAACCGATTTGAAGGTAGAAGATGTGAAAGCAGATGTCATTTTGTTGACACACGGCCATAATGATCATGTAGGGGATACGGTTGAGATTGCAAAAAGAAATGATTCGTTAGTCGTGGCGATTGCAGAGCTGGCTACATACTTGAGCTGGAAAGGGATTAAAACCCATGGAATGAGCATCGGGGGAGCATATGAGTTTGAGTTTGGAAAAGTAAAGCTGACTCAGGCTTTCCATGGCTCCAGCTATACGGAAGATAACCAAAACATTGTGTATACTGGCATGCCAGCAGGAATTTTGTTGACAACTGAGGACAAAACGATTTATCATGCAGGCGATACAGCATTGTTTTCTGATATGAAATTAATTGGAGAACGCAATGAAATTGATTTAGCCTTTTTGCCGATTGGCGATAATTATACAATGGGGCCGGAGGATGCTCTTACAGCAGCAGAATGGATTCGAGCTAAAAAAGTCGTGCCGATTCATTACAACACGTTCCCAGTGATCCAGCAAAACCCTGAAGATTTTGTTTCCAAGCTTCCAGACGGTGTCGGTCTCCTATTGAAACCAGGAGAAACAATCGAACTGTGAGATTGTTGATGGACGGCTTTTAGCCGTTCATTTTACGTATTATGAGTTCCAAGCATTTGTTTGTTAAACAGTAAATTTTAGGAAAAAATAAGTAAATGTTTGAAGAATTTGCCAATCGTGTAACTTAAAAGGAGGGAAGAAATTGGCGACAAAGCATGAACAAATTTTGAACTATATTGAGTCTCTGCCCGTCGGAGATAAAATTTCTGTCAGACAAATTGCCAAAGTTATGAATGTCAGTGAAGGAACTGCCTATCGTGCGATTAAAGATGCGGAAAATAAAGGCTTTGTCAGCACAATCGAAAGGGTCGGCACCATTCGAATTGAAAAAAAGAAAAAAGACAATATTGAAAAGCTGACATTTGCGGAGGTTGTCAATATTGTCGACGGACAAGTGTTAGGCGGCAGGGCCGGTCTTCATAAAACATTAAATAAATTCGTTATCGGCGCCATGAAATTGGAAGCGATGATGAGATATACAGGTGCTGGAAACTTGCTCATTGTCGGCAACAGGACAAAAGCTCAGCAGTCGGCTTTGGAAGCAGGTGCCGCCGTTTTAATAACCGGGGGATTTGACACAGATGATTATGTAAAAAAACTGGCGGATGAGCTCGAGCTCCCGATAATATCAACTAGCTACGATACTTTTACAGTGGCTACGATGATAAACAGAGCGATATATGACCAGCTGATCAAAAAGGAAATCGTGTTAGTGGAAGACATTTTGACCCCATTAGAAAAAACTGTCACGTTAACCCCGAATGATCCGATTGAACGCTGGTTTGAATACAACCGGCAAACTGGACACGGACGATTCCCGGTCATTGATCAAGGTTTGAAGGTTGTTGGAATTGTCACGGCAAAGGATATTATGACGTCAGATCGAAAAACATCCATTGAAAAAGTGATGACAAAAAGCCCGATAACCGTTACAGGAAAAACATCTGTCGCTTCAGCTGCGCAAATAATGGTTTGGGAAGGAATTGAAGTATTGCCTGTTGTGGACGGAAACGGCCGCCTATCAGGTATGATTTCCAGACAGGACGTTTTAAAGGCTCTCCATTCAATTGAACGGCAGCCGCACACAGGTGAAAAAATTGATGACATCATCACGAGGCAGATGATCAATCTTTCTGATGAAGCAAAAGAATCAAACATTTTTAAATGTGAAGTAACACCGCAAATGACAAACCAGTTCGGTACCATTTCATACGGTGCCTTCACAACTCTAGTTACAGAAGCGGCCAATTATCATTTGAGACAGAAAAAGAAAGGCGAGCTTGTCGTTGAGAATATGACGATTTATTTTTTGAAACCTGTTCAAATGGAAAGTATGATTGAAATTCATCCGAAAATATTAGACGTGGGTCGAAAATTCGGGAAAATTGATGTGGAAGTATTCCACGAAAACACTTTAGTCGGCAAAGCTATGTTAATGGTGCAAATCATGGATCGTAATTAAAAAAAGACTGTCTGAAAAATAAGGACAGTCTCTCCCATATAATTTTCTTAGCGGGCATTTTCGCTTTCTTTGATTGCCAAAGGCAAATAATATTTGTAAGCTTTATATCCTGCCCAAATGCTCAGACAACCTGTTATAATAAAAACAACACCGACGATGAGCGCAACAGTGGATCGGTTTAAAAACATTTGGTTTAATCCGAAAAAGAAGACAAACAATCCTAGAGAAATGCTAGATTTAGATGAAATCCAGCTTCTTTCCATCGGACGTTTCGTGCGAAAATATTTGATTTTGTAAAAAACATAAAAAGATAAAGAAATGACCGTTAGGATAGCTAAAACAGGCATGATGTCAACCTCCATCTAAGTATCGTATATCATTTTACCATTAGTAAATGATGAAATAAAACATTTATGATGATAAAGGAGAGCTGAAATGAAACAACAGATTTTAAATGAAATAAAAGCATTCGATACGATTATTATACATAGACATGTCCGGCCGGATCCTGATGCATACGGTTCTCAGTGCGGGCTTGCGGAATTGTTAAAAGAATCGTTTCCTGAAAAAAACATATATGTAGTCGGCAACGATGAGCCTTCTTTAACGTTTTTATACAAAATGGATGAAATTCAAGATGACGTCTATCAAGAAGCGCTCGTCATCGTATGTGACACAGCTAACCAAGAACGAATTTGCGATCAAAGATATGATAAAGGGAAAAAATTGATCAAAATCGATCATCATCCAAATGAAGATCCTTATGGAGATATAGTCTGGGTAGACACATCTGCCAGCTCTGTCAGCGAAATGATTTATGAATTTTATCTATTTGGCAAAGATCAAGGCTTAACGTTATCGAAAAAAGCAGCCAGTCTCATTTATGCCGGAATTGTTGGGGATACAGGAAGATTTTTGTTTTCAAATACGACGAAAAAAACGTTCCAATATGCAAGCGAGATTATAGACTATGGGTTTTCATTTACGCAAATATACGACGAAATGTATAAAACGAAACTTAATGTGGCGAAGCTGAACGGTTACGTCCTGCAAAATTTTGTTTTGACTGATTCAGGGGCCGCTTATATAAAGCTTCCAAAAGAACTATTGGACGAATACCGCGTCACTCCTTCCGAAGCTTCACAGCTCGTCGGTGCTTTAGGAAATATTGAAGGGATCAAGGCGTGGGTGCTGTTTGTCGAGGAAAACAACGAAATTCGGGTCAGATTCCGCTCGAAGGGAATCGTGATCAATGAGCTTGCAAAACGCTTTAAAGGCGGAGGCCATCCGCTTGCGGCCGGAGCTACGATCGACAGCTGGGAAACTGCGGATCTAATCATTCAAGAGCTGGTCGCTTTATGTAAAGCATCTTAAGGAGGGCGCTTTTTCCCTCCTCATAATAGGAGAAAAGTTGCCATTATTATTTGCTCAATTTCAATTCTACTTCAACAATAATGGTCGGTGTAATGACAAGCTCCACGACAGTAGCGTTGTATTCTTTGTCATCTATTTTATATTTTCTATTTTCAATCGTTTTGGCAATTAAATGCCTTGTTTTCACAACACTGTCAATATCTTTTGCAATTAAATCAGCTAAATCGTTTTTGATCGTATTTTCAATCGAATATTTCATTAATTCATCCAGCTTATATTTTTCCGCATTTTTAATTTCGATTTTGACATCCTGTACAGTCAATAATTCTAAGTTTCTCTTATTTAGCTCTTTGTAATCCCTCTGCCAAATTTGAATGTCATTTTTTAATTGTTCGATCGTTTCTTGCTGCGTTGAAATGATTTTTACTTGTTTTTCTTGGTAATAGCCAAAGGAATATAGAAAAAACCCCCAGCTAATAAGAGCTCCTACGGCAACTCCGGCAAAAAAACGCTGCCATGAAGGCTTTTTATAATAAGGCGGGATTCTCATTGCGAAACATGCTCCTGTGTGAACCAAGAGATTAAGAGCCAGCCTGTTTGAGAACCACCCATGGCGGAAATGATTAACAAAATCTGTTTCACAATGTCCTTTGTCGCTCCTTCAAAAATCCCTCGTTCAAAGCTGTAAAACGCATCAAACGTCCCTCCAATAGCTGCAACAAGAGCCCAAATTTTCAATTTGTTTGCCATTCTGAAAATGGAGGTGAGAGGAGCATCGCCTGTAATATATGCGCCAATACCGCCGATTAACGAGCCGCCGAAAATGACTCCTAACGCAATAAAATACACTTTAATAAAGGTTGCAATAAAAGTATCTGTTTCCATTGAGCTTCCACCATCCTTTCTTCCGTTCATTGGTGAAATATGATTATAATAAACTTGCTAAATAGCCGGTTTCAGCAAGCAGTGAAAAGGCTTGTTTTATTCTCTTTCTTTATATGTATATGGATGGGAAGATAAAAGTATGAAGTTTGTCTTTCATTGAAAACAATGACTATAATTGTTTTAAGAAATCATTGAAAAAAGGTGGGGTCTTCATTGCCTTTTGTTCACCTACAAGTGAAGAGCGCCTATAGTTTGCTGACTAGTGCTGCGGGATTGGACAAGCTTGTCCGCTATGCGAAAAAAACTGGTCAAACAGCTCTAGCCTTGACAGACCATCATGTCATGTATGGAGCGCTCTCTTTTTATAAAATTTGTAAAGAACACGGGATTAAACCGATTTTCGGTTTAACTGCTACCGTTATCATAAAAAACGAACCGTATCCTTTTGTTTTGCTTGCTAAAAATAACAGCGGATACCGCAATTTGCTTAAATTAAGCAGTTTGCTGCAAACAAAGTTTCCGAAAGGACTTCCGCTTTCTTTTTTTAAACAATACAGCAGGGATCTTTTTGTGATCACACCTGGCAGACAAGGCTTGATTGAGCAGCTGCTTATAAACGGACAGATTGCAGAGGCAGGAAAAGCGGTGGAGTTTTTTCAAAGCATGCTCGATCCCAATTCTTTTTACATATCCTTACAAAATCACGGCTTGCCGGAAGAGCAGCAATTAAATGAAAAAATTGCGGAGCTGAGAGAAACGATCAAAGTTCCGATTGTCGCAACGAACGATGTTTTATATGTTGAAAAGGATGATGCATTTGCACACCGCTGTTTGCTGGCGATTAAAGACGGAACGACTGTAGAAGAACAAGACGCAGCGTTTGCTTGCGAATATTATTTAAAATCCCCGGCGGAAATGATAAACAATTTCGCGAACTTTCCTGATTCCATTGAGAATACTGTTCGGATCGCCTCCGAATGCCATGTTGAAATAGAATTAGGCAAAACAAAATTGCCTAAATACCCCTTTTCTGGAGGATTGAGCAGCGATGATTTTCTTGAACAGCTGTGCTTTGAAGGATTAAGAAAAAAAGTAACATCCCCTTCGGACGAGTATGTCAAAAGGCTTTCGTATGAGCTGTCTGTTATAAAAAAAATGAATTTTAGCGATTATTTTTTAATCGTTTGGGATTTTATGAAATACGCGCATGAAAAAGGTATTGTAACCGGTCCAGGCCGCGGTTCAGCAGCCGGCTCTTTAGTGGCATATGTACTAGATATTACGAATGTAGATCCAATTCGCTATAATCTATTGTTTGAGCGTTTTTTAAATCCTGAACGTGTTTCTATGCCAGATATCGATATTGATTTTCCGGATACAAGACGGGATGAAATGATTGAATATGTTGCGCGAAAATACGGAAAAGGGCATGTGGCTCAAATCATCACTTTCGGTACTTTTGCGGCCAAAGCTGCTATTCGAGATGTGGCAAAAGCGCTTGGAGCTTCGAATAAAGAGGTGGATGTGCTCGCAAAGCACATACCTTCAAAGCTTGGAATTACTTTAAGAGAAGCATTTGAACAATCGGCAGCATTTCGAAACATCCTTCATTCAATGGAAAAAGGAAAGGAAATTTTTGAAACGGCTTTAAAGCTGGAAGGCTTGCCACGCCATGTATCGACGCATGCTGCGGGAGTGGTGCTAAGCGATTATCCGCTGACTGAAGTCATTCCGATTCAAAATGGTCATCACAATATATATTTAACACAATATTCAATGGATTTTTTAGAAGAAATCGGGCTGTTGAAAATCGATTTTTTAGGTCTGCGAAATTTAACGTTAATAGAAGATATCAAACGTTTAATTGAACGTTACGAGGGAACAAAGCTCTCTGTTCACTTTACAAATTATGATGATGAAAAAACGTTTTCCCTTTTATCGGAAGGAAATACGACAGGTGTGTTCCAATTTGAGTCAGAAGGAATGAGGAAAGTTTTACAAAAGCTAAAACCTACTAATTTGGAAGATTTGGTTGCGGTTAATGCTTTGTATCGTCCAGGACCGATGGAAAACATTCCTGTCTATATCGAACGGAAGCACGGCCGGATGCCGGTAGAATATTTGCATAAAGATTTGCAGCCTATTTTAGAAAAGACATACGGAGTCATTGTGTATCAAGAGCAAATAATGGAAATCGCAGCGAAAATGGCCGGTTTTTCGTTAGGGGAAGCAGACCTGTTGAGACGAGCCGTCGGCAAAAAAATTAAAACGATTTTGGATGAAAACAGAAATCGCTTTATTATAGGTTGTTTAAAAAAAGGATACGACGAAAAAACCGCGAATAAAGTATACGATCTCATTGTTAAATTTGCCAACTACGGTTTTAACCGCAGCCACGCTGTTGCCTACAGCATGATTGCCTATCAGCTTGCTTATTTAAAAGCCCACTATCCTTTATATTTTATGGCTGCGTTAATGTCGAGCATCGGAGGAAATCAAGAAAAATTAGCGCAATATGTTCGAGAAGCTTCAGAAATGGGAATTACAATCCTGCCGCCGTCCATTCATAAAAGCGGTTTTTCTTTTTTAGTGGAAAACGGATCTATCCGATTCGGACTTGCCTCGATTAAAAATGTTGGCATTGCCGCCATGAAAGAAATTGCAAAGGAAAGAAAAAAGAAGCCTTTTGAAGATTTGTTTGATTTTTGTATCAGGATGTCTTCAAAGGCAGTCAATCGCCGAACAATAGAAGCGCTCATTTTTTCTGGTGCGATGGATGATTTTGGGCAAGATCGGGCAACGTTGCTTGCTAGTATTGATGTTGCGCTCGAGCATGCAGAATTGTTCAAAATGGATGAAAAAGAGCAAATCGTTTTTCCGCTTGACGATCTTGCTGCGATTAAACCAAAGTATGTGGAAGTGGAACCGTTCACCATTGAAGAAAAATTAAAATTCGAAAAGGAAACATTAGGATTTTATTTATCAAGCCATCCGATTCAGCCTTACGATTCGGTTTTGAAGCAGCTGGGGGCAGTTCGATTAATGGATTTATCGCAATGGATTGAAAAAAAAGTTCATGTGGGCGCGTATGTGACGAACGTAAAGGCAATTCGCACAAAAAGCGGCCAGGCGATGGCTTTTCTCAATATAAGCGATCAAAGCGGGGATGTAGAAGCGGTCTTGTTTCCTAATGAATACGCAAAGTTCAGCGGAAAAATAAAGAAAGGGAATGTATATTTGTTGACCGGAAAACCGGAAATTAGAAATGAACATGTTCAATATATAATTCAAGACGTAAAAGACATCTCGGAATTTAAACGGCAGCGTGCTTTATTTTTAAAAATTGCAGATGAAGCATCAGAGAAACAAAAGCTTCTCGAAATAAAAAAAGTATTGCAGGATTATCCAGGCAGCATACCTGTATTTATTTACCATGAACGAAAAAAGAAAGCGGTCAAGCTTCCCGAAACATTTGGTGTACAACCGTCTGAACAATGTTTGAATCGATTGCGGGCATTGCTCGGAGAAAGGAATGTCGCCTTGAGAGAATAAACATGTCTTTTTCTTTACAACGGATTGCATGTATAATATTTTAGAAATATCTAAAAAGTGGTCTTTCCATTTTGACGATTATCCATGTTGTTAAGGAGTGATAAAGGTTGTCATTAAGAGAAGAAGCATTACATATTCATAGTGTTCAGAAGGGAAAACTTGAAACAAAATCAAAAATTCCGGTAAGAAATGCAAAAGATTTAAGTTTAGCATACTCTCCTGGAGTGGCTGAGCCGTGCAAGGCAATTTATGATGATAAAAGCAAAGTGTATGAGTATACGATGAAGGGGAATATGGTGGCGGTTGTCTCTGATGGAACAGCCGTTTTAGGGCTTGGAAACATCGGACCGGAGGCAGCTCTCCCTGTCATGGAAGGAAAAGCTGTTTTATTTAAAAGCTTTGCAGGTGTCGATGCGTTTCCGATTTGTATAGATACGACAGATGTGGAAAAAATTATTGAGACAGTAAAGCTTCTTGAGCCGACTTTTGGCGGCATAAACTTGGAAGATATTGCCGCACCAAATTGCTTCGAAATTGAAGAGCGTTTAAAAAAGGAAACGAACATTCCGATTTTCCATGACGATCAACACGGAACCGCCATTGTAACTGTCGCTGGTTTATTAAATGCATTGAAGCTGGTCGGCAAAGAGATGTCAAATATTAAAGTTGTCGCAAACGGAGCAGGAGCGGCTGGAATAGCTATTATAAAATTATTATATCGCTATGGTGTTCGTGACATTATTTTGTGCGATTCAAAAGGAGCCATTTTCGATGGACGCCCTTACGGAATGAACAGCATAAAAGCTGAAGTGGCTAAATATACAAATCATGATCGCTTAGAGGGCTCTTTGGCCGATGTAATCGAAGGAGCGGATGTTTTTATCGGTGTGTCAGTCGCAGGAGCACTAACAAAAGAAATGGTAAAATTAATGGCGGATAATCCGATCATTTTCGCTATGGCCAATCCAGATCCGGAAATTATGCCTGACGATGCGAAAGAAGCTGGAGCAAAAGTCATTGGAACAGGACGTTCAGATTTCCCTAACCAGGTGAATAACGTTTTAGCATTTCCAGGGATTTTCCGTGGAGCATTGGATGTAAGAGCAACACATATAAATGAACAGATGAAAATGGCTGCTGCTGAAGCGATTGCTTCTCTTATTAAGGAAGATGAGCTTCGTCCAGATTATGTTATTCCGGCGCCGTTTGATCCAAGGGTTGCACCATGTGTTGCTGCAGCTGTTGCGAAAACGGCAATGGAAACAGGTGTTGCACGCATAAAAGTAGATCCGGAAGAAGTTGCGGAAAAAACAAGAAAGCTTGCTATTATTGGAAAATAAAAGCGGCTACAAATGGCGAAAGAATGAGAAACCTCTCTTCTCTGCTGTTGGGAGAAAGAAAAATATGATATATTTATAATATTTGAATACCTCTCAAAAGATATAGGAAGAAGATCCGGAAGATTTAAGATTGATTGAAGGTGTCATCCCTTGCAATGAAGACATTATTCAGCCAAAAAGGGAGGTTCTATTTTGATAAAAAACATTTTTTCAAAAAAGAAAAAATATGCATCGATCCCTTCCGGACATGCAAAATATGATGTTCCTGAAGGTATTATGACAAAATGTCCAAAATGTAAAAAGATTATGTACTCAAAAGAAATTGAAAAAAATTTAAAAGTGTGCAACAACTGCGGCTACCATTTTCAAATGGGAGCGAGAGAAAGAATTGCCAGCCTTTTAGATCATGGCAGCTTTTTAGAATATGACAGCGATATGCGTTCTGAAAACCCTCTTAATTTTGAAGGGTATTTAGAAAAGCTAGAAAAAGACAAAGAGAAAACGAAGCTAAATGAAGCTGTTGTGACAGGCGAAGGAACAATCGGCGGATTTCCAGTAGTAATTGCCGTTATGGATGCGAGTTTTCGCATGGGGAGCATGGGTTCGGTAGTTGGAGAAAAAATTACAAGGGCAATTGAAAAAGCGAAGAAAAAAAACATCCCCTTTATTATTTTCACAGCTTCAGGCGGTGCTCGTATGCAAGAAGGCGTCCTCAGTTTAATGCAGATGGCGAAAACTAGCGCTGCTTTAAAATTATTCAGCGATGAAGGCGGACTCATTATTTCGGTTATGACCCATCCGACTACAGGGGGAGTATCGGCTAGCTTCGCTTCTTTAGGTGACTACAATTTTGCCGAGCCTGGTGCATTAATCGGTTTTGCAGGGCGCAGAATCATAGAACAAACGATCAGAGAAGAGCTTCCGGAAGATTTCCAAACTGCTGAATTTCTGCTGAAGCATGGGCAGCTTGATTCTGTATTGCACCGCCACCAACTGCGGGATACGTTAATCAACCTCTTGGATATACACCAAGCAAAGGGGGATGTAGATTGGTAGGAGAACTGGAATTTGAAAAGCCGATTATAGAATTAAAGAAAAAAATTCATGAATTAAAGGAATTTACAAAAACAGCGGATGTAGATTTGTCGGCTGAAATTGAAAAGCTGGAAACAAGACTAAAAAATTTAGAAAAGGAAATATATGATCACCTCTCCCCGTGGAATCGCGTCCAAATCGCACGCCACCCGAATCGCCCTACAACGCTTGATTATATTGAGCTGTTATTTGAAAATTTTTTCGAATGCCACGGAGACAGATATTTTGGTGATGACGAAGCGATTGTAGGAGGCGTTGCAAAATTTCATGGGATCCCTGTAACGGTAATCGGGCAGCAAAGAGGAAAAGATACGAAAGACAATATCCGAAGAAATTTTGGTATGCCGCATCCTGAAGGTTACCGTAAAGCATTGCGCCTTATGAAACAGGCGAACAAGTTTAACCGCCCTATTATTACATTTATCGATACAAAAGGAGCTTACCCAGGAAAAGCTGCAGAAGAGCGGGGACAAAGTGAAGCAATTGCCAGAAATTTGTTTGAAATGGCCGGTTTTTCTGTTCCAATTATATGTATTGTCATTGGAGAAGGAGGAAGCGGCGGCGCATTAGCATTAGGAGTAGGAAATCATATATATATGTTGGAAAATTCTACTTATTCAGTTATTTCTCCCGAAGGGGCTGCCGCCCTATTATGGAAGGATGCCGGCTTAGCTAAAAAAGCGGCAGAAACAATGAAGATCACTGCCCAAGATTTAAAAGAGCTTGGTGTTATTGATGATATCATTCCGGAAGTAAAAGGCGGGGCACATAGGGATGTCCAATTGCAAGCTAAACACATTGAACAGGCTTTAAAACGTTCATTAAAAGAATTGACCAATATGAGCGGAGAAGAGCTGATCAGGCATCGGTACGAAAAATTTAATAGTATTGGGGCCGTTATTGACGAACAAGTGACAAATACGCAGTAACGTGCGCTCCTTGATGGAGCTGCACGTTATTTTTTTATTTTTATCTTTCGCATCGCTTCTTTTTGTGTATAATAATAAAGAATTTAACTATTCTAAGCTTACTATGCTCAGCGATTATCAGATAATATGATCATTATTTTATGTAAGCTTTGTTTGAGCAGTCCAAGAGAGGTGAAATTATGAAAAAAATCGGCGTTTTAACGAGCGGCGGCGATTCTCCCGGTATGAACGCTGCAATTCGTGCCGTTGTCCGCAAAGGAATTTTTCATGGATTAGAAGTTTATGGAATTTATAATGGTTACTCAGGTCTTATTTCGGGAAAAATTCAAAAGCTTGAACTTGGTTCAGTAGGTGACATCATTCATCGCGGTGGAACGATGCTCTATACGGCACGGTGCGAAGAATTTAAAACAATCGAAGGACAAAAAAAAGGAATTGAACAATTGAAGAAATTCGGGATTGAAGGTCTTGTCGTTATTGGCGGAAACGGCTCCTACATGGGCGCAAAAAAGTTGACTGAACATGGATATCCATGCGTTGGGGTGCCGGGCACCATCGACAATGACATACCTGGAACTGACTATACGATCGGTTTTGATACAGCACTTAATACGGTGATACAGGCAATTGATAAAATTCGTGATACAGCTACCTCCCATGAGCGTACATACGTAATAGAAGTAATGGGTCGGGATGCCGGTGACATCGCTTTATGGTCCGGGCTTGCCGGAGGTGCGGAAACCATTTTAATTCCGGAAGCAGATTTCAAAATAGAGGAAATCATCGATCGATTAAAACGAGGCCATGAAAGAGGGAAAAAACATAGTATTATTATTGTCGCTGAAGGTGTGGGAAGCGGCGTCGAAATAGGCCAAAAGATCAAAGAGATGACAAACTTTGAAACGCGTGTTTCTGTATTAGGCCACATTCAACGCGGCGGATCGCCTACCGCATTTGATAGAGTATTGGCAAGCAGACTAGGCGCTTATGCGGTGGAACTGCTTCTTAATGGTAAAGGCGGACGATGTGTAGGCATCCAAAATAATCAGCTTGTGGATCATGACATTTTAGAAATTTTGGATCAGCCTCATACGGTTGATAAGTCAATGTACAAGCTTTCAAAAGAACTTTCTATATAAAGTATGAACATGGGATCGTTTTCATAATGTTTAGGAGGTATGCCAATTTATGCGAAAAACGAAAATTGTTTGTACAATAGGTCCTGCAAGCGAGAGCATCGAAATGTTGGAAAAACTAATTAAAGCCGGCATGAATGTGGCACGGCTCAATTTTTCGCATGGAGATCATGAGGAGCATAAAGCGAGAATTCAAAACATTCGGGAGGCAGCGAAGCGCTTGGGCAAAAGTGTTGCAATATTATTGGACACAAAAGGCCCTGAGATTCGAACGCATACAATGGAAAACGGAGAGATACAATTAGAAGCAGGATCCCGCCTTCTTATTTCAATGGAAGAGGTTGTCGGCACGAAAGAAAAAATTTCGGTTACATATAAAGGATTAATCAATGATGTTTCCATTGGTTCTAAAATATTGCTTGATGACGGATTAATTGGTTTAGAAGTTACAAAGATTGATAAAGAAAAACAGGAAATTGAAACGAAGGTATTAAACAGCGGAATTTTGAAAAATAAAAAAGGAGTCAATGTTCCTGGAGTTAGTGTCAATCTTCCTGGAATTACGGAGAAAGATGCAAAAGATATTTTGTTTGGCATTGAGCAGGGAGTCGATTTTATCGCTGCATCATTTGTTCGCCGCGCTTCCGATGTATTGGAAATTCGCCAACTGCTGGAGGAGCACCAAGCTGACGATATTCAAATTATCCCGAAAATAGAAAATCAAGAAGGCGTTGACAATATTGATCAAATTTTGGAAGTTTCCGACGGGCTAATGGTTGCTCGAGGAGATTTAGGAGTAGAAATTCCCGCTGAAGATGTTCCGCTTGTCCAAAAGGAACTGATTCGCAAATGCAATCAATTAGGAAAACCTGTTATTACTGCTACTCAAATGCTTGATTCGATGCAGCGAAACCCAAGACCTACCCGGGCGGAAGCCAGCGATGTAGCAAACGCTATTTTTGATGGAACCGATGCAATTATGCTTTCAGGCGAGACAGCTGCCGGTTTATATCCGGTAGAAGCAGTGGAGACGATGCATAAAATTGCTTCCCGCGTTGAACAAGCTTTAGATTATCGCCAAGCCTTAACGAAACATACGAAAGTTGCTGATTCAACGATCACAAATGCAATTGGACAATCAGTAGCTTATACGGCGATTAATTTGGACGTTTCGGCCATTATCACGCCAACAGTCAGCGGCTATACGGCCAAAATGATTTCGAAATATCGGCCAAAAGCGCCGATTATTGCAGTAACATCCAGCAGTAAAGTATGCCGTAAGCTTGCCCTTGTATGGGGTGTGCATCCAACAATAGGACAAATTGCTACAACAACAGATGAAATGCTTGACATAGCTGTGCGTGAATCTATAAACACTGGAATTATTACACATGGAGATCGAGTGATTATTACAGCCGGAGTACCTGTAGGAGAAACAGGTTCCACAAATCTGATGAAAGTCCATGTTGTTGGCGATGTTTTAGGAAAAGGTCAAGGGATTGGACGAGCATCGGCATTTGGAAAGGTTATCGTTGCAAAGAATAGTAAAGAAGCTGTTGAGAAAATGGTGAAAGGTTCAATTCTCGTTACGAATGGGACCGACAAAGACATGATGGAAGCGATTGAAAAAGCAGCTGCACTTGTTACGGAAGAAGGCGGCTTAACGTGCCATGCGGCCGTAGTCGGTTTGAGCCTTGGCATTCCAGTCATTGTCGGGGTAGAAAATGCAACAGAAATTTTGAAGGATGGTATGGAAGTCACTGTGGATGCAATACAAGGGATGATATATAAAGGACATGCGAGCGTTCTATAATTTTGATTGAAAGGAGAAGGATTTCAGTTCCTTCTCTTTTTTTGTATAGTAAAGATTAAGAAACGAGTATTTTACATCTCTCTTTTGTATAGTAAAGAGTAGGGAACGGGTATTTTATATATGGAGGAGATAGCATATGCGAACATTATTGATTTTTTTTATTGTTGCACCGGCTTGTGAAATAGGGGTTTTGCTTTTATCTGGAAAGACGATCGGGGTGCTTCCGACTGTGCTATTGATTATCTTAACAGGCTTTGTTGGGGCTTATTTGGCGAAAAAACAAGGAATTCAGGCTGTGCGAAATCTTCAAAAGGAAATTCAATATGGGCGCATTCCAAGCAATGCCATTTTGGATGCAATGGCTATTTTAGTCGGAGGAATCATGCTATTGACGCCGGGATTTATTTCGGATATCGTCGGTTTGTTTCTTTTATTTCCAATCACAAGAAATTGGGTAAAGCCTTTTCTTATTCAATTCATAAAAAAATGGATTGATAAACATACGATCCATATTATTCGGCCATAATTCAATAAAAGATTTATTATGCTGAAATAAGTAATTCTTATTCAATTCTATAAGATTTTTTTATTAAAAAAAAGAATTCCGTAAAAAATATCTTATTTATCTGATTCACAAAAGTCTGATAATTGTTTATAATAGAGGTGTATTTTTTAATTCATATGTTTGGTGATCATTTCACTGATAAAAAATATTTCACAAAAGAAATGAAAGCATTTTCTTTTTGTGAAAAAATGAAAGTTTTATGAATTTTGTTTATTTCTATTTGAATTGCAGTTCAAAATTTTTATGTAAAGGGGAGATAGCCATGACAGCAACGCGTGGACTAGAGGGCGTGGTAGCCACAACTTCATCAATAAGTTCTATTATTGATGATACATTGACATATGTTGGTTACAATATTGACGATTTAGCTCAAAACGCAAGCTTTGAAGAAGTTGTTTACCTGCTTTGGCATCGAAAGCTTCCGAATAAGGAGCAATTAGAGGAATTAAGAAAGCAGCTTGCTGAGAATGCGTCGATACCGAATGAAATATTAGAACATTTTAAAACTTATCCGATTGATAAAGTACATCCGATGGCAGCTTTGAGAACAGCTGTATCTTTGCTTGGATTGTATGACGAAGAAGCGGACAACATGTCTGATGAGGCAAATTATCGAAAAGCAATTCGATTGCAGGCGAAAATTTCTACAATTGTCGCTGCTTTTGCCCGCATCCGCAAAGGATTGGAGCCTGTTCAACCGAGAACAGATTTAGGCTTTGCCGCTAATTTCTTATATATGTTAAAAGGTGAAGAACCTGATCAAACTTCCATTGAAGCCTTCAACAAAGCGCTCGTCCTTCATGCAGACCATGAATTGAATGCTTCGACATTTACTGCAAGAGTATGTGTGGCAACGCTTTCGGACATTTATTCCGGAATTACTGCGGCAATTGGAGCATTGAAAGGACCGTTGCATGGCGGTGCGAACGAACGCGTTATGCGAATGTTAACAGAAATTGGTGAACCTGAAAATGTAGAATCTTACATTCGCGAAAAATTAGCAAACAAAGAAAAAATTATGGGATTTGGTCATCGAGTTTATCGCAAAGGGGATCCTCGTGCCAAACATTTAAAAGAAATGTCCCGCAGACTAACAGAAATCACCGGTGAAACGAAATGGTATGAAATGTCAACTAAAATTGAGGAAATCGTAACATCTGAAAAATCTTTACCGCCGAATGTTGATTTTTATTCAGCGTCTGTATACCATTGCTTAGGTATTGATCATGATTTATTTACGCCGATTTTTGCAATAAGCCGCACATCTGGATGGTTAGCCCATATTTTAGAGCAATATGAAAACAATCGATTGATTCGTCCTCGTGCGGAATATACAGGACCAGAAAAACAAGTATTTATCCCTATCGAAAAGCGCAGCTAACAGGTAAAATAGAAAAGGGATTCCTTTTTCTTCCCTGTTAAGCATGGCCATGCTTTTATACACAAATAGAGAATACATATTTAGGAGGTAATGATTGTGGCAGAAGGTCAAAAAATTACAATGACAAATGGTACTTTAAACGTTCCAAATGATCCTATAATTCCGTTTATTGAAGGAGACGGCACTGGTCCTGATATTTGGAGAGCTGCGTCAAAAGTGCTGGAAGCAGCTGTAGAAAAAGCATACAATGGCGAAAAGAAAATCGTTTGGAAAGAAGTGCTTGCTGGTGAAAAAGCTTTTAAAGAGACTGGGGAATGGCTTCCTCAAGAAACGCTTGATGTGATACGCGAGTATATGATTGCGATCAAAGGTCCGTTAACAACTCCTGTAGGTGGAGGAATCCGTTCTTTAAACGTTGCTCTTCGCCAAGAGCTGGATTTATTTGTGTGCTTAAGACCTGTCCGTTATTTCAATGGAGTTCCTTCCCCTGTAAAACGTCCTCAAGATACAGACATGGTAATTTTCCGTGAAAATACCGAAGACATCTATGCCGGCATAGAGTATGCAAAAGGGACAGAAGAAGTAAAAAAAGTCATTGAATTTTTACAAAAAGAGCTGGGAGTAAACAAAATCCGTTTCCCTGAAACGTCCGGAATCGGCATTAAGCCTATTTCTGAAGAAGGAACGAAACGGCTTGTCCGTGCGGCCATTAACTATGCAATTGAACACGGAAGAAAATCTGTCACCCTTGTTCATAAAGGGAACATTATGAAATTTACAGAAGGCGCGTTTAAAAATTGGGGATATGAATTGGCTGAGCAAGAGTTTGGCGATAAAGTATTCACATGGGCTGAGTATGACCGCATTGTTGAAAAAGAAGGAAAAGAAGCGGCTAACAAAGCGCAAGAAGAAGCAGAAAAAGCTGGAAAAATTATTATTAAAGATGCAATTGCAGATATTTTCCTACAGCAAATTCTTACTCGTCCGCGCGAGTTTGATGTAGTAGCAACGATGAATTTAAATGGAGACTACATTTCGGATGCTTTGGCTGCACAAGTAGGCGGAATCGGTATTGCTCCAGGAGCAAACATTAACTACGAGACAGGGCATGCGATTTTTGAAGCAACACACGGTACAGCACCAAAATACGCCGGACTTGATAAAGTGAATCCATCTTCCGTAATTCTTTCTGGAGTGCTTATGCTCGAACATCTAGGCTGGAAAGAAGCAGCTGATTTAATCATTCAAGCAATGGAAAAAACGATCGCTTCAAAAGTTGTCACCTATGACTTTGCACGCCTCATGGACGGAGCTACGGAAGTAAAATGCTCTGAATTCGGCAATGAATTGATTAAAAACATGGGTTAAACAAAGAACTGAGAGCTGCTTCTTTACGAAGTAGCTCTCCATTTAGATTCATTTTTGAAAAATCACTTACATAAAAGAGAGGATGGATGCTTGAAATGGCGATTAAAAGAAAGAAAATTTCTGTCATTGGTGCTGGATTTACTGGTGCGACAACAGCTTTTTTGCTGGCAAAAAAAGAGCTGGGAGATGTTGTGCTCGTTGACATTCCGCAAGCAGAGAATCCGACAAAAGGGAAAGCGTTGGACATGCTTGAATCAAGCCCTGTTCTTGGATTTGATGCGAACATTATCGGAACATCAAACTATGAGGAAACGGCTGATTCCGATATTGTTGTGATCACGGCAGGAATTGCAAGAAAACCTGGAATGAGTCGAGACGATTTAGTGCAGACCAACCAAAAAGTAATGAAAAGCGTCACAAAAGAAGTTGTAAAATATTCCCCAAATTCCATTATCATTGTGCTGACAAATCCGGTTGATGCAATGACTTACACTGTTTATAAAGAATCCGGATTTCCAAAACACCGCGTCATCGGTCAATCTGGAGTTTTAGATACCGCAAGATTCCGCACATTTGTTGCTCAAGAATTGAATTTATCAGTCAAAGACATTACAGGATTTGTGTTAGGCGGCCACGGAGATGATATGGTGCCATTAGTTCGCTATTCATACGCAGGGGGCATTCCGTTAGAAAAATTAATCCCGAAAGAGCGCTTGGATGCGATTGTTGAAAGAACTAGAAAAGGCGGGGGAGAAATTGTTAACCTGCTTGGAAACGGAAGCGCATACTACGCACCAGCCGCATCTCTTGTAGAAATGGTGGAAGCGATTGTTAAAGATCAGCGCCGCGTATTGCCTGCCATTGCATATTTAGAAGGAGAGTACGGTTTTGAAGGTATTTATTTAGGCGTTCCAACAATTCTTGGAGGCAATGGCTTAGAGCAAATTATTGAGCTTGAACTGACGGATGAAGAAAAATCAGCTTTGGAAAAATCTGCAGAATCTGTAAGAAATGTTATGAAAGCATTAATATAGTGCATGATCGAAAAAGGAGGACATGTTATGTTCCTCCTTTTTCTTATAAAAGAAAAAAGAGAGTTTGCATAGAAAATTCGTCCGCTTTTTCAATTTCCGCTTCAAAACCGCTCCATCATGTTTCTATCGATTCTTTAAAATCTTCTGAAAGCAGCTTTTCTTGTATTGGTTCTTTCTGCTTCGTGGACTATAATAATAATAAAGAATAATAAGAACAGTAGGAGAAAATTATTGGAGGATTTTATGAGTAAAAAAATATTAGTAGTGGATGATGAACAATCGATTGTCACTCTTCTTCAGTATAATCTTGAACAAGCAGGCTATGAAGTCATTACTGCTCAGGATGGAAGCGAAGGATTTGAAAAAGCAATTACAGATGCACCGGATTTAATTGTGCTTGATTTAATGCTCCCGAGTATAGATGGTATGGAAATTTGTAAACAGCTTAGACAGCGCAAAGTGATGACGCCCATTTTAATGCTTACGGCAAAAGATGATGAATTTGATAAGGTGCTTGGGCTTGAGTTAGGTGCGGACGATTACATGACAAAACCGTTCAGTCCAAGAGAAATTATCGCTCGGGTAAAAGCAATCCTGCGGCGTGTCAGATCAGAAGATGCTCACATGCATGTAAAAAAAGAAGCGGAAGAAAACAACATTATTATCGGTGATTTAAAAATTATGCCTGAACGATATGAAGCTTATTTTGAACAAGAAAGACTTGACTTTACACCGAAAGAGTTTGAACTGCTTCTTTATCTTGCGAAACATAAAGGCCGAGTTTTGACAAGGGATCAGTTATTAAGCGCTGTTTGGAATTATGATTTTGCCGGTGATACAAGAATTGTGGATGTTCATATCAGCCATCTAAGAGAAAAAATTGAACGGAATACGAAAAAGCCTGAATATATTAAAACGATCAGAGGTCTAGGCTACAAACTGGAGGATCCAAAGCTAAATGAGTAAGTTCCGTTCAAAACTGCTTCTTGCGTTTACAGCATTAATTATTACTGTTCTGCTTGGTTTTGGATTTATTTTAGGACAATTATTTCAATCGTTTTACTTCATCAATTATGAGAAGCAATTTAAAAAAGAAGCCGAGTTGATCAAGCTGGTCATTGAGAATGAAAAGATCGGTTCTACCGAAATGAAGCATAAAATGGAGGAAATGAGCGAAAAGTTAAACTCACTCCTTCTTTTTATGGATATGGACGGAAACATCGTTTTTAAAACAGGTCCTAGCTTTCATCAAAGCGACGAAAGGTTATCAGAACTGATCTTGACCAACCACCGAAATGCAAAGGAAGGATTTCGCCTAGATCTCGATCAAGCTGATTTGTTATTTTACGGTATTCCCATCTTTCAACAAGATGAACGAAAGGGATTTTTAGTTTTCGGGACTTCCATCAAATATTTCGAAGCGATGAATAAAGAAATTTGGTTTTTCATTATAGGGAGTCTTATTGCGGCATTAACGATCATTTTAATTTTTGGCACCCGCATTATGAAGCAGTATACGAAACCGATCGAATCGGCGACAGAAGTGGCGATGGAGCTTGCAAAAGGAAATTACAAAGCGAGAACATATGAAAATTCATCAGGCGACGAAACGAGTATGTTAAGCAAATCCATCAACATTTTGGCACGCAACCTTCAAGACATGACAAGAACCCAGGAATTGCACCAGGAAAGGCTGCAAACATTGATTGAAAACATGGGAAGCGGTCTTCTTTTCATCGATGAACGTGGCTATATTAGCCTGATGAATAAAGCCTTTAAAGAAATTTTTCAAATTAATCAAGAGGATTATTTATATAAATCTTACCAAGAAGCGATCGCATATAAAGAAATTATTCAAATGGTCGAAGAAATTTTTTTGACGGAATCAAATATAAGAAAGCATATTATGCTTCCTGTTAACATCGAAAGAAAGCATTTTGAAGTTTACGGTGCTCCGATCATTGGAAAAAGTGAAGTATGGAAAGGCGTCGTTCTTGTTTTTCACGATATTACCGAATTGAAAAAGCTTGAACAAATACGAAAAGATTTTGTAGCAAATGTATCTCATGAATTAAAAACACCGATCACCTCCATCAAAGGGTTTTCTGAAACATTGCTGGATGGCGCCATGAAAGATGAACAAACATTGCATTTTTTTTTATCCATCATTTTAAAAGAAAGCGAACGAATGCAATCTTTAATTCAAGATTTATTAGATTTATCAAAAATCGAGCAGCAGGGCTTTCAGCTGGAGCTTAGAAAATGCAATGTAAACGAGTTTTTAAAAGAAATTCATCATTTGCTAGATAGAAAAGCGAAAGAAAAAAATATTGATTTTATATTGGATGTTCCAGACGAGCCTGTTTTTATTGAAGGCGATCCTCATCGGCTGAAGCAAATTTTTATAAACTTAGCCAGCAACGGAATTATGTATACGCCAGCTGGCGGAAAAGTGACCCTTTCTGTTAAGGCTGGACATGATGAAGTAGCCATTTCTGTTCAAGACACCGGAATTGGAATTAGAGAAGAGGAAATTCCTAGAATTTTTGAGCGTTTTTATAGAGTTGATAAAGCTAGAAGCAGAAACTCAGGTGGAACTGGTTTAGGGCTTGCGATCGTAAAACATTTAGTAGAAGCCCACCAAGCAAATTTGACAGTCAAAAGCACCGTTGGTGTTGGAACGACTTTTACTGTGACTTTTCAAAGATACAATGAATAGTTTAACATAAGATTTACATCCAATTTATGCTAAGTTAACATTTGATTGTTAAAATGGCATTCGAAAACCCCTTCATCCAAGGAGCCCATTTGCAGATGGAAACAATTACGTTTCCGTCTTTTTTTTATGGCTGCGTTTTTTAAATGAAACAAAATCGTACTTTTTTCGTATGAAATAATAAATAGAGAGAGATGGGGGGATATAATGGTAAGCATAAGAAGATTATTAACAATTATTGGATTTATTTTTCTGATCAGCATTCTCGGTCTTGCTGCGATTACTTCCTGGTATACTGTAGACGAGTCGGAACAAGCGGTTATTACTACATTTGGAAAAGTGGAAGAGGGTATAACTGAGCCTGGGCTTCATTTTAAATGGCCATGGCCGATTCAATCGGTAAAAAAACTATCCAAAGAAACATTCAGTTTACAATTTGGATATAAAGAGAAAGATGGAAAAGTTGAATCTTTTCCAAAGGAAACAAAAATGATTACAGGCGACGAAAACATTGTGTTAGCAGATATGGTCGTTCAATGGAAAATAACGAATCCGGCAAAATATTTGTTCAATGCAGAAAATCCAAAGGAAATTTTGCGGGATGCAACATCTGCTTCGTTAAGAAGCATTATTGGAAGCACAAAAATTGACAATGCTTTAACGAGCGGAAAAGTGGAAATTGAAGCTCAAGTGCAAGAATTATTAAGCTCGTTGATGAAAAAGTATGATATTGGCATTTCAATCATTGCGGTCAAATTGCAGGATGTTGATTTGCCGAACGAAGAAGTTCGAAAGGCGTTTACAAACGTTACGGATGCAAGAGAAATGATGAATACGAAAATAAACGAAGCCAATAAATATAGGAATAAACGAACAAAAGAGGCAGAAGGAGAGCGCGATGCAATCATCTCCAAAGCTGAAGGTGACAGAGCGTCCAGAATTGAACAAGCGAAAGGGGAAGTCGCACTATTTAATTCTTTATACAATGAATACAAAAATTCAAAAGAAATCACAGAAAAACGTCTAATTTTAGAAACGATAGACAGCGTGCTGCCAAATGCGCAAATTTACATTATGAAGGATGATGGAAATACAATGAAGTATTTTCCTGTTCAGCCTATGCAGCAAGTGCTGCCTAATGATCAGCAAAGTCAGCAAAAAGCTGATCAATCGAGCGAGAACACGCAAAAAAGAGGTGAAAACAATGGACAAGAATGAAAAGAAAATTAATTTTGAATGGAAGAAATACATACGCCTAGGGTCTGTTATAGCCGGTTTATTTGCGTGTTTGCTATTTTTATTCAGCAACGTTTTTGTTGTGAAAGAAAATGAATATAAAGTCGTTCGCCAATTTGGCGAAGTTGTAAAAATTATAGAGAAGCCTGGCCTCCATTTAAAAATTCCTTTCATACAAACAGTTGAAAGTCTTCCAAAGCATCAATTAACGTATGATGTGGAGGAAGCGGAAATCAATACAAAGGATAAAAAACGAATATTAATTGACAACTATGCGGTTTGGAGAATCGAAGATCCGAAAGAGATGATCGCCAATGCAAGAACAGTTGTCAATGCAGAGGCAAAAATGTCGGAATTTATCTTTTCCACTGTGAGATCGGAGCTTGGAAAACTGAATTATGATGAAATTATTAATGATGAAAAGTCTTCCCGCGGGAGCCTCAATGACAAAATCACAAATATTGTTAATAACCTGCTTGAACAAAATCATTTCGGCATTAAGGTGGTTGATGTAAGAATTAAACGGACGGATTTGCCGGAAGCAAATGAAAAATCGGTATTTACTAGGATGATATCAGAGCGGGAATCAAAAGCCCAAGAATATTTATCGATGGGGGATGCAGAGAAAAATCGAATTGTTGCTGAAACGGACAGACAAGTAAAAGAAATGCTGGCAAAAGCTGAAGCTCAAGCTGAAACCATCCGCGGTCGTGGAGAGGCGGAGGCGGCGAAGCTCTATAACCAGGCTTATTCAAAAGATCCTAAATTTTATGAATTATATAGAACACTTCAATCCTACAAGAAAACAATCGACGGTGAAACAGTCATCGTTCTCCCGTTCGATTCTCCATACGCCAAAATATTAATGGGAGAAACAGAATAAAATCGATAAGCCATGTTTTTTCTTCTGCTGAAAGTAATGGTAGAATAGAAGGAAGGCATGGCTTTTTTAGTTGAAGGAGGCTAGTAGTAGTGACAAAGAAGCTAGTTTTAATTGATGGAAACAGTATTGCTTACAGAGCGTTTTTCGCTTTGCCGCTTTTAAATAATGATAAGGGGATTTATACGAATGCAATTTACGGCTTTACAAATATGCTGTTAAAAATACTGGAGGAAGAAAAACCGACACATATCCTTGTTGCATTTGATGCAGGGAAAACAACGTTCCGGCATAAAACTTTTAAAGAATATAAAGGAACTCGGCAAAAAACCCCGCCTGAATTGTCGGAGCAGCTACCATTTATACGGGATTTGCTTGATGCCTACAAAATTACAACATATGAACTCGAAAATTATGAGGCTGATGATATTATTGGAACAGTTGCGAGACAAGCTGAGAAGCAAGATTTTGAAGTGAAAATTATTTCCGGAGATAAGGATTTAACACAGCTGGCAACTGAAAAAACGACCGTTTCCATCACGAAAAAAGGAATTACGGATGTTGAACCGCACACGCCTGAATCGATTCAAGAGAAGTATGGGCTAAGCCCGGCACAAATTATTGATTTGAAAGGATTGATGGGCGATCAATCAGATAATATCCCAGGTGTGCCCGGCGTTGGAGAGAAAACCGCGATTAAATTGCTGAAACAGTTTGAGACAGTCGAAAATATTTTAAATTCGATTGAAGAAGTAAATGGAAAAAAATTAAAGGAAAACTTACAAAACTATAAAGAGCAAGCATTAATGAGCAAACAGCTTGCGACAATTCATTGTGAAGCTCCTGTCGAAATAAAAATTCAAGACCTTGAGTATAAAGGCTATGACAAAGAAAAAGTAGTGAAAATTTTTAAGGATCTAGGCTTCCAATCGCTCCTAGACAAAATGGGAGAGCATGAGAATGAAGAAGCGGATGAAATGCCGACGATTAAGTTCGAAAAAGTTGAAAAGCTGTCAGACAAGGTTTTATCAGAGAAGGCAGCTCTTTTAGTGGAAATCATTGATGAAAATTATCATACTGGAGAAATCATCGGGTTTTCTATCGCAAACGAAAATGGATGTTTTTATATTCCAGCCGAAATTGCGCTACATTCAAAAGAGTTCATAGAATGGGTGAAGGATGAAACAAAGCGGAAAGTGGTGTATGATGCGAAAAAATCAATTGTGGCGCTGCGCTGGCGAAACATTGATTTAGCAGGTATTGAGTTTGATGTTCTCATTGCCTCATACATTTTAAACCCGTCTGAAACGATTGACGACATAGCCGAGCTTGCAAAGGCAAAAAATAAACATTTAGTTCAAAAGGATGAAGTGATTTACGGAAAAGGCGCTAAACGTCATATCCCTGATGAAGACATTTTAGGCGAACATCTTGCCAGAAAAGCGTTAGCCATTTATGAGCTGGAAGAATTATTAATACAAGAATTAGAAGAAAATGAACAATTTCATTTATTCAGCGAATTGGAGCTTCCGCTGTCAGCCATTTTATCTGACATGGAAACAACAGGAGTAAAGATAGACGTCAACCGTCTGAAAGAAATGGGAAAAGAGCTTGATGAACAGCTGAAGCAATTAGAAAAGGATATTCATCGTCTAGCTGGAGTGTCATTTAACATTAATTCTCCGAAGCAGCTTGGGCCGATTTTATTTGAAAAGCTCAATCTACCGGTTTTGAAAAAGACCAAAACGGGGTATTCGACCTCTGCGGACGTTTTAGAAAAATTGAGAGGACAGCACGAAATTGTGGAGAAAATTTTGCATTACCGGCAGCTCGGAAAGCTTCAATCGACGTATATTGAAGGGCTGCTGAAGGTTGTCCATCGTGATACGCATAAAATCCACACCCGATTTAATCAAGCATTAACGCAAACCGGAAGATTAAGCTCCACAGACCCGAATTTGCAAAACATTCCGATTCGCCTTGAGGAAGGCCGCAAAATTCGTCAAGCATTTATCCCTTCTGAAAAAGATTGGGTCATTTTTGCAGCGGACTATTCCCAGATTGAACTGCGAGTGCTTGCGCATATATCTGGAGATGAAAAATTGATTGAAGCGTTTAAACAAGATCTTGATATTCATACAAAAACGGCGATCGATGTGTTCCATGTCGAAGAAGATAAAGTGACCTCCAACATGAGAAGACAGGCAAAAGCAGTTAATTTCGGGATTGTTTACGGAATCAGCGATTACGGATTGTCGCAAAACTTAGGAATTACCCGAAAAGAAGCTGGTGAATTTATTAAAAAATATTTTGAAATTTATAAAGGTGTTAAAGAATATATGGATGGCATAATCCAAGAGGCGAAGCAAAAAGGCTATGTAACGACACTAATGCAGCGTCGGAGATATATTCCGGAAATTACGAGCAGAAATTTCAATATCAGAAGTTTTGCCGAGCGAACAGCCATGAATACTCCGATTCAAGGAAGTGCAGCGGATATTATCAAAAAAGCGATGATCGATATGGCGCAAGAAATTGAAAAACGAAATTTGCAAACGAGGCTGCTGCTTCAAGTTCATGACGAATTGGTGTTTGAAGCGCCAAAGGATGAAATTGAAATTTTAGAAAAGCTTGTTCCGGAAGTAATGGAAAATGCCATTCAGCTAAAAGTGCCGTTAAAGGTTGATTATTCTTACGGTTCTACGTGGTATGAAGCGAAATAATTTGAAAAAGGCGGAAAGGGAAGCTCCCCCGCCTTTTTCGAGTGGAGATAAGGGGTGAACATAATGCCTGAGCTTCCTGAAGTAGAAACGATTCGAAAAACATTAAGGGAGCTTGTCATAGGAAAAGTCATCGATGAAGTTATCGTATCATGGCCGAAAATCATCAAACGTCCCGAAGACGCAGAGCAGTTTTGCCGCGTTTTGAAAGGGGAAACAATCAATGAAATCGGAAGAAGAGGGAAATTTTTGAAATTTTATTTAGATCGATATGTTCTTGTATCACATTTACGAATGGAAGGAAGATATGGACTGTATCCAAAAATAAAGCCCATTGAACCTCACACACATGTCATTTTTCGCTTTCAAGATGAAACGGAATTAAGATATCGGGATGTTCGCAAATTTGGCACTATGCATCTGTATCAAAAGGGCGAGGAGGAGAAGCATCCTCCTTTGTCCCAGTTAGGGATGGAGCCTTTTTCGGAACAATTTACTGCTGAAAGACTTATGAGCAAGCTTCAGTCTACCTCTAGAAACATCAAGACGGTTTTGCTTGACCAAAAAATAGTGGCGGGATTAGGAAACATTTACGTTGATGAAGTATTGTTTCGATCAGGCATTCATCCGGAGCGGCTGGCAAAAGATTTGACAGCGGAAAAAGTGAAAATATTGCATCGGGAAATTATTCAAACGCTGAAGGAAGCAGTTGAAAAAGGAGGAAGTACTGTCCGATCCTACGTCAATTCACAAGGGCAAATCGGGATGTTTCAACTGGACTTATTTGTCTATGCAAGAGAAAAAGAACAATGTAAAATTTGCGGAAGCCCTATCCAAAAAATAAAAATTGGGGGAAGAGGCACACATTTTTGTTCATCTTGCCAAGTGTAGAAAGATTTATGCCACCTTCTGAAGCGAACACATTTTAGGCGGTTTTCATATTACTATGTTAGCAATAAAAGGAAAGAAGGGGCATTTGATAAAATGACGGAAATCGGATCGGTTTTAATATTGGCGTTGGCAGTCAGTCTTGATAGTTTTTCTGTTGGCTTAGCGTTCGGTTTGCGTAAAGTAAAAATTCCAATTAAATCGATTATCACTATTTCATGCTGTTCGGCGATTGTGTTGCTCGCTGCGATGATGGCCGGACAAATAGCTCAAAGTGTTCTTCCTCCCTATTTTACGGATAGGCTTGGCGGAGCTATTTTCATTTTGCTTGGCATGTTTGTGTTATATTCCTTTTTCCGCAACAATGAATCAGAGGATGAGAAAGATGAGGAAAAGAGTGAAAAAACGATTTTAAATATGGAATTAAAATCGTTAGGCATTGTCATTCATATATTGAAAAAGCCTGCTGCAGTTGATATGGATCGATCTGGCGAGATTACAGGCGTGGAAGCTTTGCTGCTTGGGATCGCTCTTTCGCTCGATTCATTCGGAGCAGGAATCGGTGCGGCTTTAGCAGGGTATGAACCTTTTTTAACAGCTATTTTCGTCACTTGTATGAGCACGATGTTTGTTTATATTGGAATGAAATCCGGCCGATTTGCTTCATCCTATTCGTTTTTTGAAAAGTTTTCATTTATCCCGGGTTTATTATTAATAATGATCGGTGTTTGGGCCATGTAAGGATAAAGGAGAATGATGATATGACAATGATTATTGGATTAACTGGAGGCATAGCAAGTGGAAAAAGCACTGTGTCTGAAATGCTTAAAAAAAGAGGCATTCCAGTTATTGACGCAGATCTAATTGCAAGAGAAGTGGTAGAAGTCGGCAAAAAAGCATATACAGAGATCGTAAATGCTTTCGGAAAGGAAATATTAAACGAAGACTTAACGATCAACCGAGCTCGATTAGGCTCCATTGTATTTCAAAACGAAGATAAGCGGGAGAAGCTAAACAGTATTGTACATCCTGAGGTCAGGCTGGAAATGAAAAGGCGACAGGAACAATTGATCTCAGAAGGTGCGAAAGCAGTAGTTCTTGATATTCCCCTTCTATTTGAAAGCAATTTGAAGCATTTAGTGGATAAAGTGATTGTTGTTTATACGGGAGAAAAAAATCAACTGGAACGATTAATGAAAAGGAATAATTTTTCGAAGAAAGAAGCTTTATCACGCATCAATGCACAAATGCCTTTGAAAGAAAAAGTAAAATTTGCCGATGCAGTGATCAACAATGATGGAACATTAGAAGAAACGGAACAGCAATTGGAAAACATTCTCATGAATTGGGGAATTGGTTAATCCGCTCGCAAATAGAGCGGTTTTTTTTATTTTTAGTATATATTTTTTTAAGAAACGATTAAAATAATTGTTTCGTTATTTTATAAATATGATATACTAATTAACAGAATAGGAGATAAAAAGTGTAACATAATGCCGGAAGGGGATATTCACATGAGTGCTAAGGTTGCCATTAACGGTTTCGGCCGAATTGGCCGAATGGTATTCAGAAAAGCAATTTTAGAAGGAGATTTGAATATCGTAGCAATCAATGCAAGCTATCCAGCAGAAACATTGGCTCATTTAATTAAATACGATACAAACCATGGGAAATTTGAAGGAGAAGTCATTCCAAAAGAAGATCATTTAATTGTAAATGGCCATAAAGTGCTTCTTTTGAACAATCGAAATCCTATTGAACTTCCCTGGAAAGATCTAGATGTGGACATAGTGATTGAAGCGACAGGAAAATTTAACTCCCGTGAAAAAGCGATGATGCATGTTGAGGCAGGGGCGAAGAAAGTTATTTTAACAGCACCTGGAAAAAATGAAGATGTAACGATTGTTATCGGTGTAAACGAAGAACAATATGATCCTGACAACCATGTCATTATTTCGAATGCTTCTTGCACAACAAACTGTCTAGCGCCTGTTGCAAAAGTTCTTGATGAACAGTTTGGCATTGAATATGGTTTAATGACTACTGTCCACGCATATACGAACGATCAAAGAAATATTGATAATCCGCATAAAGATTTAAGAAGAGCGCGAGCGTGCGCCCAATCAATCATTCCGACAACTACCGGTGCAGCAAAAGCGATCGGTTTAGTTTTACCGCAATTAAAAGGAAAATTGCACGGTCTTGCATTAAGAGTGCCTACACCAAACGTCTCCCTCGTAGACTTTGTTGTAGATCTAAAACGCGATGTGACCGTTGAAGAGGTAAATGAAGCGTTTATCCAAGCTTCTCAAGGAAAGCTGAAGGGGATATTAGATTTTTCTTCAGAACCGCTCGTATCAGTTGACTACAACACAAACCCGCACTCTGCTATTGTCGACGGTTTAACGACAATGGTTATGGGAACAAGAAAGGTAAAAGTGCTTGCATGGTATGATAATGAATGGGGCTACTCTTGCCGCGTTGTGGATTTAGCAAAACTTGTAGCAAGCAAATTGAATAAATTGGCCGCAGCTGTATAAAATGATGGGAGGGTTGATCTTTACAAAGATTGACCCTCTTCTTCTTTTTGTTTGGATACTTTTTTCAGCGCAAAATTTTTGACAAAGTATGTTGCAAAAACAAATCAAACCATATATACTATTTTTCGTGAACTTCTTAAACGCAAGGTAA
Organism: Aeribacillus composti; assembly: GCF_007827555.1. Lineage (GTDB taxonomy): Bacteria > Bacillota > Bacilli > Bacillales > Aeribacillaceae > Aeribacillus > Aeribacillus composti. Next base: position 76,596 of record NZ_VISS01000016.1, read on the forward strand.
TGTGGCTACTTAAAGGGTTAGGACCTCTTTGGACTAACTTTCCCCCGTGGTAGTTAAACATACCAGAGTGCGAAGAATTCATAAAAATTTATAAAGGGGGATCCATGGCTATGGAAACAATGGGACGTCACGTTATCTCTGAGCTGTGGGGATGCGACTTTGATAAGTTGAATGACTTGGAATTTATTGAAAAAACGTTTGTAAATGCAGCATTAAAATCAGGTGCTGAAATCCGGGAGGTTGCGTTTCATAAGTTTGCGCCTCAGGGTGTAAGCGGAGTTGTGATCATTTCAGAGTCACACCTAACAATTCATAGTTTTCCAGAGCATGGATATGCTAGCATTGATGTGTACACTTGCGGTGATTTAAATCCAAATATTGCAGCGGATTACATTTCTGAAGCTTTAGGTGCTCAAACGCGCGAAAATATTGAAATTCCTCGCGGTATGGGTCCTGTTCAAATCAAACAGGGTCAAGCAAAAGCACTTTAAAGTGAAAACAGAATAAAATTTGAATGGAAATGCAAAGAGGTGTCAGCTTTTTACTGCACCTCTTTTTATATTATAATAAAGAATAATATTTCATATTGAATGGTATTTAGAGGCATCTTATTTGTGGCCTCAAAGGACCGAGTTATTCTACCCCCTTCAAAGCCGTTATGAAAAAGAGGCTTTGATGTTTTTAAAATCATTCATTGTAGTGATGCAAAAATAAAAAATCTTTTATTGGCATGGCTGCCATCACTGTTTGGCGGTTCGAACATCATTTGATTGGACCGGACTGACAGAAATCCATTTCATTCAGTCGAATTATCTATAACAAAAATACAAGAACTTGAAAGTTTCTTGTCTGATCCAATGCTATTTAATAAGATGTAGGTAGAGCTTTTTTGATTTAGTTAAAAAGATTGGAGCTGGTGATATGAAATGCCCTTCCTGCCACCATTTTGGAACACGTGTTTTAGATTCGCGTCCAGTCGATGAAGGGAGATCAATTCGGAGGCGAAGGGAATGTGAGGAATGTCAATATCGGTTCACAACGTTTGAAAAAGTGGAAGAAATTCCGCTCATCGTTGTGAAAAAGGAAGGAACACGAGAAGAGTTCAGCAGGGAAAAAGTTTTGCGCGGGATGATTAAAGCTTGTGAGAAAAGACCGGTTTCTTTAAAAAAATTGGAAGATGCTGCGCATGATATTGAAAAAGAACTAAGAAATCTAGGTACATCGGAAATATCAAGCGAAACGATCGGCGAAATGGTGATGGACAGACTAGCCGAAATTGATGAAGTCGCATACGTTCGATTTGCTTCTGTTTACAGGCAATTTAAAGATATAAATGTCTTTATTGAGGAATTGAAAGAACTGATCAAAAAAGAACGTTCATAAAGAGCTGCGAGATTATGACATGCTATTTGGGAAGGTTTTGAAAAAATGATTGGACATCATCACTGGAAAGAGCTGCTGCCTGTTGATCGCTACGTTGTGAAATGTACGAGCAGTTTGATTCATGAATTTGACCGAAAAGTTCTTACATTACTGTACCAGCCCTTAATCGGGCCAAGAACGTTAAACTTATACATGACGCTTTGGAGCGAGCTTGAACAAAACCGTCTTTGGGGGACGGAATCGACCCACCATTTTTTAATGGCTGTTACTCAATCCCCATTAAATGAAATTTATCATGACCGTTTGAAATTAGAAGGAATAGGTCTTTTAAAAACATACCTTGTCGATGAAAGCGAACCGAAAAAATATATTTATGAACTTCAACGACCTCTTTCCCCCAAACAATTTTTTTATGATGGAATGTTGAACATATATTTATATAACAGAGTTGGAAAAACGGTGTACCAAAGATTGAAAAGCTATTTTTCCGATAAATCGGTTGATAGCAACGCCAAAGATGTGACAAGATCATTTCATGAAGTATACCAATCGATCCACCCATCTGAGCTTTCAGCCAATATTGCAATGGAACCTGAGGAAAACGATCAGGAGCTTTTTGATCATGCGCCTGGGAAACCGATTTCGATTCAAAACCAGTCCTTTGATTTTCAATTGTTTTATGCCGGTTTATCAGAGCATATTGTGCCCAAAAAAGCGATCACGCCTGCGGTTAAGGAAGCTGTTGAGAAATTAGCATATGTTTATGGAATTGATCCAATTGAAATGAAAAATCTGGTCATCCGTTCTTTGGATCATGATGAGCAAATTAATTTAGACGAGCTGCGAAAATGGGCGAGGGATTGGTATAAGCTGAATCACGGTAACCGTCTTCCAGAGCTTGTTGATAGGCTTCAGCCTTTGAATCAGCGGGTGAAAGACGAAGAAATTGAACAGTCAAAAGATAAGGAATTAATTCGACAGCTTGAATCCATCTCTCCAAGACAGTTTCTAAAAGATATTTCAGGCGGGATTGAACCGTCCGCAGCGGATTTGAAAATTATTGAAGATGTCATGTTTCAGCAAAAGCTGCTTCCCGGAGTTGTCAACGTTTTAATTTATTATGTCCTGCTAAAAACAAATATGAGATTGTCAAGAGCGTATGTTGAGAAAATTGCCAGCCACTGGGCTCGATTAGGAATTAAAACTGTGAAGGATGCAGTGGATGTGGCGAAAAAAGAACATAAGAAATATTTAACCTGGGCGGAAACAAAGGATAAGAAGACTGTCAGCAAAAAAATCGTTCGAAAAGAAAAACTCCCTTCATGGCTTTTGGAAAACGAAAATCAACAGGTAGAAAACATCGATCCGGAAGCGTTTGAAAAAGAAAAACAAAAGCTGCAGGAGCGGATTAAAAAATATAAAAATAAACAGAAGGACTAGGTGAAAGGAGGGAGGAAGATGGAATCCCTGCAAAATCATTTAAAACAATTCATGAACAGCAAAGGGTTTCGGGAAACGTATTTGAACTTGAAACAGCAAATAAAATCGGACAAAGATGTCAGGTTATTTTTAGAAAAGCATAAAAATCAAATCGATGAACATATGATTGACCGCAGCTTAGGCAAACTGTATGAATTTGTAACGCAGAGCAAGTTTTGCCGTGAATGCCGAAATTTAGATGAGTGCAAAAATATTTTAAAAGGATATCACCCTACATTAATTATTGAAAGAAAAACAATCGACCTGAAATATGATAAATGCCCGAGAAAAGAAGCATATGATGCTCGAAAAAAACAAGAATCGCTCATTAAATGCATGTATGTACCAAAGGAAATCCTCAATGCACACCTTGAGGATATTGATTTAAACGAACCGAACCGTTTGAAGGCAGTGTCTCTCGTGCAAGATTTTGTTGAGCAATACGGTCAGAATGATCGGTTAAAAGGATTGTATTTATACGGTTCCTTCGGCGTGGGAAAGACATTTATTCTTGGAGCGATCGCGAATGAGCTGGCGGAAAAAGGCGTTCCTTCCATGCTTGTATATGTTCCGGAGTTTGTCAGGGAGTTAAAAAGCGCTCTTCAAGATCATTCACTGAATGAAAAGATTGATGCGGTTAAAAAAATTCCGGTATTAATGCTTGATGATATTGGTGCTGAATCGATGTCGAGCTGGATGAGAGACGACATTTTAGGCTCGATTCTCCAATTCCGCATGCTTGAAAATTTACCGACCTTTTTTACATCCAACTTTAATTTTAGCGAATTGGAACACCACCTGACTTATTCACAAAAAGGCGAAATAGAACAGCTAAAGGCAAAAAGAATTATGGAAAGGATTCGTTTTTTGGCCATTCCCGTGGAATTGAAAGGAAAAAATCGCAGACAAGAATAACCGCTGGACAGCAAACACTTCTAAATAATGCCATCCCCCCATATATATAGAAACAGGACTTGCTATATAAAGGGGGGGATCTTTTTTTGCTGGAAATAACTTTTCAAACGGAAAAAGAAGCTTCTTATCTGCATCAATTGCTTAATACAGAGAAGGAAAACTTTGATTTCCAAGCAGCCTTGCTGAACGGCACAGTATTAACATGTGAAACAGATGATTGGGAAACATTTATATCTGATGTGCTCGTACCATCATTTGTTGATTTTTTTCTAAATGTGAAAGAGCCCCGTCTCCTTCTTTTTATAATTGAAAAACAATTTTATTTTGAGGATGAAGATGAAAAACAGCAAATTTTACATATTGCTCAATCGATCTTGGAAGGAGAGCGGGCGGAAATTCCAATGATCAAACATTTTGAGCCGAGAGAAAACTTAATTATTTCTGCTTTAACGAATTTCCTTCGGCCAAACCAATCTTTTTCTATAGAATCATTTATTCAATTCCGCTTGTCTGATTATTTATCAAGACTTTCGGAATATGTCGGTTTCTCCATTGAAGAGTATAAAATGGAGCAGGAATACCAAAATTTTATTCAAAGCTTGCGGGAATATGTTCTCAATAAAAAACCGAAATTATCAACGATTCATATTTTGCATGATACTTCCTTTCAAGTGTTTAATGAAAAGTTCATCGAAATAAAAGAGCTGGAATTGAAAAAGTGGATTGATCGGGAATTTATTTATCGCCACCCGATGTATATTGATTCCCATTTGCTGGCCCCGCTTGTATCCATTGCTCCTTTAGAAATTTATATATACTCCGATCAACAGGAGGAAGCAATGATTCAAACGATCCAAAACATCTTTCAGGAACGGGTTCGATTTTTTCCAAGGGCTAGCTTTCAAAAACGATAAGTTTCTTTCAGTACTCCTTGATTTTTGGTGGCGAATCAGTCTATAATACGGTTGAAATCATTCATCACGAAAAGGTTATGATGAGGACACGGGAGTATTATCACAGTTCAAAGAGAGGGAAGGCACAGGCTGAAACCTTCCTAACTCGTGTAATGCTCTTACCACCTCTAAACTTCAGCTGTGAACGGCTTTTGCCAAGTAATAGCTGGCGGATTGCTCCGTTATCAAAATGAGCCGCTCAAAGTTTTGAGCGGGAACTAGGGTGGAACCACGGGTTTTACATACAACACTCGTCCCTTCTTTTAGGGACGGGTGTTTATTTTTGCAAGAGAAAAAACAAAGGAGGAAAGAAGATGAAAGAAGCCATTAAAATTACTTTTCCAGACGGTTCTGTAAAAGAATTTCCGTACGGAACAACAACGGAAGAAATCGCTGCATCCATCAGCCCTGGATTAAAGAAAAAAGCCATTGCAGGTAAAATAAATGGAAAGCTTATTGACTTAAAAACCCCGATTGAACAAGACGGCCAGATTGAAATTTTGACGCCTGATACAAAAGAAGCGTTAGAAATTTTACGACATAGTACAGCACATTTAATGGCGCAAGCGATTAAACGGCTTTACCCAAATGTAAAATTGGGAGTTGGGCCCGTCATTGAAAACGGTTTTTATTATGATATCGATATGGATGAAACGATCTCTCACGAAGATTTGCCTAAAATCGAAAAAGAAATGAAAAAAATTGTCGGCGAAAATTTGCCGGTTATTCGTAAAGAAGTAAGCCGCGATGAAGCAAAAAAAATGTATGAGGAAATCGGCGACCATTTAAAGCTTGAGCTTATCGATGATATTCCGGAAGGCGAAATCATTTCCATATATGAGCAAGGAGAATTTTTCGATCTATGCCGAGGAGTCCACGTTCCTTCTACCGGAAAAATAAAGGAATTTAAATTGCTCAGCGTAGCCGGCGCCTACTGGCGTGGAGACAGCAAAAACAAAATGCTTCAACGCATATACGGTACAGCATTTTTTACAAAAGAAGAGCTTAAAGAACATCTCCGCATGCTTGAAGAAGCGAAAGAGCGGGATCATCGCAAGCTTGGAAAAGAATTAAACCTGTTTACCACTTCTCAAAAGGTTGGACAAGGCTTGCCGCTTTGGCTGCCAAAAGGTGCAACTATCCGCCGGATTATCGAACGCTATATTGTTGATAAAGAAATTAAACTCGGATACCAGCATGTATACACACCTGTTCTCGGCAGCGTCGATCTTTATAAAGCTTCCGGCCATTGGGACCATTATCAAGATGATATGTTTCCGCCAATGAAGATGGATAACGAAGAGCTTGTATTGCGTCCGATGAACTGCCCGCATCATATGATGATTTACAAAAATGAAATTCACAGCTATCGGGAATTGCCGATCCGCATTGCAGAACTTGGAACAATGCACAGATACGAAATGTCAGGGGCATTGACAGGGCTGCAGCGTGTTCGCGGGATGACGTTGAACGATGCGCATATTTTCGTGCGGCCGGATCAAATTAAAGACGAATTCATCCGAGTTGTCCGCCTTATTGAAGAGGTATACGAGGATTTTGGTATAAAAGATTATTCGTTCCGATTATCTTACCGCGATCCTGAGGATAAAGAAAAATATTATGATGATGATGAAATGTGGGAAAAGGCCCAGTCGATGCTGAAAGCCGCAATGGACGAACTCGGGCTGGATTATTATGAAGCGGAAGGTGAAGCGGCATTTTACGGACCGAAATTGGATGTACAAGTGCGGACGGCTTTAGGAAAAGATGAAACATTATCGACTGTTCAGCTAGATTTTCTCCTTCCGGAACGGCTTGATTTAACATATGTTGGCGAAGACGGCAAACATCATCGGCCAGTTGTTATTCACCGCGGAGTTGTTTCAACGATGGAACGGTTTGTTGCCTTCTTAATTGAGGAATATAAAGGCGCCTTCCCAACTTGGCTTGCACCTGTGCAAGTGAAAGTCATCCCTGTTTCGCCGGAAGTGCATCTTGATTATGCCAAAACAGTAGAACAGCGTCTTCAGCAAGAAGGCTTGCGTGTTGAAGTCGATATTCGGGATGAAAAAATCGGCTATAAAATTCGTGAGGCACAAATGCAAAAAATCCCGTACATGGTCGTTGTCGGTGATCAAGAAGCAGAAAATGAGACGGTCAATGTCAGAAAGTATGGAGAACAAAAATCAGAATCCATGCCGCTGGAGACATTTGCTGTATCTGTTGGAAAAGAAGGGAGAAAATAAGGGGCTGTCCAAAAAGTCAGGGTAACTGACTTTTTGGAGCCCCTCATTTTTTCACTTTTTAAAAAAAATGCACAAAAAAATCGTCCTTTCTAG
>NZ_VISS01000017.1 GCF_007827555.1 Aeribacillus composti
GGCAGTGCCACCTTTCTTTAGGTTTTGTCTTTTTGGCACAAATTCACAAAAATTAATTAACAGAAAATTCTAACTATATTTATGCAATGCTAATGGTTTTCCATTATAATCTCCCCATTTATAATGGTTGTTTCTACATTATCCCTTGAAGCAGAATAAACGATCCGCGAAATCGGATCAGCCTCAAAGGAAGGGAAAGTATGAAAATGATGTAAATTTAGAATCACTAAATCTGCCTTTTTGCCGATTTCAATACTGCCAATCTCTTTTTCCAATCCGACCGCTTTTGCCCCGCCGATGGTCGCCATTTTAAATACCTCTTTTGCTTTCATTGCGGAAGGGCCGTGCTTCGGCTTTTGGATGAGGGCAGCAAGCTTCATTTCCTGAAACATATTTAAATTATTGTTGCAAGGCGCTCCGTCTGCGCCTAAGCTTAACGAAACTCCCATTTCCATCAGCCCGGGAATATCCGCAATTCCTGAAGCTAATTTTAAATTAGACCCGGGGCAATGGCTAACATTTACTCCTCTGTCTTTAATGATTTTCTTTTCTTTTTCATCCAGCCAGATGCAGTGCGCCAAAATCAATCGTTTATTGGCAAGTCCAAGATAGTCAAGATATTCGATATTTCGCATCCCTGTCTGCTGTTCAACCAGCATGATTTCTTCCTGATTTTCCGCTGCATGAGTATGAACTTTTACTTGATATATTTCAGAAAGCCGTTGAACTTCTTTCAACAGTTCTTCTGTACATGAAAGGACAAATCGGGGAGAAAAGGCATATTGAATTCTTCCGTTTGCAAACATATGCCATTTTTCAAGCAAATCAACGCTTTCTTGGAGAGAATCAGCTGTTTTTTCGCGAAGCTCCATTGGCACATCGTCGCCACGATCCATCATCACCTTGCCTGATAAAGCTCTGATTCCGCTTCCTGCAATCGCTTGAAACGCTGCTTCTGTATGGTGAACGGTTTCCATATCGACAATCGTTGTGGTCCCGCTTTCAATCAATTCTCCAATACCGAGCAATGCAGAGTAATAGATCGATTCCTCATCATGTGCTGCTTCCAATGGCCAAATTCGTTTTTTCAGCCAATCTAACAATTCTAAGTCATCCGCCCGTGAGCGGAAAAGTGTCTGACATAGGTGAACATGGGTTTGAATGAAGCCCGGAATGACGGTCCGATTTTCTGCATTGATGATTTGATCGGCGTCACATGCAAGATTTTTCCCTATGTTGCTTATGATGCCATTTTCGATGAAAATATCTCCCGTGAAAATTTCATCCGCATGATTCATCGTAATAATTTGTGCGTTTTTGATCAACAGGCTCTTCATATTCCTTTCTCCTTGCTATAAGTATTGAAATTCATTCTAAGAATGTATGCAGGTAAATTCAATAAAAGTGTAAGAATTTATGACAAAAATAAAAAAATGTGGAAAAAAACTTAACAAAGAAATAATCAAACATTTTGAAAAATTGTAAAATCATTTTTAAGAAAAGAGGTGGTTTTTTGAAAGACAAAAGCCTTTTGACAGAACAGAGGCAATCATTAAAAAAAGATATTGCGAGAATTTACAACGAAGTAAATAAAGAAATTTTTCAAACAGGTGTGATTCAACTGCGAGTTGAAGTAACGGATGAAAAAATTTTAATTTTCGGGTTGCATAAACGGGATCCTGCTTTGCAAATTCTTGAAAAAGTAGATGGAGCTTTGACAATGTGGGCAGATTCGTTATTAATTGATGAATTTAAAAAGCGATTTAAATATAAAATGGAAACAATTGTCGGACTAAACGTTTTTTCGGTTTTAAAAGATTATGATCCTTCCACTGGCTCAGCATGCATGACAATTATTCTTAAAAAAATGAGTTAGCTTGAAGGACGTTTTCCGTCCTTTAGGCTATCCATAGATTATTCGGTATTGTTTTGATCCTGTTTACGGGATGGAAACAAGCCGTAGGAAAGAAAAAACTTTTTCCTGCGGCTTTTCTTTTTTCACAAAAGTAATCATTTGTTCGGAGGGGAAACGGCATGGAATTTCGCTACCGGGGAGAAGCATTTGAACAGAAATTTTTTGCAAGACTAACGAGTAAGGAAATTGCTGAATTGCCAAAGCAAAATGCTTTAATCATTTTGCCGGTTGGCGCAGTTGAACAACATGGGCCTCATTTACCGGTATTTACTGATTCTTTAATAGCGGAGGGGATTTTGCATTCAGCTTGCAAACATTTAAAAGAAGAAGATAATATTTGGATTTTGCCTCCAATTGCGTACAGCAAAAGCATCGAACATCTCGGATATGCAGGAACCATCTCATTATCTGGGAGCACTTTAGAGGCAATGATCAAGGATATTGCCGCAAGTCTGAAAAAAAGCGGATTTAGAAAATTCGTCTTATTTAATTCACATGGAGGAAACCATGATTTACTCAATTCCGTTGCCCGCGATATCCGCATTGAAACAGGTTTGATGACTTTCCGGTTGAACAGCTATGACTTCAATGTCTCAGAGGATCTCATTGAGGAAAAAGAGGCTGCATACGGAATCCACGGGGGAGAAATCGAAACATCCTTCATTCTTTCCTTCAAAACCGATTGGGTGAAAAAAGAGCTTTGTCCCGATGAGTTCATCCAGTTTCCGGAAAGCGCAAAGCATCTTCAATTAAAAGGCAGCCATTATGTTGCTTGGAGGATGGAAGATATTTCGAAATCCGGGGTTTTAGGAAATGCAAAAAAAGCTTCAAAAGAAACGGGAGAAATCATCGCCAACCGTTTGGGTGAAAAGCTGGCGGTTGTTTTGCGGGAAATGGCGGAATTCGAAATGGATGATCTCATCAACATTTCTACCGAAAAGCAGTACAGTCCTTTGACATAGAAAGGATGATCAATTGTTTCAAACATAAAGAAAACTTTGGAGGTGTGGAAGCATGGCTTGGAAAAAAGAAATACAGCAGCTTTTAGGGAAGGAAAAAGTTCTGTTCGATGCAGCTTCAAGAGGAAAATTTTCTAAAGATTATTATTGGTATTCACCCATTCTCACACAAAAGCTAAAGGATAAACTGGCCGATTGCATCGCCTTTCCGGAGTCAGAAGAGGAATTAGTTTCGTTAATATCATTCGCCGTAAAAAGAAAAATTCCGATTACGGTCAGAGGTGCTGGAACAGGAAATTATGGTCAGGCCGTACCTCTTCAAGGCGGTATTGTGATCGACATGACGAGGTTTCATCAAGTACTTGAAATCGGCGAAAACGCTGTAACGGTACAAGCGGGAATAAGAATCGGCAAGCTTGAACGGATATTAGAGCGAAACGGAAAAGAGCTGCGAATTATGCCGAGCACATATATTCAAGCAACGATTGGCGGTTTTGTGGCGGGAGGATCGGGAGGAATCGGCTCCATTACATGGGGCAATTTGTGGGATGGCAATGTGCACAGCGCTTCGGTTTACACAATTGAGGAAAAGCCGAGAAAAATTGTTGTTTCAGGCGATAAACTCGAGCAATATATTCACAATTACGGAACTTTAGGTGTCATGACAGAGCTGCAATTGCCGATCGAGGAGAAAACAGATTGGATGCAAGCAATGGTTTTTCATGACCATTTAGATGAAGCGATAAATTTCGCCCATCAATTTTCGGGCATAGAAACTATGAAAAAAAGGCTCTTATCAGTATGTGAAGGAGCTTTGACAAAGCATTTCGCTCCTTTAAAACAATATATTTTGCCTGAAAAAACGTTAACGATGATTGAGGTCGATGAAAAAGCAAAAAGTGAATTTGTCGAACTCGTTGCCGAACATAAAGGAATATTGGCACATACCATTCCTGCCAAGCAGTATCGAAAAGGGGTCCGCCTTTCGGATTTTACTTGGAACCACTCCACGCTGTGGGCCTGCAAAAATGAAGACAATATTACTTACTTGCAAGTTGAGTTTGATATTCAACACCTTTATCATCAAGTCCATTTGTTAAAAAAGGAATTTGGTGAAGAAGTCCTTCTTCATTTTGAATTTATAAAAAGAAACGGAGCAATTATTCCAACGGCCTTGCCGGTCGTTCGCTTTACAAGCGAGAAACGGCTGTATGAAATCATACAATTTTTCCTGAATATAGGAGCTAAAGTGCATGATCCGCATACTTATTTGTTGGGATTCGGCGGTTGGAGTTTACGAATGGATGAAATCATAAAAACCAAGCAAAAAAATGATCCGTTTCATTTGCTGAATCCAGGAAAAATAGCGGACGTCACCTCTTATGCACAAGTGTAACGATGGGAAAATGAATTGAAACGGCTGAAATATACCGAAAAAAGTTCTTATTATCGGCACTAGGTTCTTGGCATGAAGCAGAAATGTAACTAGAAAAATATCAAAAATAGTAGGAGGATTCGTATGCAGGCAAAAGGGAAAGGATATACAAAAATCTTCATTTTATTTCTACTCGTTCTTTTAGCTGGATGCGGCAGCCAATCAGCTTCAACTAATAACGAAGAAGTCAAAGAGGACTCAGAAAAATTGGAAAAAGTGAAGCAAGTCACGAACTGGTTTGCGGAACCGGAACATGGAGGCAATTATGCAGCTTTGATGAAAGGCTTTTATAAAGAAGCAGGCATTGATATGACAATAGAGCCAGGCGGGCCGCAAGTTTCCCCCATTCAAATAGTGGCATCTGGGGAAGCCGATTTTGGAATCACTCAAGCTGACGATATTTTATTAGCTCGCGATAAAGGAATACCCATTGTGGCGATCGGAGCCATTTTTCAAGTGAATCCGCAGGCGTTGTTGTACCATGCTGATCAAAATATTATAGATTTTTCCGATTTGAATGGGCGAACGGTGTACACGGCACCTGGAACGGGGTACTGGGCATATATAAAAAAGGCTTATCAGCTCGACAATGCGAAAGAAATGGCATATAGCGGACAGCTGACTCCATTTATAGAGAATAAAGAGTCAGTTACCCAATGCTACATTACGGCGGAGCCTTTCGCTTTAAAGCAGCAAGGAATCGAAACGAAATATTTACTGATTCACGATTCCGGCTACCAGCCTTATGGCAATGTAATATTTACAACCGAAAAAATGGTCAAAGAAAAACCTGAACTCGTCAAACGGTTTATGGAAGCGACAACGAAAGGGTGGGAGTATTATAAAGATCATTCGGATGAAGTAAATCCATTTATTCATGAATATAATCCTGATTTATCAATGGAGGCGCTCGAATATGGGGCTGAACAGCAGCTGAACTTAATTTTCGGGCACGATGCGAAAGACCACGGCTTCGGCTATATGTCTCAAGAACGGTGGAACACCTTGCAAAATCAACTCTATGAACTAGGTTTAATTAAAAAGAAAGAAGATATCGCCAATGCCTACACAAACGAGTTTTTGGCGAAAAATTAAAAATGCGCCTCGGAGCAAGTTGGACAAAAAGGGGAGAAAGCTATGAGTCAACTGCATTTGCTGAATGTTTGTCTGCCGCTTGAAGATCCTGGTTCTCTCTTTGAAATCATCATTAACGATGATCGATATGAAAAAATCACAAAGCAGCCTTCTTATCTTCAGCGCGAAGACTTTAAAACTTTAGAGGCCCTTAACTCATCTTCCGATTCATTCATTGATTGTCAAGGATATGTGTTGCTGCCCGGCTTTGTTGATGCTCATATGCATTTAGATAAAGCCTATTCTCTCAGTAAAGTTCCGAACGCAAGCGGGACGCTTCAAGAAGCAGTAATAAATTACCGGAAGCAATCTCCCCATTTCACGGTGGAAGAAATTGAGTATCGGGCGATGAAAACTGCACTGAATGCACTAAGCCATGGTACAACAGCCATTCGCACACATGTCAATTTTGAATTGCCTTTAGGGGAAGACGTCGTGTTCCGGGCGTTGACAGCTGTTTTAAACGTAAAAGAAAAATTAAAACAATACATTACGATTCAAGTCATTCCAATGTTTTTACTGCCTGACGACGATTCGAAACGAGAGCTGGAATGGATTGAACAAGCGATCAAAATGGGGGCTGATGGAATTGGCGGAGCTCCTCATTTAGCTGAAAACCATGAGAAGCAAATTGACGGTTTGTTTTCGTTGGCGGAAAAGTACGACAAACCGATTGATTTGCATGTAGATGAAAGTGATGATCCGAACGTATGCACACTGGATTATATTATCCAAAAAACAATGGAGCGGCAATTTCACAATCGAGTTGTAGCCGGCCACCTTTGCTCTTTGGCGCCAATGGAACAAGAAAAAGCTCTTTCTTTAATTGAACGGATGGCGGCGGCACAAATTGGAGCGGTGACGCTGCCGGGTGCCAATATGTACTTGCAAGGTCGATTTGATCAAGGGATTGTCCGCCGCGGCGTCACAAGAATTCATGAAATTTTGCAAAGCGGGGCGACGCTTGCGGCTGCTTCCGATAATGTTCATGATCCATTTCATCCATTCGGGAAGGCGGATTTGCTGCAAATCGGTTTGCTAACTGCATATGTTGCCCATTTAGGAAGCGGTGAAGGCCTAAAACAAATTATTCGGATGATTACCGAATATCCGGCCAAATTATTAAATTTAAATAATTACGGTGTAAGATGCGGAGCGAAGGCAAGCTTCGTTCTATTAAAAGCTAGATCAGTAGAAGACATCTTTACGAATCTGCCTGTTGAAAGATATGTGTTCCGAAACGGAAAACTGCTCTATCAATCTAAAAAAGCTGAACATTGGAACGATCGCCAGTTGTTGATGTATCAGCACGAGACGGAAAGCCAATATGCAAAATTTGAAAGGAATTTACAATATGTATGACCTTGTATTAGAAAATATCAGACTGCCCAATCAAGAAAGGCATCATTTTATCGGGATTCAAAACGGGATCATTGCTGAAATTTCCCCTTATCCCCTGCAAGGAAAAGCAGTGATAGACGGCTGTGGAGATTTAGCCATGCCGCCATTTGTCGAACCACATATTCATCTTGATACGGCATTTACTGCCGGAGAGCCGAGCTGGAATCAAAGCGGCTCGATATTAGAAGGAATTTTATTATGGAACGAACGGAAGCAAACTTTGACGATGGAAGATGTCTACGAGCGAGCCAGGAAGGCGCTGAATCAGTTAATGAAATTCGGTGTTTTATATGTAAGAGCGATCGCAGATATTTCCGATGAACGTCTCGTTGCTTTAAAAACATTGCTGAAGCTGAAATCAGACTTGCAGGATATCATCTATTTGCAAATCATTGCTTTTCCTCAAAATGGTTTATTCTCATGTCCAGAAAATCAGAAACGGATGTTTGAAGCAATCAAGCTGGGCGCTGACGGGGTCAGTGCTGTTCCTCACTTGGAGCGAACGAGAGAGGAAGGGATCGAATCCATTCGATTCTGCTTTTCTTTGGCTGAAAAATACGGCCTATTTCTTCATTTCTTTTGTGACGAAATCGATGATCCGCAATCGAGGTTTATTGAAACAGTTGCATCATTGGCGATTTCATCAGGACTGGAGGACAAAGTGACTGCAAGTCATGCGTGTGCAATGGCCTATTATCCGGATAATTATGCTGCCAAATTATTAGATTTGATTGCGAGTTCCAAAATTCATATTGTAGCTTGTCCTCTGATCAACACGGCAATGCAAGGAAGATATGATTCCTATCCTAAAGGGCGAGGGATTACGAGAATAAAAGAGATGCTGCAAAAAAATATCAATGTTTGCATCGCCCATGACGATATCATGACCCCGTTTTATCCGTTAGGTAACGGGAATATATTGCAGGCTGCACATATGGCTGCTCATGCAGGTCATTTAACGGGAATGAAGGAATTGGAGGAATTGATTAGCATGATATCGATAAACGGAGCCAAAGCTCTGCAAATCAACGATTACGGAATAAAGGTAGGAAATGAAGCAAATATCATTACGTTCCCGGTTGATCATGCTATAGATTTGATTCGCCTTCAGCCCCATTGCCGCTATGTGATAAAGAAGGGCAGAGTTTTGCTTCACACCAATCCGATGGAAACCGTTTTTTATATGTAATTTAAAAGGCTTTGATTCTGTCCCAATACTGATATAGAAATATTCAAATCGGTTTTTATTTGTAATTTTAAAAGGTTAGGAGCAGAAAGCTTTATGGCAAATATTTTAGTTGTTTTTTATAGTGCTTTCGGACATATAAGACAAATGGCGCAATCAGTTTGCGAAGGAGCAAAGGCGATTGAGAAAACAGATGTACGATGTGTAAAAATTCCCGAATTTACTGATCGTTTAATTCCGGCTATTAGAGAAAATCCGTTGATGATTGATAAAAAAGGAATTTCCGCAACATTTCAAATTGGAAAAAGAAAAGAAAATTATGAGCGTGAAAGCGAAAAGCAGAAAATATTTAAAACAGCGGAAATAGAAGATTTCCACTGGGCAGATGGAGTGATATGGGGATTTCCGACGTATTTTGGATCGATGCCGTCCCAAGTTAAATATTTTTTAGAAACTATCGGCGACCTTTGTGTGGAAGGCGTACTGGAGGGAAAGCCCGCGGGCATCTTTACAAGCGCTGGTTCCATTCATTCCGGGCATGAAGCGGCCATCTTAACATCCATCGTACCGCTTCTCCATTTCGGAATGATCATTATCGGATTACCTTATACTCAAAATCCGGAATATTTAACGGACGCCCCCATTGGCGGAACTCCGTATGGACCAACAGTTTTAGCCGGCCCTGATGGTTCGCGAAAGCCGTCTGATGAAGAATTAAAAATGGCCGGTCGCCTGGGGAGAAACGTGGCGTATATTGCCAACGCATTGTGTATGCAAAGAGAAAGAAACAGTTGATGATTGCGTTTGAACAAAACAATCATTCTCATTACTTTTCTTTCATAAGAGGGGAATTGTTATGGACTATATCCATGAAATTTTAAAGATTGCAACAACTGAGCCAAAAAAAGCTGTGCTTGCCACTATTATTGATGTGGAAGGCTCCGCTTACCGAAAAGAAGGAGCAGCAATGCTGATTCAGGAGGATGGGGAAACAATCGGCGTAATAAGCGGCGGTTGCCTTGAAAATGACCTGCAAGAAAGGGCGAAGCTTTTGCTTGAGGGCGAGTCGCAATGTATCGTATATGACTTGAAAAGCGAAGATGACTTGTCGTGGGGAAAAGGCGCCGGCTGCAACGGCGTCATACGCATCCTGTTGGAGTGCATCGATGACCGTTTGCGAAAGCATTTATCCCGGCTGCATGATTTGCTTCAAAACGGCAAGGACGTTTTCATCCTAAAACAACTCGGCAAAAATTTTTCCGTAAGCAATTATTTATTTTTTACAGAAGACACGGAAACGTTCGGGGAATGGGCTGGTGCGGTACCGAAACAAATCGATGCCATAGCTGCGCAAGAGAAAAGCGGATTAGTTTGGGTCAATGAACTGTCCTCATATGTATATGTTCAGCGATTTGAGCCTAAACCGAGATTGATTATTTTCGGTGCCGGTTCGGATGCTGTACCACTGTCGCATTTCGCTTCGCGGACCGGTTTTTCGGTTATCGTTAGTGATTGGAGAGAAGCGTTGTGCAATAGATGGCGTTTTCCTGATGCCGATCAGCTTATCATCGCTTTCCCGCGGGAAGCGGCAACGAAAATATCTTTTTCCCCCCGCGATTTTGTTGTGCTGCTGACACACCAATTTCAACAGGATCAAGAGCTTTTAAAGCTGTTGTTGCAGCAAAACCTGCGATATATCGGGGTCATCGGTTCAAAAGAACGGACAAAACGCTTGCTGGGAGATCAGGAAATTCCCCGAAACGTTCATTCACCTGTCGGCTTGTCTATTGGGGCAGAAGGTCCTGAAGAAATCGCGATCAGCATTTTAGCAGAATTAATTCAATTGAAAAAGCTTCGATCTCCTCAGAAGGTGCGTGCATAATGAAGCCGCAATCATATTTCACAAAAAGCCAGGCGCTAATCGGAATGCCAAAGCTCACTTGACCAATAGACGAACCGATGGTTATGTACCGACGCTGTATCTAAACTTGTCAAGCCCCTTTTTAGAGTTCTTTTAAAGTCGGCTTGGAAAAGTCGATAGCAGAGCAAGCGGTGCAATTGCACCAAACAGCCGTTTATTCAACTGGAAATCATCAACGATCTCATTTTTCAATACGAAACTTGATACGCAGCAATAAGTTGTTTGATGAGGATGCTGCCAAGCTGGATCGCTTGCCGAGTCCGCCGATTTTGTTATCCCTATTTAAGGAAGCGGACAGGCGATAATGGTGCACAATCGGTCAAATGCGGACGTCCACAAGGCATTTCCGTTTCCTATCGCAATATGGTTGCAAAAGCACGTTATTTTACTATCAAAGGAAGGGGGATGAAGTTGAAAACATTGTCCTCAAAAATATGGATGCCAACAGATTTAAGAGAAGCATGGCGATTGCGGCAGCTATTGCAATTAGAATCACACTTTATAGCCGGCGGAACATTATGGCAAACAAAATGGGAAAAAGGAGCACCGCAGCCATCTCATTTAATCAGCCTTGAGAACATAAAAATTTTAGAAGCGATATATGAAAAAGAAGATGGCGGCCAAAACTTTCTTCACTTGGGGGCGCTTATCCGATTGGCTGACTGCCTCCGCTATCCCATTATAAAAGCGAAATGGCCTTTATTGACCAAAGCTGTCAAGACCATTGCTGCACCAGCCGTGCGCAATCTTGGAACGATTGGCGGAAACGTCGCCTCAACAATTGGTGATGCCATCCCCGCCCTGTTAGTGATGGAAGCGAAAATCGGTTGTTTTGATGGGGACGACATAAAAAAAATCGATTTAGACCATTGGTTGAATGAAGAATTCAAGGATGATCTTATAACGGAAATAGTGGTGCCGGAAATTTCAGCTCCGCCATCATATGTCCATTTTTATCAAAAAATTGGGAGGAGAGAGGCGTTTTCAGGCTCTGTCGTCACCATTGCAGGGATAATCGGCCAAAATGACAACGGAACAATTGACTTTGCGCGGTTGGCAGCAGGCGGAGGCGAGAATCGTCCAAGGCGATTAAGAATAACGGAGCAATTGCTGGACGGACGCAAGGTTGAGTCCGCTTTGCTAAAAAAGGTGCATGAGGCGGTCTTTTCTGAATTTCAACCTGCCGGCGATGCATTTTTTTCAGCGGATTACCGCAGGCGGGTCGCCGCCAACATAGTCATAGCAGAATTAAAAAAATTAGAGGAGAAAGATTAATATATTCAGATACGAGCTTTTTCAATTTGGATTATGAAGAAGGGAAGGGATTGAGATTGAAACAAGTGTGCATCAGACCTGACGGAGTAGAAAAAGTAACTGGACATTTAAAGTTTTTAACAGATCTTTCGTTTCCGAATATGCTGTTTGCAAAAATTTTGCGAAGCGAATATCCGCATGCCAATATCGTTTCGATCTCAACGGAAAAAGCGGAGGAATTGCCGGGAGTTCGGGCTGTCATTACAAGCAAGGATGTTTTAGGTTTAAACGGGTTTGGCTTAATCTTTCCTGATCAGCCTGTTTTATGCAAAGATAAAGTTCGTTTTGTCGGCGATGCTGTCGCGGCTGTTGCTGCGGAAACAGAGGAAATCGCCGAAGCGGCGCTTCAGCTGATCGAAGTGGAATATGAGCCGCTGCCGGTTGTTGATGATCCGGAACAGGCTATGCTCCCTTCTTCTCCGCAGCTCCATCCGAACGGGAATATCCTACACCAAGCATCTTATCAAAGCGGCAATGTGGAAGAAGCATTTCAATCATGCGACTGTATTGTAGAGGAAACGTATCAACTTCCAAGGCAAATGCATGCGTACATGGAAACAGAGGGCGGGGTGTTTGTTCCGGAAAAAGACGGCACTTTGACGGTGTATGCCGGCACTCAGCATGGATATAAAGACCGATATCAATTAGCCCGCATTTTAAATATGCCGGAAGAAGACATCCGCGTCGTCTCAAGCCCGCTTGGCGGCTCTTTTGGCGGAAAAGACGAATTAAACATCCAGCCGTACGGAGCCTTATTGGCGCTGAAAACGGGATTTCCTGTAAAAATTCATCAAACGAGAAGGGAATCGGTGCGGTCAGGAATCAAAAGGCATCCGATGAAAATTAAAATGAAAACAGGTGCGAAAAAAAACGGCAAAATCATCGCCCATCAAGTGCGAATTATAGCGGATACCGGCGCATATGCAACGTTAGGCCCCGCAGTATTGGATTTTGCGGTTGAACATGCGACAGGCCCATACATGATCCCGAATATTCAAGTTGAAGGCTATTCGGTTTTTACGAATAACGGTGTTGCCGGTGAATTTAGAGGCTTTGGAGGAAACCAAGTAACCTTCGCATTGGAAGGGCAAATCGATCGCTTGGCAGTCAAGCTTGGAATGAGTCCGCTTGAACTCAGACAAAAAAATCTGCGCCAGGCACATGATCCCGGTCCTGTCGGGCAAAAAATCGCCCCAACTGACGGCGCTCAACAAGTTTTAAAACAGATCAGCCAATCGAAACTATTAAACAGCTGCCGAAAACAAGATCATAACGGCTTGATTAAGACAGGCGTCGGGGTGGCAATCACCATGCACGGCGGAGGGCTGGGCTATGGACGTTTAGATCCGGCTGGCGGGAGAATTTCATTGAACGAGGAAGGAAAAATCGAAATTGCTTTTGGGTTTGAAGAATTTGGCCAAGGCTTGCTCGCAGTGATTGAACAAATTGCCATTCGAGCAATAGGCTGCTCCCGAGAGGATTTACACATTGTCATCGGCGATACGTACAAAGTCCCGCGTTCAGGCTCATCAACTGCTTCAAGGGGTACGAGCATGGTTTGGCAAGCCATTCAACGGATGAAAGCTCCGTTTCAAAACAGCCTGTTGGAAAGAGCCTCGCAATGTACGGATGTGCCAGTCAGTCAATTAAAAATAGGCGAAAAAGGTGTTTGGCACCAAGATGAGCTGCTGATTTCATACAAAGAACTGGCAAAACAAACGATAGACAAGCCGCTGATCATTGAAACTCGATTTGACTTTCCGGCAACCCCTTGCTCCATACCAGGCGGACATTTTTTATATTCGTTTGCAGCTTGTGCCGTTAAGGTGGAAGTAGATCTGGCAACTGGATTTGTTCGTGTAAAACATTTAGAGCAAGCCGTTGCCGCTGGTCCTGTTATTTTTCCGCAAGGATATTTGGGACAAATTGAAGGCGGATCCGTGATGGCGTTAGGCTATACATTAACGGAAGAAGCGCTGATAGAAAAAGGAACATATGTAACGGAAAACTTTGATACGTATTTAATTCCGACGATAAAAGATGTCCCCCTTTCGATTGACATCACCGCAATCGAGGAGTTGTGCGAAGAGGATGAATATGGGCCAAGAGGCGTCGGGGAAATTGGCACGGTTGCTGTTGCCCCTGCCATCGCAATGGCCATTTATGATGCGACTGGCATCTGGGTGAATAAGCTACCGGTATCAAGGGAAGAAATCGTCAATAAGATGATGGAAACGGAGATGAGCAAATGGCTGACAAGCAAATGAGCTCAAGCATAAAATTACCGTCTGAAGAACGAATGCGCATGTCGATTTTTGTGAATGGCAAAAAGAAAGAGCTTGAGATTCATCCGGCCGCTCGGCTAGTTGACATTTTAAGAGAGCAGCTGCATCTGACTGGCACAAAGATTTCCTGCGGAATTGGCCGCTGCGGCGCCTGCTCTGTCATCATGAACGGCAGGCTAGTGAATGCCTGTTTAGTTAGAGCTTATCAAGCAAATGAAAAAGAAATTGTTACAATTGAAGGACTTGCGGAAAAAGGGCTTCATCCGATTCAGCAGGCGTTTTTGGAAGAGGGAGGTTTCCAATGCGGATATTGCACCCCAGGAATGATTATGGCTGTCAAAGCGATTTTGGATCAATATCCGAATCCAACTAGTCAGCAAATAGTTGACGGTTTATCAGGAAATCTTTGCCGATGCACAGGCTACTCCGGTATTATTAGAGCAGTTCAAAAGCTTGCTGAAAAAGAAACATCTCGCTTAGACAGCAAATGTTAAGAAGGCGGAGCAGTTCGGCGATTTTTTTAACATGATCAGTTGAAAGAAATTATAGATTTTAGCGTTTTTCGGCTTGTTTCCTTGTCTGCAGCGTTAAAAATTTATGGCTATCGCCGAATGAAATTCGTCATACATCGAAAATAAGTGACCCATAAACGAATATATGCCTGATGAAAACAACCGGTATTCAATCTGTAATTCGTTGTAAAAAGAACCGTTACGTTTCATCATCAGCGGTGCATGTGGCTGAGAATGTATTAAATCGCAAATTTTTTAGCAAGTAAGCCAAATGAAAAATGGCTGACGGATGTCACGGAATTCAAGATAGGAAACGGTAAAAAAGCGTATTTGAGTGCAATTCTAGATCTGTATAGTTATGTATTAGGGCATTCGAACAATCATCAACTTGTGTTTCAAACAGTTGATCACGCTATCGCAAGGGTCAAGTCCAACCCTGCCCTAGATTCCTGGCAAATCACATCACCGCTGCTTTTTTACACAACATTCAGGACTTAATCTATCACAAGTTTAAAAGAACATAAACAACTTTTGATTTATAGTACATCTCATGGGCTTAAGAAGCGAATAATCGAAGCAAAGCGAACACATAGTATGTCAAGAGTGGGACGCTGCATGGAAAACGCCCCAATGGAATCTTTTTGGGCAACCTGAACGTGTGAAAGGTATGATCTGAAACGATATGAAACGTTTAAAGCGTTACAACAAGCGATTAAGAGTTTTATAATAACAAACGCGATCAAGAAAAATTAAACGGCTTAAGCCCATTAGAATTTAGAGCTCAAGCCGTTTAAAGCAATTTATGATTTCCACTGTCTGCTTGACAGGGGACAGTTCAACTTTTGGACAATCCCTTTAAGAAAGTTATTTTCTTTTTAATAAAATAGCTAATATCAATGATGTTTGTAGAGAAATGATAATTAAAAGAGATAGTATTAATTCACTATCTAAAGAAGTATCATAATTAAGTATATAAAATAAAATGACCGATACAACTAGAATAAGAATAAAGTTGGCAATCGTTTGTATCATAGACTTACCACTCCAACTAGATTAATAAGATAAAGTTAATGCGTATGATTTTGTATCTGTTTTTGGAGTTGACGTGATTGATAAACCTGCTGGATAAACTGATATACTAGGTGTTCCAGCAATTCTTTGATGACCATATTCCATTTTTAGCATTTTTTGATTTAGGAACATATACATATTGACCAATGTACCCTTTGTGTTTTGTATGACTAGTAGAAGGTTTTAAATCATATGAGCCAGCCACACCAGCACTTGGCTCCCAATTACTCGGAGAATACTTAATTGAATAATCAATCGAACGTCCATTTCCTTGAGGATCTTGAGAATATCTATGTTGGTGCTGTTTTACTGTTCCTCCGCTAGTTGGTAGATATAATCCTGAATTTGAAGGGAAACCAATAGTCATTTTATCAACTAAATGAAAAGAAGGTGTTTTTAACCATTGAAAGTTACCATATATATAAAATTTATCTTCTTTTGAACGATCACTAGTTACTTTATATACTGTTCCACCTAATTTTAAAGTTGAAGAAGCAATAGTTCCCATAGTACTAATTTGTCCTGGTTTAACATCTTTTGGTTCATATATAGTAATAATTTCTGATCCAGAATCTATAACTTTAGCTTCCTCTTCAATTAATTGTCTAGCAACTTCAATGGGCAGAGCATCAGCTTCTTCTTGAGTGTTGCCAACTTCATTTACAGATAGTTTAATTCTTCTTGTGTAAGACTTTCTTCATTAACATTTGCATCGTTTTCTGCAGCAAATTCTACTAAATTTAGGGAAAATAAAAATGCAATTACATAAACCTATTTTCTTAAGCATTTTAAAATCCTACTTATTTCTGATTTTTTAAAATATTAACACATTTACTAGTCTTTTTACAATATTAAAAAATTTATCCTCATATCCAAAGTGTTTGTTGAATGTAAAATAAAAGTAGCGAACCGCATTATTATGGGCGTAAGCCTGTTTGCTGATAGCCTGATGTATTTTATAGAGGAGATGAACGTAAATAGTAAATTTGAATATATATTGATGAGTTCCGTTTTTTCACGTTTTTCATATGGTCTTCTTTCATGCGCATGAAGGTTGCGTCTTTATCCGTTTTAGAATAGCTGTTACGGTTGCCAAAGATTTCTTTTTGTTCCTTGTATTTAACCTGCCGTAGGATAAAATCTTCTCGAATTTGCTTCACAAATTTCTTTCATTGACTGCGCTTATGTTGCTTGTCCTTATGTATGTTTGTATCTGTTTCCTTTTCGATTTCTTCTGATAACTTTTCCACTTTTTCTTCTAATTTCTTAGCGGCTTCCTCTAGGTTTGGTTCTCATCTTTATCTGTATTGATTGTTTTTCTTTTGTTTCGCTCCAGCTTCCAATTGTTGCTCATAAAATCGTCCTTTCTGAAATATTGTGAGGCAACTTTCTTTTACTAGAAGGGACGATTTTTTTTGCTTTTTTAAATAAAGGGGGTCTCCCAAAAGTCAGTAACGCTGACTTTTGGAAGGCCCCGTTTTTTCATGACGTTGTTGAAGAAAGTATTTGTATCCGATTAACTTCCCCGATACACTTGATACCCCCACGGTGAAATAAGCAATGGAACATGATAATGGGCATTTGCATCAGAAATGCCGAAGCGGACGACGACGTGATTAAGAAACAGCGGCTCCTTCAAGGATAAACCTTTGTTTTTAAAATAATCTCCAATGTAAAACAGAAGTTCATAAGTTCCCGGTGTTAATTGCTGCTCAGTGATGAGCGGTTCGTCAACCCGACCGTTTTCGTTTGTGAATGCGGTTTTGAGCAGCTGTTTTTCCGTTTCGTTTTGATCTGTAACAGAAAACAGCTCGATTTTGACGTTTTGTGCAGGCGTACCGTGAGTTAAATCTAAAATATGTGTTGTTAATCCTTTCATATTCCATCTCCTTATTGACCTTTTTATTTGCCTCGTTTTTCATTTTGGAAGCCCGTTTTGTTACTTTGGAAGCGCTTGTCTGACGGGGCATGGCATTTGAATCACGGCTTTCTTTCACTATTTAACAAGCGTGTAATTTCTTTGGTTATTATTTCTCAGCAGATTCAGTTGTACCGCCATTTATGGCGCTTAAAAAGAATATGGCTTCGTACTGTGCAAAAGATCAAAAATAACGAAAGTCAATTTGTTCTATCAAAATGGAATGTACGTGTCAGCATAGGTTTCTCTCTTCTTTCACTATATCCTTCAGTCGAAAATAGGCAATTTTTTTAATTTCTGCTATTGCTTGCTCTATCTCTGCTTCCGCATTGTTTTTGATTCGCTGTTCAATCGATGCAAATATTTCCTGCTTTGTTTTGCCGCGCACAGCCAAAATAAACGGGAATTGAAATTTTTCCATATACGTTTCGTTTAATTTTAACAATCGATCGAATTCTTCATCTGTCAGTTTTTGCAGCCCCGCTTTTTGTTGTTCTGTTTGCGAAAATCGGGTCATTTTTGTTCTTGCGCCTAAAGCAGGGTGATTGCGAATAAGCGCCAATTTTTCGTGTTCGTCAGCTTGATCCACGATCTCAGCCATTTTGGAAAAAAGCGATTGCACGGAAGAAAACGGGCGGAATTTTTCTGCTTTTTCTGCCACCCATGTTGAATCTTCAAATATCCCGCCTAGCTTCTCAATAAATTCAGCCGCACTGAGTTGGTTAACTTGTTCTATGTCCATTCGGCTTTCTCCTTTCGTTTTTAAAATTTGATCGTTGTCGGTTTTAACTGTTCGACAGCAGAAGATTTTTTCAGTGAGAAATGGTGAAAAAATAAGTTTAAAAAGATGGCTGTAAGACTGCCTGTTATAATCCCATCACTAAAAAGAATTCGCAGCATAGGCGGCAGCTGTGCAAACAAATCAGGAACAACTGTGGAACCCAATCCGAGGGAAATGGAGCAGGCAATTACTAACAAATTGCTTTGCTGTTGAAAATCAACAGTGCTTAACATTTTAATGCCTGAAGCAACGACCATGCCAAACATGATCACCATTGCTCCCCCTAATACAGATGTTGGGATCATCGTGGCAAAAGCAGCAATTTTCGGAATAAATCCAAGGGTGACAAGTATAAAGCCGGCAACGATCGCAACGCTTCTCGTTTTTATATTTGTCAGCTGCACAAGTCCAACGTTTTGAGCGAACGTGTTGTACGGGAAAGCGTTCAAACAACCGCCGATGATGAAAGCCAATCCTTCGGCACGATATCCGCGCGCAAGATCTTGGTCGCTAAGATCTTTTCCGCAAATTTTGCTTAGGGCTAAAAAGGCGCCAGTCGATTCAATCATGATGACAATGCCCACTAATGTCATTGTTAAGATCGGCACAAGCTCAAAAGTAGGTGTACCGAAATACAAAAATTTCGGAGAATGAATCCATGAAGCTTGCATTACTTCTTTCACATCAACCTCTCCCATAAAAGCCGCGGCGACCGTACCCGCGATAATCCCGATAAGCACAGAGATTGCCCGAAAAAAGCCTGTGAAAAATCGATTCATAAACAAAATCAAAAGAAAAACCCCAAATGAAAGGAGCAAATTTTCCGGATCACCAAATTTCGGACTTCCTGCACCGCCCGCCATGTTTTTAATCCCGACCGGTATTAAGGACAGTCCTATAAGGGTGACAACTGTACCTGTCACGACCGGCGGGAACAATAATCTTGTTATTTTGCCAAAGAGCGGAGCAAAAAGAATAATGAATATTCCTGCGGCAATGATCGATCCATAGATTGCATTGATGCCGTACTCTTTTCCGATCCCGATCATCGGTGTAACAGCAACAAATGAAGCACCTAATATGACAGGTAAACCAATGCCGAAATATTTTGTTTTGAACGCCTGCAGCAGGGTGGCGATTCCGCATGTCAATAAATCAATCGCAACTAGATATGACAGCTCCTGCGTCGAAAGGTTTAACGCTCCTCCGACAACAAGAGGAACAACAATGGCGCCTGCATACATCGCCAGTACATGCTGCAAACCAAGTGAAAAAAGATGAGTTCCTCCATTTTGATTTGTCAAGTGACCTCTCCTCCTCTTATGTAAAAAAATATAACACTAGATGTTATTTGTTTTTCATAATAAAAGAACGATGTAGTGAAGTCATTGGATGAATTACATAATCGTTTTTGCAAAATTTAGTTAATGTATCTAAAGCTTTATAGACAAATTACATTTTCATTTACTAAAGCTCTTGCCTCAATTTTTTTATAATTGAAGCAAATTTTTTATGCGGAATGCCAAGCGGAGGCTAATAGTGGCTTCTGGATCCTTTAAGCTTTTTCCGATGAGCTCCTCGCATTTTTCTAATCGATAGATCACCGTATTGCGATGAACGAAAAGCTTTTTGGCTGTTTCAGAAATTTGACAGTGATTTTCCAAAAATAAAAACAGCGTTTGCAGCAGAGCCTGTTTTTCAGTGTCTGCCGGGTCTGAAAGGTTTGTCAAAATCTGTTCGTAAAAATCAATCAGCTCTTCTTTTGGAATCATTTTCAATAGCGTATAAATATCTTTTTTCTTATGAATTTGAATGAATTCTTGATTTCCGGAATACTGTTCTTCTTCCAGCACTTCCAACGCTTCTTTATAGCCTTTTTTTACATCTAAAAATTGTTGGCAAAGACTGCCGATGCCGAATGAGACAGTCCGTTGGAACCTGCTTCTAATTTTCGCTTGCAATTCCTTTAAAAACGGCATGATGGAAGAATGAAGCTCCAGCCATGATTTTTGAATCGGGAAGAGCAAAATGCCTACGTTCCCCTTCACAAAAAAATGAACAGGATTTGGGAACGCATCAGCTTCTTTTTCCATAAATTCAAAAATCCGTTCATTTTCTTTATGGAATTGTGTAAACGTTAAAGATTTTTTTCTTTCATCCAATTTTCCTGCTGCACAAAAATACGATTGATCATTGCGAATTTTAAATTCTTTTGCTTTAATGACAATCTCTTCTTTTGATTGAAAGGCGCCATCTGTAAAATTGATAAAAAATTCATTTTGAACTTTTCGTTTATGTTGTTTAAGAGCATTTTTTTTCATCAATTCAAATGAAATGACATTTGTCGCTTGTTCAATCGTCAACACAAGCGAAGGACTGTGAAAAGGAATGGCATCAAAAACAATTAAACATCCGCTGTTGCTTTCATGAGTGTAAATGGGAAAAACGGAAACAGTTCGTTTACTAGAAATAATGGAAAAACAAGTGTAAGAGCTTGGCTGTAAGAAAAAGCGAAATCCGTCTGAGTACATTTCCTCGATTTCCGGCAGACTCGATGAAACGGAAGATGAAGAAGCAATCATTTGAAAGTGCTGATCCAACAGTAAAATTGGACAGCCGATCAAATTTGCCAAATTTTCCAGTAATGAGACGAGCCCTTTTCCTCTTAAAATATGGTTTGTAAATTGCTGATGGATTTCAATCGCATTGAGCAATTCGTTTGTCCGTTTGTCCAATATATAGCTTAATGTCTGGTTCACAACCTCTCCTAACGTAACCTCAATCGGCAATTCAATAATTGGGAAATTTTTTTCATTTGCATACTTCAGGCAAGCCTCCGGAATTTCTTCCAAAAATCGCTTCATTTTAATTGCCAACCCTGCACATTGCTGATCCGCCATATTTTTGATGAGTGCGAGCAGATCATTCGGATTGTCTTTTAAATGAAAGGCAGTTGTTACAAGCAGTTCATTCGGTTTCAGGAAATCGATGATATCCGGTGCATCCATCATATTGACGCTGAAAACTTCTCGATCTTTTCCGTTATGGCCGGCGATGAGCTTGGCATTTTTCATAACGGGAATTTTTAATATTTCGGAAATTTTCATTTTTTCAGCTCCTTTGTCTTCAAATTTTAGTGAACATGCACAAAAGATGGTGAAATTTATATCAAAATTGCCAATGTATATGAAAAAGAATAACGATAAAATAAAGTAAATTCACATTTTATGGAACAAAATGTAACAAGGATATTTGCTTATTTTGAATAGAAAAGAGGGAAGAGACATGACCGTTCATTTACTTGGGCCCATTCAGCTTGAAGAGGAAGTTGAAAGGCTGATCGAATGGCTTGCAACATTCGGTAAAACGGAAAAAGGCGGAGTTACCCGGCTGTTATATAGCGAACAATGGCTGTCAGCGCAGGAAGCGTTGAAGGAGAAAATGGAGGAATGCGGATTAGCTCCATATTTTGATGACGTCGGCAACTTGTTCGGCCGAGCAGAAGGATCATCTCCATCCTCCAAAACAATCTTAACTGGTTCGCATATCGATACGGTTATTGAAGGAGGAAAATATGACGGCGCATACGGCATTATTGCCGGCTTGTTGGCGACTCATTATTTATTAAAGCGTTTTGGAACACCAAAAAAAACGATTGAGGTCGTATCCTTATGTGAAGAGGAAGGCAGCCGGTTTCCGCTTACATTTTGGGGGTCAGGCTCTGTAACGGGGAGGCGCTCTTTTAAACATATACAAAAAATTGTTGATTCTAAAGGGATTTCGTTTGTGCAAGCAATGAATGAATGCGGTTTTGGACAGGAAAGATTTCGCCAGCCATTTCGAAACGATATTCAATGCTTTATTGAGCTGCACATCGAACAGGGCTCTGTGTTAGAAAAAAAGAAAAAATCGTTGGGCATTGTCAGCGACATTGTTGGACAGCGCCGCTATCAAGTAAAGGTTGTCGGTGAAAGCAACCACGCAGGAACAACCCCGATGTCCTGCCGGAAAGATGCGGTGGCCATTGCCTCTGAACTGATTACCTATTTAATGAAACAAGCCAAACAGGTGTGCGACCAACTAAGAGTGACCGTCGGCAAAATAAAGGTTGAACCTAACGTTCCGAATGTGATTGCAGGTGAAGTCGTTTTTACGATCGATATCCGTCATCACGAGGAAGAACTATTGGAGCAATTTTGTTCAACATTTTCACGTCATTTTAAAAATGTGAGCGCACAATACAATGTCGATATTTTGTTAAATGAATGGCTGAACGTCAAGCCGGTCAAAATGGATCAACAATTGCTGAGGCTGTCAAAAGAAATTGCAGAAGAGCAAAATCTGTCTCATGAAATCTTGGTTAGCGGAGCGGGACATGATTCGCAAATGTTCGGAACCTATTGTCCGACTGCGCTTTTTTTTGTCCCGAGTCATAACGGAATCAGCCACTCGCCGAAGGAATATACCGCAGCGGCTCATTTAGAAAGCGGCGTTAAGTTTTTAATCCATTATTTATATAGATTGGCATATTAAAAGAAAGGATTGTGGACGAAATGAAATTTCTGCCTCTACAGACACCTAATAGAACGATCATGACACCGGGGCCTGTTGAAGTCGATCCGAGAGTTTTGCAGGCGATGAGTACGCCGATTTTAGGCCAATTTGATCCTGCATTTACTTCGATCATGAATGAAGTAATGGAAATGCTTCGTTATTTATTTCGTACGGACAACAAATGGGCGTTCCCTATCGATGGAACCTCCAGATCGGGCATTGAAGCGATGCTGGTGAGCATTATTGAACAGGGCGACAAAGTGCTGATCCCGATATACGGCCGGTTCGGCTATTTATTAACCGAAATATGCGAACGTTACGGGGCTGATGTCACTACAATTGAGCGTGAATGGGGAACGGTGTTTGACCCGGAGGATGTAATTAGAGAAATAAAGAAGGTTCAGCCGAAAATAGTCGCGATCGTCCATGGGGAAACCTCAACGGGGTGCATGCAGCCGCTTGAGGAGATCGGGAAAGCTTGCCGGGAGATGGATGTAATTCTTGTAGTCGATGCGGTTGCGACAATTGGAGGAACGGACGTGAATGTCGACGAATGGCAGCTTGACGGCGTGATCGGCGGGACGCAAAAATGCTTATCGGTTCCATCAGGGATGGCTCCCATCACATATAATGACAGAATTGAAAAAATCGTTTTGTCGCGTAAAAAGGTAGAAAGAGGAATTAGGACGGAATTGGATCAGCAAATGGCCACAGGTCAAACAATTATTAGCAACTATTTTGATTTAAGCCAGCTTCAAGATTATTGGAGCCCGCGGCGATTAAATCATCATACGGAAGCTACATCAATGCTTTACGCATTGCGTGAAGGCTTGAGGCTTATTATGGAGGAAGGATTGGATAATCGATTTGCACGCCACCGCCTCCATGAACGGGCATTAATGGCCGGGCTGGAAGCAATGGGACTCACATTGTTCGGCGATAAACGCTTTAAACTGCCGACCGTCACATGCGTCAACATACCGCAGGGCGTCGATGGAGAATCCGTGCGCCGCATGCTGCTGGATGAATTCGGGATTGAAATTGCCAGCTCGTTTGGCCCGCTCCACGGAAAAATCTGGAGGATCGGTACAATGGGCTACAGCTGCCGCAAAGAAAATATTCTCAAGCTGCTAACGGCATTGGAGGCAGTTCTCATCTATCACGGTGTTCGCATAAACAGAGGTGAAGGAGCACAAACAGCGCTGAGTATGTATGGAAAACAAAAAAGTAAAGTATCATCTTAGATATTTATGAAACTTTTTAACATGTTGATCGAACAATTGTTACCAAAAACAGTTGTTCGATTTTTTTAATTTTTGATATTTTACACAAAATCTTTTTTAATTTTTATTTATTTTGACAGTGGATAAATCAAAAAATTACGTATAATATACCAATATAGTTTCGTTATGTGTTAATAAAAGTTACATAAAGGGGTGAGAAATATGGCATTGATAGTTGAAAATGTAAAAAAGTTTTATAATGATCATCTTGTTTTAAAAGGGATAAACCTTACTGTTCAACCGCATGAATTTATTTGTGTATTGGGAAGCAGTGGCGGCGGAAAATCAACTCTATTAAATTTGATTGCGGGATTTATTAAACCAGATGAAGGAGTGATTAAGGTAAACGGATCTTTTGTAACAAAACCTTCCAAGGAAAGAGGAGTCGTTTTTCAAGATCATGCACTATACCCTTGGTTCACTGTTTTAGAAAATATCGCTTTTGGACCAATCGTGCAAGGGATGCCAAAAAAGAAAGCATTGGAAAAAGCATTACGTTATATAGAATTAATTGGTTTATCAGACTATGCAAACCATTATCCTGAACAACTTTCAGGAGGTATGAAACAACGCGTCGGCATTGCAAGAGCTTTAGCTGGAGAACCTGAAATTTTGTTAATGGACGAGCCTTTTGGAGCGTTAGATATGTTTACCCGTGAAAATATGAGAACTGAACTAATTCGTATATGGAAAGAAGTAAAGCCTACTATTATATTTATTACCCATGATTTAGCTGAAGCTGTCTATCTTGCAGATAGAGTAATTGTCATGAAAAATGGAATGATTGCTACAGAATTAGAGATTCATTTACCCCGTCCTCGAAATTATCGTGATCCTGCATTTAGTATTTTGATGGAGAATTTAGAAGAGCATTTTGTCAGCTAGTTAGGAGGAAGCTTATGAAAAATATGGCGGCCAGACAAGAAGCGGTTTCTGTCTATACGAAAAAAGTGGACAAGGTTAGAAATAAAAAATATTTACATGCTATTCCAATAATTTCTTTTTTTGTTTTATGGGAAGTCATTACAAGATTAAATATAAATTTTTCCATAGTAAATCCCGTTTTTTTTCCACCGCCTTCACTAATATTTCTAAATGGTGTAGAACTATTTCATTCAGGATTAATTACAGACAGTATTGTATCGAGTACGATCCGAATAGTAATTGGCTTTGCAATCGGAGTATTTCTCGGGGTGATTGCCGCATTATTGATAGGAAGGGTAGAGAAAATTGAATTTTGGTTTATGCCTGTCTTTAACATGATCGGCCCTATTCCAGCCTTAGCGTTGCTGCCTTTATTTATTATTTGGTTCGGAATTGGCGAAATTCCAAAAATTATATTAATTGCTTGGACAACATTTTTTCCAGTTATGACGAATACATTTGATGGAATTAAAAGTGTTCATTCTTCTTATATTCGTTCTGCATTAAGCTTAGGCGCAAATGATAGACAAATATTTAAGAAAATTATTATTCCGTCAACATTACCAAATATTTTTACTGGATGTCAAATAAGTTTAGGATTGGCTTTTTCAGCATTAGTGGTTTCAGAAATGATGGGTGCAAAAAGTGGTTTAGGGTATATTATTGTGGACGCTCGAAACTATATGAAAATTTTAAATATGTATGTAGCTATTATTTTAATAGGTATTGAATATAGTCTTTTTTCCTTGTTATTAAAAGTGATTGAGAAAAAACTATTGAAATGGAGAACAGGCGGATTTGAAAATGCTGTAGAAAAATAATAAGGGAGGAATTATAAATGAGAAAAATTTTTCTTTTTTGCCTAGTTTTTTTGACAATGTTTGCAATCGTTGCGTGCGGTTCAAACAGTTCGACAACAACTAGTGAAAATAGTAATAAAGCGAGTGATGAACTAGAAGTGAAGGATATAACATTAGTAGGGGTAAGAGATGCGCAAATTTCTTCACAACAAATCATTGCAGATAAGTTAGGATTTTTTAAGGAAGAAGGGCTAAACGTAACAAACCAATTAATTGAAAGCGGACCAGATATTGGACCTATGATTGCTGGTGGAAGTGCTCCGGTTAGTTTACAAACAAATTTTATGGATATTATTTTAGCTTCCTCAGGCGTTAAGGTGAAAATCGTAGCTCCGCTTGCACAAATTGCAGGAACACAAGCGGTTGTAGCGGGCAAACATGCTGAAATTAATTCTCCAAAAGATTTGGAAGGAAAATCAATAGGTATTCCTAGTGGTGCTGATGTAATGATTGCAATTCAAAATATGGCAAACGATTATAATGTTGACATAAAAAAGATAAATTTTGTGAACCTAGCTCCTAGCGATGCTTTAACTGCTCTTGAAAAAGGTGATATTGATGCAATGGCTGCTTGGGAACCGTTTATAACGAAGGCTATCAACAGCGGAGGAAAACTACTATTTAGCGGTACGGTTGACAATTTTGATGGAAAAGAAAAATCTGTTGATTGGATGAGTGTTCATACAACACTGCAAGTAACAGATGATTTCCTAAAAGAAAATCCGAATACGGTAAAAGCAATCATTAGGGCTTTAATAAAAGCTACAGATTACATTAATAAGAATAGAGAAGAAGCAATTAAAATTTTAGCGCCTGAACTTCATTTAGAAGAAAGCGAGTTAAAGGAAATTATGAATAGAAATGTTTATACAATGCAAGTCGACGATTCCTTTATGAACAAAAGCAATGGTTCTGAAGTAGGAGAATATTTATTGAGTGTAGGAAATATCAAAAATATCCCAAATAAGAAAGATTATATTGATTTTTCATTATTAGAAGAAGTTGAACCGGAACTTATGAATAACAAATAACATGAAAAAAGCATGATGGAAAAATTTTTATTTTAAATGGAGTTTGATAAAAATGATCTACGATCTTATAGTCAAAAACGGAAGCGTTGTGTTTCATGACGAAGTGAAAAAAACAAATTTAGCTGTTAAAGACGGCATTGTTGTTGGATTTGGCGATGACATTGACGGGGAAGCCGATGTCGTTTGGGATGCGGAAGGCCAATACGTTTTTCCCGGATTGATTGATGTCCATGTTCATTTCAATGAACCGGGCAGAGAGGATTGGGAAGGTTTTTCAACAGGTTCATCTATGCTTGCAGCGGGCGGCTGTACAACGTTTTTTGATATGCCGCTGAACGGTGTCCCTTCTACAACTGATCTTGAAGCTCTTCAACAAAAAGGAAAAATAGGCGAGAAAAAGTCATTCGTTGACTTTGGATTGTGGGGCGGGCTTGTTCCGGGCAATGAAAATGATTTAGCGCCTCTTGCGGAAAAAGGAGTTGTCGGATTTAAAGCTTTCATGTCCCCGAGCGGCAATAAAGAGTTCGCAGCGGTTGATGATAATACGCTCTTGAATGGAATGAAAACGATCGCCGGCTTGCGTAAAATTTTGGCTCTTCATGCAGAAGACGGCGCAATGGTGCAATTTTTGCAGAGAGAAAAAGAGCGGCAAGAAAAATTCGGTCCGGACGATTATTTACAATCAAGACCGATTGCTGCGGAATGGCTAGCTGTCAGAAAAGCCATTACATTTGCGGAACAGACCGGCTGTTCTTTGCATTTCGTTCATATCAGCAGTGCAGAAGCCGTTGAAGAAATCCAGCAAGCGAAGAAAAGAGGACTTGATGTCACATTGGAAACGTGCCCGCATTATCTTTTGTTTGACCATGAACATACGAAAAAGCTTGGAGCGGTTGCAAAATGCGCTCCCCCATTGCGCGAATTAAGCGACCAGAAAAAATTGGTTGATTTGTTTTTAAAAGATCAGATTGACTTTGTCGCATCCGACCATTCCCCGTCGCCATGGAGCTTGAAAGAAGATGAAACGAATTTTTTCAATGTTTGGGGAGGAATCAGCGGGGGGCAATTTACATTGATGGCGATGATCGAACTAGCGGTTCGCTATCGCATTCCTTTTCCGAAGCTGATTCATTGGACATCTGCTAGACCCGCCAAACGATTTGGATTGGACGGGAAAAAAGGGGAAATTGCAAAAGGAAAAGACGCAGATTTTGTGATTATAAGTTTAAAAGATTCCTTCACAGTCGAGAAAAACAGTTTGCTTCAAAAACACAAGCATAGTTTATATGTCAATCATACATTTCCTTGCAAAATCCTTGCGACATTTCAACGGGGGAAATTGGTATTTGACAACGGGCGCATACGGGCTTCCAAGCCTCTTGGCCAATGGCTGAAGTTATGATGGAAAGGGTAAGGGGGCTGTCTAATAAGTCAATTTTCCGGCTTATAAACGCCCCTTTAATGTTTTAGAAACGTTGATATATAAATGTTTATAATGTTTCGCTTTCAATGGATTTTGACTTTCTGGACAGCTTTTTTTGAACGTTTTCCGTATCCTCCATTTTGCAATCATGTTCCGTGAAAAGTTTTCAAAAAATTTTTTAGCACGTTATCTGCAGCCTTAAAGGACTTGTCGGAAAACCGAAACAGGAAGTTTGGTTAGGCAAATAAAAATGTGAACAGGGGATCTGCGAATATTGAGGTTGGCCCAATAAATAAATGAATAGGTCAGTCTTACGAATTTGTTCAGCTTTTTTGCCGAGTGACAACAGGTTCGAGGTCTCCAAAAAATCGCATAGGTGCCTTCTCCTAAATCGTTACCTTTTCTTTAGAAAATTCAGGAAGAAAGAAGGTGAGGATTGCTGAAATGACTAATATGATTATTGAAAAATAAAAAGCAACATTATAATTCCCGTGGTAACTGTATAGTAAACCCGGCACATAGGCTCCTAGTGCTGATCCAATTTGGTGGCTGAAAGATAGCCAACCAATGATAAAACCAACAGAGTGTTGTTTAAAGTATTGCGTGACCAACAATTGTGTAGGAGCAACAGTGGAAAAATCAACCAATCCAAAAACGATAGCGAAAATAATTAAAAGCAGAGGGTTATAGCTATAGAATAGAATAAACAACGATAATGCCCGTATAACATATAGACAGATGAGCATTTTTCGACTGCTCCAGCGATCTGCTAACACACCAGAAAATAGTATTCCTACAATATTAAAAGCAGCCAATATAGTTACTGCTGCACTAGTCGCACTTGTTGGAACTCCACACAACTGGGCATAAGGGATAAGATGTGTATCCATTAAACCTGTAGTGGTAAAACCGCAAACGCTAAATGGTAAAATCAAGAACCAAAATTGTTTTTTACGAAAAGCATCCCAAATTGAAAAATCATTGAATTTACTTGGCTGTTCAGTTGAGCTTTCTTCTTGATCCATTCCGCCAATTGGCAACATACCTTTTTCATTAGGATGGTTTCGTAAAATTAACAGGACAATTGGAAACACAACAATCATTAAAAAACATCCCAAGATGATGACCGTTGCTTTCCAATTCAACCATTGAATTAATAATAGAGATCCTGGTACCAACAGCATTTGTCCGGCTCCAAACCCTGCTTCGACAATCCCTAAAGCAAATCCTCGTCTTTCATTAAACCAGTTTGTAACGACTACTGTTGCAGCCACGTTTGACGCTCCGCCAACCCCAAGTGATACAAATATAGCATATAGAATAAACAATTGCCATGGATGATGGACAAAAGCTGTTAATAGAATACTAACTGCCACCAAAAAAGTACTGACAGAAAGGATTATACGAGGCCCAAATTTATCAACTAACCTTCCTATAAATGGTTGGGAAAGTCCATAAACGATAAAGCTTAATGTCGAAATTAGCGATACTGTCCCTCTGTCCATTGAAAATTCCCTTTCCCAAGGTTCAACAAAAGCCCCGAAAGAAAGACGAACACCTTGAACAGCTAAAAGAGATAAAAACGTGACAAATAAAATAACCCAAGCATAGTGAAATCGTAACATCATTTTAGTTTAGTCTCCTAACTTCAAAATTTTAAAGATTCAATATTTTTTCTATTCTACCGAATTGGATGTTTAAGTCAAGCCATTTTTTCCAATATTTTTCTCCGTCAATCGCGACAAAAATCAGTTCATATTCCGAGATGGTGGTTATTTTACAGAAGACGGTCTCAATGATTTGAATATGCCAACTGTTGTCTCCCCCAATCGTGCAAAAATCTCTGTTGAACCGATGCAAATCAAAGGATTGGCAAAGTTTCCCTGGAAATAATCAATCAAGCATTAAAAATGAAATGCGTATATAACACTTTTTTGGGGTTTTTATCTTCACTATGAGGAATTGCAAGTCTCCATGACCAATAATGACGTGATGCCCGTATCCGTTTTTATCTTCACTATGAGGAATTGCAAGCAAGACGAAAGAGAGAAGTTTGTTTGACGTTCTGGAGGCCATTATTTATCATACAGCCAAATTGCCAATTATTTATGTTTCAAAGGAGCCGTGCCAACAATGATTGAACGTGCGGAAAAGAAAATAGCGGAGAGAAAAACAGAAAGCCTCTTCTGCCTTTAAATGGGTAAAGAGGCTTTGTCTTTGTTTGTGCATTTACAATTGCTTCACGGTTTTTTTCGCTAATCATATGATCATTTGTTAAAATTGTGCCGTCTAAGTCGATTGCGATTCATTTCATTAGCATTTTTCCACTGGCGTTAGGAATTTCACTACATCGTCAACAGCTTCACAACTTGTTTTGTCCGTTCATGACTATTTATATCGGATTCAATTTTGCCGTTTTTCACGCAGTTTATAAATTCTTCTACTTCATAATACATCGTTTCAAATTTATGTTCCACGGTTAAATCTTTTATTTCACCGTTTCGATATTTGATGACAACTTTCTTCGGATCGCTGATTTTGTCAATTTCAATAACACCTTTTTCTCCTTGGATCTCACTAGGGAAAAAGGAGTCTGTTATTTTGGAATACATTACGACTGCTTCAAAATTATCATAATTTAAAATCATACTTCCTTGACCGTCTGCACCGGTGGATAAGTAATAGTGATTTTTTACTATGGATTTTGGTTCGCCGACTAGATGAACAATTGGTGCTAAGCAGTATACACCCAAATCCATTTTCGAACCGTTTCCTAATTCCGGTTTAAAGGCGTTTTCAATAATTCCTTCTTTATATTTATCATATCGTGAAGAATATTGATTGTAATGGAAAACAAATCGTCTGATCGGAGCGATTTCGTCAAGATGTTTTTTTAAATTTAAAAAGGTCGGTGTAACGGTTGATTTCATCGCTTCCATAAACATGGCATTGTAAGTTTTGGCTGTTTGAATGACCTCATCCATTTCTTGCACGGAAGTTACTGCCGGCTTTTCGCAAAGAACGTGAATTCTATTTTTCATGGCCAAAATACTTTGTTCGGCATGGAATTTGTTGGGGGATGCAATATAAACGGCGTCAATATTGCCGCTTTGAAACATTTCTTCAAGGTTGGTGTACACGTGTTTTATTTGATATTTTTCGGCAAACATTTTTGCTTTTTCCATTGTTCTCGAATAAACAGCGCCGAGGGAAAATTCCGGGTGTGCGCTTGCAGCTTTTATAAAATGGTCGGTAATCCAGTTTGTTCCTATAATACCAAATCTCATAACGAATCCCACCTTTATTGTTCATATTTGTACATGAATATCATATTATAACATGTTCTGCAGCAGCTTTTTATTCGATTATCTTTTTTTTGAACTAACTTAAAACTCCATGTCAATAAAAACCAAAACATATTAACATGGTAAGAGCTGTCTGAAAAGTCCCGAAAAAAAGAGTAAACGACAGTTTCTTTTTCATCTGCTTTTCTGTTTTGATCGAATTTCTGAAAAGGATAAACAGGCATTCAGAGTGGGAGCAACCGAACTCGCTTGGTCAATCGGACCGACCATTACATTTATACTGGCCGTATTATTGGTGCCCTTAGGATTGTTCGGTTCGGGATTGCCTTGGCACCGAACACGCAAGCGGGAAATTGAAAAAGAACGGTATGGAATTTTGGAAACGGAAGAAAAAGTTACGAATATTTAGAGAAGTTGCTTCACGACTTGCTCCAGCAGCTTGGTAATCCTTTGTCTCGCATCAATAACCCGTGCAAAAGTTCATTATTTGCGGTAATATGATATTGAGTCATGTTTGCATATCTCTTAGTTGGTGTTTTTATCTGTCAAAGGGGAAGCAGCATGACTCTTTTTCTTTTTTTACACAATGATATGGACTTTACTCTTCAGCTACACATGTGTTTTTATTTTTAGTCACGATATTTTGATTATCCTCTATGACTATACTTCTGATTTTGTCTCTTCACCATTTTCTGTGATTGACACACAATCCCAGTAATGAACCTGTAGAATGTCAACTTGATTTTTTGAACGAAAATGAATTTTCACATTCGTTTGAACTTAATCATATATTGAAATTATATATACTAGATATATATTATTTTAGCCTTTAAAATAACTTTCAATAATGATTTTACCAATAAATTCGCTTGTTTATAATATATACTTAGTATATAATGAGTGTATAAAAGCAGATGAAATAATTGAGGTAGTGTCAAAAGTCCTTGAGAACTCAGTAGATGTTCATAGTTATTTCCATTAATTAGATGGAAATGCCATGCAATTACTATTGGCAAAAGCGCCAATAGTTTTGACATTGACGTCAAGGGCAAAGGGAACAAAAAAGCATGCCAAAAAAGTTTTAAAACCATTGTCGAATTCGGAGTTCACTTCTTCTGTGGAGGGTTTTAAGGGCTAACCTAAACCAAAAGGTAGGTCATTTGTTCTATCAGCCATTAAGACGATTACACACTATTTTCGGTGCTGGTGGCATACAGAAAATCGGAGGGAGCGTCGCACTGTGGACAATTGATAGAGCGAGGCACTGACGATAATGAAATATAGTGATTTTATATGAAAATTTTTACAATACGAATAATAGAGGAGCGAACGCTATGATTAAAGTTAGCAATCTCACTAAAGAATTTTTGCAGGGGCAAGAGAGAACACGGGTGTTGAAAGGCGTCGATTTGAATATTAAAAAAGGCGAATTCGTAGCGATAATGGGACCCAGTGGCTCCGGAAAAAGCACTTTGCTGCAGCTGATGGGAGGCCTTGACGTACCGACCGCTGGAGATATACAAATTGACGGGAAATATTTAAATAAGATGAGCGAAAAAGAAAGAACGATATTCAGAAGACAAAAACTGGGGTTCGTTTTTCAAAATTATCAACTGCTTCCGACTTTAACTGTAGAAGAAAATATTGCGTTTCCACTTCATGCCGACGGCAAACTGACAAAGGAGAAGAATCGGGTGATCCAAGAATTGATTCAGGCGGTAGGATTGGAAGGACTTCATCGCAAACGCGCCAACTTGCTCAGTGGCGGTCAACAACAGCGTGTTGCTATCGCCAGGGCACTCGTAAATAGCCCGACTGTTTTATTAGCGGATGAACCGACAGGGAATTTGGACAGAGCGAATGCAGAAGAAATTCTCCGGCTATTGACAGTCTTCCATCGTGAAAACAGACAAACGATCGTGATGGTTACTCATGATATTTTTGCAGCCGGATTTGCGGACCGGATTATTCTTTTCAGGGACGGAGGCATCGATCAGGTGGTATCGAGGGAGGAGGGCGACTATGCTAAATATTTGGCGAATTTCATGGCGTAATATCACTCATAACAAAAAGCGTTTTTTCTTTACCTTGTTTGCAATTATACTGGGAACATCTTTTATCACCGCTATGCTGGTAGCCGATAGAACAACTAGAGACGTTTTTAATTACTACACAGATATGTATGTAGCCAATGCAGATTATTGGGTTTTAAGCGATAAGCATACTTATCCGGAAAAAATGATTGAGCCTGTTCAAGATGATCCCGATGTTACGAATATGCTGCTTGTTCTCCAAAAGCAAGCGTTCTTTGAACTTGAAGACGATCACTCTTTAAGTCAAAGATCTGTACGAATTATCGGAGTCAGTGACCAAAACAGCCCGTTACTGGTGCTTCCTGTGATTGAAGGCAGTTTGGATAATAAAGGGGTCATATTGCCGAAAACTGTTGCAACCCTTTTAGGAAAAAAGGTTGGGGATACGGTTCGGTTTGAAGGTTTGGGAGAGGCAAAAGTTTCTGCTATTGTTGAGTATACGCAGCTGCTTGCAAGTCCTAGTGATTGGGACAGTGCTGAATCAACTAGTTTTCGGGTTTTAGTTCCACTCGATATGTTAAGAGAATGGACAGGCAAACATGATGAGATTTCTTATATGCGGTTTCAGGTCAACGGCGATGGCAAGGACCTCTTTCATTCCTTACAGCAGCAGTTCCGTGGGTCAGGTGTGTTCATACAGCCTGTTGTAGCAGATGACCTTCAGAACAACGATATTAGCGGCCTCTATACCTTCTTTTATATTGTTGCCGGTTTATCGATGTTAGTCAGCGGTTTTATTGTCTTTAACACAATTTATACAAGCGTGATCGAAAGAAAAAAAGAATTTGCTATAATGAAAAGCTTCGGCTACACACAACGTTCTGTGTCTAAGCTTGTGCTCATTGAAATCGTACTTTTGTCATTGATCGGTACAGCCATCGGTGTTCCTCTTGGTATATGGCTCGGTGATCTGTTTATGCAGGAACTGCTCAGCATGCTCCAATTTGATATAGTTTATACTTTAAATTGGAGATTGCCGGCGATTATGGCGGTGACTGTTGGAGTGCTGTTCCCTGTTCTGTTTTCGCTTTTCCCTATTTATCATGCAGGCAGAACATCGATTTTATTGACGTTAAAAATGGCCAGCCAATCGAAGGGATCATCAAGACCTCTGCTAATTAGAGCTGTAGTTGGCTTGGTGCTT
The DNA here is from genome assembly GCF_007827555.1 of Aeribacillus composti. GTDB lineage: Bacteria > Bacillota > Bacilli > Bacillales > Aeribacillaceae > Aeribacillus > Aeribacillus composti. Next base: position 34,450 of record NZ_VISS01000017.1, read on the forward strand.
CTATGCTTTGTGTTTATCGACCACTCTGTAACTTATGCAGCCGTTTTAGCAGGTGTCATTCTTTTGTTTCCTTTGTTGTTGGCCGGTTTAAGCAGAATCATAAAACCTGTTTTAAATTTTCTTTTTCATTATGCGGGGAGTTTGGCTGCCAAAAGCCTCTTTCAACAAATCAATCGAAATGCAAATACGGCAGCGATACTCGGCATCGGAATTTCGGTTATTTTATTGCTTGGTGCGGTGGTGGAATCAGCTCCGGAAGGATATGAACAAGAAATCAGGAATACGTATGGGGGAGATATGAGACTTACGTCTGAAGCGCCTTGGTCTACAGAAGATATAACGAAACTGCGTTCTTATGATGGAGTTCTAGGCGTTGAGCCATTAATGGAAGCGACCCCGATTACGTGGGAAACGGTTGACGGCGTAAGCAGACAATTTTCTGTTTTTGCCGTAAGTGAAGATGGTCCGGCGTTATTTGCCGATCAACATGAGGAAAAACTGTATAACCGGTTAAAACAGCAAAATGCTGTGCTTCTTGGTGAACGCGCATTTGATGAATGGGGCGGGGAGATCGGGCAGAGCATTCGGATGAATACGCCAAATGGTGAACAATCTTATGAGGTGGTTGGAGTTGTCAAAACATCGCATTATTCCGGTTATGTCGCGTTTATGGATGAGGAACGTCTTAAGGAGGAATTTGGATGGACAAAAGGCTTTGATTTGCTGCTTACTGTTGACAACGAAGCGGCCAGTTCCATCCGAGATCGGGTATGGTCTGATTTCCGCGATCATCTGTCAAAGGTTCAAACGGTTGAAGATGAAATTGAGTCCACTACTTCAACAATTTCCGGTATGAATGAACTGATCTTGATGTTGCTGTTTATGATCATCGGGTTAGCCAGTATCGGCACAGCCAACACCCTTTTGATGAACACGCTGGAACGCGTTCCCGAGATCGGAACGATGCGTGCTCTTGGGTTTACTAAACAACAGGTTAGAAATATGATTATCGCCGAAGGCTTGCTCGTTGGGTTATCCGGAGTTATCGGAGGAATAGCAGCTGGGTTGATCTTAATCTATGTAACAAGTCAGTCTGAACTCATGGACGGATTTATGTCTTTCAAGCTGCCATACAGTAATATGATAATGGCAGTGATATCCGGTGTTGTGTTGAGTCTATGCGCCGCTTGGATGGCAAGCCAAAGTGCCAGCAAAATAGATATCCAATCATCACTGAAAGAAGGTTGACAACTTGTCAGTTAAATATGGAATTTTGACATTGTTATACCAAAAAAAACATCATGGATACGAATTGAAATTAGAATTGGATTCCCTTTTTGGCATTAAAGGCAAAATTAATCCCGGTCAGATCTATACTACGCTTGATCGCCTGATTCGTGATCAACTTGTCTCGTCCGCAGGAATGGACGATCAGGAAAGAAAATTATACGAGTTAACACCAAAAGGTAAAGATGAGTTGGAAAAATGGTTGCTGGAACCGGTGCCATACACCACGACAAAAGAAGATTTTTTCTTTAAATGGAGCTGTGCCCGCAAAATTAATTTTGCTCAGGAAAAGAAAATGCTTGAACAGCAAAAAGCGGTGGTGATTAAAGAAGTGATGGAATTGACCAAATTAAAAACAGAGCTGCTGCTTCAAGGTGACGAAAGCAAATATTTATTGATCACCGGTATTTTATTGCATTTAGAGGCGGATTTAAACTGGATAAATCAAGTTGAAAATCGAATCCATTAAAAGCTGCCAAGTTCAAAGAAAAGTGCGGGCCAGCATAAATAGAATGAAAGGAGAATGGGCTTAGGATTGCGATTCTGGCATATCATTGGGAACTGTTTATCGTAGCGGAAGTGTTGTCAGTCATCTTTCGATATTTTTTAGAAAACCAAAACTCAGTATTTTGCTGAAAGCTGAAGCTCGACTCGGGTTGTATGTATGTCAGCAAACAGGGTGAGATTTCAACGTTTCTCATTGTTATTACTATATTTGTCATTTATGCTTGTACTTTTGGAATATCCGATTTTATCAGGTCTAGATCAATAAAAATCGGTCAGCTGCGCGGTGTTGAGCTGTTAACAGATGAAGAAATATGAAAAGATAAGACAAAACCGTGATGCGAAATATATCGAAAAAATTCGTATATCCTCGCTCATTCACCTGGTGTTATTCGTTGTGGTTCCAGCAATATTTTGGTCTATGGGGACGGACGAAACACTTAATAATGAAAATATGAAAGAAGAAAGTAAAAAGACCCCGGCTGTGGCTGCTCCTGTCAAAGAAGATTTCTAGGAGTATATGGATGAAGCAGTACAAATTCATTACTTAAATTTGGCGAAAAATCCTGGTGCTTACAAAAATAAAAAGGTTGTATTCACAGGAAAAGTTATTCAAATTATTGAACATGGAACAACATTACTTTTAAAGTGAACGTCGATAAAAGTATAGACGGCGTTTGGAAAAATGCGATAGTCGTGAATTACCGAAATGCAAACAAAAAAAGCCATCTGCTTGAAAATGAAATGATTACTTTTTGGGGAACCGTCAAGGGATTAAAAACTTATCAGTCTTCGGGAAAACAAGTAACAATCCCTGAAGTGTACGCAAAGTATATAACGATAATGTGGAATGAAAAATAAGTAACTGAAGCGAACTCGCTATCGGACGGTTTCATGTACGAGGATGTGGAATTAAAAGAACCTTACCGGAGCTATCTAAGCAGGTGATAGGTAATAAAAGCCAAGTGTTATGGTCATCAATTTTAAAATTCATCGTAACGCTTTCTATTAATTCTAAGTCACTTATGATCGTGTACAATTTTAAACCGTTGACTCGGAACAGTATATCCGTCCCGAGTTTTTTTCTTTATATTCTAAAAACTTAAGCTCTGTTTTTTGTACTGTGAAAGCTAATTTTTTAGATTCAAATCGCTCTTCTTCACACTTCAATATGGATGGATCTTGACGTATAGTGGAAATTTCATTGAACATGGCACGATTGATGTCAGAAGTTAACAAGCCAGACCTTGATTGCTTTTCAGAAGCATTTTCCGTACTCCTTTTTAGAAAAGCTCTCCACTTGATCATTTTCCATCGCTTTCGGCGGAAAAGTGTGTTCAGAAGAATCCCTTGCCAATCATAAGATATAAGATCATAACAGGAAGAAGTGTTGCAATAGTTCCGAATATCATCCAGAGCCATGACACTCGACGGTACGCTTCCGTGTTGAACTCATTTTCCTCAGTTTGAGCGCTGAGCCGTATCATCTTTCGCTGTAAGGGGAGAAGCACCCCTGCCCAAAGTACTCCTGTCAATACAAACAATATTAATGACAAGGTCAGCCAATTAAATCCCGAAATAAGATACCCCGTTCGAACGGCCATCCAAACTCCGGATGTGATGATGAGCAGCAGTCCCGGAATTGTGAAAACGAAATCAGCAAGCATGACGTTTTTGGCGGCACTATGAATTAATTCACGATTCCCTGTTTGATCTGCCCGCATTTTCCAAAAAGCCGTAATGATAATATTGCCTAAAAAAAGGACAACTCCGACAATATGCATAAATAACAGAAATTCCATATGCCTCCTCCTACCTTTCTTCCTTTCGCTGAAGCATGCCAGACATCAGCTCAGCAAAATCTTTATAATGAAAGAAATGTTTCTTTGAATCAATGGCGCCGCGCATTCGCAGACCAAATGAAATAAGCATAAACAACTCTGCTGTTTTATCGGCATCAACGGACTGAGGGATTACCCCTGCCTCTTGCCCAGCAGCTATCCATAATTTGGACATATGAATGGCTTGTTCATAATACTGTTGGAGTATGTTCTTGACATCAAGCTGATCGCTTTTTCCGAGAAGATACATTAGTACTTGATTGCCGGGATCTTGAGGATTTTCCAGATCCGACAATCGGGCGGTAATTTCATGCATCGGTTCTTCAAATGATTTCTTTTGCGAAGCCTTATTAAAAAAGCGCCCGTTAATTTCGTCCAGCCTATCTTCCAACACCCAGCTGAAAAGCTCGTCTTTGCTTTTTACATAATGGAAAATGGCTCCTTTTGACAAACCGGAACGCTCCATAATGTCATTGAGCGTTGTATTGGTGCACCCTTTTTCACAAATTAATTCTTTCACAGCGTCCAGCAGCAATCGTTTCGTTTGTTCTCGTTTCTGTTCCCGCTTCAATCAAGTTTCCTCCCGATGTTATGCAACTATTTATAATCAATTATAAAAACCGACCGTCGGTTTGTAAATAAATTGTTTTATTTGGTCAAATGCCTCTTATTGATAAATGATCATAGTTTTATCACTTTACTTTGTGTTGACATGATTGTCACTTGTTAGTTACTTGATCGAAAAGACACATGACAATGTTCACAAAAAGTTCATTGAACAAAAAAAGGAATTTTTCTTTGTGTGCAGAATTTGGAGATTATAACAGAAAAATAGGGAAATTTGTTTTGGAAGGAAACTTGAACAGATTAGGCATTGCAACTCAAAATGTTGGGTTCTTTTCGGGAGATTTATGAAATTGCGATGGAAGACGGTTTCATTGATTAGAATATTTCAACTGTCGTCGACCCCCAATCATGCAAAAATCCCAGGGGATCGACGACTCTTTCAAATCTTTATTGAGCGCAAGCAAATCAAAGGTTTGATAAAAATTCCCCTTTTCGTTAAAATAAAAATAACCAGTCAAGCATTAAAAATGAAATGCTTATTTAACAACGTTTTTTGGGGTTTTTATCTTAACTATAAGGAATTGAAACAATGACATTGCTAAAAAGCGGAAGAGTGTAGTAAATAGAGTTTTTATCTTAACTATAAGGAATTGAAACTGTGATCTTTCTTCCCAACCACATGTTTTATCGAGGCGTTTTTATCTTAACTATAAGGAATTGAAACCTTTTATTCTGTCTTTATATCTGCTTATTACTTCTTGTTTTTATCTTAACTATGAGGAAGTGAAACTTTTGTTTTCTATCGTCGAGGTAAATCTTGATGGCTAGGTTTTTATCTTAACTATAAGAGCTTAAATCTCATTCATTCGGACTGGTTCAGAACACGCAGGGCAACGTTTTTCATAACTTATTTACTACCCTTTCTCCTTGACAGATGTCTGTAGGAGAAAGGGTTATTTTATTGGCGAACATGATGTAGAAGATTCTTTTTTTTTCTCGTTTTGGATTAAATGGACTAGTCATATGATCGTTTGTGACTGATTTTTGTCATAAAACGACCATTTTTGAATGTTTTTGATAAAAAATGATAGATTTTCGAAAGTGCTTACACTATAATGAAATTAGAGAAATAGAAAACATCCAGATGGGAGTTGATAAGGCTGCTAACACCAGAGAGACACCGGATCATTTTAGAGCTGTTGGAACAAAAGGGAGTCGTCAAAATTCAAGAATTGGTGGAGGCAACCTCTTCGTCAGAATCTACGATTCGAAGAGATTTAAGCCAATTAGAAAAAGAAAAAAAGTTAAAGAGAGTTCATGGCGGAGCTTCCTTATTTCAACAAAGAAGTGAAGAGCTGAGCATCTCCGAAAAATCGACAAAGAATTTAGAAGAAAAGCGGATGATCGCTCAATATGCAGCGAGTCTCATTCAAGATGGTGATTGTATATATTTGGATGCGGGTACAACCACCTTTCAAATGATCCCGTACATTTCTGCTCAAAAAATAAAAGTAGTAACAAATGGATTAACCCATTTGGAAGCACTGCTTGAACAAAATATCGAAACCTATTTAACGGGTGGTTATGTGAAAAAGACCACAAGAGCTCTCATCGGTAAGGGGGCTCAAGAGGGGCTGCAATCGTATCGTTTTGATAAGGCCTTTATGGGTGTTAACGGAATCCACCTTGAGTTTGGTTATACAACTCCTGATCCAGAAGAAGCAGCTGTGAAAAGCCTCGCAATGAATCTCTCACAAAAGTCATTTGTTCTGGCTGATCATACAAAATTTAATGAATTTACCTTTTCAAAAATTACAGATTTAAATGATGCCGTCATTATTACAGATGAAATTGATCAAGAAATCTTAGAAGAATTTTCAGCCAAAACCGCAGTAAAGGTTGTGAAATAATCATGATTTATACGGTTACCTTAAATCCATCGATTGATTATCACGTCCGTATTAATCACTTAAAAATAGGAGAATTGAACCGAGTGGAAGAAACACTTTACTTCCCGGGAGGAAAAGGGATCAATGTGTCCCGCGTATTGAAACGCCTTGGTATCGATAGTGTTGTATTAGGGTATGCAGGCGGTTTTACAGGAGACTTTCTTAAGAATGCATTAATTAGTGAAAATATTGCCATCGATTTCACTGAGGTGGAAGAGCCTACCCGGATCAATATAAAGCTGAAAGGAGATCAAGAAACGGAAATTAACGGGAATGGACCTGCCATCTCAAAAGAAAAGCAGGAAAAGCTATTATCAAAAATTTCTTCTTTAAATAAAGATGATGTTTTAGTGCTTGCTGGCAGTTTGCCTCCAACAGTTCCTGAAAATTTTTACGAGACGATAGCATCGATTTGTCAGGAAAGGGAAATACCGTTTGTCGTTGATACATCAGGACCGAGTCTAAAACGGTTGATACCTATGGGACCTTTTTTAATAAAACCGAACCATCACGAATTAGGAGAGTTGTTTCATGTAAACATTGAGACGGTAGAAGATGCAATAAAGTACGGAAAGAAGCTGCAAAATGAAGGAGCAAGGAATGTAATCGTTACCATGGGAGGAAACGGAGCAGTATTGATTAATGCTGATCATACCGTATTGGCCAAAGTCCCAAAAGGTAACGTGAAAAATACAGTAGGAGCTGGGGATTCAACTGTTGCCGGTTTCTTAGCCTCCTATATTCAAAACCATGACGCGATCAAAGCATTCCAACACGGCGTCAGTGCCGGAAGTGCAACAGCATTTTCAGAAGATTTATGTACAAAGGAAAGTGTGGAACAGCTTCTTCCAAATATTCGCTTGGAAATTTATCGGTAAGGAGGATTGTATAATGAAAATCACGGATTTATTAACGAAAGAGACGATTATATTAGATTTACAGTCTGCTACCAAAATGGAAGTACTTAATGAATTAATAGAAACGCTTGCGAGGGCAGGGAAGCTTCACGATAAAGAAGCGTTTAAGGAGGCCATCCTTGCTCGTGAATCTCAAAGTACGACTGGAATTGGCGAAGGGATAGCGATTCCGCATGCTAAAACGAATGCAGTTAAACAGTCTGCGATCGCATTCGGTCGTTCAAAAGCAGGCATTGACTTTGAGTCTTTAGATGGTAAGCCCAGCCATTTATTTTTCATGATTGCAGCTAGTGAAGGCGTCCACAATGCTCATCTAGAAACACTTTCCCGTTTATCGACATTGTTAATGGATCAAGAGTTTCGTAAAAAAATTGAATCAGCCAATTCTGCTGAGGAAATCATTGAAATTATCAATGAAAAAGAAAAGGAAAATGAAGAAGAGAGCGAGCAGATCGATTCTAAAAAAGGAAAAATTTTAGCCGTTACCGCTTGTCCGACTGGTATTGCTCATACGTATATGGCAGCGGATGCTTTGAAGACAAAAGCGAAAGAGTTAGGCGTTGACATTAAGGTTGAAACGAATGGTTCAAGCGGTGTCAAAAATAAGCTGACGCCAGAAGAGATCGAAGAGGCAGACGCAATCATTGTGGCTGCAGATAAGCAAGTGGAAATGGACCGTTTCGATGGCAAACATGTCATTGAAGTCCCTGTTGCACAAGCCATTCGCCAACCAAAAGAGTTGATTGAACGAGCATTAAAGAAAGACGCACCTATTTACAAAGCTTCGGGAAAAGAAACAAATTCAGCGTTTCAACGGGGAGAACGAAAAGGATTTTATAAGCACCTCATGAATGGGGTTTCAAACATGCTGCCATTTGTCGTTGGCGGCGGTATCTTGATTGCCATTTCATTTATTTTTGGGATTAAAGCGTTCGATCCGAACGATCCATCTTACCATCCGATTGCTGAAGCATTGATGACTATTGGCAAGGAAAATGCCTTTAAATTAATGATTCCTGTTTTAGCCGGATTTATTGCCATGAGTATTGCGGATCGTCCGGGATTTGCTCCGGGAATGGTCGGAGGATTTTTGGCAGCAAATGGGGAGGCCGGTTTTCTTGGCGGATTAATTGCCGGTTTCTTAGCCGGATATTTAGTCGTTCTTTTAAAACGAATCTTTCAGGTGCTGCCGCAATCATTAGAAGGGATTAAGCCAGTTTTACTATATCCTTTATTCGGTATTTTAATTACAGGTTTTATTATGATGTATGTGGTGAATGATCCTGTTAAAGCGATTAACGATGGATTGAAAGCTTGGCTGGAAGGCTTAGGAACTGGGAACTTAGTTCTTTTAGGTTTGATTTTAGGGGGAATGATGGCTGTAGATATGGGAGGTCCGATCAACAAAGCAGCCTTTACATTCGGTTTAGCGATGATTGATGCAGGAAACTACGCCCCGCATGCTGCGATTATGGCTGGCGGTATGGTTCCTCCATTAGGACTAGCCATTGCAACAACTTTGTTTAAAAAGAAGTTTACAAAAGCAGAACGAGAAGCAGGAAAAACGTGCTATATTATGGGGGCAACCTTTATAACAGAAGGAGCCATTCCTTTTGCCTCAGCTGATCCAGGACGTGTAATTCCATCGATTATCGTAGGTTCCGCAATTGCCGGTGCGTTTACGATGGTATTTGGAATTGGTTTGTCAGCACCACATGGAGGCATATTTGTCATTCCGTTTATAAGCGGCAGTCCATGGTTATATGTACTTGCTATTTTAATTGGTTCATTTGTAACAGCTCTTATGGTCGGTTTCTTAAAGAAAGAAGTAAAAGAATAAAAGACTAATACGAGCAGCAAATTTCTTTTAAGGGTTCGGATCTAGGGTCTGAACTCTTTTATGTGTGCGCCCGGCATGGGTGTAATCTATAGGGTGAAAGTCCCGAGCTGCGAAGGCAGAAGTAGCAGTTAGCTTAACGCAAGGGTGTCCGTGGTGACGCGGAATCTGAAGGAAGCGAGCGGCAAACTTTAAGGTCTCTCGGAACACGAACTTCTTATGAGGCTAGGTATCACTGGGTGAGTTTGCGCAACAAAACAAAGCCCTTTCTGCCGAAGGTGATACAAAGTAAATGAAGCAGATGGATGGAAGGAAAGATTACACTCTTACCTGGGGAGGTCTGGCTAGCACGCCAAGTAACCTTGGTAACCTATCTAGTGATAGATAGCTGAACAGTCAGAAGTCAGCAGAAGTCATAGTACTCTTTCAAGCTCGAGATGGAAGAGGAAGGACTGAACAATTAAGGAGAACGAATCGCTAGGCGTTCATCTTCTGTGTGGAAGCAGACAATCCGATAGGACTTACTTGAAGGAGGAAGTGGTGAATCCCACGGGGGACTTCAAGAGGGTGGAGCAGAAGATGGCACAAATAGAAGAATTCGTTCACGTGGAGAGGATATCAATGTTGATGGAAATGATTTTGTCACGGGAAAATCTCCTGGCGGCACTGAAACGAGTCGAACAGAATAAAGGAAGTCACGGAGTAGATGGCATGTCCGTAAAAGACCTACGAAGACACCTCTACGAAAATTGGGACTCCATTCGACAGTCGTTGAGAGAAGGAACCTACAAGTGTTTTCTGCAAGAAAAAAATACAGAGTGTTGCAGTATATCTTTATCAAAATTTTGAATAAATATACATATATGTGATCTATCCATCAAGGGCTTGACATGGATCCTCTGTAGCCATGATTCTTTAGCCAAGCGCCAGCTTCAACAGTTTTGGCAAAACCAAAAAAGGTTATCATGGCTCCTCCTCCATGTAAAGCCCCATTGCATATCACTGCATAATGATTTTGCAATTCTCTGCACTTTTATTTTGCAAAAAACAACCTACAAGCCCTTACCCGTCCGTCGAGTCGAAATCCCGAAACCGAACGGTGGAGTAAGGCTTCTAGGTATCCCTACCGTGACGGATCGTTTCATCCAACAAGCGATTGCCCAAGTGTTGACGAAAATTTTTGATCCGACCTTCTCGAACCATAGCTATGGTTTCCGCCCAGGCAGAATGCGGTTAGGGAAGCAAAGGGTTATATCAAAGAAGGATATCGTTGGGTAGTCGATATAGACCTAGAGAAATTCTTTGACAAGGTGAATCACGACAAACTGATGGGGATCTTAGCGAAAACGATCAAAGATCGAATTCTACTGAAGGTAATCCGCCGGTATCTTCAATCAGGCGTGATGATCAATGGAGTGGTAATGGAAACGGACATGGGAACGACCGTCTCTAGTGAAAATACAATACAATAATAATTTGACAGTTTATTATTGTCACAACCAGTTAAAAGCTTACCCCCACTTTCTCGCCACGAGAATGCGTTCTCACGTGTTTTAAAGTGTACTCGAAGGGTATTAATGGTTTAGTCGCTTTACCATGCATATCTGCCAAACTCCATGTAGGTAGAACCATCATGGGCTCTGAAGTTAATATTGGGTTAACTATAACTAATAAAAAACCTTGAAAGGCTTATAGCCAATCGAGGTAATATAGGTTATAGCTCACGTTTAACTAAATCTAATAAGAAATCCCCGAAATCATTTGCAATTATTTCATACTTTTGTTTGTCTAAGTCAACTCCTGGAAAAAATGAGACAACCTTAGGTTCATTATTATCAATCTTGTTAAAGTCTAAGCAAAAAACTTCATCACTTCCTGTATCGTGAATTATTAATAAATTATTTGGCAAATTACTCTCTCTTCTCTCTGTTAAAGTATACCATATTGCATCTGGAACTGAAGAATTTTCAAAATCGCTACTAATTATCCCGAAAATCTCTTGAGAACCAAAGTTACCCGCACCAAAAGACAACAGAAAATCCAAATATGAACCTGTGAACTTTAACCCAAGTTTTTCTTCTGCTTGAATAATTAATTCTCTTGAGCGGGGACCCACAAAATCACTTAGTTCTGCATTAGACAAAATAATTTTTTTAGCTTGATTATATGCTTCCATACTCATATTTTTCCCTCCCTCTATATACTTTAATTTTCTCCTCGAACTATTTAAAATCACTAACTCTATGTTTCCAATAATCTTTGCGCCATTTATCAAATTCATTCCTGTTAATCCCACTAGGGATAGTATTAGGATTAATGTGGATTATCTTACTATTTTCATTGTGAAATGTTTGTGTAACCTCAGCAATAGAACTTTCATTTCTTTGTGTCATGTGATGGAGATTTATAGGCTTTCGATCTGAACCTAACGGTGCTAACCCCTTTTCCATTCTTTCAAGGTTAGTTCTACCACGCGCATCTTTCATAGTAGTGGATCATCCAAAAAATACCACACCGTCAAAAAAGGGGATACCGTTTCCGAATTGGCTGTTAAATACGGTAGCACGGTTGCACAATAAATCTTGGAACAAACTAAAAGACGTAAACAAAATTTACGTTGGGCAAAAATTGGGGCTGAAATAGACAGGTTTGTTCATAATAAAGTAACATAAGCAAAAAGCCATTTTCAGCAGTGAGAATGGCTTTTAAGCTTTTCTTTATGAGCAAATTATTTAACTCAAATAATAAAGAAAAACCTTGAAAGGATCTGGACTGACCCACCTATTTGAGGCACAGAAAAAACACCTATGCTGCCTGTTTCCTGAACTCAATAGGTGACAGGTAGTTTAATTTGGCCTGAATTCGAATTTGATTATAATAATAGATGTCATTCTGAACCATTTGTTTTACACTAGAGTTAGTGAGATGTTGTTTTTCTTGTGAATAGAATGTTTCAGCCTTTAATGAAGAATGAAACGATTCTATTACGGCATGATCATGGCAGTTTCCTTTGCGGGACATGCTCGTGGTAATGCCTTTTTCTTTGGCTAAATGTTGAAAAGCATAAGACGTATAGACCGCCCCTTGATCGCTATGGAATAACACTTGTTTTGGTTGTCGCTCTTTTACGGCCATTTCTAGTGTCTTTAACACTAGCTGAACATCCTGTCGGTCGCTGATTTGATAGGCAATAATCTCATGATTGTATAAATCCATAATGGTTGACAAGTAAAGCATCGAAGTACCAAACGGCAAATAAGTGATATCCGTTAACCACTTTTCATTTGGTTGAGAAGCCGTAAAATCACGGTTTAAACGATTCGGTACGATGATTTTACTTTCTCCATTGATCCAATTTTGACGTTTTTTCTTCACACGGCATTGAAGATTCCGTTTTTGCATGATTTTTTGTACGGTTTTGCGATTCAACTTGATTCTATATTTAAGCCGTAGGACCTCTCTTACCTTGCGATGACCATAACGATAATGATTCTTTATACAAATTTCTTGAATCAACCGTTCTAACTCTGATTCCATCATGAACTCTTTCCATTTCTTTTCCCATCGATAATATGTCGATCTTGGAATTCCTAAACAAGAACAGATAAGGGTAACAGGATATCTGTCTTTTAACTCTCTTACAACTTGGACCACTACTTCTGGCACCATCTCCTCTTGAGTTCCTTGTACTTTTTTAAGATTTCCAAGTGTGCTTCTAGCTGACGGTTTTGCATTTTGAGCTGTTCCATTTCATTTAATTCCTGTGCCCCTTTCCCTCATACATATTGCTTCCCTACAGGCTGAGAAAACCGATGAGTTTCGCCATGTTTATACCATCTCATCCATGTCATCTGCGTCTTATTTTTAATCCCTAACGTCTCCATAATTTCTCGGTTGGTATACCCTGCTTGTTTCATCTCGATAGCTTTCCACTTGATCTCCTCTGGATAATGAACTCTTGTCCCTGTAAGACAAACACCTCCACAAATCGAAGTAAGTTATACATTCGATTCAGGAGGTGTTTTTTCCTTGTCCCATTTTACTGGGTCACTTCAATCCTACCCATCAAGGTTTTTTGTAGCTACTATGACTCAAAAGCTGTTCTTTCTGGAAATATGCCACCTTCTCTTACAAGGCAAACTGCCAATCTTTGAGCAGCTCGATCAAAATAAAACTTAGAGGGAATATTTTGATCTGGTAAACTTTCTAACTCTGAAAACTTCCTAGTTATTTTATTTAACTCAATTTTACCCATAATCTCTTCATTAGGTCCGAATTTGTAAACCACAGTTTCATCATCTTCATATTCTTTTAATAATAAAACATACGAAGCCAATTTTACTCCTCCTCTGGTGGATACCACGGACGCCCAGATTCAATTGTTTTATCATGTGCGGTCCTGTAATCCGTTTTGAATATTCCTTCAAATTTTGATTCAAAAAGTTCATGATTTAACAAATCAATATCATTCTTGATATAAGTACCTTTTTGAAGTCTATCCCAAGCTTGCGCAATTTGATAATCTGGATCAAAGCGTCCAATTCCATGTTCTTTTATGTGCTCTTTGATAAATAAATGCTCCTTAATTCTTTGTATTCTCTATTCGGTCATTCCTGTGTTTTTAGCGATAGACTGGACATCAGTTTTGGATTTTCTAAAAGATTCATACATCTCTTCTGCTTTATCAAGTTTCTTTAGATATTCATCAATTGAAAGTTCCCTGCCACCAGTTTGTACATTACCCGTACCCTTAGTGCCAAGTTCACCGCCATCGTTGCCTGCTTTACTTCCGCCTAAATTTACCCCCGTCTTCTCACTTAGATAAGCTCGAACTTTATTCTCCAATCCATTGGTGTTCTCGACCGGAGTCTTAACGTTCCCAATCCCTTCCATGGCCAATCCCATTTGCCGGTCAGGGATTGAATTTTTCAGATTGGTCAGGGCGTTGTCTACGAACCGGCCGGCTTTCAGTGCACTGTTTGCGCTTTTGTTTTTCAAATGGTGCGGGATTTATTATCAATCATGCCTTTGCCCCATACACCGAGACCGATCAGGTCGCCAATGCCTTTCTTCGTCTTTTCCCATTCAGAAGGGATATACCTTGACATTCACTGCCTTCATGCCTCCGATTGAAACGAAATGGATTCCAACATGTGGAACAGCTTTTTGTTTCATTATAAGAGAAAATATGAAACTTTTGGTAAACAGGAAGAAAAAAAAGGAATTTTAAGTAAAAAGTACCAATCATTTTTCAGATCATGTTCTTATTTTAGATCGTAGGTACCGATCGAATAGACCTAAACCAATTTTTCCAGAATGAAACGTTAAAAATATGGTCTCACTCTTCCTTCAATTGAATGAGAAGGGAATGAGCCGGATGTTTACTTTATTAAAACAGATGGGTCAGGTAAAATGGTTGATACAACATGGATTTCATTGTCGGCAGGAAAACTTTGGAACGTCTGTTTTAAAGAAATAAAAAAGAGTCGTCGACCCCCAATCGTGCAAAAATCCCCGGGGATCGACGACTCTTTCAACTCTTTATTGAGCGCAAGCAAATCAAAGGTTTGATAAAAATTCCACTTTTCGTTAAAATAAAAATAACCAGTCAAGCATTAAAAATGAAATGCTTATTTAACAACGTTTTTTTGGGGTTTTTATCTTAACTATGAGGAATTGAAACATGGACACGACAGCACCGAATAAATCTACGGCCATTGGTTTTTATCTTAACTATGAGGAATTGAAACCGCTCCACCATAGCAACACTAAAATAGCCCATAAAATCGTTTTTATCTTAACTATGAGGAATTGAAACTATTCGAGTAGCTTTTCAATGATCGGAAATTCTTTCCGGTTTTTATCTTAACTATGAGGAATAGTAACATTGTGATGTAATGTTACTGAAAACCTTGATATATTAGGGGTTTAAAAAGGTAGTTGCCGTCCCTTTTTCGAAGTTGGGGACGAATTGGGGACGGTTTCTATATATTTGATTTCGGGAGGCGTTGGAACCGGTCAAACTCCTGTGCTGCCCGTTCTTCCATGCTCTTGGTCACGTGGCTGTACGTGGACAAGAGCGTTTTTTCATTTGCATGTCCAAGCCGTTCTGCTACAGCGCGGGCTGTCAGACCTTGCTCGAGCAAAAAAGTAGCGGAGGTATGGCGCAGGGCATGCAGTTTAATATGTCGAAACCCGTTTTTCTTCAAAAACTCCCGCCACCAACGTGTAACATAGTTGGGGTGATAGGGTAGACCGTCTCCTTTATGGAAAAGAAATTGTCTTCCTTCCGGAGCTTTCCACTTTGATCCTGCTGTCCAACGTTGGAGTTTCCACTCTTTTGTAGCGTACTCTTTCAATTCTTCCATATACCATGCGGGCATTTTGACTTTTCGGACGGATGAACGGGTTTTGGGAGCCTTGATGAGGTATTCCCGATCAATTTTCATTGGGATGTTTTCATCAATCAATATACTGTTGTCCCCAAAGTCGCAATCTTGGATCTCAAGCGCAACAATCTCTCCGCGTCGGAATCCGCCCAAAAACGTCCCCAAGATCAGGAGCCACCAGACGGTAGGTTGCTGGTATAGCGCATCGATGATCTCCATGATTTCGGGTTCATCGTACACCTCGATCTTCGTTTCCGGCTTCTTCGGCCAGCGTACTCCGTCACATGGATTCTGGGCAATGAATTTCCACTCTACCGCAATGTTCAAAACATTGCGCAAAACTTTCAAAATGTCTCGCTGTGTACCATTTCCTAGTGTACCTGGCTTTCCGTCTTTCCTCGCCTCAGGTGTTTTCAGGTACGCTAGAAAATCAACAACGTGCATGGTCTGTATGTCGTCTAATCGCATATGACCGAAACGCGGTATAATGTGTGTGGCAAGGTGCTGGTCATACACGACGAGTGTGGAAGGGGCCAGGTTGTCCGGATCGGATGCGAATTTCGGCCGCCAATGCTTGTCTACAAATTCTTTGAAAGTTGTTTTTTCCGGTTTGATGTAGGTGCCGGACAACACCTCCTGCTTGAAGATGGCCAGTTGATCCTCAAGGTAATCCTGGAGTTTCTTTTTCGTTCTTAGCAACGCTTTGTCTTCAATTGTAATGGTCTTGGATGGTCGATTCCGCCGACCATCAGGATGATACCCTAGATCGACACGTAGCCGCCACGAATTTTCCCCACGCTTTTCGATACTTCCTTTCATAGCAATAACAATTCTCCTTTCATAAGAATATATGTTCGGTCTAAAAAATATATATGAACAGCCTTGCGGCTGGAAAGCGCAAAGTTTACTCAAACATTTCAAGTACGCCCAATGGCTCAAAACACACAGTATAACTCTCAACAGAGACGCATAAACCGTATTTCTCTTGATAACGCTTAATCGCTGAATTTAGGAAATCTTCAGTCACTCCGAGATATTCAGCAAGCTCATATCGATTACGAATTCCGTTTTTGTGGGCTTGTACAATTTTTTGTAATGGAACAAGACGTTCGTATGCCCAAGTGCGAGCCAGAAGCTCTTGTTTGCGATTCGATATTTTAGACTGATCCAAAATGTTGCCAGAGGATGTGTGGTAGTGTCCTAATTCTTCAGCCAGGATGCAGGCTTTTTCGTCATTAGTAGGGATATTCTTGTTTATCCAAATCACTTTATCGGAATACAACCCCTTGATAGTCGGTGTCATCGGCTTTTCGTAAGTGTCTATACCATGCTGTTCTGCCTCCCGCAGCAAATTTTCGTATACCATGACATCACTCCTGGCGTTTTCTTTTGGACCTTATAAATTCTTTAAAGCGTTCAATTTCCTCTAATTCTTCTTCGGTCCAATCCTCATCACCGTCGTGGTGAGCAGCTATTGTGGTTATATTATTGTTTTCATCCTTAATCCCTACTAAATAATCCGCAGATACATTGAAATAGTCGGCAAGAATTCTTATGTTTTCCATTTTCGGATCAGCAGTATCATTTTCATATCGAGAAATCATACTCTTGCTAATGTTTGTTTTGTAAATTTTATTTAATTCTGTCACTAATTCTCCAATGCTTAAATTTTTACTCTTTCTTAGCTTTTTAATTTTCTCTCCGAAAGTGCTCATCTTCTATTCACATCCTAAAAAATATTCCTTCTACGGGAATATTTTATAATACATGTTCCACAAACGCAACATTTTTAATAAAAATAATACCGAAAAAGGAACAAATTTTATTGACACTGAAAATAAAAAGGAGTATATTTAAATTGTTCCTAAAACGGAACGATAAAAGGAGGTGATATTGAATGACGAGGAAAAGGCAACCTTACAATAAGATAAAAGCATTTCTAGTAGAGAAAGGAATAAAACATAAAGATGTAGCTGAATTACTTGATATGACACCAAACACAATTAGTAAGAAATTAAATGGATTCGGTGGCGATTTCACTTTAAGTGAAGTCAAACGACTTCATAATGGGTTTAGAGTTCCAATCGAATATTTTTTTGAACCAAACGTTCCTAAAAAGGAACAAAAAAATTCATGGAAGGAGGTGCGGACATGACATCTTTAAAAACCGAAATCTGGAACAGTCGCCAAATTCGGTTTGTAGAAAAGGACCCGGGCGATTGGTGGGCGGTCGCTAAAGATGTAGCTGGTGCTTTGGGTTACCGAATGGCTTCTGACATGACACGGCTTATGGATAATGAGGAAAAGGATACGCACATTGTGCGTACCCCTGGAGGAAATCAAGAAATGATCGTTATTTCTGAAACAGGAATCTATGAAGCAATATTCAACAGCCGGCGTCAGGAAGCAAAGGCGTTCAAAAAGTGGGTCAAACAGGTAATCAAACAACTCCGCCAGTCTACCGGCCTTGAAGGCTTCCAAATATTCCGCATGCTCGACAAAGAGCACCAAAAAGAAGCTATGCGCAAGCTCAAAGAATCTTTGGAGAAACCGGTTCGGGTAGATTTCATCAAGGCAAACACAATCGCAAACAAAGCTGTGTCCTCCATGTATGGATACCCGAAGATAATTAAGAAAAATGACATGACGCCAGACATGCTTGTTAAGCGGCAGCAAGTACTTGAAGACACAGTAAACCTGATGGCTTTGGTGAAAAAGTTCGGCCTTGAGCTGTCTGTTAGTAAAACAATCTATAACAAATACATGATCAGCTGATAAGGAGGATAAATCATGGCTCCTGAAAAAGCGTTCGCTGCCATCATTGCTGACCTGAAAGAACAGCTCAAAACTGAGCTGCTCCAAGAGTTGCGAGCGGAGATGAATCTTTCACCCGATCGCACACTCACATTTTCAGAAGCATGCGAGTATCTGCACATGTCTGAATATACCTTGCGCCGGTTGTGCCGAGAAAAACGCATCCCACATCGGGTACACGGTGCGGACGGCAGCAAGAACCCCCGGTATTTGTTCAGCAGCAGCAGGCTCGATCAGTGGATCCGTGAACAGGAAGAAAAGAATTATGTGGAAGGGAGGTGAAATCCAAATGACATTCGGTGAAATGCTAGCTTGGACCAATCGGTTCAAAGAGATTTTGAGACAAGAGCCGAGCCACTGGCGAGACGTACGCCTAGCAAATCTCATGACGGATTTGGAGCAAGCATACGGAATACCGTCTTTGCGAAACGAATCGTTTGAAACAGCAAACCCGTTCGTGATGCAGCTTTATCGAGCGGTGTCAGAAGCACGGAGTATTTGAGGAGGTGAAAAAATGAAAACCGTATACGTGGATACTGCAGCTGAAAACGAAGCTTTGAGTGTGGCGCTCAACGTCATCTCAAACCAATACCCAGAATCAACGCTAGAAATCGTCGACCAAGAGACCAATTATCCTCTCACAAGATTCCAAGTATTAGCAAAAAATGGCTCATATAGTATTGTGGATTTGTTTGTTGTCGACCTTATCCATTTTGGTGAGAATGGCAAAGTCAAGCTTTATGTTGCGGTTATTTTGAGAAAGGGTAATGAGTGATGGCGGATTTCGATTGTCAAGAAAGAACAGAAGAAGAATGGGCTGAAATGGTTAGTGATTTACTTCTCAAAAACAAACAGTATGAAACAGCAATCAAAGAAGCACTGGAACTGATGGAATACGGTGGTCCTGGAACAAGGTCAAAAGTGAAATATGTATTAGAGCAAGCATTGGAGGGAGACAAATGAGTGTATGCTTCTCCGCTAGCCGCTTGATGAAAGTTTCAGAGGTTCGTAGATTGTGCGAAGAAATACGCGAAAATCCGGCATTGTTGCTGGCAACTGAATTGAGAGCGAAAAAATTATTATACCAACACTTCTGGAAAAAGAAAAAAAGCCCGCTATGAAGCGGACCAAGAAAAACACCTATTAACTTTTAATATATCACAAGAAAGGAGAGATATCATGCCGATCCAAATCACGATTTCAGCTGAAACAGCTGAAGAAACTATGAAACTAATTCAAGAGTTAGCGGATACCGTTTTTAAGACGCAACGAGTAGATGTTTCACCAAAAACAGAAGTCTCAACTTCTGAAACTGAGTCTACTAAACAAAAAACGAAACCTCAACCCCAAAAACCAAAGGCTCAAACAACGCCAGATGAACCAGTCCCTTCCATTGTAGAGCTCCGGGCTAAAGCTCAGGAGAAGGGTAAGACTCCGGAAGGCAAGCAGGCGATTAAAGCTCTTCTCCAAAAATACGGATGCAAGTCCATCTCTACCGTTCCAGAAGAAAAACGAGCCGAGTTTATGGCGGAGGTGGAGGCGCTGTGAGCCAGGCACATGCTGAACGGGATCATGCTCTGCTGAGTGCATCCCAGGCCGAACGGTGGTTGAATTGTCCTCCTAGCGCAAGGCTTCAAGAAGGCATTCCAGACAAAACCAGTGAATACGCAGCGGAAGGAACCACGGCGCATGAGCTGTCAGAGACTCTCTTGCGCCGGCGGATTTTCCCATGCAACTCGAAACAACGGGAAAAACTTGAGAAACGGTTCGAGGAAATCAAGACCAGCAAGTACTATAACGCTGAAATGGAAGAAGCGATTCAATGGTATGTAGACTTTGTTTGCGAACGATTTCTTACAGCTAAATCCCGATCCCGTGATGCTGTTGCCCTTCTGGAAGAACGTCTTGATTTTTCAGAATGGGTACCGGAAGGGTTTGGAACGGGCGACGTGGTTCTGATCGCGGATGGAGTGATGGAGATCATCGACCTAAAGTATGGGAAAGGTGTGCCGGTTAGTGCCATTGGCAACCCTCAAATGAGACTTTACGCCCTGGGAGCCTGGGCATCACACCACTGGCTGTATGATATCCGTGAAGTGCAAATGACGATTGTACAGCCCCGCTTGGATAGTATCAGTACGGACACGGTTCTAATTGAAGAACTACTTGAGTGGGGAGAAAACACCGTTAAGCCGGTTGCCGCTCTGGCGTGGGAAGGAAAAGGGGAGTTTAAAGCCGGAAATCACTGCCGATGGTGCAAAGTAAAAGCTACTTGTCGGGCGAGAGCTGAAGCGAACATGGAAGCGCTGAAATACGAATTTCAAGACCCGGCACTGCTCAGTCATGAGGAAATAGGCTCCATTCTGTTCATCGCTGATCAGCTCAAGGCATGGGCAAAAGATGTGGAAGAATATGCTCACGAACAAGCACTGAAAGGCGAGAAGATTCCACAGTGGAAACTAGTCGAAGGGCGATCGAACCGCATCATTACGGATGAAGAAGCGCTAAAGCAGCGATTGCGTGAAGCTGGATTTAAGCTGAAAGATATTACGGAGACGAAACTACTAGGCGTTTCTAAACTTGAAAAAGTAGTCACTAAGAAAAAGCTGGCTGAAATTGCTGGAGATCTCATTATTAAGCCCCAAGGGAAACCAGTCTTAGTACCTGAAACTGACAAACGACCAGCGCTCAATAGCATTGAACATGAATTTGCAAATATTGATATGGAGGTTGATCAATGATGATCGATAACAACGCTACAAAAGTGATTACAGGGAAGGTGCGCCTATCATACGTTCATGTATTCCAGCCCCAATCGATTGATGGTGGGGAAGAAAAGTATAGTACCTCTATCCTTATCCCTAAAGAAGATAAAGAAACCTTGCGGAAAATCAAAACCGCTATTGAAGCAGCAAAAGAACTTGGTAAGAGTCAGTGGGGAGGCAAGATTCCGGCTAACTTAAAACTACCTCTACGGGATGGAGATGAGGAGCGGCCAGATGATGAAGCCTATGCAGGCCATTACTTCATCAACGCTAGCAGCAAAACAAAACCAGGGATTGCCAAACCGATCGGTAAGACTCCTGATGGAAAAACAAAATTTGAGGAGATTACGGACAGTACGGAGGTTTATAGCGGTTGCTACGCCCGCATCAGTATCAATTTCTATCCTTTCAACAAAAACGGGAATCGAGGCATAGCTGTGGGGTTAAACAATATCGTAAAGGTTCAAGACGGTGAACCACTAGGCGGTCGTGCCCGACTAGAGGATGAGTTTGCTGAGATTGAATTCGATGACGTTCTGGAAGATGATGACGACTTTTTGCAATAGAAAAGTAGAGAAAAAGAAAAGGGGCCTCGCCCCTTTTCTTATAAGTAGGGAGGGAGACCTTTGAATCTGAATGAGTATCAAAAACTGGCCGGGCGAACGGCAAATCTTAAAGACGAAGCTTTGACAAACTTTGCACTCGGAGTTGCTGGGGAAGCTGGTGAGGTAGCGGACCTAGTTAAAAAACATGTTTTTCATGGTCATCCATTAGAACGTGAGGAGATGATTAAGGAGCTGGGGGATGTACTCTGGTATGTCTCTCAATTAGCCGCTTGGATGGGCATTGAACTGAACGAAGTGGCTAGAAAAAACATTGAAAAACTCATGCTTCGGTATCCTAACGGATTTAGTAAAGAAGCTAGCCGGGAGAGAGCGACATGACCATCTTGCAAATCGACATTGAAACCTATTCTAGTGATGATCTCACTTCTTGTGGCGTTTACCGCTACGTTGAGGCACCAGATTTTGAGATCCTATTGTTTGCCTACGCTTACGATGATGATCCTGTTCAGGTAGTGGATTTGGCAACCGGGGAGAAATTGCCGGATCAAGTCTTGCAGGATCTGACAAACCCAGAAATCATAAAGACCGCTTTCAATGCGAACTTTGAGCGGACGTGTATAGCGAAACACTTTGATATTACATGCGATCCGCGTCAATGGCGATGCACGGCGGTATGGGCCATGACTTTGGGGCTGCCCGGTTCCCTTGAGAAAGTAGCTGAGGTACTCAAGTTGAAAGCAAAAAAAGACACCCGTGGCAAAAACCTGATCAAGTATTTCTCTGTGCCATGCAAGCCCACTAAATCAAATGGCCAACGAACCCGAAACCACCCACACCACGATCCAGAAAAGTGGCAGCAGTTCAAAGAATACAACCGACAAGACGTGGTGGTGGAACGGGAAATCAGACGGAAATTACAACGCTTCCCAGTACCAGACCATGAATGGAAATTATGGGCACTGGACCAAAAAATCAATGACCGGGGGGTTAGACTAGACCCGGCACTATTCAAAGCGGCTATTGAGTGTGACCGGCAGTACACAGAACGGCTAATAGCCGAAGCCAAAGAGATAACGGGGTTGGAAAACCCAAACAGCGATGTTCAACTAAAAACGTGGCTTCGTGAAAACGGCTTGGAAACCGACAGTCTAGCCAAAGAGCATATGGCGGATTTAATTGAACAGGCACCGGATGACGAGGTGCGTCGAGTGCTGGAGATCAGGCAGGAGTTAGGGAAGACAAGCGTGGATAAGTACAAAAAGATGGATGAAGTAATTTGTCAGGATGAGCGAGCACGGGGACTGCTCCAATTCTGCGGAGCCAATCGTACCTGGAGATGGGCAGGGAGGTTGATCCAAGTTCAAAACCTGCCTCAGAACAAATTGGAAGACCTGGCTTTGGCCAGGGAAGTTCTCAGAAGCGAAGACTTTGAACTACTAGAACTGTTATACGGCCCACCACCGTTCGTGCTGAGCCAGCTGATCCGCACCGCTTTCATCCCATCCCCCGGCTGCCGATTTATTGTTAGCGACTTCTCTGCCATTGAAGCACGGGTAGTGGCCTGGCTGGCAGATGAAAAATGGGTGTTAAACGTGTTCCGTGACCACGGCAAGATCTACGAGGCCACCGCAGCTAACATGTTCAAAGTCCCATTTGAAACGATTGTGAAGGGCCATCCCAACTATGAGCTACGCGCAAAGGGAAAAGTAGCGACATTGGCTTGCGGATATCAGGGCGGCCCGCAAGCATTGATCGCGATGGGTGCCCTGAAAAGCGGAATCCCGGAGGAAGAACTGCCAAGGTTAGTCCAGCAATGGCGCGATGCTAATCCAAACATTGTCCGACTTTGGTATGACGCAGAAGAGGCTGCAATCAGTGCTGTTCGTCAAAAGACAACGGTGAAACTGGCTCACGGCGTCAAATACCGATATGAAGCAGGTATCCTGTTTGCTGATCTACCCAGCGGCCGAAGCCTGGCCTATGTCCGGCCACGAATTGAACCAGATCCGCAGTTTGGCAAAGACGGCCTAGTATATGACGGCATGGACCAGGTGAAGAAGAAGTGGAAACCGCAAAGAACTTACGGTGGGAAACTAGTGGAAAACCTGGTTCAGGCCATCGCACGGGACTGCCTGGCGGAGAGTTTGAAACGGTTAGACAAAGCCGGGTACGACATTGTGATACATGTGCATGACGAAGTTGTGCTAAACGTCCCGATCGGAACCGGATCCGTTGAAGAAGTGGCCAAAATTATGAGTGAACCAATTAATTGGGCTCCTGGATTGCCTTTGACTGCAGACGGTTTTGAATGTGAGTTTTATCGAAAGGACTGATGATAATGCTTACTTACGCAACATTCATGAGGCACGCGGAAAAAGTGATCAAAACGGTTAGCGAAAACAGACCGGAACTAAAAGGCGTATATCATCACCCGGATGGATCGTTAGTGGTGACAGACGCAAAAAGAATGTACAAAGTATCAGGGATTGAACATAACAAACCGTTAGGCTCTGTATATACGACGAAAGGTCGAAAGCTTGAAACTCCTTACCCGAATGTGGATCGGCTCATGAAGGATGATCCGGTATATCAACAAATTGATCAGGTATATCAATTTAAAACAACAGAACTACTACAAGCTGTTGATTGCGTGAGCTGCATTCCTGTTGCTTTAAAAGAGACACCGGTTTTGTTTTTTAAAGGAAATCGGCTTGCTTGTTACTACAAAAGCGGGGAACGGGCTTCCTATTATTTACCGGTATCATTTCCAGATCGTTTTGCAATCAACGGGATGTTTCTATTAGACGCACTCAAGCTGTTGAAAGCAGTGAAATGCCGAGAGTTTTCATTTATTTACCAAGCAAAACTAAGGCCGATCTTTCTTAAAGCGGAAAATATTACGATCTTAATCGCACCGGTAAAAATTTAGGAGGGGTCCTAATGCTAAAGCTTATTAGCGGTAGTTTCGAAGATTTAAAGAAAGAAATGAAGTTGTACCTTGAAAACGTCAATCAAAAAATTCAAGCCCTTGAAAAAGAACGGAGACGGGCTGAATTCGAAGATCAAATGAAAGAGCTGCACAACTTAAAGCGGATCTACTCACTTTCTAAAGTGCTACCAGTGCGGATCGAAGGAATCGTTATCAACTATAAACTTTATAAAGCGTTTATGAAAAAGCTAAAAGGCTTTGAAAAACACACCGCGGTGCTCTGGGACAGACTAGAGATTCATTATCGAGAACCAAAAACTAAGAACAAAGGCACTTTAACTTTACTAGATTTAAGTTCTTATTTTCGTGATTTCAAACACATTCCGATTGCAGAAATGGAGGAAAAAGAGATTGAAACCAGTGCGTCTATTTGAATACGAAAACGGCACAGTGCGGTACAATCCTGCGCTGTGTCCAAAATGTAAAAACTTCACGGGCGATACGTGCCGGATACATGTCTCGAACGTCGAACGGCAGACAACAATAACACAGACGTATTGTATCAAGAAGATAGACTTCAAGAATCCATATAAGCAGAAAAAACGATGCGATTTGCAAGAACGTCACTCTGAGCCATTTTACGCACAACGTTTAAATGAGATATAGACAGTGAATTTATACAAGGATGTGTGTGGGGGGGTGGACATCATCGAACTGGATATCAGTTTTGGAAAGCATCGGGCAGATACGAACTGGAAGCCGGAATATCTGACGTGGGATGAGTTTGTGGAAAGACTTCGTAAAATACGCCGCACATCTGAAACCATGGCCGAGTACGACCGCATGAGTAATATTGCCAAAGGCAAAATCAAAGACGGACCGGCTTTTGTGGGCGGGTTCGTCCGCAGCGGCCGGAGGAAAAAGCAGAACATCGACTCCCGCAGCCTCATCACGCTAGATGCTGATCATGCGGATGATGATTTTATCTTTATGGTCGAATTGGTGTTGGGTGGCCATGCTTACGTCATCTACTCGACCCACAGCCATCGGCCGCATCATCCAAAATACAGACTAGTCGCACCAGCCAATCGATCCATGAGCCCGGATGAATACGCTGCCGTAAGCCGGAAAATCGCAGAACATATTGGTATGCAATATTTCGACAAAACCACTTTTGACGTCCATCGGCTGATGTATCTGCCGTCCTGCTCAAAAGACGCGGAACCGGTTCAGAAAATATACGAAGGCGATCCCTTAGATGTAGATGAGATTTTGAACCAATACAAAGATTGGCGAGATCCCAACCAGTGGCCACGGCATCCGAAGGATGATTCCCTGCAACGGGCCACAAGCAATAAGATGGAAGACCCCCGGAGCAAACCGGGAGTGATCGGAGCATTTTGTCGGTGCTTCACGATCAGTGAAGCCATTGCCCGTTTTCTCCCTGACAAATATGAACCGGTAGATGACAGTCTGACTCGATATACCCACGTCGGTTCAACCGGTTATGGCGGACTTGTGGTCTACGATGACGACACGTTTGCTTACTCCCATCACGAAAGTGATCCAATCGGTGGGCGGGAGGTCAATGCTTTTGATCTAGTACGGATCCATAAATTTGGACACTTGGATGACCAGGCAAGTGAGAAAACGAACATCACCAAACTGCCTAGCCATGTGGCGATGGAACGTTTTGCTGCAGGGCTTCCCGAAGTGAAGCGGCTCATTATGGATGAGATTCAGGAAGAATTTAACGAGGACGAAGATGAGGATGATGACCAAGACGACAGCTGGAAAGAAAAGCTGGAACTACATCCAAAAACCGGTCTCCCGCTTCCTACAGCCGCAAATGTAGAGTTGATCTTGTCAAACGGGATTTGGAAAGATGTTCTTGCTTATGACGCCTTTGGTAACGCTGAGGTGATCTTGAAGCGGTTGCCATGGCGGGATCGGTTACGGACGCATAGATCCTATGAGCCCTGGTTAGGGGCTGATGACAAGCGTTTGCAGCACTGGTTTGCCAAAACGTATGATATCAATTCGGCTCGGATTATACAAAACGCTTTCACGGAGGTGGTTCATAGGAACATGTTTCACCCTATCAAATCGTTCATTGAATCACGGGAATGGGACGGAGTCGAAAGAGCAGAGGCAATATTTATTGATTACCTGGGGGCTAAGGATACCCATTATGTTCGCCAAGTCAGTCGGAAAATGCTTCTGGCCGCTGTCACCCGGTTGTATGAACCGGGATGCAAATTTGATCAAATGTTAGTTCTGGTTGGGCCACAAGGCGCCGGGAAAAGTAGTATACTTGCAAAACTGGGGCAAGAGTGGTTCTCAGATTCTTTGCGGACGTTTGAGAACAAAGAGGCTGGAGAACATCTGCAAAACGCCTGGATTTTTGAAATTGGAGAGCTATCCGCTATGAAGAAGTCAGAAGTAGAGGAGGTCAAAGCCTTCTTATCAAAAACTGAAGATCGCTATCGGGTAGCTTATGACCGCCAGGTGTCCGATTTCCCACGAAAATGCGTGTTCTTTGGAACAACAAACACTCGAGAGTTTTTGAGAGACACCACGGGGAACCGCCGTTTTTGGCCGGTGGAGATTAGGCCGGAAAGGGCCCAATATAGCCATTGGGAACATTTAACCAAGGAACGTGTACAGCAAATTTGGGCGGAAGTATTGAGCTGGTACAAGGCGGGTGAACCTCTGGAGCTGGATAGCGAGGCAAGGAAGGAAGCAGAACGCCAACAGGCTGCACACATGGAGAGCGATCCACGTGAAGGCTTGATTCAGGAATGGCTAGAATCCGAAGAACTTGATGAACTGGATCGCCCAACGGGTCGCCGTCGGCAGCGGGTCTGTGCCGCCCAAATATGGGTGGAATGCCTGGGCAAACGGCGTGGCGACATGAAACCTTGGGATGCAAAAGAGATTTGTGAAATCATGCGGAAAATGCCTGGTTGGGTTGAACGCAAAGGGCGAGCCAAAGTACCTGGCTATGGGGTCCAAACCGTCTTTGAGAGAGTAGATCAAGGGTTGCAGTAAGACGTTGCAGTAAACGTTTTTTACTGCGATCACTGCAACCGGAAAAGTTACAGGAGTTGCAGTAAGGTTGCATTAAAATTTGATTTACTGCAACCGCCAAAAACCTTGATGTAAAAGGCTTTATAGGGTGTTTGTTGCAGTAGTTGCAGTATTTTCTATAAATAAAAGATTTATATAAAGAGCATATAAACGCTTATATGCTAAACGTAAATTAACGCATATACGCGCGCGCGCGTAAACTTCAGCAACCTAACATGAGGTGAATGCATGCCGTGAGAGAAACAGACATTGAACGACATCTGGTCCGGGAAGTGGAACGGATTGGAGGGAAGGCGCCGAAATGGGTATCTCCAGGAAACCGAGGGGTACCGGACCGAATCGTGATCCTACCTAATGGTCGATTGGTGTTCGTCGAGTTGAAAAAACCAGGAGGCCGAATGGGACCACTTCAAAAAAGATGGGCTGAGATTTTGAAGGGAATGGGCCACCAAGTTTACAAAATTGATTCGATTAAAGAGATTGATAGATTCATAGATAAGGTAAGTAAAGAGGTGAGTAAAACTGAAATATAAGCCACATAAGTATCAGGAATATGCTACTCAACGGATTATTGACACGCCGTATATCGGCCTGTTTTTGGAAATGGGCTTGGGAAAAACCGTGTCAACTCTAACAGCTATTGATCTGCTGTTGAATGATTACTTTGAGGTAAATAAGGTGTTAGTGATTGCCCCGTTACGGGTCGCCAACGATACCTGGCCCAGGGAGATAGAAAAGTGGGATCATTTGAATTATCTTCGCATCAGTAAAATCTTAGGAAGTGTCGATCAACGGCGAAGAGCATTAAAAGCTGATGCGGATATTTATGTCGTTAATCGAGAGAATGTTGTTTGGTTAGTTGGAGAGCTAGGGGGGAAATGGGACTTTGACATGGTGGTGATTGACGA
Source organism: Aeribacillus composti (assembly GCF_007827555.1). GTDB lineage: Bacteria > Bacillota > Bacilli > Bacillales > Aeribacillaceae > Aeribacillus > Aeribacillus composti. The sequence goes on from NZ_VISS01000017.1 coordinate 62,813, forward strand.
GCTGTCTAGTTTTAAAAACCACAAGTCTAAACGCTTCCGGGCTCTTAGACGGGTCAGACCGATGATGAAGCGGGTTGTCGGATTGACCGGTACACCTGCGCCCAACGGGCTAATTGACTTATGGCCACAGATCTACCTTTTGGATTTAGGGGAACGATTAGGAAAAACCGTCACCGGTTACCGAGATCGATACTTTGTCCCCGGAGAACGTAACGGTCACACTGTGTATAAATGGCGAGAGAAAAAAGAGGCTGAAGAGCGTATCTATGATGCCATTTCGGACATTGTCGTCAGTATGAAAGCCGAAGACTGGTTGGAGTTGCCGCCAAAGATTGAAAGAACCTTGCCTGTCAAAATGTCCGAACAAGCCTGGAAACTGTATAAAAAACTGGAACGCGAATTGTTGATTGAGTATGAGGATGCGGATGTTGTCGCCCAAACGGCTGCCGTACTGTCAAACAAATTGCTGCAGATGGCATCTGGAGCCGTATATGATGAGCTGCGGGGAATCAAACGTATCCATGATGCTAAGCTGGATGCCCTAGAGGATATCATTGAGGCGGCCAATGGAAAGCCGGTGATGGTGTTCTATAATTATCAGCACAGCTTAGACCGGATCCAGCAACGCTTTCCAGAGGCCAAGGTGTTACGGAAGGGAAAAGCGGGCAGCGAGGATATCACAGCTTGGAACAATGATGAGATACCAATCCTTTTGTTACATCCTAAATCAGCAGGACACGGTTTGAATCTGCAGGAGTCCAGTTGCCAAACGGTAGTATGGTTTGATCAAATATGGAGCTTGGAGGAATATATGCAGGCCAATGCCAGGGTACATCGGCAGGGTCAAACAAGAAGTGTTGTGATCATGAGGCTTGTGGCAGAAGGGACAATGGATGAAGATGCAATTGAGGCTATAGAACAAAAGGAAACAGGCCAAGAGGCCTTGATGCAGGCAGTGAAAGCTAGAATTGAAAAAGCGAAAGAGGGTGAAAGAGTATGACCATGCTATTGATAAAGTGTACCATCAGCTTCCAGATGAGTATAAAAAAGTTGGTGAAACTAAAATATTGGACAAAGTCACAACGCAACGTTTAGGTGGATGAACTGAAAAAATTTAACCCATGAGAGCTTCATAAGCTTTAAAATCATTTATTAATTATTTTATTTATATTCGTAAATATGCTTTGAAATTGGGATTTGTTAATTAAAGACAAAGAAAAAAATACTGATATTTTTTCCGAAATAAAGAAAATACCAGCATTTTTCTCATTTACCTTCAGTATTAATTTATTTTATTTCTGCAGGCCTTTGGCTTCTAGAAGAAGCCGGGCCTGCGTATCATCAGTTTGAATCGGACGTTTGGCCCGAAAAAAGTATAAACAACTGTCAAAAAAGTTGCCTAATATATTTGACGATAGCCATTAAAGTGTCTTTGCTTAGAACAATTATGATAAATAAACACTTCAATGCGATCATCTCCTTTCAGAATATAAAGAGATGATACGCTCTTGACGTCCTAATTTTAGATTATGCAGTTTACTTAAAAAAATAACATCAAAATAAAAACGCCGAGATCTCTCCCGGCATGCATACCCAACTCCATTTTATCACACTGGGAGGGGTCTTTGTGAGATTAAAAGAACTTAAAATTAATCCTAGTACTATGAGACTAGAAATTGATATAATGGAACAAAAAGGAAGCTTTGCCATCGTTGTTTGTGATGGGAAGGCGAAAATTACTGAATTACCACCGTATGGGGAAACGAAGATTATCACTCATCAGGGCAAGGTGAAAAGGGTGAAGTTTGATGAGGGGGAAGAGTTTTAGGAGGGAGAACTAATGTTTTTTTGTGAAATTAAGATACTAAAATCTGCTAATGGAATTGAAAAAATTAAAGTAAAAAAGACTCACAACGGAAACCAACTATCTAAATTTACTATTAGAATAGGTGATGAATTGGTAGTGAAACCACACAATAAATTAAAACTTAAGCATAGGGATCGAAGGGTACAAGTCCTAAATTTTACTGAGCATGATAGGTTTGGCCTAAGAGCCAGAGTGAAATTTTTGGACAATAATAGGTATGGGTTTGTAAACATTGAAGATTTAGAAGAATTAGTGTAGGTATACGGTGGTTGTTTCACGAGGGGGAAGAGTTTTGAGAAAAAAAGAAAAACGAATGAAAAAGGTTAACGGTCTATTTGGACATATCAATCTTATTATAAGAAACATTATTTTGTCTTTTTATTTCTCATTACTTATAGTTGCTATGATTTTGCTTAATCCCTTTTTTGTTTTAGTAACATTTATTATTATTTTTCTTTTGTACTACAATTATCTTAAATATACCGACAAGTTTCATATACGTCCTATAAAATATGAGGAGCTTAAAACATATTATGGAAAAAAATTGATTCACTATACAAATTATTTAGATGATGATGCGATTAATAATTATCATCTTACGGGTAATATAAGATTAATTGGAAATGGTAATGCAAAAGCGAACTACAGAATGAAATGCAAAGATAAAAGTAAAAAATTTGTATGGTTTCACGTTGAAGATTCTATAAACAAAAATGAGCCCGAACTAGAAAGTTTTTTACAATCTCACTTATTTGAATCGAATCCAAGAAAGTATAAAATTGTTGTTAATTTTGAAGATGTTTTAGATTTTCCTTTGTTTATCAATCCAGTTAACGGAAATATTTTAGTTTATGGTGATGCAAATGTACCTGGAATACTATATAAAGAGTTTGTTTGGTATACTAAAAGACTCTATATTAAATATATACTAAAATACTCTTTTATAATTTTTTTGCTTTATTTTCCTTTAAAATATCACGACTTCATTGGAACAATGATAAATAAAAGGAGAAAAAGATGATGCTTGTTCTACCAGCCCTCTGGAGGACACTGAATGACGCTTAGGCGTTGTTTGGTGTCCTTTTTTGTTTGGAATCAATCAAAGAAAGGAGAATGATCATGATTGATCTAATCCAACAATATAGTGACGCTTTGAAGCAAGCTAGAAAAATGTATAAAACGGCCAATGACGAGGATAAAAAAATCATTTCCGGTATGATTTCTGATTTGGTATATTCGTTGGAATGGATGAAAACAAGTAGAATGCCAGGGAACAGAAGAGGTATTGAGCGGAGAGCAGCTTATCAAAGGGAAAAACCGTTTGATCCGTTACTAATGCAAAGATATTTCAGAAGTACAGATGAAGATGTTTATGAGTGGGATGATCATCTGCAAGAACATAAAATTGATGAATGGGATCGTCAGCGAATTGAAGACGCTTTGTCCGTTCTTACGGAGAGAGAACGAGAAGTATATTTGATGTCCAGAGGCCATTGCTTATCATACGGTCAAATCGCAAACTATTTATGTATTTCAAAGGGAGCCGTCCAAACAATGATTGAACGTGCGGAAAAGAAAATAGCTGAAAGAAAAACTGAGAGCCTCTTCTGCTTATGCGGATGAGGCTTTTATTCAATACTAGATACAAAAACAAAATTGGTATAAAATTTTGTAAAATAAATCTTTTTCAAGGAGAGGAATGTAAATGGAGCAGTTAATTAAACATATTCCGCGAATCCCCGAAAACCAAAGATATTGGTTTGTAAGGACAAATTCAGGAGAATATTATGATAGTTTTGTAAATGATGGATTCATAGGTATTGGGTGGAATCAAATTGAATTGAAACATTTGAAAGAAAACAGACCTTTAGAGGATATTGTTAGAGAAAAATATAAAAACGAGAATAGACCAAACTATGTCGCGAATCAAATAAAAACGTTTTGCAACGACATGAAAAAAGGGGACATTGTGCTGATTCCTTCGAGTAAATCTACTTTCATACATTTTGGGGTTATTCAAGATACTGAACCATATGAAGAGGAAATTCCTTTTGAGGTAGAAAACATTGACGAACATCCAGAACTACTCTTCGAATACGAAGGTGTATGTCCATATCGAAAAAGAAGAAGAATAAAGTGGGTTAAAGTTATAAAACGAGATAATATGGACCCACAATTGTACAAACTTATTTATTCACATCACACAATTTCTAACGCGGATGGTTATGCTGAATATATTGATAAATCATTATTTGATTTCTATATTAAGGGAGATAAGTGTCATTTTATACTGCATGTACGTAAAAAAGAGCATATCAAGGCACGTCATTTAATACCTTTCATGTCCGATTTGTTAACGATAGCTGATCGTAATTCTGACGATGAAATTGATATTAAAGTTAATGTTCAATCGCCCGGAACAATTGAGCTTATAGGGTATATTCCTATCATAATTATGGTATCTGTAGGTTTGGTTGGTGTGATAGGTGGAAGAGTGAAATTTTTTGGAATGGAATTAGATACACCAGGAATCATAGGGAGATTGTTAGAATGGCGTAGAACAAAACAGCAAGAACAAAATCAAGGACAAGAAAGTATTAATGAGCCAACTGAACAGCAAAAAGAGAGACTGGTTGCCAATGCAGAAAATCTTGATATTCAATTGCCAGAACAATTACAAAAAGCATTGAAAGCATACGCTGAAGATGTAAATAAACAAATATCTGTTACAGAAGAAAAAAATAAAGAGAACCAATAAATTTATTCGTCCTCTTTATACCTGTTTTCGACCTTAAAGAATAATTTGACTGTTAGTGTGGATAACAACAGTGCTACTAGCTCTCTAGTATAAAAAAAACCGATTGTTCTGTCGCTAAGAATATTTAATTTCAAAAGGGTTACGTCATATAACAGAAAAAAAACAGCGGTAATAAGAATAAACATATTGAGTTGTGAAACAATGCCGATAATTTTTTTCATATGACTTTCCCCCTTTCGAAACATAATATTCAATCATTTACTCAAAGTTTCCTACCGATTATAATAAAATTTTAGCATTTTGTAAATAAAAAATAAATAAAAGCTGATTACGCCTTTGTTTTTGTCGTACAAATGCCACCATATAGTGAAGAAGGAATTTATCTCCTTTTGTCGAATTGAGTAGGCGGAAGGAGAGGTTAAGCATTGAACTTTGAAACAAAGCATATTATCAGATGGGGTATTCCAGGTTGGGTCTACATTATTAGCCTAATTTCTTATTTTATCTTTAGCACACCAGGCTTATTAATCGACCTAAAAACTAAATATGGTTTAACAATCCTGAGTTTAAGTGCAATTCTTGCCGGGATCGGAGTCCCAATTGGTTATCTTATTCATCAAATAAGTATGCTTTTTGGTTTTGTTGTAAGGCATAAATGGAATAAGTATTTTAGGAAAGAGTATGAATTAGACAATAAAATTATTGGCAATGACAATGGAGAAAAAATTAGAGAAAGGTATCGTCATTTATTATCACGAGTACATGAATTAAGAGCACTAAAGTATAGTAATGGGTTATCTGTCTTAACGATTTTAGTCATGCTATATTTCTATTCAAATACATTAGCTGGCTTAATTATTTCAGTCATTAATTTGTTATTTGTGATAATTGTACATGTTAATCAAAAATATTTTGAAGCTAACTTAAATTTTTTTATAAAAAGAACTTTAGAGCGCCATTAACGGCGCTTTTTACTTTTTTTCTGGGAGGGAAGAACAGAAGCAATATAAGTTTTGTTAAAAAATATAAGTTTTGTTAAAAAACGAAAAGAGAAGTTGAGTCACCGCGAATTGATCGACTTGATGGAAGTGAATTTGCCCGACGTACAAGCGAGTGCGTGAGGCGATTAGGAGGAAGTGAATTTTATTTAGGTAGAGAGAAATCGGGAAGTAATTTTAATGATTATTTTTCTTTTCTTACACCTTTAAATGGTTTGTTGTCAGATGTTTTCATATCCATAAAGCGACCAACGTCACCGCGTTTGACCCAGGCGTCAGTTTTAGGATTGTATACTTGGGATCGGTCTCTTACCGAACCTTTTCTATAACCGTCTCCAGTGTTCTTTGCCAAGTTTATCAACTCCTTAATTCCCGATTTCTCTCTTTGTATCAATTATTCAATGTGGTAGGGACAAATACCTATTATTCGTCGAAATTTGACGAACGAATTTTGTAGGAAAGACTCTCCTTTTGTTGTATTGTGTAGGCGAAAGGAGGGGATAATATGTTAGATAAATTAATTGAAGAAGGCCTAAATTTAAAATCACAAATAGAGGTTACTGAAGTTTATGGTGTCAAAAGCTATAATCTTTCAGGTGAGGATTTTGAAAAATGGGCCTCAAAAGTTATATTGTATTTAGAGGATCATTATCCTGGTAAGGCCATAACTAATAAAGCTATTGAAGTTTACAATCAATTAAGAAATAGCAGTGTGGAAAATTACGAGTTTCTTTTAGGAACAATTAAAGGACTTCAAGAATATGAAAGGGAACAAGATGATGATTTTGACGCTTTTTAGATATTAAAGATGAAGCATCCTTCGGGGTGCTTTTTTTATTTGGAGTTGATAGTATGAACTTCTATAAAACAAAACAATGGAAAAGGAAACGTGAATCCATACTTCGACGTGATGAATACCTTTGCCAGGAGTGCAAGCGATACGGAAAGACTACACAAGCAACGATGGTTCATCACATTGTACCTTTAGAGAAAAGGCCAGACCTTAAACTGATGAGTTGGAATCTTATCAGCTTTTGCAATAAATGCCATGAATCGATGCACAATCGAAATACTGATGAGCTTTCGGAAAAGGGAATGCAGTGGGTCGAAAGAGTCCGTCATCATTTGGAAAATAATCCCCCCTACCAAAATTTTTTCAGATGAGCACTCAGGGACCGGAGGGGGCAGGCATTTCCAATAGCGCGGACCCTAAAAAATTTTTTTCGGGGAGGTGAGAGCATGGCAAAGGTACCAACCAAGGAGACAATCAAACGGCGAACGATTGCTGATATGAAAGCTCTTGGAACTTACAAAAGTCAGTACAATCGCTTGATCGACATATATTCTGAACTCGTTTATCAGTTTCTAAAATTAAATCAAGAATTTGAAAAGAGTGGGTATCAATATGAAGTTTTCACCGATCAAGGCGGTGTAAAAAAATCCCCAATTGTTGCAACCCTAGAGAATCTAAGAAAAGATATCTTGGCATACTCCGACCGGTTGTGCCTCAACCCGAAATCATTAGAAACGGTTACGGCCGAGACCGGTAAAAAATCCGTCTTGGCTTCGGTGTTGAAAGAATTGTCATGAAAAAATTTAAGAACTATAACGAGGTAATGGAGTATGCCAAGAGTATAGTTGAAGGTCGGAAAGTCGCTTGTAGAGAACTCATCCAAGCTGCGAAACGATTTTTTAAGGATTTAGAAAATCCAAAATACGACCTCAATCCAAAGGAAGCGGAATTCGTTATTCAAATCATTGAAAAAACGTTCGTTCACGATCAGGGTGAACGATTAGACGGTACACCGTTACGCGGTGAGCCTTTTTTATTGGAACCGTGGCAGAAGTTTATCATCTACAATTTGCTTGGCTTCTATCTCAAAGGAACGAAGATCAGGAGATACAAAGAAGCGTTTATCTTTATTCCAAGAAAAAACGGTAAAACGAGACTGATTGCGGCGTTGGCATGGGCCTTGGCGCTCCTCGAAAGACTATCTGGATCAAAAATCTATATCACTAGCGCGGCCCTGCAACAGTCTTTGCAATCGTTCGATTTCATCCTTTTCAATCTTCGCCAAATGGGCGAAGATCAAAATTTTCGGATATTGAACAATAACCAAGAAAACAGCATTAGCGGCGAATTCAGCGACGGTTCCATTTACATTCGGGCCCTGGCCGCAAACCCAGATAAGCAAGACTCCTTGAATTGCAACGTCGGTATTGCAGACGAAATGCACGCCTACAAGACACCGAAACAATACAACATCATTAAAGAGGCAATGAAAGCCTATACCAACAAACTGATGATCGGCATCACGACTGCCGGCGATGACATGACGTCGTTCTGTTACCAGCGGTTAGAATACTGCAAAAAGATTTTGGATGGTACCGTAACCGATGAAGCATATTTTGTCTTCATCACAAAAGCTGATGAGGATGAAAACGGGGAAGTAGACTACACAAACCCAATTGAACATGAAAAGGCGAATCCTAATTACGGAGTAACAATTCGTCCAGAGGATATTTTGAACGATGCCCTTCAAGCTCAGAACGATCCACAGCAGCGGAAAGATTTCTTAGCGAAATCGTTAAACATTTACACATCATCGATGAAGGCATATTTCAACATCGATGAATTCAAAAATTCAGACCGTAAATATTGTTGGACTATTGAGCAATTAGCAAAACTGCCGATCGATTGGTTCGGTGGTGCCGATCTTTCAAAATTGCACGATTTGACTGCGGCTGCGCTGTACGGAAACTACAACGGAGTTGATATAGCAATTACTCACGCGTGGTTCCCGATTGTTGCCGCAACTAGAAAAGCGGAGGAAGATAATATTCCTTTGTTCGGATGGAAGGACGATGGCTGGCTCACGATGACCAATACACCGACTGTCAACCATTCCGATGTGGTTAAGTGGTTTGAGGACATGCGGTCAAAAGGATTCAAAATTAAGCAAGTCGGTTTTGACCGAAAGTTCGGTCGTGAATTTTTCATGGCCATGAAGCGTAAGAGATTCAGTATTGTTGATCAACCGCAATATTACTACAAGAAGTCAGAAGGTTTCCGGCGTATTGAGAAGCAAGTGAAAGATGGAAATTTCTACTATCTACATTCTCAAGCGTTTGAGTATTGTGTACAAAACGTTCATGCGGTTGAGAAAACGGACGATATGATTCAGTTTGAAAAAATTGAGGACAAGCATCGCATTGATATTTTTGACGCCACTGTTTTTGCTGCAATAAGAATGCTTGAGAATATGGAAAAATCAGTGACAGCTACAAAATGGTTGAATGGGGGTTGATTCAATGGGGATTTTTAAGCGCAGGAAAAAGATCAGAGCGGATACGCAGACGTATGTTGGCTTATTTATGAGTGGTGAAGACACATCTTTTCTGATTCCGGGATATACTCGACTTTCTGATAATCCAGACGTAAGAATGGCTGTTCATAAGATTGCTGAACTTATATCGTCTATGACGATCTATCTCATGCAGAACACGGAAGACGGTGATATTCGTGTTCGAAATGAACTATCAAGGAAAATTGACATCAATCCGTATAGTCTCATGACAAGAAAGTCATGGATGTACAACATCGTGTATACCATGCTACTCGATGGTGATGGGAACAGTATCGTTTTTCCAAAATACACTGCTGATGGGTTGATTGATGAATTAATTCCATTAGCTCCTTCAAAAGTAAGTTTTGTTGATACGGATACAAGTTATCAAGTTTGGTATCAAGGAAAAGCGTACAATTATGACGAGGTGCTGCACTTTATTGTGAACCCAGACCCAGAAAAGCCATATATGGGTAGGGGTTATAGGGCAGTACTAAAAGACATCGTAAATAACTTGAAACAAGCTACAACAACGAAGAAAAGTTTCATGAGTGGTAAATATATGCCTTCACTCATTGTGAAAGTGGACGCGGCCACAGCGGAGCTTTCGAGTGAAGAAGGCCGGAATGAAGTGTTTAAGAAATACCTTCAAGCCACGGAGGCGGGGCAGCCTTGGATCATCCCGGCCGAGCTGTTAGATGTGGAACAAGTCAAACCGTTATCCCTTAAAGATATTGCGATCAACGAGGCGGTTGAACTGGATAAGCGAACCGTAGCTGGCATCTTTGGAGTGCCGGCTTTTTTGTTGGGCGTTGGTGAGTATAACAAGGATGAGTACAACAACTTCATCAACTCAACTATATTGCCTATTGCCAAAGGGATTGAACAGGAACTGACAAGGAAACTGCTCATCAGCCCTGAATTGTATTTCAAATTCAACCCACGAAGCCTATACGCATACGACCTTAATGAACTTGCGGATGTAGGTTCCAACATGTATGTACGCGGTATTATGACGGGCAACGAAGTTCGCGACTGGATGGGGTTGTCGCCAAAAGAAGGTTTGAGTGAGCTAGTCATCTTAGAAAACTACATTCCTCTCGACAAAATTGGCGATCAAAACAAATTGAAAGGTGGTGGTGATAATGGGAAGAACGGCGACCAAACAGACTAGGAGTTTACAAACGAATATCACAGCGTCACGGGCAGAACAAGATAATGAAATGTACATCGAAGGATATTTTGCTGTTTTTAATACCGAAACAGAACTGTGGAGAGGCGCATTCGAATCTATTGCTCCAGGAGCATTCGATGAAACGCTATCTAACGACATTCGGGCGCTAATAAATCACGATACGAACCTTGTGTTAGGTCGCAACAAGGCAGGAACACTAGAATTGAAGGTTGATAGTCGAGGGCTTTGGGGTCGTATAAAGATCAATCCAAACGACACAGATGCGGTAAATCTTTATGAGCGTGTCAAGCGGGGGGATGTAGACCAATGTTCCTTCGGCTTCAATATTCTTGAAGAAGATGTTGAATATCGAGATGACGGTACAGTCAAGTGGACTTTAAAGAAAGTTGACCTTCATGAGGTGTCAGTTGTAACATTTCCAGCTTATGAGGATACAAGTGTTCAAGCAAGAATGACAGAATACGAGCAGCACAAAAAACGCCAGCTTGAACAAAGAAAATTACAGTTAAAGGAGAGGATAAGAAATGGCTTTAAAGCAATTGATGCTAATTAAAAAAATTGAGCAACGTAAATCTGCTTTAAATGAATTGCTAGAAAAAGAGAATGAGCTACAAACAAGATCAGCAGAGCTTGAAAAAGCTATCGAAGAAGCTCAAACGGATGAGGAAGTAAAAACAGTTGAAGAAGAAGTTGAGAAGCTTGAAGCTGATAAACATGGATTAGAAGAGAAAAAATCAAAACTTGAAGGCGAAATCGCTGAACTTGAAGGAGAGCTTGAGCAACTGAATAGCAAAGTTCCGGTCAATCAGCAACGCAAAAATGAGAAGGGAGAGGTTGAAGGTATGAACCGTTTACAGGTACGAGAATTATTAAGAACAGGAGAATACTACAGACGCAGCGATGTTATTGAGTTTTACGAAAAATTCAAGGATTTACGTGCAGTTACCGGCGGAGAATTAACGATTCCGGAAGTTGTTGTCAATCGCATCATGGACATTATGGGCGATTACACAACGCTTTACCCACTCGTTGATAAAATCAGAGTCAAGGGAACAACACGTATTTTAGTAGATACAGATACTTCTCCGGCAACATGGATTGAACAATCCGGCGCACTTCCGACGGGTGATGTAGGTACTATCACAAGTATTGATTTTGACGGATTCAAAGTTGGTAAAGTGACATTTGTTGATAACTATTTATTGCAAGATAGCATCATCAATCTCGATGAGTATGTTACGAAGAAAATTGCTCGTGCAATTGCAAAGGCATTAGACTTAGCCATTGTTAAGGGAACAGGAGCTGCAAATAAACAACCGGCTGGTATCATTCCAAACTTACCTGTGGAAAATCAAGTGACAATAGAAGCTGATAATAATTTACTTAAAAATCTTGTGAAACAAATCGGTCTAATTGATACCGGTGAAGACAGTGTCGGTGAAATTGTTGCAGTTATGAAACGTTCAACTTACTACAATCGATTAGTCGAGTTTAGCATTCAAGTGGATTCTACCGGTAATGTTGTTGGCAAACTTCCAAATTTACGTACACCAGACATCCTTGGTTTACGTGTTGTTTTCAATAACTTCCTTGATGAAGACACTGTGTTGTTTGGTGATTTCCAACAATATACACTTGTTGAGCGTGAGAATATAACAATTGACAGCTCAACTCATGTAAAGTTTACAGAAGACCAAACCGCATTCCGTGGTAAAGGGCGCTTCGATGGAAAGCCGGTAAAACCGGAGGCGTTCGTTCTTGTAACGATTACGGATCCAGTTCAAGGAGCGTAATGTTGAAAGGGTGATATAAATGCCTAAATATGTAGTGATTAAAGATTTCAAAGATTTACAAGACAATAACCATATTTATCGCGTAGGAGATAAATATCCACGGAAAGGGAGACCGAAAAAGGAACGCATCGAAGAATTGCTGGGGAATGAAAATCGAATCGGTGAACCTTTAATTGCAGAAGTGGATGAGAAAGAAGGCGGTGAATAATGGATTTAGCAACTGTTGTTGATTTAGTAAAAGAGCGGTTGGGCATTCGCTCGAACGTTCGTGACACTTATATAACTTCCATTGCAAATGCAGTGGTAACAGAACTTGATGAAGAAAAAGGGTTAGCTATCGATTTAGCTAACCCTTATCATTTGATGTTTGTTGTCGATTATGCTACCTGGCGTTATCAAAGCCGGGATAGTGATGGAGTGATGCCTCGTCATTTGCAATATCGATTGCATAATTTGATGATTCATGCCGGCGGTGTTCAAAATGACGTATGATCATGAGTTGGTTTTAATTAGTGAAACATACGTTGAAGATGAAATTGGCAATCAAATCGCACAAGAAACAAGAAAACCTGTCTTGTGCAACGTGAAATCGGTCGGTAGAAATGAATTCTACAGCGCTGCAACAGCAGGATTACGGCCGTCGATTGTGTTTGTGATTCATGGCTATGAATACAACGGTGAACAGAAAGTTGAATTCGAAGGCGTCAGATATAACGTGATTAGGATCTATTCTACGGATTTTGAAGAAGTTGAATTGACTTGTGAAAGGGTGGCGGTGGATGGCTAACATCTCAATCGATCAGTTGACAAATGAGATAGTCAAGGCAGTCCAAGAATATACAACAGAAGTAGAAGAAAAAGTACAGCAGGCCAGTGATGATGTAACAAAAGAAGGGGTTAAACTTCTTAAACAAAAAAGTCCAAAATTAACCGGTAATTATGCTAAAGGTTGGGCTCGGAAAAAACAAGGAAAGGGGTATATCATCCATAATAAAACTGATTACCAATTAACTCATTTGTTGGAATATGGACATGTTAAACGTGGTGGCGGACGTGTGCAGGCTAAAGTACACATTCGACCCGTAGAAGAACAGATTGTACGTGAATTTGAGAATAGAGTAGAGAAGGTAATTAAAGGATGACTTTACAAGAGTTATATACTATTCTCAAGGCTACTGGTTTCCCAATAGGTTATTCGCATTTTAAAGGTTCGCAAAAACCACCGTTTATTTGCTATTTTGTTAGTTATTCTAGCAATTTTGATGCTGATAATAAGGTTTATCAAAAAATCGAAAACGTGCAGATAGAACTTTATACCGACAAAAAGGACTTGGAAGCAGAGAAAATTTTGGAAGATTTACTGGATGAAAATGAAATACCTTATGAAACTACTGAAACATTTATAACATCTGAAAAACTTTACCAAAAAATCTATGAAGTGAGGTTGATATAGTATGACTGCTCCGACTTCCAATAAAATCAAGTACGGACTTCGGAATGTTCATTACGCTCCGATTATAGAAGATCCTACTACTGGTGCTATTACTTACGAGACGCCGAAACGTATCCCGGGAAGCGTGTCGTTGACACTTGAACCAGCTGGAGAAAACGTCGATTTTTATGCGGATGATTCTACTTATTACAGTGAAGCTACCAACAACGGTTATGACGGAGAATTAGAGTTGGCCAACCTGACAGACGAATTCCGCATCGACATCCTTGACGACACATACGAAAACGGAGTAATGTATGAAAACGCGGACCAAGTGACAAGGCCTTTTGCTCTTCTCTTTGAATTTCAAGGGGACAAAAAGGCAAAGCGTCACGTCTTGTATTACTGCAAGGCAAGCCGCCCGACAGTTGCAGGACAGACAAAAGGAGAAACGACTGAACCGCAAACATCTACACTGAACTTTACAGCTCGGCCACGGCCGGATACGAAAGACGTGAAAGCTGATACGACGCCGGAGATTGACCAAGCCTTGTACGACAGCTGGTATCAGCAAGTGCACGTAAAAGCGCCGCAAGCGCCGCAGGGGGTATAATCCATGGAAAAAACACTGGTGATTGACGGCAAACAAGTTCGCTTCAAATCGAACGCAGCAACACCGCTGCGTTATAAAGCCCAATTCGGAAAAGATTTTTTCAAAGAAATCTATAAACTCAATGTGATCGGGGAATTGACGGATAAAGACGGCAATTTTAATTACGAGGTATTAGAAAAATTAGATTTTGATTTCTTTTACAACATTATTTGGACTTTGGCCAAAACGGCAAATCCGTCCATTCCGGATCCGATTACTTGGTTGGATCAATTTGACGAATTCCCGCTCATGGATATCATTCCGGAGCTCCAGGACCTTATCATTGCGAGTATCAAGTCTAAAAAAAAGTAGAGAATCAAGAAGCGTCCAGTGGTGATGAACTCACTACTGAGACGTTTCTTTTTTTGTGCAAACGCTGTGGACTACAAAAAGATGACCTGGAAGAAATGACGATCGGCATGTGCATAGACTACATCGACGAATATATCCGGGAAATGACTGAGCCGAAAGAGCGCGTGCGTGAGGCCACGCAAGCCGATTTTGATGCCTTTTAGGAGGTGAGAGTGTGGCAGATAAAAAAATCAAAGGGATTACTATAGAAATAGGCGGAGAAACAGTTGGGCTCCAGAAAGCTCTTCAGGATGTTAACAAGAAAAGCCGGGAACTGTCTTCAGAGCTGAGATCTGTTGAAAGACTTCTGAAATTCGACCCGGGAAACGTCGAAGCGTTAGCCCAAAAGCAAAAGATACTGACCGATCAGATTGAAAACACGACGAAGAAATTGAATCAACTGAAAGACGCTCAGTCTCAAGTTGAGCAGCAGTTTCAAAGCGGGGAGATCGGTGAAGAACAGTATCGGAAGTTTCGTCGAGAAATCGAATTCACCGAAGTGCAGCTGAAAAAATACCGACAAGAACTCCAAAACATGCAGGCGGAGCAGCAAAAGACGGAAGAATCGACGAGGCAGCTGGAAAACTTATTCAAAGTAACGGGAAAAAGTGTTGATGATTTTGCAGACGTCTTGGGGAATCAATTGACGAACGCGATCAAAAGCGGGAGAGCCAATTCTGCCCAGCTGGAAAAGGCGATTGACGAAATCGGCAAATCTGCGCTCGGCGCCAACGCCGACCTAGATAAGATGCGACAGGCTTTGAAACATCTGGATAGCGGCAGCAGTTTGAAGCAAGTAAAGAAGGAATTTGATCAGATTGCCCAGGCTGCAAATGATGCTAAGGATGACGTGAAGGGTTTTGGTGACGAGCTCAAGGGCATGGTTGGCGGAATTGTGGCCGGCGGCGGACTAGCCGGCGCTATAAATCAAGCGCTGGACACGTCAAGGGTAAACACACAGATCGATATTTCGTTCAACGTCCCGGAAAAATCAAAGAAAGCAGTAAAAGATGCGGTAAATACGATCAAGGCCTATGGCGTCGATGCGGCAGCGGCCCTTGAGGGTGTTCGCCGTCAATGGGCATTGAACAAAAATGCAAGTGATGAAGCGAACCGAAAAATTGTTGAAGGTGCGGGGATGATCGCATCTTCTTACGATGGCATTGATTTTACCGAACTCATTCAAGAGATTAATGAGATTTCAAGCGAATTGAACATTTCAAATGAAGAAGCGCTTGGGTTGACCAATGCGCTTTTAAAAATCGGTTTTCCGCCCGAACAGTTGGACATCATAGCTGAATATGGTCAACAGTTAACGCGGGCTGGCTTTTCAGCACAAGAAGTGCAAGCGATTATGGCGGCGGGCGTCGAGACCGGGACATGGAATATTGACAACCTTTTGGATGGCCTGAAAGAAGGACGGATTCGGTTGGCCGAATTTGGGCAAGGAGTAGATAAAGCAACCGCTGAATTGTTGCAAGGGACCGGAATATCTGCTCAGCAATTGGAATCATGGGGCCAAGCTGTTGCTGCTGGCGGTGATAAAGGACGCGAAGCGATGCAACAGGTTGTCAAAGCGTTAAGCGGCGTGAAAGATGAGACAAAAAGAAACGCGCTTGGTGTAGCTATTTTCGGTAAACGAAAGTTGTGCCGAAACAAAACCGGGCAAAATCGGTGGAAGCTAAGTGAATCGGCGTGAATAAAGTGTTATGGCATGTTATAATAAATTATGAAGGGCTAGGGGGACGCCCCGAAAAGCAGATTCCCGACTGCCTGCCCTTCATTTAATTATTCGGGATACAACTACGGGAGGTTGTAAAATGAATAAGGTTTGTTCTGATTGTGGGAAGGAAAAACCGTTAGATGATTTCGTAAAAGACAAACGATACCCTGATGGGCATAGAAAAAGGTGTAAACAATGCGAAAACTTGAGACGAAGAAAAACACCTGTACTACCGCAACCGAGAGATGGGCACAAATATTGTGCTAAATGTCTTAAAGAAAAAACGTTGGATGAATTTAATTTCAGAAACGTAAAAGGGGAAAAGAAACCATTCAGTTATTGTAAAGAATGCGAAAGAGAATACAATCGAAACAAATATCTTCATGTGTGCCAGAAATGCGGAAAAAGTTATCGTTCAGGGAAAAATAAATCTACTTATTGTAAGGAATGTTACTCGGAGCTTTTAAGAGATTTAGAAACCAATCCTTCAAAAGTGATATACATGGACTGGAGCGGAGAAAATAACCCTATGTATGGGGTTAGACGTTTCGGAAAATCTAATCCTAATTATAATCCCAACAAAACAGACGAAGAAAGAGAAAGAGAACGTCTTGTTGAAGGTTACAGCACATGGAGAACACAGGTGTATGAAAGAGATAATTATACATGTCAATGTTGCGGAGACAATAGAGGCGGAAATTTAATAGCCCATCACTTGGACAGTTGGGATTGGTGCAAAGAAAAACGTCTTGATGTCAGTAATGGGATAACTTTATGCGTGACATGCCATAAAAGATTTCATGATATATATGGTTATGGAAAAAATACTAAACAACAATTTTATACTTTTTTGTCATTAGTCCAAAAGCACTCCGTATGAGTGCTTTTTTTATTACGCCGATTCATATGCCAACACCGAGGTAACAGGGAACACCACCCTGCACCGTAGAGCGTAGGCGGTGAGCGTTAAGGGAGCAATAATCCGCCCAAGAGTGTCCGGCAACCAATGTTTTGTTGGTTGAAAATGTACGCCGAACCGGGCTGGAATTGACCAGCCGTATCCCAAAAGGGTATGAGGGAAACCTCCGGAAGCAAAGGATAAAAAGCCTTTGCGATAACAAATTGACAATGTGGGAAGACCAAGGAACGAACATCACCGAAACAATCCTAAACATGAACAAACACCTAGGAGATGCGAAAAACAACCAAGATCAACTGAATGATGCGATTTCTAAAATCAATGCCGATCCGGCTGTAAAAATCCAAAAAGCGATGAATGATTTGAAAACGGCGCTTGAACCGTTGCTGTCTGTTATCGCATCGGTTGTCGGAGCAATCGCTAGCTGGATGTCAGCAAATCCTCAATTAACGGCAACGATTACAGCGATTGTGGGAGCAATCGGCATTTTTTCTGGAGTACTCATGGCATTGGCGCCCATTTTGTATTCGATACAGACAGCTCTTCCGATCATCACAAAGATGCTCCCGCTGCTCGGAAATGCGTTTAAGGCGATGACTGGGCCGATCGGCTTGGCCATTACGGCGCTCACACTACTTGTTCCGGTAATTATTGAGAATTGGGAGCCGATAAAGGATTTTTTTGCAAAGCTATGGGACGGAATCAAGCAGGTTTTTGAAACGACGATAAATGCTGTTGCCTCGTTTTTGAGCAGCTCGTGGGAAACGATAAAAAATGTGACATCGACCGTGTGGAACGGGATCAAAGATTTCTTCTCACAATCTTGGAATGCAATTAAACAAGTATTTGAAACAACGATCAACGGAGTTTCTAGTTTTCTAACAAACGCCTGGAACACGATTTCTTCAACCGCAAAGACCGTATGGAATGGAATTGTCTCCTTTTTCACGAGCACATGGAACACGATCAAAACGACATTCCAAACGGTGCTCACTACGGTGTCCAACTTGGTTCAGACGATTTGGAACGGGATCAAAAACACGACTTCTAACGTGTTTAATACTATCAAAAATACGATCTCAAGCGTTTGGAACGGGATTAAATCCGCCGTAAATTCCGCGATCAATGCTGTCAAAAATGTTGTTTCGAGCATTTGGTCGGCGATCAAAAATACAACGTCAAATGTATGGAACAGTATTAAAAATTTTGTGATGAATCCGGTCGATGCAATCAAAAACGCGGTTCCAGCCGCTTTCGAGAGCATGAAAAACAAAATCGCAAGCGTTTGGGAGAAGGTTAAAGGCGTTATCAAAGCTCCTTTAAACGCGATAATCTCGACGATCAACAGCTTTATCAGCCGTTTGAACGGTCTGAAAATACCCGATTGGGTCCCTGGAGTGGGCGGCAAGGGAATCAACATCCCGAAAATTCCGATGTTGGCAAGAGGAACAAACTTTTTCAAAGGTGGATATGCAATCGTTGGAGAACAGGGTCCTGAACTTGTACAGCTTCCAACAGGTGCAAAAGTTTACTCGAATGGACAGACTCAAGATATGTTAAGCAATCAAACGATCATCACCGGAAACACATTTGTAGTAAGAGAAGAAGCCGATATTAAGAAAATTGCTAGAGAACTATACGTCCTACAGATTCAAAATACAAGAGGCGGTGGTATAGCTTGACAAACGGAATTACCTTTAATGGTGTACATTCGAGAACATTTAATCTTGTTATGCTCACTTCTAAACGCCCTTTATTGCCCGAAAACAAAGACACGTATATCGATATACCACACCGGGATGGTTCTATACTTATCCCGGACAAGTCGGCAAAAGACATCATTATAGAAGTTGAGTTTTTAATTAAACGACCGGCAAACTTATATGAAGCAGCTCGTAATATATCTCGATGGCTGATAACAGACGACCGAGTTCCACTTATCTTTGACGATGATCCAGACTACTACTATAATGCGAAGGTTTACGGAAACATTGAACTTGAAAAAGTTGTTAAGAGTGGTCGGTTTACAGTGAATTTCAGGTGTGAACCATATCCTATTAGGAGGAAATAACGAATGTCCATGACAGATTATCTTGAAACACAGATTTTGAACGCAATCTTTAAAGGCGAAACTTACACGGGACCAAGTGCCCTTTATTTAGCACTGTTTACATCAGACCCAGGAGATAACGGTGAAGGAACAGAGGTAAGTGACAGTGCGTATGCAAGACAAGAAATCATATTTAGCGAAATCACTGACGGTACCGTAAGTAATACAAACTTAATCGAGTTTGCACCGGCAGCGGTTAACTATGGTGTCATAACGCATGTTGGCATTTATGACAGTCAAACAGGTGGTAATTTATTGTTTTATAGCGAGTTAGCAACATCGATAGTTGCCGGTCAGGGTGTGGGTGTGAGTATACAACCGGGTGATTTAAGTGTGTCATTGGATTAGTGGGGTGATTAGATGACAGCAAGTGAGTATCTATCGGAGTTTACTGGAGTTAATATCATTACAAAATCATCCCTGTCAGTAAAAGCCGAAATCACTTGGAATGTCCTTAACGGTGACGTTATTTATATCGTAGATCCGTCAACCTTAGCTCGTAGACTACCAATCAAAAATGTTATCAACCCTTTAATCAGTGAACAAATAAACGCTCACTATACATTCTCTTTTGACACGGTTTTTGACGATAAAACAAAGTACATTAACAACGCAAATATTATTGAGGTTGACGATGATTATTTTCAAGTTGGTCGAATCGTAAAACAGCGAGAAACATCGGTGTCCATGTCTGTGTCGTGTGAACATGTGTCGTATAAGTTACTCGATAAGAAAAAATATCCTTTACCATTCACGGAAGCGGAAGACAGTCCTAGAAATTTAATGTCTGCTTTATTGTCAGGTACACCATTTTCAGTCGGAACTGTAGAAATCGGCGGAAGCTACTATATTAAACCTAAATCTGATAATATCCGCGGTGCTCTTATTGAGTTGGCTAACCTTGTTGGCGGTGAGTTAATCTGGGAAAAATTCACTGTACATTTAGTAAAACGCAGGGGCGCTGATAACGGCTTAGAATTTAGATTAGGGGAGAATTTGATTGGAGTAACAGAAGAAATAGATACTACTGGGGAAGAACCGAAAGTGTCTTTAGGAGTCGATGTACTTGTGTAAATTAGCACACTATTTTAGAACCACTTTTTTCAAATTATTTTGGACTAAAATCGGAAATACCTCGCAAAATGTTTGCGAATTCTCTCCGAT
>NZ_VISS01000018.1:0-14114 GCF_007827555.1 Aeribacillus composti
GCCAGGATCAAACTCTCCAAAAAAAGTTTGTCACCAAATGCTCTTGTCAGAATCAACAGGCACGCTTTTCGTTTTGTTCAGTTTTCAAGGATCATGTAACTACTTCGACGAAATAACATTATAACAAAACAATTGTGTCCAGTCAATGTTTTTTATTTTTCCACAATGACTTTCATAATATATCATGGCGTCAAAATGTTTGTCAATACATTTTTTAAAACACTTAACAAACAGCGACGATTAATAATATATCAACTTTAAACTATTTCGTCAACACCTTTTTAAAATTATTTTTAATTCTCCATCCTTATTCATAATTAAAAGTTCAATTCATACAATTTTACAAGATAAGGACAAGGAGGAGCATCAATGAACCGTTTTTACATCATCCATATTAAAAAAATCAAACAATTACTTTTTTTAATTATAATCGCTTTTTTTACTGCTGTCTTTATGTACTTTCAAACAATACCAAATATCCCGGTTTTCACTACAAAGAACGGGCCGAAAGCAATTTATAAAGGAGACGGAAGCGGTAAGAAAATTGCCTTGACATTTGATATTAGCTGGGGAGATGAAAAAGCAATTCCAATTTTAAATACTTTGAAAAAATATGGACTAACCAATGCAACATTTTTTGTATCCGCCTCATGGGCCGAACGCCATCCTGAAGTAGTCAAAAGAATTATCGATGACGGTCATCAGCTCGGCAGCAAAGGATATGCTTATAAAAACTATACTGAGTTGGACACTAACGAAATTAAGCGTGATTTATCTTTAGCCCAGCATACATTTCAAAAGCTTGGTATCAAGGATATAAAATTGCTGCGGCCCCCAACCTGCCAATTCGATCAAAACGTTTTAAATATTGCTGAACAATATGGATTAACTGTCGTCCATTACAGTGTAAATTCAAATGACTGGCAAAACCCGGGAGTCAACAAGATTATCCAAAATGTTACGAAACACTTAAAACCAGGTGATATTATCCTGCTTCACGCATCAGATTCAGTTAAACAAACTAACCAAGCGTTGCCGGCGATTATTCAACATTTGAAACAAAACGGCCTTAAAAATGTAACCGTACAAGAATTAATTGAAAACAGCAATGCAAGAACGAAAGAACTATCATTCAAATGAAAAGAACTTTGGAAGTAAATTCAAACCAATCGTTTTCAATATTTTGGAAATCAATAAGCATTTTAAAGAGCTATAAGGAAAACTCCTTCAGCTCTTTTTTGCTTTTGGCGAGTCATTTGTCATTTTCGGCAAAATCAACAATTGGTAAGCATTGCAAATTAAAATTGGAAACAGCATTAAATACAGCCAATCTCTATCATTGACACGAAGGGCCGGCATCCACTCAATCACTGAAACAACAACCATAAAAAACAATGCAGGGACAAACGCATCTTTATTCGTCTGTTTTTGCTTAAAATAAGCAATTACAGCAGAAAACAACAAAATGACAACAGCTACTAAAATATACGGGACAATGGAATCTCCAGTTTGCGCAAAAAATTGATATCGAAAATAAACTAAATCAAACAACACAAAAATGATTAACAAGATTTGAACAGAGTTCCATAACGAAACTGAGCGAAAAATGCCTAGGCCAAACCTGTGCACAGTCAAATAAGCGAAAAAGCCCATTTGGCTGATAATGCTGAAAATAAAACCTACTCCGATCAGCCAAAACAATACTGCAACAATTTCAACAATATTAAAAGACAAAAACAATTTTTCATACTCGCTCCATCTTAAGATAAAACCAACAATACTTGTCGCAACTCCACCTACAATGAGAGTAGAAAGGAAAAATCGTACCCAATTTCGGCTTTTCACTGCCAACCCCTCCATATTTCGTAAAATATCATATGATTTTATCAATCCAACTTGTATATTACCATATGGCAAAACTTTTTTCGCATAAAAAACAGTTGGTTTCTCAACATAATGGTAGAAGTTATTATTGAAAGGAGCTAAATGAAATATGAGAGGTAGAAATTGTTCGCTCCTCATCATGATGCTTATATGGATGATCGTTGCAGGATGTGCGGATCGGCAGCAAAGTGGACCAATGAATTATGATGAAACAAAAAAAATGGTTGTAGACATATTAAAATCTGACGAAGGAAAAAAAGCCGTTCAAGAAATTATGAAAGATGAAGAAGTTCAACGAAACCTCATTTTAGATCAAAAAACCGTCAATAATACGATTGAAAAAACGTTAACATCAGAAAAAGGGAAGGAATTTTGGAAAAATACATTTGAAGATACAAAATTTGCGGAAGGATTTGCGAAAACATTGCAAACAGAACATGAAAAAGTGATCAAACGTTTAATGAAAGATCCGGAATATCAAGGAATGCTTATGGATGTGCTGAAAAATCCTCAAATGGAAGAAGAACTATTGAAGGTTTTAAAAAGCAAAGAATACCGCCAATATTTACAGCAGCAAATTACAGATGTTCTATCAAGTCCGATCTTTCAACCGAAAATTGAGGAGGCGCTATTGAAGGCTGCTCAGCAAGCTCAAAGTAAACAACAAGGCGGGGGCAGCTCCGGAAACGAAGGCGGGGGCGGAGGCCAATAGACCTCCTCTCCCTTCCTTTACTTTTCTGTTATCTCAATCACTTTTCTTGCTATATCTAAATAAATTTTCCCTATTGGATGGTTTTCATTATAAACAGACGGAGCAAAGTCCTCTTCATCCCAGTCCGGCTGCTCAAGCGGAATTTGCCCTAATAGAGGGACCTGCAAATCCTCTGCAAGCTTCTGACCTCCGCCTTTCCCAAATACATACTCTTTTTGGCCTGTTAATTTACTTTCAAAATAGGACATATTTTCAATAACTCCTAAAATTTCGTGCTCCGTTTTAATGGCCATTGCACCAGCCCTTGCAGCAACAAATGCAGCTGTTGGATGAGGCGTAGTTACAATGATTTCTTTACTAGTTGGAAGCAATGTATGCACATCTAATGCAACATCACCTGTACCAGGAGGCAAATCAAGGAGTAAGTAGTCCAACGATCCCCATTCAACTTCTTGGAAAAAGTTATTCAGCATTTTTCCGAGCATCGGACCTCTCCAAACAACAGGCGCATTATCTTCAACAAAAAAAGCCATTGATATGACTTGCACACCAAACCGCTCAACTGGAATAATTTTATCCCCGCGAACGATCGGCCGGTTCATGATCCCCATCATATCAGGAACGCTAAAGCCGTAAATATCTGCATCAATAAGACCAACTTTTTTTCCTAGACGAGCAAGGGACACAGCCAAGTTGACAGATACGGTTGATTTGCCGACCCCGCCTTTTCCGCTTGCTATTGCAATAAAGGTTGTTTTTTCATTCGATAAAATGGAAGGGCTTGTACTATCAGAATAATACTTTTGGACAATTTCCTTTGGAAGCTCCGAAAAACGCAGCCCAACAGTCTCGGCACCCGCTTGTTTAAGCTTTGCAACAATTTGCTGCTGGAGTGTTAACTGCTCGCTTGTTCCCGTTTTGGCAATTGCTATTTTTAAACTAATATGTTTTTTTTCGGGCTTGATTTTTATTTCTTCAATCGCATTCAATTCTTTTAAAGATTTATGTAAAAATGGATCTTCCAACTGTTCGACAATGGACCTTACATCTTCTTCCCGCATCGTATCCACAACCACCTTTTTTCCATAAGACTTTTAATAGTATATAGTATAACACATTTCCAACAGTCCATTGAAAATAGATGCCTGAGAAGAATCCATTTATTCCGGTATTTGCTGTTCATTGGAAAAATAACGCAAAACCCCGTTGTAAATGGCGGCTGCCACTTTTTTCTGATATTCTTCAGAAGCAAGAAGCTCTTCCTCAGAAGGATTGGATAAAAACCCCACCTCCACAAGCGCACCCGGTTTTTTTGCATGCTTTAGTAAATAGACACCGCTTATTGGCTTTGCTTTTCGATCTGTATTTCTTAAATTTTTCCTTAATTCATCTTGGATAAATTTCGCAATAGCTTCATTCTCCTGATATTTTCCGTCATAAAATGTTTGCGCTCCCCTCCATTTTGGAGATGGAATAGCATTTAAATGGATGCTCAAAAACAAATCGGCGTCTGATTCATCAATTAGGCGAACGCGCTTTCGAATATCTTCTGATTTTCTCCGGCTATATCCGTGTGTATCGTCCGAAGCCAAATCTTCATCTTTTTCTCTTGTCAATAACACTAACGCTCCCTGCTCTTGTAAATAATCTCGAGCAATATTGGCAATTTTTAAAGTTATATCTTTTTCCAGTAGTTTTTTTCCTACTGCTCCTCCATCGGGACCTCCGTGACCGGGGTCTAAGTAAATGATTTTTCCTGATAACGGAAGATTCCATGATTTCCATGAATTGAAAAGGGAGAATTGATATTGAATGATAAATACGAGAATCAGAAACCCAGCAATAAACAGCGCCCATTTCAGCTTTTTTTTCACTCCGCATCCCTCCTGCTCGTCCCTTCAATTCAATATATGGAAAAGCATAAGGATTTATGATTACTGCAATTTTAATTTATATCTCTTTTTTCCAGCCAATTCCCACCAGAAAATTGGCGCATTCAAAATTTAACTAATCTGCTCAAACTCGTCATTCTCCCCAACAGATAATATAGCTGTAGAAGCCGTCAACTTTCTGCCATACAGCTGTTTGTGCTTTAATGATAAATCGCCTTACACTTTTCGGTCCTAGATATGAAGTTTAAATTGGGGGCAATTGGGGATAATGGAATGCTTCACTTGAAAATAAAATTGTATTTCTGATTCAGTTTTTATACAGCGCTTTTTTTCAAAAAGAAACATTTTAAGAGTCATAAAAAAAGCTCCCGCAAATATGGGAGCTAAGATGAATGTTGCGTTTCAGTTATAACGAGACCGATCAGGCTGGCACGGTCAATTTTATTATTTGTATTTGACGGTAACTTTCGTGCTTTTTCCTACATTTCCAGCCTTATCTTTTGCATACACTAGGAGAACTGTTCCGGCTTTTTGTTTTTTGATTGAAACGGAGAAATTTCCGTTTTTATTCGCTTTGCCCGAACCGATTACTTTCTTTCCTGCTTTGACATACACCGTTGAATACGCCTCTGCTTTTCCTGTCACCGAGGAAGATTTTCTTGTCACTTTGTTCACTTTAGGAGCACCCGGCGGTATTTTATCGAGTACCGTCACTTTTCGCGCCGGGCTCACATTCCCCGCTTTATCCGTCGCTGTTACGTAAAGAATTGTTCCGGCTTTTTGAGCCGTTTTTAACGAAATTGCGAATTTCCCATTTTTATCTGTCGTGCCGGTGCTCAATACTTTGCTGCCGGCCTTTATTGTTATTTTTGATCCTGCCTCTGATGTCCCCCTGACCGTTTTATCTTTATTGCTGACCGAATTTACACTCGGAGTACGCGGCGGTGTTTTATCAATTACCGTCACTTTTCGCGCCGGGCTCACATTCCCCGCTTTATCCGTCGCTGTTACGTAAAGAACTGTTCCAGCTTTTTGAGCTGTTTTTAACGAAATCGTGAATTTCCCATTTTTATCTGTCGTGCCGGTGCTCAATACTTTGCTGCCGGCCTTTATTGTTATTTTTGATCCTGCCTCCGCTGTCCCTCTGACCGTTTTATCTTTATCGCTGACCAGGTTTACGCTTGGAATGCTAGGAGGCGTTTTATCGAGCACCGTTATTTGAACCGACTCGCTTTTATTTCCTTCCTGACTCTTGGCATATACGCTTAAGACAGTTCCAGCTTTTTGTTTACTGATGGAAATGCGGAAGGATCCATTACGATCAGCCGCTGCAGTCTTCAATATCTTTGAACCAAGCTGGACATAAACAGTCGTTCTTGGATTAGACAGGCCATTTATAAATGTATCCCTATCACTTACCGGGTTTACTATCGGTTTTGGAGGAGTGTAAGGATTTTTTTCATCTAAAAAAGTATAAGTGATGTCATTTCCTTTAGATGCAGGAACAGTTTCATTACCAACAGCCCGTTTTACTATGGCTCCGCCGCCCCGCAAGCTGGCATATTCTCCCGAAAATATTTTTGGAATTAATAAATTAAAGCCTTCTTCTCCTTTAAAGCCATATTTTCCCGTATCTTTCTTCAGTAAAAGGGCACTGCGGAAGTTCGTCATCAATTCTCCAAATGTAAGGGAAGAGTTGATATATTTTTTCGCTACATTTTCTACTGCTTTATAATCATTATGAGTATCTGTTAAAATCTCTTTGAAAATCTTGTTTCCTTGATTCGCTTGAATTCTGACATATTGTCCAAAAAGATAGGACAAGGAATAGTTAGACAAAGTATCGCCATAATAATTCCAATACAATAATGAATGACCATTTGTAATGGAGGTAGAAATATTGTAGTAATAAATGTAATTCGTTAAAGGTTTTCCCGTATATATATGTTCAGCTGCCATTGACAATGCTTCATCTAGCCATGTATCCATTTGGGAGCCGTTTTCTATAAATACATTTTGGTTAAAATTCACCATATGTTGAAATTCATGTACCAATGTTTCGTATGCAGCACTTACATCCTTTTCCGTCCCTGTTCCCATTAAAGGATACGTATCAATATAAAAAATCTCTGATTTGTTGGAGTATGGAATATCATGCAAATCTCCTCCATAAAAGTAACCAGCAATATACCCCCCGAATCCTGCAAAACCATCTTGTATATCATAACAAAGAATGTGAATTTTCCCGTTTCCGTCCACATCGGATTCGCTGGCAAAATTTTGTGTGATGAGCGGATAAATTTTTTGATCAAATTCTTGCCCTAATTTTTGCGCATCAGCTTCTGTAATTTGATTATCATAAACCCATACGTTCGTTTTTGTACCTGAATACAGCAGCTTGGCGCTAATTTGTTTATCTTCATTGGTCGTAAAATCATGCACCCAAAATGTCTTAGTATCGCCAACTTTATTGAGAAACTTTTTGGAGAGAGATTTTTGTTGAAGTTTCTTGTCTTCATGTTTTTCTATATCAAAAGGTCTATTTACATCCAGTTTATAAGCATCCAATCCTATTTTTTTGTTTATCGTATATTGATCATTATTGATTTTGAACTTTCCAGTGGATTGAGGTTTATATACGTCGACGGACTCGTTGCTGATTAATATGTATTTATTTCCTCCAGATGCTGTGTCTGAACTTCTTTCCTGTGCAAAACCGCTAGCTGGCACCAATAATAAAAAAATAAGAACAAGACATAACGACTTTTTCAACCAACCCATTTCTCCACCTCTTTATTTATAAAAAATTGATAGAAATATTATAATGGATGATTTTGTATAAGGCACTAAAATTTTTTGAACAGTCACAAAAGTTTTAAGCCTATTCGCCTAAATGAAAAGTGCTAATAAAATCTTTGTGGTAAAGAGAAAAGAAACGTGTGTCAAAGCTCAGCAAAAAAAGCCAAATAAAAAATAAAAGCCGATTTCCTCACCTGCGTTACACAATTGGAGGTTTGCTCGGCAAATGATAAAAGCTTTTTCTATCTTCGAAAATCTGGAATCGTTGAAAAGACATTCATATCGAGATGAACATTTTGAAAACCGCAATTTTTTGTTTTTTAAAAGTTTTCATAACATAGCCACAGTGCATGGATGTCGCCCAAATTGTCCTTACGAGTAATATTTCACATAAGAAATAAAAACCATTTTGCTTCATTCTTCCTTGCAAAAAATAAGCAGCACTGCCAATAAATCCTGAACTTTTCCTTTTTGAAATAAAAAAGCCAATCAAAAGGCGAATTCAGCAATGGCCCCCGTCAAATCATTTTTTCACAAGCCGTTTTTAGGCATAAAAAAAGCCCGTTCCAACGAAGTTGAAATGAGCCATGCATGAACTGCTTTTAAAGCTTTAGTTTGTATCTCTTTTTTCCAGCTAAAAACCCTTCTTCCCACCAATAATGAATAAAGTGCTGGCATGTCAAATAGATGGATTCCATAACAAAATCATCATTTGATTCCCTTGCCAAATAAAGAATATTGTCAAATAAATTGTTAATAAGCTCTTGTTCTTCCTGTATACAACGTGTATTGGCCTGCTCCATCGATTCCCCGTAATATCCGAACCGGCTGTAGGCCGCTCCCAGCAAAAAAGATTCAATGGCCGAGTGGACACACTCTTCTTCCATTGCAGTTTTATGGAAGCGTTTTTGAAAAAAAGGATTAAACCATTCATCAATCATATTTTTCAATTTGCGAATTGGGAGATCTTTTAACATTTTTCGCTCAGTGAGAAGCTTTTTTTCCTGCCGTCTTTCATTAAAGTCTGTAATTACATTCATCAAAATCTCCTCCTTGTTTTTATTTTTTTCAGTTCACGCTGTTCCATTCAACCACTCCTTTCCAATTGCAAATAAAAAACCACAACGATTTGTTGTGGTTTAAGGTTCGAATCATTAACGTTTTGAAAATTGCGGTGCACGGCGTGCTCCTTTAAGACCGTATTTCTTACGCTCTTTTACGCGAGCATCTCGAGTTAATAAGCCTGCACGCTTTAACGTTCCGCGATATTCTGGATCAGCTTGTAAAAGTGCACGAGCAATTCCGTGGCGAATAGCGCCTGCTTGACCAGTGAAACCGCCGCCTCTAACATTTACTAGTACATCATAATTGCCAACTGTCTCTGTTAAAACAAGCGGTTGTTTAATATCTTCAATCAAAGCTTTTGTTGGAATGTAATCTTCAATGTTCCGTTTATTAATTACGATACGGCCTTCACCAGGAACTAACCGAACACGGGCAACAGAGCTTTTGCGACGACCGGTACCGTAGTATTGAACCTGTGCCAAAATGATAACCTCCTTATTAAATTATCCGCGAAGTTCATAAACTTCTGGTTTCTGTGCTTGATGAGGATGTTCGCTTCCTCTGTAAACATGCAATTTTTTAAACATTTGGCGTCCAAGGGAACCTTTTGGAAGCATTCCGCGAATAGCAAGTTCCAGCATTTTTTCAGGATAGTTGTTTCGCATTTCTAATGCAGTTCTTGATTTTAAACCACCAGGATGCTGGCTGTGGCGATAATAAATTTTGTCTGTTAATTTTTTTCCAGTTAATTCGATTTTTTCAGCATTAATAATAATTACGTGGTCACCTGTATCTACATGCGGTGTAAACGTTGGTTTGTGTTTTCCGCGTAAGATAGATGCAACTTCGCTTGCTAGACGTCCTAAAGTTTTGCCAGCTGCATCAACAACATACCATTTGCGCTCAACTTCATGCGGCTTTGCCATAAACGTTGTACGCATTGTTTTCCCTCCTTAATCGTTCATGTCGAAAAGTCTATTTCAAAAACACGATTATTTTCCGGGGCTAATCGTGGGGCTTGAAATACATACCATATGTTATCTTATCTTTTTAAGATATGAATGTCAAGAAAATGTTACACCTGGATTAGTTGTCATAATAAACTTTCCAAAGATATAGACCGCATCCAGAAACTGTTTTCCCGGCTCTTGATCTATCTTTGGCTGCGATAATTTGTTTTATTTCTTCCGGCTTGCGCTTCCCTTCTCCTACTTCAATCAATGTTCCGACTAAAATACGAACCATATTGTAAAGGAAGCCGCTTCCGACAAAACGGAACGTAATTTCATCTCCTTCTTCCCATATATCCGCTTCATAAATAGTTCTCACTTTATTTTCCGTTTCTGTTTTAGAAGAGCAAAAGCTTGTAAAATCATGTGTTCCAATAATGAAACGGGAGGCAGTTCGAATCGTTTCAATATTTAACGGATTTGGAAAATGGTATGCATAATGACGCCGGAACACATCTCGTTGAAAACTGCGATACAAACGGTAGCGGTATTCTTTCTTCTTTGCAGAAAATCTGGCATGAAAATCTTGATCGGCAAGCTCTGCATTTTGAATGGAAATATCTTGAGGAAGCAGCGTATTCAAAGCAATCGGCCATTTTTCCATCGGAATTTTGAGGCTTGTATCAAAATGAAATACTTGGCCAACAGCATGCACGCCGACGTCTGTTCTGCCGGAAGCAGTAATTTTTATCCGCTCCCCTTTGTGGATTTTCATTAATGCTTCCTCAATCTCTCCTTGTACTGTCCGGAGGCCGGGCTGGCGCTGATAACCGCTAAATCCTGATCCATCATACGAAACTGTGCATTTAATCCTCATTTTTAAAACTCCTAGGCACGCAATAGTAATAAAATAATTGATAACAGCAGGATAGAGGCCATCATAATGGAATCAATCGCTCCCCATTTCAGCTGCCTGATTTTCGTACGTCCTTCACTTCCGCGATACCCCCTGGCTTCCATAGCGGTAGCAAGCTCTTCGGCCCGCTTAAAAGCGCTGATGAAAAGTGGTACAAGCAAAGGAACGATTGCTTTTATTCGCTCTTTTACAGGCCCTGATGTAAAATCTACCCCTCTTGCCATTTGCGCCTTTAAAATTTTTTCTGTTTCCTCCAGCAGAGTCGGTATAAAGCGAAGAGAAATAGACATCATTAATGCTAGTTCATGGACAGGAAGTTTAAATTTTTTAAAAGGCTTTAACAGACTTTCCATTCCATCCGTTATTTCGATAGGCGTTGTTGTTAAGGTCAATGTCGTTGTCATAAAAATTAAGAAAATGAACCGAAGAGAGATAAAAAACCCTTGCCGCAAGCCTTCTTCATAAATGGAAAAAAAGCCGAAGCGGAACAGCATGTCCCCTTCTTTTGTTACTAAAATGTGCAGCAAAAATGTAAACCCAACGATCCATATAACAGGTTTTAAACCGTTCCATAAGAAAGAGAACGGAAGCTTCGTCAGCAAAATAATGATGAACGTAAATAATCCTAATAAAAAGTAAGTGATTCCGTTATTGGCAAAAAAGACGATAAAAACATATAAAAAAATCGTTAGCAGTTTTGCACGGGGATCCATTCGATGAATGACTGTGCTGCCAGGAACATATTTTCCGATGATGATATTATCGATCATATACGACACCTTCTTTTAAAAGGGCTTCAATGAAATCGGCCGTTTCCTCTAAAGTCAATGGCTTGTCTTCAACCGTTAAAGAAAATTTTTCTTCAAGCTTCATGACAAATTTAATTGATTCCGGCAAATCGAGCCCAAGCTGCTCCAGTTCCCTAGTCAACCGGAATATTTCCTTTGGCGACCCTTTCATCTTTAATTCCCCTTGGTGCAAAACGGCAATTTCATCAGCGTACTTTGCTGCGTCTTCCATGCTATGCGTTACTAATATCGTTGTTAATTTTTTTTCTTTATGGAGACGATAAAAAAGCTCCATGATCTCATTTCGCCCTTTTGGATCCAATCCTGCAGTCGGTTCATCTAAAACGAGCACCTCCGGCTCCATCGCTAAAACACCTGCAATCGCCACTCTTCGCATTTGCCCCCCGCTTAGCTCAAACGGGGATTGATGAAGGATTTCTTCTCCTAGACCGACAAGCGGCAGCACTTCTTTTACCTTTTTTTTCGCTTCTTCAAACGATGCGCCAAAATTCATTGGACCGAATGCTATATCTTTTTCGACGGTTTCTTCAAATAATTGATGCTCTGGGAATTGAAAGACAATTCCGACCTTTTTTCGGACAGATTTCAAGTTTTTCTGTTTTTCTCCTGCCTTAATCAGCCGGTCTCCAAGTTGAATAGAGCCTTTCGTTGGCAAAAGCAGGCCGTTTAAATGCTGCAAAATCGTTGATTTTCCCGACCCGGTATGCCCAATCACGGCCAAATATGTTCCTTCATGGATATCTATATTGATATCACACAAAGCGAGCCGTTCAAAAGGAGTGTTCATTTGGTAACGATGTTCTAATTGTCGGATTTTAATGTCCATAATTCGTCCACCAGGCTTTCTACATTAAGGTGTCGCGTCGCTAAAGGCACTCCTTTTTCAAGAAGCCGTTTGCTCAGCTTGTAAGAAAACGGAAGATCTAAACCGATGCTTACCAGCTCCTCTTCCAAGCGAAACACTTCTTTCGGAGTTCCCTCTGCAAATTTTTTGCCTCCATTCATTACAATCATCCGATCTGCTTTGGCCGCCTCTTCCAAATCATGGGTGATGGAAATGACCGTCACAAGCCCTTTTTCTTTCAATGACCAAATGGTTTCAATTACTTCCCGGCGTCCAATTGGATCAAGCATTGAAGTCGCTTCATCTAAAACAATAATGCTTGGTTGAACAGCCAAAACGCCTGCAATCGCGACCCGCTGCTTTTGTCCGCCAGAAAGATGATGAGGTTCCCGTTCTAAAAATTCATTCATTTTTACAATTTTCGTCGCCCATTCGATTCGTTTTACCATCTCTTCTCTCGGTATACCTATGTTTTCCATACCAAAAGCGACATCGTCCCGTACAGTGGCGCCGACAAATTGATTATCTGGATTTTGAAACACCATTCCAATCCGTTTTCGAATATCCCAAATGGTTTTTTCTGATAATGTGATTCCTGATACAGTAACGGTTCCTTCATCAGGCAGCAGCAGACCGTTTAGCATCCGGGCCAATGTTGATTTCCCTGATCCATTGTGTCCGACGATGGCCAGCCATTCCCCTTCATACACATCAAAGGAAACATCCGTTAGTGCAGGCTTTTCACTTTCTTTATTATAGCGGTATGTTACATGTTGAACTTGAATGATCGACCGTTCCACAGATGCCCTCCTCCCGCCTCAAGTACAGATGAAGTAAACGCGAATATCATGTCTATAAATATGAGATGCAGAGGCTGCCAAAAGAAAATCAATCCGCTTTGTAAAGTACTTGAAGATAAATAAAAAAGGGCATAGATGCAGTCATTACAACTGTCCCGCCCTTGAAGTTCATTTATATCTAAATTACACGAATTCAATGATAACCATTGGTGCTCCGTCACCACGGCGAGGACCCATTTTCAAAATTCGTGTGTAGCCGCCTTGACGATCTTGGTAACGTGGTGCCACTTCATCAAATAATTTTTGCAATGCATAGAAAGGTTTTTCTTTTTCCTTTCCGTCTTGGCCTGAAACTGTCACAGTTTTCGCAACCTCATTGCGAATAAACTGTGCTGCTTGGCGACGAGCATGCAAATCACCACGTTTACCTAAAGTAACCAGCTTCTCTACAACAGCACGAAGCTCCTTTGCACGGGCTTCAGTCGTTTCAATTCGTTCGTTAATAATTAAGTCCGTTGCTAAGTCACGGAGCATTGCTTTACGCTGCGCACTAGTACGTCCTAATTTTCTATAAGACATGTGATGTTCCCTCCTTTGTTGGAAGTTGATCTATATAGACTTTGAAAAATCAGTTAATCGTCTTTTCGTAAACTCAAACCAAGGTCTTCTAATTTTTGTTTTACTTCTTCTAGCGATTTGCGTCCTAAATTACGCACTTTCATCATGTCCTCTTCTGTTTTGTTCGCAAGTTCTTGAACTGTGTTAATACCTGCACGTTTCAAACAGTTATAAGAACGAACAGAGAGGTCAAGTTCCTCAATCGTCATTTCAAGCACTTTTTCTTTTTGGTCCTCTTCTTTTTCAACCATGATTTCAACATTTTGCGCTTCATCTGTTAAGCTAACGAAAATGTTTAAGTGCTCCATCAAAATTTTAGAGCCAAGTGCGATAGCTTCCTTTGGACCGATGCTTCCATCTGTCCAAACATCAATTGTCAGCTTATCATAATCTGTCACTTGACCAACCCGTGTATTTTCCACTTGATAAGAAACTCTAGAAACGGGTGTGTAAATCGAATCGATTGGGATGACACCTATTGGTTGATCTTCCCGTTTATTTTCTTCAGCCGGGCTGTATCCTCTCCCGCGCTTCGCCGTCATTCTCAGCCGCAAATGAGCATCTTTCGCAAGAGTTGCAATATGAAGATCAGGATTTAATATTTCAACATCGCTATCGTGAGTTATATCTGCTGCCGTAATGGGCCCTTCACCTTGTACGTCAATTTCTAGCGTCTTCTCTTCTTCTGAATAAATTTTCAGAGCAAGCTTTTTTAAATTTAAAATAATCGTTGTAACATCTTCGACGACACCATCAATTGTAGAAAATTCATGGAGGACGCCGTCAATTTGAACAGATGTTACAGCGGCACCAGGGAGTGAGGAT
>NZ_VISS01000018.1:14124-36240 GCF_007827555.1 Aeribacillus composti
AAGTGGCTCGACAACGAATTTCCCATATTTCGCGTCATCACTGAATTCAACCGTTTCGATTTTTGGTTTTTCAATTTCAATCATTCTAAATAAAACCCTCCTTCAAAACGTCGAAACCCCGGCTAGACAAAGAAGAGAAAACGCGTCTAACCGAAATTCCCCAATCATAAAGTCCCGAATGTGCACAAACAACATCTTAATAAATGCTAGAATCTATAACTGTATCATAACCCATTATTGACAGGGTTACAAAATATATACAGATAAATTACACACGACGACGTTTTGGCGGACGGCATCCATTATGTGGAACAGGTGTGACGTCTTTAATAGATGTCACTTCAAGACCTGCTGCTTGAAGAGCACGAATCGCAGCTTCGCGGCCTGCGCCAGGTCCTTTTACAGAAACCTCTAATGATTTCATTCCGTGCTCCATAGAAGCTTTAGCAGCTGCTTCAGCTGCCATCTGTGCAGCAAACGGAGTTGACTTACGAGAACCTTTAAATCCTAATGCACCGGCACTTGACCAAGCAATTGCATTGCCGTGCACATCAGTAATAGTGACAATCGTGTTGTTAAAGGTTGATCGAATATGTGCGATGCCTGTCTCAATATTCTTTTTTACGCGGCGTTTGCGAGTATTTGTTTTACGAGCCATTTACAGTTAACCTCCTTTACTTATTTTTTCTTGTTAGCAACCGTACGGCGCGGTCCTTTACGAGTACGTGCGTTGTTTTTCGTATTTTGGCCTCGAACAGGCAAACCACGGCGATGTCGGATACCACGGTAGCAGCCAATTTCAATGAGACGCTTAATGTTTAGAGAAACTTCCCGTCGAAGATCTCCTTCCACTTTATAAGTGTCGACAATGTCACGGATTCTTCCTAATTCTTCTTCTGTTAAATCACGAACACGAGTATCTTCGGAAACTCCAGCTTCAGCTAATATTTTTTGAGCTGTTGAACGACCGATTCCGTAAATATAAGTTAAAGAAATGACAATGCGTTTATCGCGTGGAATATCTACACCAGCAATACGCGCCATAATATGAGCACCTCCTTCAAAAATTAACCTTGTTTTTGTTTATGTTTTGGATTTTCGCAAATAACCATAACTTTTCCTTTTCTGCGAATGACTTTACATTTTTCGCATATAGGTTTCACTGATGGTCTTACTTTCATGTTTATCCAACCTCCTTAATAATCCGGAGTGCAAATTATTTATATCGATACGTAATTCTTCCGCGGGTTAAATCATATGGTGATAATTCAACCGTTACTTTATCACCCGGCAAAATACGAATAAAATGCATTCTAATTTTTCCAGAAACATGAGCCAGCACGGTATGACCATTTTCCAACTCTACTTTAAACATCGCGTTAGGCAACGTCTCAACAACGGTACCCTCTACTTCAATGACATCGTCTTTCGCCATTCAATTGTCTCCCTTCCTCAAATCAGTAACTTGTTCATTGACAAATCGGCTTATTGCATATCGAAGTTTGCCATTTGTCACACGGCCAGTTTCCAATATACTGTTCTGAACTTCCGGAGATACGCAATCAAAAAATTCAAGATGATGGATGTTTTTTTTCTTTGGAGAATGAAACTTTCGCTTTTCTCCATCGGCAATCAATACGAATCGATCATCGAGAATTTTCACGACAATCGCATATTTGCCAGCTTCTCTCCCTTTCGTAATCAAGACAAACTGACCTATTTGCGGACTCGACTCAGGATCACTCACGCACATCACCTTCACTTAGGGTGTTGTTAAGATTTCATAACCTGTATCAGTAATGGCAATTGTATGTTCAAAATGAGCACACATTTTGCCATCTACAGTCACGACAGTCCAATTATCAGCTAACGTTCTGACATAACGGCTTCCCGCATTGACCATAGGCTCAATCGCTAAAACCATACCGGGCTTCAGCCTTGGCCCTTTGTTCGGTGGACCATAATGCGGAATTTGAGGATCCTCATGCAAGTCTTGCCCTACGCCATGACCTACGTATTCACGAACAATGGAAAAACCGTGAGATTCGACGTAAACTTGAATGGCATGAGAAATGTTCGAAAGTCTTCCCCCTGGTTTTGCTTCTTCTAATCCTTTATATAAAGATTCTTTTGTAACATCAAGCAATTTCTGTGTTTCTTCGGAAATTGTACCGACAGGATAAGTCCATGCAGAGTCCCCGTGATAGCCGTTGTATTTCGCACCAATGTCAATACTAATAATATCTCCATCACGCAATAC
Organism: Aeribacillus composti; assembly: GCF_007827555.1. GTDB lineage: Bacteria > Bacillota > Bacilli > Bacillales > Aeribacillaceae > Aeribacillus > Aeribacillus composti. The sequence goes on from NZ_VISS01000018.1 coordinate 16,385, forward strand.
ACGGTCTCCAGGTATTCCGTGAACAAGCTCTTCATTCACGGAAGTGCAAATACTGCCGCGAAAACCATTATACCCTTTAAATGAGGGGATTGCATCATGTTCACGTATAAACTTTTCAGCAATACTGTCCAGTTCTTTTGTTGTAATACCAGGCTGAATATATTTCTGGAGCTCTTGGTGAGTTAAAGCAACAATCCGTCCAGCCTCGCGCATAATTTCAATTTCGCGCTTTGTTTTGCAAATAATCATTCACCCAAGCCTCCAAGCAAGTTGCAAATATCTTCAAATACTTTGTTAATCTCTTGCTGACCGTCAATATTTTTCAAATAGCCTTTAGATTTATAGAAATCAAGCAGCGGTTTCGACTGCTTCAAATTCACTTCCAAACGGTTTCCAACGGTTTCAGCGTTATCATCAGCTCGTTGATATAAATTTCCTCCGCACTTATCACAAATTCCTTCTTCTTTTGGCGGATTGAATACAAGATGGTACGTTGCACCGCAATTTTTGCAAATTCTTCGTCCTGTTAGCCGTTCCATTAAAATTTCTTGGTCAACATGAATGTTGATAACATAATCAATTTCTTTATTAAGCTCTTTTAAAATTTGCTCCAAAGCCTCCGCTTGAGCAACGGTGCGCGGAAAACCATCCAATAAAAAGCCTTTATCAGTATCATTCTTGCCTAATCTTTCCCGAACAATACCAATCGTAACTTCATCCGGCACTAATTCGCCTTTATCCATATAAGACTTCGCTTGTAACCCTAACTCGGTTCCATCTTTTATAGCTGCTCTGAACATATCTCCTGTTGAAATATGCGGGATGTTGTATTTTTCAACAATTTTTTCAGCCTGTGTTCCTTTTCCTGCCCCAGGCAGCCCCATTAATACTAAATTCATGGACTCTCCCCCTCAAACGCTTTTCGAGGGAATGGGACATTCATCGCCCCACAACCTCTTATTTCATAAAACCTTTGTAATGACGTTTGACAAGCTGGCTCTCAAGCTGCTTCATAGTTTCCAAAGCGACACCGACAACGATCAAGAGACTTGTTCCACCTATTTGTGCTGAAGAAGGCAAGTCAGCAAATTTTATAAAAAAGACAGGAAGTATTGAGACAACTGCTAGAAAAATAGAACCGACAAATGTTAAACGGTATAAAATTTTCGTTACGTACTCTTGTGTACTTTTTCCTGGTCTTATACCCGGTATATAGCCGCCTTGCTTCTGCAAATTTTCAGCCATTTGCTCCGGGTTCACTTGAACAAATGTATAGAAATAAGCGAAAGCGATAATTAATGCAACGTAGATGATCATCCCGATAGGTTGCGTGTAATCAAATGTTTTTTGAATCCATCTTGTTACATCATTTGGTCCAAAGAACGATGCAATCGTAGTGGGGGTAACAATAAACGATACTGCAAAAATGACTGGAATGACTCCAGCAGAGTTAACCTTCAATGGGAGATGCGTTGAATGTCCCCCAACCGGACTTCTACCTGCAAGCCGCTTTGCATACTGAATCGGAATTTTTCGGAATGCTTGTTGAACGAAAATAACAGCTACAACAACTAATAAAACGGCAAGAACAAGCAAAACGACAGTTACAATTCTTAAAAATAGCTGATCGCCAACATCCGCAAATTGTTGAGCATAAATTTGGTTTACTGCCGTTGGAATGCCGGCAGCAATCCCAGCAAAGATAATAATAGAAATACCGTTCCCAACGCCTTTTGCGGTAATTTGCTCACCAAGCCACATTAAAAAGGCTGTTCCCGCAGTTAAAACAAGTGCGATCAACAAATAGTTTCCAATGCCAGGGTTTATGATTAACAGACCGCCGGCCATATTATTAAAGCCATATGACATTGCCAGCGCTTGAATAAATCCTAAAATAATTGTTAAATAACGCGTGAATTGGGCAAGCTTTCTGCGGCCTACTTCACCCTGCTTCGACCACTCTGTAAATTTCGGTACAACGTCCATTTGCAGAAGCTGAACAATGATTGAAGCAGTAATGTAAGGCATAATCCCCATTGCTAAAATGGAGAAGTTTTGCAATGCCCCGCCTCCAAAAATGTTCAAAACGCCAAATACGTTCAATTGGTCTTGTGCTTTTAGTACGTCTGCGTTCACACCCGGGACAGGGATAAAAGTGCCGATCCGGAAAATTACCAGCATAAGAAGGGTGAACAAGATTCGATTGCGAATGTCACCCACGCGCATAAAATTGGAGATTGCCTTGAACATTAAATCACCTCAGCAGAACCGCCGGCGGCTTCAATTGCCTCTTTTGCTGAAGCAGAAAATTTGTGTGCTTTAACCGTTAATTTTTTCTCTAATTTACCGTCTCCAAGCACTTTAATACCTGCTTTCAGTTTGCTTACAACACCTGTTTCCAAAAGAAGCTCTGGAGTAATTTCCGTACCGTCTTCAAAACGATTCAATTTGTCCAAGTTCACAACTTGATATTCTTTGCGGTTAATGTTTGTAAACCCACGTTTTGGCAAACGACGGAATAGAGGAGTTTGACCGCCTTCAAATCCAGGCCGAACTCCACCGCCAGATCGGGCATTTTGTCCTTTTTGACCACGTCCAGCAGTTTTTCCATTACCTGAACCAATACCGCGACCAACACGATTCCGCTCTTTACGAGAACCTTCTGCCGGTTTTAATTCATGAAGCTTCATAACCTTGGCACCTCCTTATTTGATTATTGTTCTTCCACTTTCACGAGATGTGACACTTTATTGATCATTCCGCGAATTGCCGGATTGTCATTATGAACAACTGTTTGATGCAATTTCCGCAAGCCTAATGTTTTAACGGTTATTCTTTGGTCTTCAGGACGACCAATTACACTCTTTTTGAGGGTAATCGCCAATTTTTTTGCCATTGTCTTTCCCTCCTTATCCTAACAGTTCTTCAACCGTTTTTCCACGAAGTTTAGCAACATCTTCTACACGCTTCAGCTGCTTTAACCCGTCAACTGTTGCCCGAACCATATTAATCGGTGTATTGGAGCCTAAAGATTTAGATAAGATATCGTGAACACCTGCTAATTCAAGTACTGCACGGACAGGTCCTCCAGCGATAACCCCCGTACCTTCAACAGCAGGTTTCAAGAGAATCTTTCCTGCACCGAATTTACCGATTACTTCGTGTGGAATGGACGTACCTACAATTGGTACTTCAATTAAGTTTTTCTTTGCATCTTCAATTGCTTTGCGGATAGCATCAGGAACTTCTTGCGCTTTACCAGTTCCGAAACCTACATGACCGTTTTTGTCTCCGACAACAACAAGAGCAGCAAAACGGAAACGACGGCCACCTTTTACTACTTTTGCAACACGGTTTACGGTAACAACACGTTCTTCAAGTTCAAGTTTGCTTGGATCAATACGACGCATCACTTTTCCCTCCTTTGTCGATTAAAATTCAAGGCCAACTTCGCGAGCTGCATCAGCTAAAGCCTTCACACGTCCATGATATAAATATCCACCACGGTCAAACACAACAGATTTAATACCTTTTTCAAGCGCACGTTTTGCAACAAGTTCGCCGACCTTTTGAGCAGCTTCTACATTCCCAGTTGATTCCAAGTTAAGCTCTTTATCCAAAGTAGAAGCACTCACAAGCGTTTGGTGATTTGTATCATCAATCACTTGAGCATAAATGTGCTTGTTGGAGCGGTATACATTTAAACGCGGGCGAGCGGCTGTACCGGAAACCTTTGAACGCACGCGTGCATGTCTAGTTTTGCGAACCGCATTTTTACTAGGTTTTGTAATCATCTACGTCACTCCTTTCTTTCTTTATGCGGCATTACTTAGCAGTCTTACCTTCTTTGCGGCGCACATATTCTCCTTCATAGCGGATGCCTTTTCCTTTATATGGTTCAGGCGGACGAACCGCACGAATGTTTGCAGCGACTGCGCCAACACGCTCTTTATCTGTACCTTTAACGACGATTTTTGTTTGAGAAGGAACGTCGATTTCAATGCCTTGTTCAGGTTCATATTCGACTGGATGAGAGTATCCGACATTCAATACTAGTTTCTTTCCTGATTTTGATGCACGGTATCCGACCCCGATCAGTTCTAAACTTTTTTCAAAGCCTTTGGAAACACCTTCAACCATATTGGCAAGAAGGCTGCGAGTCGTCCCGTGAAGAGCACGGTGCTCTTTATTGTCAGATGGACGAGTAACAGTTAATACTTGATCTTCAACTTTTATATCCATATCTGGATGAAATGTACGGGTTAATTCTCCTTTTGGTCCTTTTACTGTTACTGTATTTCCATTAATCGTAACAGTGACACCTGAAGGAATTTCAAGCGGTTTTTTCCCTACACGTGACATGAATGACACCTCCATTTCGTGTTAAAAAATTACCAAACGTATGCGAGCACTTCTCCGCCTGTTTGCTTCGCGCGCGCTTCTTTATCAGTTAAAACGCCTTGAGAAGTCGAAACGATTGCTATTCCTAATCCATTCAACACACGTGGCACTTCATTAGCTTTTGCATAAACGCGCAAGCCTGGTTTGCTGATTCGTTTAAGGCCAGTTATAACACGTTCGTTGTTAGGCCCGTACTTTAAGAAAATGCGCAAAATACCTTGTTTATTATCTTCAATATATTCATAATCGCGAATAAACCCTTCACGCTTTAAAATTTCAGCAATTTCCCGTTTAATTTTGGAAGCAGGAACTTCCAGTTTTTCATGACGAACCATGTTCGCATTGCGAATGCGAGTAAGCATATCTGCAATAGGATCTGTCATCACCATTATAAATAACCTCCTTCCCATTTATCGATACTACCAACTAGCTTTTTTCACGCCAGGGATCTGACCTTTGTAAGCAAGTTCACGGAAACAAATACGGCAAAGCTTAAATTTGCGGATGACTGCATGCGGACGGCCGCAGCGTTCACAGCGTGTGTATTCACGCACTTTAAATTTTTGCTTGCGTTTTTGTTTCGCAATCATTGACTTTTTAGCCACATTTTCGCCTCCAATCTAAATTAGCGATTATTTTGGAACGGCATGCCGAACAGAGTTAATAGCTCGCGAGCCTCTTCATCGGTTTTTGCTGTTGTAACGATTACGATATCCATACCTCTTACTTTATTTACTTTATCGTAATCAATTTCTGGGAAAATAAGTTGTTCTCTAATACCAAGCGTATAATTGCCGCGGCCATCAAATGATTTTTTAGATACACCACGGAAGTCGCGCACACGTGGTAAAGAAACGGAAATCAATTTGTCAAAGAAATCGTACATACGCTCTCCACGAAGCGTAACTTTGCAGCCGATCGGCATTCCTTCACGAAGCCGGAAGCCGGCAATGGATTTTTTCGCACGAGTCACTACAGGTTTTTGACCAGAAATGAGAGTTAATTCTTCAACAGCACTGTCCAGCGCTTTCGCATTTTGGACTGCATCACCGACGCCCATATTGATGACAATTTTTTCGATTTTAGGAACTTGCATAACAGATTTATAGTTAAACTTGTTCATTAGTGCAGGTATGATTTCTTTTACGTATTTTTCTTTAAGGCGGTTCATAAATAGACCTCCCTTCCAAATTATTTATCTAAAATTTCACCTGATTTTTTTGCTACACGCACCTTTTTGCCGTCCACAATTTTATAACCGACACGAGTCGGTTCACCTGTTTTTGGATCTAATGGCATTACATTTGATACATGAATAGGCGCTTCTTTACTGATAATTCCGCCTTGTGGATTATCTTGAGAAGGCTTCGCATGTTTTTTCACGATGTTCACGCCTTCCACAAGCACGCGGTTCTTTTTCGGATATGCTGCAAGGATCACGCCTTGTTTTCCTTTATCTTTTCCGGCGATCACCATTACTTTGTCACCCTTCTTAACATGCATCGATTACACACCTCCTTGGTAAGCCAAACTCATAATTAAAGTACTTCTGGAGCAAGAGAAACGATTTTCATAAAGTTTTTATCGCGAAGTTCACGCGCAACCGGTCCAAAAATACGAGTACCTCTCGGGCTTTTGTCTTCGCGGATGATGACGCATGCGTTTTCGTCAAAACGAATGTACGAACCGTCAGGACGGCGCACACCACGTTTTGTACGCACAACAACAGCTTTTACTACATCACCTTTTTTAACAACGCCTCCTGGTGTTGCTTGTTTAACCGTACCGACAATAATATCACCGATATTTGCTGTTTTACGACCAGATCCGCCAAGAACTTTAATTGTTAACAATTCACGTGCACCAGAGTTATCAGCAACTTTTAAACGAGATTCTTGTTGAATCATGTTCGTGACCTCCCTTCGGAATTTTTTTCATCCGAACCAAATTAAATAATAACTGCTTCTTCTACAATTTCAACTAAACGGAAACGTTTTGTTGCAGATAGCGGGCGAGTTTCCATAATGCGAACGATATCGCCGACTTTCGCTTTGTTTTGCTCATCATGAGCTTTGAACTTTTTAGAATATTTCACGCGTTTTCCATAAAGCGGGTGTTTTTTATAAGTTTCAACAAGAACAGTGATGGTCTTATCCATTTTATCCGACACGACGCGTCCAGTATAAACTTTGCGCTTGTTGCGTTCACTCATTTGGCAAACCTCCTCTCACGATTATTTGTTTGCAGCAATTTCTCTTTCGCGAATAATAGTTTTCATTCTAGCAATCGTTTTGCGTACTTCACGGATGCGGGCAGTATTTTCAAGCTGACCAGTCGCAAGCTGGAAGCGCAAGTTGAACAATTCTTCTTTTAAAGATTTCACTTTTTGTTCAATTTCGGCAGTGGTTAGATCACGAATTTCTTTAGCTTTCATTTGATTCACCACCAATTTCTTCACGTTTTACAAATTTTGTTTTGATTGGTAATTTATGAGATGCAAGACGCAGTGCTTCACGTGCAACTTCTTCAGAAACACCCGCAACCTCGAACAATACTTTACCCGGCTTCACTACAGCAACCCAGCCTTCAGGTGCCCCTTTACCGGAACCCATCCGTACTTCTAAAGGTTTAGCCGTGTATGGTTTAGACGGGAAAATTTTAATCCAAACTTTTCCGCCACGTCTCATATAACGCGTCATCGCGATACGTGCTGCTTCAATTTGTCTGTTGGTGATCCAAGCAGGCTCAAGAGCTTGAATGCCATATTCACCGAAATGAACTTCAGTGCCGCCTTTTGCACGTCCGCGCATTTTCCCGCGATGTTCTCTACGATATTTTACGCGTTTAGGCATTAACATAATTATTTGCCTCCTTCCTCATTGTTCTTTTTAGCTGGAAGAACTTCTCCACGATAAATCCAAACTTTTACGCCCAATTTTCCGTACGTTGTATCCGCTTCTGCAGTTCCGTAATCGATGTCTGCACGAAGAGTATGAAGCGGTACCGTTCCTTCACTGTAATGTTCAGAACGTGCGATATCTGCACCACCAAGACGGCCGGATACCATTGTTTTAATACCTAATGCACCTGCGCGCATTGCACGTTGGATCGCTTGTTTTTGAACACGACGGAACGAAGCGCGGTTTTCTAGCTGACGTGCAATATTTTCCGCAACAAGTTTTGCATCTAAATCAGCTTTTTTAATTTCTAAAATATTAATGTGCACACGTTTGCCAGTTAGTTGGTTCAAAGCCTTTCTTAAAGCTTCGACCTCTGTACCACCTTTACCGATAACCATTCCTGGCTTAGCTGTGTGGATAGTGATATTTAAACGGTTTGCCGCACGTTCAATTTCAATGCGGGAAACGGATGCATCGCTTAAACGTTTATTAATGTATTCACGAATTTTGAGGTCTTCATGTAACAGGTCTGCATAATCTTTTTCTGCATACCATTTCGATTCCCAATCACGAATGATGCCAATTCGAAGACCGACTGGATTTACCTTTTGACCCACTAATTATCCCTCCTTTTTTTCCGAAACAATGATCGTAATATGGCTTGTGCGTTTGTTGATTTGGCTCGCTCTACCTTGTGCACGTGGTCTAAAGCGTTTCAAAGTTGGTCCTTCATCAACATAAGCCTTTTCAATATATAAATTGTTTCCGTCCATGTCATAGTTATGCTCTGCATTTGCAACAGCCGATTTTAACACTTTTTCAATAATTGGTGAAGCAGCTTTAGGTGTATGGCGAAGAATGGCAATTGCCTCACCAACTTGCTTTCCTCGGATCAAGTCAATAACTAAACGAGCTTTACGAGGAGCAATTCGTACTGTTCTCGCAACAGCTTTAGCCTGCATCCTAAAATCCTCCTCTCATATTAGCGTTTTGTCTTCTTGTCATCGCCGGCATGGCCTCTGTAAGTACGAGTTGGAGCAAACTCTCCAAGCTTATGTCCTACCATGTCTTCAGTAATGTATACCGGAACATGTTTTCTTCCATCATAGACCGCAATGGTATGACCGATGAAAGATGGGAAAATAGTTGAACGGCGAGACCAAGTTTTGATGACTTGTTTGCTTCCAGTTTCATTTAATTTTTCGATTTTTTTCATTAAATGATCATCGCAGAATGGTCCTTTTTTTAAGCTACGACCCATAATGTTACCTCCCTTCGTGATTGCGCTACGGTTCTGATGAACCGTAGAACAACCCCGTTATTTTTTACGACGGCGAACGATAAATTTATCGGATTTGTTTTTCTTTTTGCGAGTTTTAAACCCAAGAGTCGGTTTACCCCAAGGCGTCATAGGAGATTTACGACCAATAGGTGCTTTTCCTTCTCCCCCACCGTGCGGGTGATCGCTAGGGTTCATAACAGATCCGCGAACTGTTGGACGTTTGCCTAACCAGCGGGAACGTCCTGCTTTACCAATATTAATTAATTCATGCTGCTCATTCCCTACTTGGCCGACAGTGGCACGGCAAGTTGCCAAAATCATGCGGACCTCACCAGAAGCTAAACGAACTAATACATATTTTCCTTCTTTACCAAGCACTTGAGCTGAAGTACCTGCAGAACGAACCAATTGTCCGCCTTTTCCTGGTTTTAATTCGATGTTATGAATGACAGTACCTACTGGGATATTTTGAAGAGGAAGTGCGTTTCCAACTTTAATATCAGCTGTAGGTCCTGACATTACTTCCATTCCTACTTTTAAGTTTTTAGGAGCCAGAATATAGCGTTTTTCTCCGTCAACATAGTTAATTAATGCAATGTTTGCGGAGCGGTTTGGATCGTACTCAATAGTAGCAACGCGTCCTGGTATTCCATCTTTATCGCGCTTAAAATCAATAATACGATATTGACGTTTATGGCCTCCGCCTTGATGACGAACAGTTAGCTTACCTTGGTTGTTGCGTCCTGCTTTTTTATGAAGCGGAGCAAGCAACGACTTTTCCGGCTTGTCAGTAGTGATTTCAGCAAAATCAGATACTGTCATGCCGCGGCGACCGTTAGAGGTTGGTTTATATTTTTTAATCGCCATCTCAGTTTCCCTCCTTCACTTTCAAAATTATGCTTCGAACAATTCGATTTCTTTGCTGTCTGCCGTTAATTTCACGATTGCTTTTTTACGGCGATTTGTCAAACCGCTGAACCGGCCAACACGTTTAAGTTTCCCTTTGTAATTCATAATGTTGACTTTTTCAACTTTGACATCGAAAATTTTTTCAATAGCGTCCTTCACTTCTGTTTTGTTTGCTTTCACATCTACTTCAAATGTATATTTTTTGTCAGCTACTAGATCCATTGAACGTTCAGTGATGATGGGGCGCTTAATAATATCTCGAGGATCCTTCATTATCCAAGCACCTCCTCTACTTTTTCCACCGCTGCTTTTGTAATAACAAGTTTATCATGGTTCAACACATCCAGCACGTTGATTCCATTAGCCGTAACAACTGTTACACCTGGAATATTGCGTGCAGACAGGATTACATTTTCGTTTTCGTCTCCTGTTACAATCAGCGCTTTTCGGTCAACGGAAAGCCCTTTGAGAATTCCAGCCATTTCTTTCGTTTTTGGAGCTTCCAACACTAAATCTTCTAATACAACAATATTGTTCTCTTGAACTTTAGAAGATAAAGCTGATTTGATTGCTAAGCGGCGGACTTTTTTCGGTAATTTGTATGCATATGTGCGAGGTGTTGGTCCAAATACTGTTCCACCTCCGCGCCATTGAGGTGAACGGATGGATCCCTGACGTGCGCGTCCTGTACCTTTTTGACGCCATGGCTTACGGCCACCGCCACTAACTTCAGAACGGTTTTTTACTTTATGAGTGCCTTGTCTTTGAGAAGCTCTTTGCATAATGACAGCTTCAAATAATACGTGTTTATTCGGCTCAATACCAAAAACAGAATCATTTAATTCGATTTCGCCAACTGCTGATCCGTTTTGGTTATATAACGTAACTTTCGGCATTTTTCCGTTTCCTCCTTTCCTGTTGAAATTACTTCGCTTTTACTGCAGATTTAATAATAACTAATGATTTTTTCGGTCCCGGAACATTCCCTTTGATTAAAAGAAGATTGCGTTCAGCATCTACTTTTACAACTTCAAGATTTTGAACGGTTACGCGTTCACCGCCCATTCTTCCAGGAAGTTCTTTTGATTTAAAAACACGGTTTGGTGCAATGGCTCCCATTGAACCAGGACGACGGTGGTACCGTGAACCGTGAGACATTGGGCCACGTGATTGTCCGTGACGTTTAATCGCACCTTGAAATCCTTTCCCTTTAGAAATACCTGTCACATCAACAAGTTCCCCAGCAGAAAAAATGTCTACTTTAACCTCTTGACCAATTTCATACTCGTCTACATTTGCACCTCTAACTTCACGAATGAAGCGCTTAGGAGCAGTATTTGCTTTTGCAGCGTGACCTTTTTCTGGCTTGTTTGCAAGCTTTTCACGCTTGTCTTCAAAACCTAGTTGAATCGCATCGTAGCCGTCTGTTTCAACAGTCTTCTTTTGAAGAACGACGTTTGGGGATGCTTCAACTACAGTAACAGGAATTAATTCACCGTTTTCTGCAAATACTTGCGTCATTCCAATTTTTCTTCCTAAGATTCCTTTGGTCATGAGTCACACCTCCTAAATTTCAAATGTTTTAATCTATCGTTACAGTTTAATTTCAATGTCTACACCAGAAGGCAAATCTAAACGCATTAACGCATCAACCGTTTGCGGTGTAGGGTTGACAATATCGATTAAACGTTTATGTGTACGCATTTCAAATTGTTCACGAGAATCTTTATATTTGTGCACTGCTCGAAGAATTGTATAAACTGTTTTTTCAGTCGGTAGCGGAATTGGACCAGAAACATTTGCTCCCGAACGTTTTGCAGTTTCTACAATTTTTTCGGCAGATTGATCAAGGATTCTGTGATCATACGCTTTTAATCGAATTCGAATTTTTTGTTTTGCCATTATTTTCCCTCCTTTTCGCCTACTTTCCATAGACAATTCTCCACGAGAATTTCCTGTACGCCCGCCATGGCAAAGCGGCCGGGTGTATCAGCAACCTCCCGCTTCATCGCAGTCAAAGACCAACGTTATACATTATATAAAAAACAGGTGTCTAATGCAAGAAAAATTCAGGATTTCCTATAAAATTTAGTGTTGTTTCTTTAAAAGTTAAAGCGTTGCAGACTTCATATTTATAATAAAAAAAGCGAGCCTATTCGACTCGCTTTTTTCAATTAGTCAAGGATAGCTGAAACAGATCCTGCACCTACAGTACGACCGCCTTCGCGGATAGAGAATTTCGTACCGTCTTCAATCGCAACTGGAGAAATGAGTTCAACAGTCATTTCAACGTTATCTCCAGGCATTACCATTTCTACGCCTTCTGGAAGAGTGATAATTCCAGTTACGTCTGTAGTACGGAAATAGAATTGTGGACGGTAGTTAGAGAAGAATGGAGTATGACGTCCACCTTCTTCTTTAGAAAGAACGTAAACTTGTGCTTTGAATTTTTTGTGCGGTGTGATAGAACCAGGTTTTGCTAAAACTTGACCGCGTTCTACTTCGTCACGTGCGATACCGCGAAGTAAAGCACCGATGTTGTCTCCAGCTTCAGCTTGATCAAGAAGCTTACGGAACATTTCAACACCAGTAACAGTTGTTTTCTTAGATTCTTCAGCTAAACCAACGATTTCTACTTCGTCACCAACTTTTACAACGCCGCGTTCTACACGACCAGTTGCAACTGTACCGCGACCAGTGATAGAGAATACGTCTTCAACAGGCATCATGAAAGGTTTTTCTGTATCGCGTTCTGGAGTTGGGATGTATTCGTCAACTGCGTTCATTAATTCAATGATTTTTTCTTCCCATTCAGCATCTCCTTCAAGTGCTTTAAGCGCAGAACCTTTGATAACAGGTACATCGTCGCCAGGGAAGTCATATTCAGAAAGAAGGTCACGAACTTCCATTTCAACTAGTTCTAATAATTCTTCGTCGTCTACCATGTCGCATTTGTTTAAGAATACAACGATGTAAGGCACACCTACTTGGCGAGATAAAAGAATGTGCTCACGAGTTTGCGGCATAGGACCGTCAGCAGCAGAAACAACTAGGATAGCGCCGTCCATTTGAGCAGCACCAGTGATCATGTTTTTAACATAGTCTGCGTGTCCAGGGCAGTCAACGTGTGCATAGTGGCGGTTGTCAGTTTCGTATTCTACGTGTGCAGTTGAAATCGTGATTCCGCGTTCACGCTCTTCTGGAGCACCGTCAATTTGATCATATGCACGAGCTTCAGCTTTACCTTGTTTTGCAAGAACAGTAGTAATAGCTGCAGTCAAAGTAGTTTTACCATGGTCAACGTGGCCGATTGTACCAATGTTAACATGTGGTTTAGAGCGTTCATATTTCGCTTTAGCCATAAGTAATTTTTCCTCCTTAAAAAAATATGTTTCATTTTAAATAAATATATAGAATACTTGGAGGCGGCGCAAGTGCATCCGCATCCAAGGGCTACATAAGTATTTATACTTGAACAATGGTTGAAAATCAATTATTCGCCTTTATTTTTTTTGATAATTTCTTCTGCAATGTTTTTAGGCACCTCTTCGTAATGATCGAAGTGCATCGTAAATGTACCGCGTCCTTGTGTATTGGAACGAAGTGCGGTTGCATAACCAAACATTTCAGCAAGTGGAACCATTGCTTTTACAACTTGTGCATTTCCACGTGCTTCCATTCCTTCCACACGTCCACGGCGTGAAGTGATATCACCCATGATGTCTCCCATGTACTCTTCAGGTACAATTACTTCAACTTTCATAATTGGCTCAAGGAGTACCGGGTTACATTTTTGAGCAGCATTTTTAAGGGCAAGTGAAGCGGCAATTTTAAACGCCATCTCACTTGAGTCAACATCGTGGTAAGACCCATCAAAAAGTTTAGCTTTAATGTCAATTAACGGATAGCCTGCAAGCACACCGTTTTGCATAGCATCTTCCAAACCAGCCTGAACCGCTGGGATGTACTCGCGTGGAACGACACCACCGACAATTGCGTTTTCGAATTCAAATCCTTTTCCTTCTTCATTTGGACTGAATTCGATCCAAACGTGACCGTATTGTCCGCGTCCGCCTGATTGACGTACGAATTTACCTTCAACTTGTGCGGATGAGCGGAATGTTTCGCGATACGCAACTTGTGGCGCACCGACATTACACTCAACTTTAAATTCACGTTTCATACGGTCAACGATAATGTCAAGGTGAAGTTCGCCCATACCGGCAATAATTGTTTGGCCAGTTTCCGGATCCGTATGCGATTTGAATGTTGGGTCTTCTTCAGATAGTTTTTGCAATGCTGTTGACATTTTGTCTTGGTCTGCTTTTGATTTTGGTTCAATCGCAACTCTGATAACAGGCTCTGGAAACTCCATCGATTCTAAAATAACCGGATGGTTTTCATCACATAGAGTATCTCCAGTTGTTGTATCTTTTAAACCAACTGCAGCAGCAATATCACCTGCATATACCATTGGAATTTCTTCGCGGTGATTCGCGTGCATTTGTAGAATACGTCCAATCCGCTCACGTTTACCTTTTGTGGAATTGGATACGTATGAACCGGAACTTAATGTTCCTGAATATACGCGGAAGAAAGTTAATTTTCCTACATATGGGTCTGTCATTACTTTAAACGCCAATGCAGCAAATGGTTCATCGTCGCTTGATTTGCGAACTGTTTCTTCCTCTGTATCAGGGATGACGCCTTTTATCGGTGGCACATCGATTGGCGATGGCAAGTAATCAATTACCGCATCCAGCATTAGCTGCACGCCTTTGTTTTTAAAAGCTGAGCCGCATAAAACAGGATAAAACTCAACGTTACAAGTACCTTTACGGATAGCTGCTTTCAGCTCGTCAACGGAAATTTCCTCTCCTTCAAGGTACTTCATCATCAATTCTTCATCAAGCTCTGCAACTGCTTCAATCAATCGAGTGTGCAGCTCTTCTGCTTGTTCTTTATACTCGTCTGGAATTTCACGAGCTTCCGAACGCGTACCTAGATCATCCAGATAGTAATATGCTTTCATTTCCACAAGGTCAATGATACCTTGAAATTGATCTTCTGCTCCAATCGGGAGCTGAATAGGGTGTGCGTTAGCCTCTAAGCGATCGTGAAGTGTTTTGACAGAGTATAAAAAGTCTGCGCCGATTTTATCCATTTTGTTAACAAATACAATGCGCGGCACTCCGTATGTTGTTGCTTGGCGCCAAACTGTTTCCGTTTGCGGCTCAACACCAGACTGAGCATCAAGAACTGCAACTGCTCCGTCTAGGACTCTCAAAGAACGTTCAACTTCAACCGTGAAGTCTACGTGCCCTGGCGTATCAATAATATTGATCCGATGTCCCTTCCATTGAGCTGTTGTAGCGGCAGATGTAATGGTAATACCGCGTTCTTGTTCTTGCTCCATCCAGTCCATTTGGGAAGCTCCTTCGTGAGTCTCCCCGATTTTGTGAATGCGGCCTGTATAGAACAAAATTCTCTCAGTTGTTGTCGTCTTACCAGCATCAATGTGCGCCATAATACCGATATTGCGAGTTTTTTCTAAGGAGAACTCTCTTGGCATCGGGTAATTTCTCCTTCCTTCATGGGTATTGATAAATATTATGTTTATTACCAGCGGTAATGTGCAAATGCTCTATTCGCTTCAGCCATTTTATGTGTATCTTCACGCTTTTTCACTGCCGCACCTGTGTTGTTTGCTGCGTCAATGATTTCAGCCGCAAGACGTTCTTCCATCGTTCTTTCACCACGAAGGCGGGCATAGTTTACTAACCAGCGAAGACCCAAAGTTGTGCGGCGTTCAGGACGAACCTCTACAGGTACTTGGTAGTTTGCGCCCCCTACACGGCGTGCACGAACTTCTAATACTGGCATAATATTTTTCAATGCCTGTTCAAACACTTCCATTGGATCTTTGCCAGTTCGTTCTCTTACGATATCAAATGCATTGTAAAGAATTTTTTGCGCTTTGCTTTTTTTACCGTCAATCATGATTTTATTAATCAGACGAGTTACTAATTTTGAATTGTAAATTGGATCTGGTAGTACGTCACGTTTTGGTACAGGTCCTTTACGTGGCATCACTAAATTCCTCCCTTCATTCTGTATTTATTATATTATCTTTTAGTTTTTAGGACGTTTCGTTCCATATTTGGAACGGCCTTGCTTACGGTTTTCAACTCCAGCTGTGTCAAGAGCTCCGCGTACGATATGATAGCGGACACCAGGCAAGTCTTTTACACGTCCGCCGCGGATTAGCACAACACTGTGCTCTTGCAGGTTATGTCCGATCCCCGGAATATAAGCTGTTACTTCAATTCCGTTTGACAAGCGGACACGTGCATATTTACGAAGAGCTGAGTTTGGTTTTTTAGGTGTCATTGTTCCAACACGTGTACATACTCCTCGTTTTTGCGGCGAAGATAAATTTGTTTGTTCTTTTTTGAAGCTGTTGTATCCTTTGTTTAACGCAGGAGATTTTGATTTTACTACTTTGCGCGTGCGGCCTTTTCGCACTAATTGGTTAATTGTAGGCATATACATTTCCTCCCTTCAAACGTTTTTTCAAACCCACACATCCAGGCGGTTCATAATTTGGTAAAAACAATTGTTTTTGCAGAAATCTACAAAAACAATGTTTATTTTATAATTGCAACAGCTGCCGCTCCAACTTCTATTCCGCAAGCTTTTCCGAGCTTCTTCATAGAATCGACCTTAATTAAAGGAACTTCTTTCTCTTCAGCCAGCTGAACCACTTTGTTTGTCACTTTCGGGTCAGCATCCACTGCAATGATAACTTCCTTTACAGTGTCATTTTTCAGAGCTTTCACTGTTTGCTTTGTACCAATAATAATCTTTTCAGCCTGTGCTACTTTTTCATAAGACATATTTCATATCCTCCAAAGTGACAGGTGATATTTACACACCTTGATAATATTAACATTGGAAAAGATGGATGTCAACTGTGCATTTTACGGCATCCATCTTTTCCCCGACAATTATTCAACCGAAATCGTTTCGTCAACGGATTTTTTATTCATGACCGGTTTTATTTTTCTATAGAGCTGCATTCCCGTTCCAGCCGGAACAAGCTTACCGATAATAACATTTTCCTTCAAGCCTAACAGTTCATCCCGTTTTCCTTTAATGGCCGCATCCGTTAATACGCGTGTTGTCTCTTGGAATGATGCGGCAGACAAGAAGGACTCCGTTTCAAGCGATGCCTTTGTAATACCGAGCAATACCGGACGTCCTGTTGCAGGGCGTTTTCCTTCCAAAAGCACCTTTTTATTTGCTTCTGTAAATTGATGAACGTCAAGGAGTGTTCCCGGCAGAACATCCGTATCGCCGGAATCGATGACACGGACTTTCCGCAGCATTTGCCGCACCATTACTTCAATATGCTTATCGCCGATTTCCACACCTTGCATTCTGTACACTTTTTGCACTTCACGAAGCAAATATTCTTGAACGGCTAAAATGTCTTTTACTTTCAACAATTCTTTTGGATCTATTGAACCTTCCGTAATTTCTTGGCCGCGCTCTACACGGTCCCCCACAGCTACTTTTAAGCGGGCGTTAAATGGCGCCGTGTATGTGCGTGTTTCCACTTCACCGCGGACGACAATTTCTTGCTGCTTATCTCTCACTTCATTAATTTCAGCAACTACCCCGTCAATTTCTGAAATAACCGCTTGCCCTTTTGGATTACGGGCTTCAAACAATTCTTGAACACGCGGCAAACCTTGGGTAATGTCGTCGCCGGCAACCCCACCGGTGTGGAAAGTACGCATCGTCAGCTGTGTACCCGGCTCTCCGATCGATTGAGCTGCGATAATTCCTACCGCTTCGCCTACTTCGACATCAGTGCCGGTAGCCAAGTTCCGTCCATAACATTTTTTACATACACCATGTCTTGTATTACATGTGAATGCAGAGCGAATCCAAACTTCTTCTATCCCTGCATTGATAATTTGAGCTGCTATGTCTTCGGTAATCATTTCATTTTCCCTGACAAGCACTTCGCCCGTTTCAGGATGAATAACCGATCTTCTTGCATATCGTCCGATAATCCGTTCCTCGAGTTTTTCGATAACTTCTGAACCGTCTTTCAGCGCTCTCGCTAAAATTCCTCTGTCTGTTCCGCAGTCTTCCTCACGAATAATCACATCTTGCGCAACATCTACAAGGCGGCGTGTTAAATAACCGGAGTCAGCAGTTTTTAATGCTGTATCTGCCAGACCTTTTCTGGCACCATGGGTCGAGATGAAGTATTCTAACACTGTCAAACCTTCTCTAAAACTCGATTTAATCGGAAGCTCAATAATTCGTCCAGCAGGGTTAGCCATCAGTCCGCGCATTCCCGCAAGCTGTGTGAAGTTAGATGCATTTCCGCGAGCTCCTGAATCGCTCATCATGAAAATCGGATTCCGCTTATCTAATGAATTCATCAGCTTGCTTTGAATGGTGTCTTTAGCAGCACTCCAAATAGAGATAACACGATCGTACCGCTCATCTTCAGTGATTAATCCGCGTCTGAATTGCTTCAAGACATTGTCAACTTTAGCTTGCGCCTCTTTTAAAATTGCTTCTTTTTCCGCCAACACAACAATATCAGAAACACCGATTGTAATTCCGGCTTTAGTCGAATATTTAAAGCCTAAATCTTTTAAGCGGTCAAGCATTTTCGATGTTTCAGTAATATGGAATCTCTTAAAGACTTCGGCAATAATTTTTCCTAAAATTCCTTTTTTAAATGGCGGAATGATTTCTTGGTTTTTAATGTGCTCCCGCACATCTACCTGTGCCGGATCAACAAAATATTTATCAGGCGTGCATTCTTGAATGTTCTTAGTTGACGGCTCATTAATATACGGGAACGAATTCGGCAGTATTTCGTTGAATATTAATTTTCCTACCGTTGTGATCAGAAGCTTTTTATTTTGTTCTTCTGTAAATGTTTCGTTCTTTAAGGAACCGGCATGTACTGCAATTCGTGTATGCAAATGTACATGGCCGTTTTGATAGGCAATGAGCGCCTCATCAGGATCTTTGAAAATTTTCCCTTCTCCGATCGCTCCTTCACGTTCCATTGTTAAGTAATAGTTCCCCAACACCATATCTTGTGAAGGCGTAACAACCGGTTTTCCGTCTTTCGGATTTAAAATGTTTTGAGCCGCAAGCATTAACAGCCTTGCTTCTGCTTGTGCTTCTGCCGATAACGGAACGTGAACAGCCATTTGGTCACCGTCGAAGTCAGCATTATAGGCTGTACATACCAACGGATGTAGACGAATGGCACGCCCTTCGACTAACGTCGGTTCGAACGCTTGGATTCCTAATCTGTGCAAAGTCGGTGCCCGGTTAAGCAGAACCGGATGTTCTTTAATGACTTCCTCCAACACATCCCAAACTTCAGGATGGACGCGTTCAATTTTCCGTTTGGCGCTTTTAATGTTATGTGCCAGCCCTTTTTCAACAAGCTCCTTCATGACAAAAGGCTTAAAGAGCTCAAGCGCCATTTCCTTTGGCAAACCGCATTGATACATTTTCAGATTTGGGCCGACAACGATAACGGAACGTCCAGAGTAGTCAACCCGTTTTCCTAACAGGTTTTGACGGAAGCGTCCTTGCTTTCCTTTCAGCATATGAGAGAGTGACTTCAGTGGACGATTTCCCGGTCCAGTAACTGGACGACCACGGCGTCCATTGTCAATAAGAGCGTCAACAGCCTCTTGAAGCATCCGTTTCTCATTTTGCACGATGATACTTGGCGCTCCAAGATCCAACAGTCTTTTTAAACGATTGTTTCGGTTAATAACACGGCGATACAAATCGTTCAAATCGGAAGTTGCAAAGCGTCCGCCATCCAATTGAACCATCGGCCGCAATTCAGGCGGAATGACAGGAAGTACATCCAACACCATCCATGAAGGGTCATTCCCGGAATTTCTGAATGCTTCCATCACTTCAAGGCGTTTAATCGCTCTTGTGCGCCGCTGGCCTTGAGAAGATTTAAGCTCTTCTTTTAACGCTTCTACTTCTTTATCAAGATTGATATCTTGCAATAATTTTTTAATTGCTTCCGCACCCATTGATGCTTGGAAGGCATTTCCGTATTTCTCGCGGTATGTGCGATACTCTTTTTCAGATAAAAGCTGTTTCTTTTCAAGTGGTGTGTCCCCAGGATCTGTCACGACGTAAGAGGCAAAATAAATAACTTCTTCCAATGCTCGAGGTGACATGTCAAGAACTAGTCCCATACGGCTTGGAATCCCTTTGAAATACCAAATATGAGAGACAGGAGCAGCAAGTTCGATATGCCCCATTCTCTCCCGACGCACTTTTGCTCGCGT
>NZ_VISS01000018.1:36336-82083 GCF_007827555.1 Aeribacillus composti
TCCCATACGGCTTGGAATCCCTTTGAAATACCAAATATGAGAGACAGGAGCAGCAAGTTCGATATGCCCCATTCTCTCCCGACGCACTTTTGCTCGCGTAACCTCAACACCGCATCGATCGCATACTACGCCTTTATAGCGAACCCGTTTATATTTTCCGCAGTGGCATTCCCAATCTTTTGTCGGACCGAATATACGTTCACAAAACAAACCGTCTTTTTCAGGCTTTAAAGTACGATAGTTGATCGTTTCTGGTTTTTTCACTTCACCATATGACCATGAACGAATTTTATCAGGTGAAGCAAGACCGATGTGCATATACTCAAAATTATTTACATCCAGCAAGGGGCCTACCTCCCTTTTTATCTTCCGTAGCAAAAAATTCCTTTACTCTTTGGCAACTGCATCTTTTTCTTCTTTATCAACAATTTCCTCTTCGATTGTATCAGTCGTTAAAGAGAGGCCATCTGACTGGGTGGAATTTACCTCATCTTCCAATTCTCTCATTTCGATTTCTTGTTCATCGCTTGAGAGAATTTTAACATCCAGTCCTAAGCTTTGAAGCTCCTTAATTAATACTTTGAAAGATTCAGGAACTCCAGGTTCAGGCACATTTTCGCCTTTTACGATTGCCTCGTATGTTTTTACACGACCGACAACATCGTCTGATTTTACAGTAAGGATTTCTTGCAATGTATATGCTGCTCCATAGGCTTCTAAAGCCCAAACCTCCATTTCTCCGAACCGCTGTCCACCGAACTGTGCTTTACCGCCGAGCGGTTGCTGTGTAACAAGCGAGTATGGACCTGTGGAACGAGCATGCAGTTTATCGTCAACCATGTGCGCCAGTTTGATCATATACATGATTCCGACAGACACGCGATTATCGAAAGGTTCCCCAGTGCGGCCGTCGTAAAGGACCGTTTTCGCATCACGGGCCATCCCAGCTTCTTCAATTGTTGACCATACATCTTCTTCTGTCGCACCATCGAATACCGGAGTTGCAACATGAATGCCCAGCTTCTTAGCCGCCATTCCTAGGTGCAATTCCAATACTTGCCCGATGTTCATCCGGGAAGGTACTCCTAATGGATTTAACATGATGTCAACTGGTGTTCCATCCGGCAAAAACGGCATGTCCTCCTCAGGAAGAATTCGGGAAATAACCCCTTTGTTTCCATGGCGGCCTGCCATTTTATCCCCTTCAGAGATTTTACGCTTCTGTACAATGTATACACGCACCAGCTGGTTGACACCTGGAGGCAGTTCATCTCCGTCTTCACGGTTAAACACTTTTACATCAAGAACAATACCTCCGCCCCCATGCGGAACACGAAGTGATGTATCACGAACCTCACGTGCTTTTTCTCCAAAAATAGCGTGCAATAATCGTTCTTCAGCAGTCAGTTCTGTAACTCCTTTTGGCGTTACTTTCCCAACAAGCAAGTCGCCGTCTTTAACTTCTGCCCCAATGCGGACAATGCCTCGTTCATCCAAGTTGCGAAGAGCGTCTTCTCCGACATTTGGAATATCACGAGTGATTTCTTCCGGACCCAATTTTGTATCACGGGATTCAGACTCATATTCTTCAATATGGATGGAAGTATAGACGTCTTCTTTTACAAGACGCTCGCTCATGATGATGGCATCTTCATAGTTATATCCATCCCATGTCATAAAGGCGACAAGTACATTTCGGCCTAAAGCAAGCTCTCCCTTTTCCATGGAAGGACCGTCAGCTAAAATTTCGCCTTTCTCGACTTCGTCTCCAACAGATACAATTGGGCGCTGATTGTAGCACATTCCTTGGTTGGAACGGACGAATTTCAACAATTTGTACTCGTCGAGATCACCTTTAACCTTTTGACCGTCCACTTCTTCATAACGGCGAACTAAAATTCTGTTGGCTTCAACTCGTTCGACAACGCCTGCGTGCTTGCAGATGACAGCTGCTCCAGAGTCTCTAGCCGATACATACTCCATTCCGGTACCAACAATAGGCGCTTCTGGTTGAAGCAAAGGAACAGCTTGGCGCTGCATGTTTGCACCCATTAATGCACGGTTGGAGTCATCGTTTTCCAAGAACGGGATACAAGCTGTTGCTGCTGATACAACTTGCTTAGGCGAAACGTCCATGTAGTCGACACGGTCTTTTTTCACCACTATGTTTTCCCCGCGGAAACGGGCAACAATATTATCTTCTAAAAACGTTCCATCCTCTGCTACTGGCACGTTAGCCTGAGCAACAACATAGTTATCTTCTTCGTCAGCTGTCAAATAGTCAATTCGGTCTGTTACCTTCCCTGTTTCAGGGTCAACTCTTCTATACGGCGTTTCAATAAAACCGAAACGGTTTACTTTTGCATATGTTGATAATGAGTTAATCAATCCGATATTTGGACCTTCAGGCGTTTCAATTGGACACATGCGTCCATAATGGGAATAATGGACGTCGCGAACTTCAAAGCCTGCTCGTTCACGTGTGAGTCCGCCAGGTCCCAATGCAGATAAACGGCGCTTATGCGTCAGTTCTGCAAGAGGATTGGTTTGATCCATGAATTGGGACAATTGGGAGCTACCAAAAAATTCTTTAATGGCCGCAATTACTGGACGGATGTTGATTAATTGCTGCGGAGTAATCGTATTGGCATCCTGAATGGACATTCTCTCCCTCACAACACGCTCCATCCGTGAAAGTCCGATTCGAAACTGGTTTTGCAAAAGCTCCCCTACCGAACGAAGACGGCGGTTTCCTAAATGGTCAATATCATCTGTATTTCCTACTCCATATAGCAAATTAAAGAAGTAGCTGATGGACGCAATAATGTCTGCTGGCGTAATGTTTTTTACACTTTCATCAATGTTTGCGTTGCCAACAACGTTGAGAATTTTTTCTCCATCCGGATCGTTTGGAGCATAAATTTTAATAGATTGGTACGTGATGTCTTCATCAACTACTCCACCATCAGGAGTGAATTTTTTAAACCCTATTCCTTTTTCAAGGTAAGGCAAAATTTTATCCAGCGTTCTTCTATCAATAATAGTTCCTTTTTCAGCAATGATTTCTCCAGTTTCAGGGTCGACTAGAGTTTCTGCTAATCGTTGATTAAAGAGTCGGTTTTTGATATGAAGTTTCTTGTTAATTTTATATCTGCCGACACTTGCTAAATCATATCTTTTTGGATCAAAGAAACGGGAGATCAATAAGCTTTTTGCATTTTCAACTGTTGGCGGTTCACCAGGACGCAGGCGTTCGTAAATTTCAAGAAGCGCCTTTTCTGGGCTTTCGGTATTGTCTTTATCCAACGTATTTCTTAAATATTCATTTTCTCCGAACACATCGATGATTTCTTGATCAGAGCCAAACCCAAGGGCACGTAAAAGAACCGTAACTGGTAATTTGCGAGTGCGATCAATGCGGACATATATAACATCTTTTGCATCTGTTTCGTACTCTAACCAAGCGCCACGGTTTGGAATGACGGTAGCTGTAAAGCCCTTCTTACCGTTTTTATCAATTTTGTCGCTGTAGTAAACACTAGGTGAACGGACTAATTGGGAAACAATTACTCGTTCTGCACCATTGATCACAAATGTGCCGGTTTCCGTCATAAGCGGAAAATCGCCCATAAATACATCTTGATCTTTCACTTCGCCTGTTTCTTTATTAATTAGGCGCACTTTTACCCGCAGCGGGGCAGAATAAGTAACATCGCGTTCTTTTGCTTCTTCAACGGAGTATTTCGGTTCACCTAAGCTGTAGTCAATAAACTCAAGCGAGAGGTTACCAGTGAAATCTTCGATAGGAGATATGTCTTGAAACATTTCACGAAGACCCTCATCAAGAAACCACTGATACGAAGAGGTTTGGATTTCAATAAGATTAGGTAATTCCAACACTTCTTTAATACGCGCATAACTTCTGCGTTGGCGGTGTCGTCCGTACTGAACTAGTTGACTTGTCAACTGAGTCACCCCTCAAATCAGCATAATAATATCTTGTAAATAGCATTCCATGTTTTATATAATAAAATAAATACTATTACAAGTAAAAAGAAAAAGGATTTTCTTTATGAAAAAAGAAAACCACTGCGCAGAAATAGTTGATTTTATTATTTTTTCCTTAATGGATTGGTTCTATACATCCAAGAAAAAATTTAGCTACAAATGGAAATTAATATATTGGCATTTTATAATGTTAACATATCCTGGATTGCAGGTCAATCTTTTTTTGCTTTAAAAATATAATAGCCTTTTTTTCTCTCTGCCACTTCTACCGAACGAAACAGAGTCTCCAGCTTTTGTTTAGCGGAAGGAGCCCCCTGCTTTTTTTGGATAACGATCCAAAGCTCTCCATGGTCTTTTAAATGATCAAAGCTTTTTTCAAATATATGATGGACGACTTGTTTTCCAGCCCGAATGGGAGGGTTTGCTAAAATAGCAGCATACCATTTCCCTTCCAGATTTTCAAACAAATTGCTTTGAAACACACGGACATTTTGAATGTTGTTTATTCGAGCATTCAGTTCCGCAAGTTCGATTGCCCTTTCATTTATATCGATCATATCAATCATTCTATCGGGTTCCGATTTTGCAATTGACAATCCGATCGGTCCGTATCCGCAGCCTACATCCAAAATATCTCCTGGAATTTCGGGAGCAGCGAAAGTTTCAATTAATAGCTGCGTTCCAAAATCAACCTCCCGTTTTGAAAAAACTCCGCGGTCGGTCATGAACGCAAATGGATGATTTCTCAACGTGCACTCAATTTTTCTCCTATTGCTTTCCACTTCCGGTTTTTCCGAAAAATAATGTTCGCTCATTTTCTGCACCCCTTTTTTAGGAGTATTTTCTACGGGCAGAAATTCATACATAAAAGAAAAGCCCGCCAATGAATCAGCGAGCTTTTCTATTTATTTAACAGCTTTTACTTAACTTCAACTTCTGCTCCAACTTCTTCAAGTTTTGCTTTAAGTTCTTCAGCTTCTTCTTTAGATACGCCTTCTTTTAATGGTTTTGGAGTGTTGTCAACTAATTCTTTTGCTTCTTTTAAGCCAAGGCCAGTGATTTCACGAACAACTTTGATAACTTTAATTTTTTGTGCACCTGCATTAGCAAGAATAACATCGAATTCAGTTTTTTCTGCAGCAGCTTCACCGCCGCCAGCGCCACCAACCACAGCAACAGGAGCAGCAGCAGTTACGCCAAATTCTTCTTCGATTGCTTTTACTAAGTCGTTAAGTTCAAGAACAGTCATTTCTTTTATCGCTTCAATAATTTGTTCTTTTGTCATTTGTTTTTCCTCCTTATGTTTTAAATTGCTAATAGTTTAATACGAAAATTTGCTTTAAGCGCCTTGCTCTTCTTTTTGATCTGCAACTGCTTTTGTTGCAAGTGCAAAGTTGCGAATAGGAGCTTGCAGTACAGAAAGCAACATAGAAAGCAAGCCTTCGCGAGATGGAAGGTCAGCAATCGCTTTAATTTCATCAACTGTTGCAACATTGCCTTCGATGACGCCAGCTTTAATCTCAAGCGCTTCATGCTCTTTTGCAAAATCATTCAAAATTTTAGCAGGCGCCACGACATCTTCAGTGCTAAATGCGATAGCGTTTGGACCAGTCAGCACTTCTTCTAATCCAGAAATTTCTGCTTGTTCAACAGCACGGCGAGTTAACGTATTTTTGTAAACCTTGAACTCTATATTTGCTTCACGAAGTCTTTTGCGCAATTCCGTTACTTCCGCTACATTAAGACCGCGGTAATCTACGATAACAGTAGAGACGCTTTCACGGAATTTGGCTGCAATTTCTTCAACGATCTGTTTCTTCTTTTCAATTGCGCTGCTCATTTGTTTACACCTCCTGCAAATTGAAAATGAACACTTATACCGCCGGTGAAATGAAATACCTCCATGCCCGCAGACATGGAGGTATCGTACAAATAAGCAAACGTTCCGCTTAATCTATATCATACACCTCGGTAGGATATTAAGCCTTTCGGCACCTACTGTCTACGGTATAAATGAATTCTATTTAATTACACAACATTTTTATTTTACTAAAATACACCCTGCTTGTCAAACCGGTTTATTATTTCACGACAAAGCTGGAAGGATCTACTTTAATTCCAGGGCCCATTGTAGACGTTACAGAAACGTTTTTCATGTAAGTGCCTTTTGCCGCTGCCGGTTTTGCTTTTAATAGCGCGTCGTAGATTGTTGTAAAGTTTTCAACTAATTTTTCACTGTCAAAAGAAGTTTTTCCGATTGGAACATGAACGTTCCCAGCTTTATCTACACGGTATTCAACTTTACCAGCTTTAATTTCTTTGACAGCTTTTTCAACTTCAAATGTTACCGTTCCTGTTTTAGGGTTCGGCATTAAACCTTTAGGACCTAAAATACGTCCAAGTTTACCGACTTCACCCATCATATCAGGGGTAGCCACAACAACATCGAAGTCAAACCAGCCTTGTTGAATTTTATTGATGTAGTCGCTGTCGCCGACATAATCCGCACCAGCAGCTTCCGCTTCTTTTGCTTTTTCCCCTTTAGCGAATACTAATACACGTTGTGTTTTACCTGTACCGTTCGGCAGCACAACAGCCCCGCGGATTTGCTGATCGTTTTTACGAGGATCAACGCCAAGGCGGAATGCAACTTCAACTGTCGCATCAAAGTTTGCGATATTCGTTTTCTTTACTAATTCAATTGCTTCTTTTACGTCATAAGCTTTTGAACGATCAACAAGCTTTGCAGCTTCTAAATATTTTTTACCTCTTTTTGCCATATCATTTTCCTCCTTATGTGGTTTTAGCGGAATAACCTCCCACGAATAAAGGTTGCGAACTTGAATAAACAAACTCGCAACCTACTACACCAATGCATATTGATTAGTCTTCGATCACAATGCCCATGCTTCGGGCTGTGCCTTCAACCATACGCATTGCTGCTTCAACGCTAGCTGCATTTAAGTCAGGCATTTTCGTTTCGGCAATTTCGCGAACTTTATCGCGTTTAATTGTTGCCACTTTATTACGATTCGGTTCACCAGAACCTGATTCAATTCCAGCTGCTTTTTTCAAAAGAACGGCAGCAGGCGGAGTTTTCGTAATAAATGTAAATGAACGGTCTTCAAATACCGTAATTTCAACAGGAATAATTAAGCCAGCTTGATCAGCCGTGCGAGCGTTGAACTCTTTACAGAATCCCATGATATTAACCCCAGCTTGACCGAGAGCAGGTCCTACTGGCGGCGCAGGATTAGCTTTACCTGCAGGAATCTGCAATTTCACAATTTTAATCACTTTTTTAGCCACGAGACACACCTCCTTAAGTCCGTGATGTGGTAATAGGGTAAAACCCTCCCACTCATGCAACATCCTTCTTTATATGAATGAGAGAAAGATTAATGCATCATTCAGTCTCTTTCAGAGACATATCGACTTAAGAAATATTACCATTTTTAATTAATGATTTCAAGTTTGTTTTTCTACATTTTACAATTTGGAAACTTGGGAAAAATCTAGTTCAACTGGTGTTTCACGCCCAAACATATTGACGAGAACTTTGACTTTTTTTCTATCTGTATCGATTTCTTCGATAACGCCTGTGAAATTAGCAAACGGGCCGTCATTTACTTTTACCGTTTCTTTTAATTCAAAATCAACTTCCACCCGAGCCTCTTCTATTCCCATGCGTTTGAAAATTGCCTGTACTTCTTCCGGCAAAAGCGGAGTTGGTTTAGATCCAGACCCTGCAGAGCCGACGAATCCGGTAACTCCGGGAGTGTTGCGAACCACATACCATGAATCATCCGTCATGATGAGCTCTACTAAAACATACCCAGGGAAAACCTTTTTTTTCGTCACTTTTTTCTTTCCGCTTTTCATATCCATTTCTTCTTCTTCAGGGACGATCACACGAAAAATTTTGTCCTGCATGCCCATTGACTCTACGCGTTTTTCTAAATTCGCTTTTACTTTATTTTCATAGCCGGAATATGTATGCACAACATACCAGTTCTTTTCCATATCAGAGGACCTTGTCCTTCCCTCCCCATTTCATTTTTAGGCAATGAAAAAACCCGTTTACCGGGTTTACTGACGGACTTATGAATAATATCTATTATATCATGGATAAAAGGCTTTTATTCAAGAATAAGCCTTAATAACTCAGAAATTCCTAAGTCGACAATAGCAAAAAATATAGCAAAAAAGGCTACCGTTGTAATGACCGTAATCGTATAGCGAACCAATTCCTTTCTTTTCGGCCAGCTGACCTTTTTCATTTCTTTTACGACATCTCGAAAAAATCCAGTCAAGCGCTGCATTTGTTTACCTCCAGAAATCCAAGAATCGTGCAATTTACTTTGTTTCCCGATGAGTGGTATGAGCTTGGCACGTTTTACAAAACTTTTTGATTTCCATCCGTTCTTCGGTCGCCTTTTTCATCGTTGAATAATTTCGGCTGCCGCATTGAGAACAAGCTAGAACTATTTTTTTACTCATATTACACCTACCGATACTTACTCTATTAAACAGTAACATAATGGCAATTTTTATGTCAATGAGTTATGAAGTAAATTCCCTCAGCTCTAAGTATCTTTCTAGCTTTCTTTTCACCCGCTGCAAGGCATTGTCAATAGATTTCACATGCCTGTTTAATTCTTCTGAAATTTCTAAATAGGAACGGCCTTCCAAATAAAGGGACAACACTTTCCGTTCAAGATCAGATAATATTTCCCCCATTTTCAATTCTATATCATCAAACTTTTCCTGGTTAATGATGAGTTCTTCTGGGTCCATTACTTTTGCTCCAGATATTACATCCATCAGTGTGCGATCTGACTCTTCATCATAAATGGGTTTATCCAATGAAACATACGAGTTTAGAGGAATATGTTTTTGACGGGTAGCAGTTTTAATGGCAGTAATCATTTGGCGGGTAATGCACAACTCAGCAAAAGCCTTAAAGGAGGTAAGCTTGTCCTCTTTAAAGTCACGAATCGCTTTATATAATCCAATCATCCCCTCTTGAATTATATCCTCACGATCCGCCCCGATGAGGAAGTAGGATCTTGCCTTGGCCCGCACAAAGTTCCGGTATTTTGTGATCAAGAAATCCAATGCAGCGCTGTCGCCTTTGTGGACGAGCTCTACAATTTGTTCATCTTCAAGCTTCTGCAATTTTTTTATTTTTTCCCCCTTGTTGTCTTGAACACTCATGCAAATCACCCCGACCGCGCATACAATTATTAGAAATATTATACTGCAAGATTTCCATAAACGTCAACTTATGTCAAAATTACGATAAATCTCCTCTTCTCCATTTTTCGAACCTTTCGGCAACTTCATAAGAAAGGCGAATCTTCGAAGCGGGGCGCTCGCCCTGAATTTGCTGAATTTTTTTTCGAATGCTTTCTTCAATAGACACCACTTCGTTATATAGCTCGCGCGCCGATTTTCTCAAAGCTCCCTGGGAAAAAATCGTCCATTGTTCTATATAGTCGGACGTTGCTACATAAATTTTCGTCTTAATATTTTTTAATGTTTTGGCCAGCTTTTCAATCCGTTCATCAGCGGTTTCATTTTCTCTCGTGAAAATAATTTCCACGCGATTATCCAAATATTTTTTTTCAATTCCTTTCACTAAATGAGCATCAAAAACGACAATCACCTTCATCCCTGTGTATGCTTGATATTCGGCCATCTTGTTGATCAGGATCTTCCTTGCATCCTCCAAATTGTTTTCATCTTTTAATTTTTGCAGATCAGGCCAAGCACCAATAATGTTGTATCCATCGACTAATAAAATATCCATTGGTTACTCTCCTGATGGCCGCCGTTTACGAAAAACTTCATACATTAATAGACTGGCAGCAACGGAGGCGTTCAAAGAAGTAACATGACCAACCATCGGGATTTTCACAAGGAAGTCGCACTTTTCTTTTACTAAGCGGCTGATTCCTTTCCCTTCACTGCCGATTACTAATGCAACGGGCAGTTTCCCGTCAATTGTCCGATAATCGTCTTCCCCTTTTGCATCAGTGCCGTAAATCCATATACCTCTGTTTTTCAGCTCGTCAATCGTGCGTGCCAAGTTTGTCACGCGGACTACGGGAACATATTCAATTGCTCCCGTTGACGTTTTTGCCACTACATTGGTTAAACCGACCGCTCGGTTCTTTGGAATAATAATGCCGTGTACTCCAGCAGCATCAGCTGTTCTCATAATCGACCCGAGATTAGCTGGATTTTCAATTTCATCTAGAATCAGAAAAAAGGGCGCTTCCCCGCATTCGTCAGACAATTTGAACAAATCTTCAAAATCCGTATACTTATATGCAGCAACTTGCGCAATGACTCCTTGGTGGCTGCCCGAAACGATCTGATCGAGCTTTTTCTTTGGAACGAATTGAACTGCTACCCCTTTATTTTTCGCCAGCATTATAATTTGCTGCGCTTGTTTAGTATATGAATTTTCCGCAATAAACACTTTGTTAATATCCCTGTTCGATTTCAATGCTTCGATAACCGAATTCTTCCCGTATATATATTCATCCGCCACGTTCAACTCCCCCTTTCTCGTATGTTGCAGCGATTGCAGCATCTATGACGTTGTTTAGCCGATCTTGATCACCTGTTAAAAAAAGATAGCCGATTAAAGATTCGAAAGCCGTGCTGTATCGGTATGTTTGTACATCGGTATTTTTCGGCACCGTGTTTGATTTGGCATTTCGCCCTCTTTTCATTATTTCCAGCTCTTCTTCATTGAAAAAGCCGTTGTCAGTTAATGTTTTTAAAATCGCTGCCTGCGCTTTGGCCGAAACAAACGACTTCGCCAATTTATGAAGCTGGCCCGGTTTGACAGTTCCTTTTGATAACAGATGATGCCTGACAAATACTTCATATACAGCATCGCCCATATATGCTAAAACAAGACCATTAAGCTGCCGTGCTTCTTTTATTTTTTCAAGCTCAATCATATTTATCCTCTTTTCCACCTTGTTCCTTGAGGCGTATCTTCCAATATAATGTTCATTTCCTTGAGCTGATCTCGAATTTTGTCGGCTAAAGCAAAATTTCTTTCTTTTCTAGCTTGATTTCGCTCGTTTATCAGCCTTTCAATGTCTTCGTCCAGCAGCTCTTGAACATCAAATGTCAAACCTAATACATCGCCAAATTCATTAAATAGCTGCAAAAATGTCTTAATTACTTTTTCGGAGGTGTTTTTTCTTTCCAAATAATAGTTTGCATTTTTCACTAAATCGAAAATGACAGATATAGCATTCGCCGTATTGAAATCGTCGTCCATTTCATGAATAAATTCCTTCTTTAGCCGGCTGATTTCTTCCAGCCATTTTTCATCATCATCAGTGAGATTCGCACTACTTTCCAGCCGATGCTTTAAATTGATATATGAGGTGCGGATTCTTTCCAATCCGTTTTTTGTACTATCCAAAAGTTCTTTCGAATAATTGATAGGATGTCGGTAGTGTACAGACAGCATAAAAAATCGAAATACTTGTGGGTCATACTGCTTTAAAACGTCTTGAACAAGAATAAAATTTCCGAGTGATTTAGACATCTTCTCATTGTTGATATTAATATAACCGTTATGCATCCAATATTTCGCAAAAGGTTTGCCGGTAAGCGCTTCGGATTGTGCGATCTCATTTTCATGATGCGGAAAAGTTAAATCTTGGCCGCCTGCATGAATATCAATTGTATCCCCTAAATATTTTCTTGCCATTGCGGAGCATTCAATATGCCAGCCAGGACGTCCTTTTCCCCAAGGGCTATCCCATGAAATTTCCCCTTCTTTTGCTGCTTTCCAAAGTGCAAAATCAAGCGGATCTCTCTTTTTTTCGCCAATTTGTATTCTGGCACCGGCATGAAGCTCATCTATTGATTGATGCGAAAGCTTTCCGTATTCCTTAAAATACCGTGTTTTATAATACACATCTCCGTCGACTTCATAGGCATAATTTTTGTCAATGAGAGCTTGGATGAATTCAATGATTGTCTCCATATTTTCCGTTACACGAGGATGAACATCCGCTCTTTTGCATCCCAGTGCATCAATATCAGAAAAATAGGCCTTAATAAATCGTTCTGCAATTTCCGGAACCGTTTCGCCCAAATCATTTGCAGCTTTAATCAATTTATCATCCACATCGGTAAAATTCGACACATATTTCACATCGTACCCTCTGTACTCCAAATATCGACGAACTGTATCATATACAATGGCTGGTCTAGCATTTCCGATGTGAATATAGTTGTAAACGGTAGGACCGCAAACATACATCTTTACCTTGTTGTCCTCTAAAGGAATAAATTCTTCCTTTTTCCTGGATAATGTATTATAAATTTTGATACTCATTGAACGCCCTCCTTTTTTTTCAGATTATCTAATTCTGCCTTTAATTTTCCTATTTCTTTTTCAAGCTCTTTTAATTTATCTGAAATAGGATCCGGCAAATCTCTATGATTTAAATCTTTTCTCACCTTTTTCCCGTTTTGCACAACAACTCTCCCCGGAATGCCTACAACAGTCGAATTATCCGGAACATCGCGCAAAACGACGGAACCTGCGCCAATTTTCGAGTTTTCTCCAATCGTAATAGATCCTAATACCTTCGCGCCAGCTGCAATGAGAACATTATTTTTGATGGTAGGATGCCGTTTCCCCTTTTCTTTACCTGTTCCGCCTAATGTAACTCCTTGATATACAGTAACATTATCGCCAATTTCACAAGTCTCGCCAATAACGACACCCATGCCATGATCGATGAAAAAACGACGACCGATTTTGGCACCAGGGTGGATTTCAATTCCCGTGAAAAAGCGGCTTATTTGCGAAATGACCCTGGCGATAAAGTATAATTTCCGTTTGTAAAACGCATGCGCCAACCGATGAGCCCATATGGCGTGAAGGCCTGAATAAGTTAAGATCACTTCTAAATAAGATCTCGCAGCAGGGTCTTGGTCAAAAACGACTTCCACATCTTCTTTTAATATTTTCCACATATTTTTCTCCCTCCCATAAAAAGTAATCATAATACCCTACTGAAAAAGAAATGCGCCTCTGTAGATACAGAGACGCAAATAAGCGCGGTTCCACTCTGTTTAGGGAAAAGTATAGCTTTTCT
The DNA here is from genome assembly GCF_007827555.1 of Aeribacillus composti. Classification (GTDB taxonomy): domain Bacteria; phylum Bacillota; class Bacilli; order Bacillales; family Aeribacillaceae; genus Aeribacillus; species Aeribacillus composti. Next base: position 49,491 of record NZ_VISS01000018.1, read on the forward strand.
TTTCCCTCAACTTTAACTCTTATAACGGTGAGTCTCCGCTTTTGTCTACTCCCGCTGGTTTCGACAAAAGACTCGAAGGGGCATTTCAGAAAGCGCGTGCTTAAACCTCTTTCAGCCAAAGGAGGTTCTCTCTGAAAAGCCGTTTGCTTTCTTACTTCTCCTTCTCAACGTTTTTCCGTCATCTGTTCATCAATACTATATTACAATTTTTTTAAAAAGTTAATCTAGTGCTTTTTCCAGCCTTGTGATAATCTTTTCTTTTCCTAAGAGCTCAAGGGCAAGCGGCAGCTCAGGACCGTGTGTCTGCCCGGTCGTCGCAACGCGAATCGGCATGAACAATTTTTTCCCCTTTTGACCTGTCGCCTTTTGAACTGACTTAATCGCTTTTTTGATTTCATCTGCTTTGAAATCTTGAATTGCTTTCACTTCTTCCAAAAATGCGCTTAACACGGAAGGAACTTGTTCTTCTTGAAGCACAAGCTTTCCTTCTTCATCGATCTCTATCTCTTCCTTAAAAAACATTTCGCTTAATTCGACAATTTCTGCACCGTAGCTCATTTGCTCTTGATACAGGGAAATGAGACGTTGCACCCAATCTCTTTCATCTTCTGACATATTTTCACTGATGCGCCCGGCTTTTACAAGGTGGGGCAGCGAAAGGTCGACTACTTTTTCGAGATCAAGCTTTTTCATGTACTGATTGTTCATCCATTTTAATTTCAGTGTATCGAAAACAGCAGGTGATTTTGATAATCGGTTTGGATCAAAAATTTTAATAAACTCTTCTTTGCTGAAAATCTCTTCTTCCCCAACAGGAGACCATCCTAACAAACCGATAAAATTAAAGAGCGCTTCAGGCAAATACCCTAATTCAGCATATTGTTCAATAAATTGAATGATGCTCTCATCACGCTTGCTTAATTTTTTTCTGTTTTCATTGACGATTAACGTCATATGACCAAAAACAGGCGGCTCCCATCCAAAAGCTTCATAAATCATCATTTGCTTCGGTGTATTGGAGATATGGTCTTCTCCGCGCAACACATGACTGATTTCCATTAAATGATCGTCGACGGCGACGGCAAAATTATAAGTCGGTGTTCCGTCTTTTTTCACGATGACAAAATCCCCAAAATCATCGGACTCAAAAGAAATATCTCCTTTTACGATATCGTTCCATTTATATATTTTTCCTTTTGGAACCCGGAAACGAATGCTTGGTTTCCGTCCTTCTTTTTCGAGTGCCTCTTGCTGTTCTTTAGAAAGGTGCGCGCATTTCCCTGAATATCTTGGCATTTCACCGCGATCGATTTGCGCTTGACGCTCGTTTTCAAGCTCCTCTTCCGTACAATAACATTTATACGCCAAGTCTCTTTCCAAGAGCTCTTCATAATATTTTTTATAAATGCTTGTCCGCTCCGATTGTCGATAAGGACCGTAATCTCCGCCCTTGTCTATGCTTTCGTCCCAATCAATTCCAAGCCATTTTAAATAAAAAAGCTGGCTTTGTTCTCCTCCTTCGATATTCCGCTTTTGATCGGTATCTTCAATTCGGATAATAAATTTCCCATTTTGGCTTCTAGCGAACAAATAATTAAATAATGCAGTGCGTGCGTTTCCAATATGTAAATGCCCCGTCGGACTCGGTGCATAGCGAACCCGTATTCCGTTGTCAGCCATATTTTGTCCCTCCAATAATCAAACCGTAATTCTTTAAAATATTGTACCACCAAACCATTGATGTTCAAAGATTACTTTTTCTTTTGCAATAAAACGATTGACTGTGCAGCGATTCCTTCCCCGCGTCCTGTAAACCCAAGCTCCTCCGTCGTCGTTGCTTTAACATTCACTTGGTCAAGTTCAGCCTCCAAGAGCTCCGCAATTCTAGTACGCATTTGATGGATGTAAGGCGCCATTTTTGGTTTTTGAGCAATAATTGTACAATCCGCATTGCCTAATATATAGCCTTTCTCCTTTACCAAGTTCCATACCTCTTGAAGCAATTTCGCCGAGTCAATATCTTTATATGCAGGATCCGTATCAGGAAAATGCTTGCCGATATCTCCTTCTCCAATCGCTCCCAAGCAGGCATCTGTCAATGCATGAAGAAGAACATCAGCATCAGAATGTCCAAGCAATCCTTTTTCATAAGGAATGTTGACTCCACCGATCACAAGCGGTTTTCCTTCCACAAGCTGATGAACATCAAAACCTTGTCCAATCCGAATCATTCCCTTTCCCCTCTTTCACTCTCTAAAATCGCACGGGCAAAAATCAAATCTTCAGGGGTTGTAAGCTTTATATTTGAATAATCCCCATGTACAATACAAACTTTTTCGCCAATTCTTTCTACAAGACTTGCATCGTCTGTTCCTACAAATTGATCCCTATTGGCCGCTTCATGAGCTTTTAATACGATGGAAAGACGAAAAGCTTGTGGCGTTTGAACTGCCCACAAGCTAGAACGTTCAACAGTATCAATGACTTCCATATTGCGAACCCTTTTCACAGTATCCTTTACAGGAACGGCTACGACCGCTGCGCCCTCTAAATGAGCCTTTTCAACAAGCTGATGAATGGTTTCCCTGCGAATGAAAGGCCTTGCACCGTCGTGAATTAATATTATACCATCTTCTTCAACAGCTTTTAACCCGTTGTAAACACTATATTGGCGTTCCTGTCCTCCGGGAACTAGTTTTTGCACTTTTTTTATTTTATATTTTTTCAGTAAAGAAAGAAATTCTTCACGCTCTTTCTCGTTTATGACTAGAACAATTTCGGTGCATTGAGGATCTTTTTCAAACACCATTAAAGTATGAACAATCACAGGTAAAGAATTAAGTTTGATAAACTGTTTATTTTTTCCTGCCCTCATTCTTTTCCCTTGCCCTGCAGCTGGTATGACAACCCGATATTCCATCTTCTTTCTCCCTTATTACAATGCTTTTTCCAGCAGCTTTGGCTTTGCAAAAATCATTCGTCCGGCAGATGTTTGAAGAACGCTTGTAACGAGAATATCAATATTTTTCCCGATATAGTCCCTTCCGTCCTCGACAACAATCATCGTGCCATCATCAAGATAAGCAACACCTTGGTTATGCTCTTTTCCATCCTTAATTACTTGGACATTTAACTCTTCCCCTGGTAGTACAATCGGTTTTACCGCATTGGCTAAATCGTTGATGTTCAAAACAGAGACGTTTTGGAGCTCACATACTTTATTTAAATTGAAATCGTTTGTGACCACAACGCCTTGAATGATTTTTGCCAGTTTTACAAGCTTGCTGTCGACTTCTTGTATATCTTCGAAGTCGCCTTCCCATATTTCCACTTTAATGTCCAGCTCTTTTTGGATTTTATTTAAAATATCCAGACCTCTTCTTCCTCGATTTCTTTTTAGCACATCTGAAGAATCCGCTATATGCTGAAGTTCCTCCAACACAAATTGAGGAATAATAATGGTCCCTTCTAAAAAACCTGTTTGACAAATATCTGCAATCCTGCCATCTATAATAACACTTGTATCTAATATTTTTAAGCTTTTCTTTTCAACATTTTCCTCTTCTTCTTGAGAGGCTTTCTTCTTGCTGATTCTTGCTGTAATCGAAAACAAGTTCAACAGTTCGTCGCGCTTTTTATATCCGATTTGAAAACCTAAATATCCTAAAATTATGGTTAAAAAGATCGGAACAATGTTATTGATAATTGGGTATGGAAGTTCAGATAATGAAATTCCAATTAAATAAGCAATAATCAGACCAAAAATTAATCCTAAACTGCCAAATAATACATCCGTAACCGGAGCTTTCACTAATTTCTCTTCTATAAATTTTATCCAATTCACCACATAATCCACTAGCCAGAAGGAGGTTATATAAAATAAAATTGCACCTAATATCGCCAATGTATATGGTGTCATCAGAAATGGAACATCATCAAGATTTAAGAGAAATAATAATTCCGGTATAAACAAAACACCTAACGTTCCGCCAACAAAAAAGAAAAATATTTGAACAATTCGTTTTAACATACCTCCACCTCCTTTATTTCATTATATACACTTTCAAACCTTTCAAACATCTAAAAACAAGGATTGTAAAAATATTGATAAATTACTGTAAAGGATGTGTTAGAGCTCCCTTGCAATGTTATACTGATCTTGGAGGCGCCTTAATCCTTCCTTAATTTTCCTCGCCCTAACTTCACCTATTCCTTCCACTTCATCAAGCTTTTCTACGGTAGCATTTGCAATTTGTTTCAAATTTTCAAAGGTTGTCACTAAATTTTCAATAATAACGGAAGGAAGCTTTGGTATTTTATGCAAAAACCGGTAACCTCGAGGAACAACAGGTTCATTCATATTGGTAAAATGGGGATATCCGAGCAGCTTCAATAAAACCGCATCATCCAATAATGCTGAGCTGGACAATTCTTGCAGCTGCTTTAATACAGGAATAGGATCATTCAGCCGCTCCATGCTGTAATCTTTGATAAGCAGAGCCGCTTCTTTTTCAATATCTGCTAAAAGCTCGGTCATCTGAAGCTGAATCAGCTGCCCTTCTGTACCGAGTTCGTAAATATAATTAATAATTTCACTCTTAATTCGCAGCACCATTTCTATTCTATGTAAAACTTGGATCACTTCATCGATCGTGACTAAATCTTCAAACTCTAAAGATCCTAAATTATTAATGGATTGGTCAGTGGCAGATTTATACTTTTCCAACGTCCGCAAAGCTTGATTGGCCTTCGTCAAAATGACGCCGATATCCCTCAAAGCATAGCGGGAATTGCCAAAATATAATGTGACGACATTTCTTCTTTCAGAAATAGCAATTACGAGATTTCCTGTTTGCTTTGCTACTCGTTCAGCTGTTCTATGCCTCATGCCTGTTTCTCTTACCTCTATGCTCGTATCCGGAACGAGCTGTGCGTTTGCGTATAAAATTTTTTGCCCTGAGTCGCTTAAAATAATGGCTCCATCCATTTTAGCTAGTTCATATAAATAGGCGGGGGAAAAAGGGCAATTGATATAAAATCCCCCGTCTACAATTTGTTTGATTTTTTCGTTATATCCTACAACAATTAGCCCCCCGGTCTTTGCGCGTAGCACGTTTTCAATTCCTTCCCGGATTGGTGTGCCTGGGGCTACAAATTGCAAGATTTCCTTAAACGATTTTTCTTGTTTCATAGCTTATCCCCCTATTGCAAGTTCGAGCGCTTCTGAAATGTTTTGCACACCGACAATTTCTATATCTTCCGGCCATTTCCAACCGCCCAGATTGGCTTTCGGTAAAAAAATCCGCTTAAATCCCAGTTTGGCAGCTTCTTGTACACGCTGTTCAATTCGTGAAACCCTTCTAATTTCTCCTGTTAAACCAACCTCACCTACAAAAACATCATAAATGTTCGTCGGAACATCTTTAAAGCTTGAAGCTATACTGATGCAAATTGCCAAGTCAATTGAAGGCTCGTCTAATTTCACCCCGCCGGCAACTTTTAAGTAGGCATCTTGGTTTTGGAGCAATAAACCAACACGTTTTTCCAATACCGCCATCAACAAAGAAACACGATTATGATCAATCCCATTTGCCATCCTTCTTGGGTTTCCAAAGCTTGTCGGGGTGATTAAAGCTTGTATTTCGACTAGAACAGGTCTTGTCCCTTCCATGGAAGCGACTACTGTTGAACCAGATGCCCCTTTTGCACGCTCTTCTAAAAACACTTCTGACGGGTTGAGCACTTCTTTAAGACCTGTTTCCTTCATTTCAAAAATTCCTATTTCGTTAGTGGATCCGAACCTGTTTTTAACTGCCCGTAAAATTCGGTACGTATGGTGTCGATCACCTTCAAAATACAATACAGTATCAACCATATGTTCTAAAATGCGCGGCCCTGCAATTGTGCCGTCTTTTGTTACATGACCGACAATAAAAATCGGAATTCCTTTTGTCTTTGCCAATCTCATTAATTCAGCCGTACATTCTCGAACCTGAGATACGCTACCAGGAGCAGAAGCAATTTCACTGTTATAAATCGTTTGAATGGAATCAATGATGACAAAAGCCGGTTCAGTTTCCATTATGGATTGAATGATGATTTCTAAGTCCGTTTCAGAAAGCACGAATAGTCTTTCGCCTTTTACCCCGAGTCGGTCGGAGCGAAGTTTTGTCTGTTTTAAAGATTCTTCTCCCGAAATGTATAAAACATCGTTCCCTCTCTCTGCCAGCTGTGAGGAGACTTGCAATAAGAGAGTGGATTTTCCAATTCCAGGATCCCCTCCAATTAAAACGAGAGACCCTTTTACAATTCCGCCTCCCAATACGCGGTTAAACTCATGAAGTCCTGTAAGCATTCTAGGTTCTTGCGCAGCTTGGATTTGATGAATTGGAGAAGGTTTGCTGACAGTGGATGATTCGGAATGACTAAAAGCAATGCGGTGTTTTCCCTTTGGCTTGATAACTTCTTCAACCATTGAATTCCATTCGCCGCACCCTGGACATTTTCCCATCCATTTCGGCGATTCATATCCGCACGATTGACAAATAAATTTTGATTTGATCTTTGACATTCGGTTATTCCCCACTTTGTTCAATCGATAAACGACAATATAATGAAAGAGAGGGGCATACGTGAAGCAGTATGCCCATTGGATTATTGAACCTTTTCTGCAGTTTTTACGACAAATTCATTATTTTGCACGTCCAATACAACTTTTTGACCTTGCGAGATCGTGCCTTTCAATAATTCCTCTGATAAGCGATCTTCGACATATTTTTGAATCGCTCTCCGCAACGGACGCGCTCCATATTCTAAGTCAAAGCCCTCTTCAGCCAGCTTTTCTTTTGCACGATCCGTTAATTCGAGTTCTATATCCTGTTCTTTTAATCGTTTTGTCAGCTGATCCGCCATCAGCGAAACAATTTCTTTCAAATGTTTTTTCTCTAAAGAGTGGAACACAATAATTTCGTCAATCCGGTTCAAAAATTCAGGACGAAATGCTTTTTTCAGTTCATCCATCACTTTGTTTTTCATATCTTTATAATTTTCATTTTCGTCTTGAACATTAAAGCCGACATATTTATTCCGTTTTAATTCGCTTGCCCCTACATTTGAAGTCATAATTAAAATCGTATTTCGAAAATCAACGGTGCGCCCTTTTGAGTCTGTGAGTCTTCCGTCTTCAAGCACCTGCAGCAAAATGTTAAACACATCTGGATGAGCTTTTTCAATTTCATCCAATAATACGACTGAGTATGGCTTGCGGCGCACTTTTTCCGTCAATTGTCCTCCCTCTTCATAGCCTACATATCCAGGAGGCGAACCAACGAGCCTTGACGTAGAATGCTTCTCCATATATTCTGACATATCGATTCGAATCATAGCATCTTCGTCACCAAACATTGCTTCAGCTAATGCACGGGCTAATTCCGTTTTCCCTACACCTGTCGGTCCTAAGAAGATAAATGAACCGATCGGACGCTTCGGATCTTTTAAGCCTGCACGTGCCCGTCTGACAGCTTTTGCGACTGCAGTGACAGCTTCTTCTTGACCAATAACGCGCGAGTGTAAAATTTCTTCGAGATTCAAAAGCCGCTCTGATTCTGTTTGGGCAAGTTTAACAACCGGAATTCCCGTCCAGCTTGAAACAACCATTGCAATATCCTCTACGGTCACTTCAGAATTTTCTTGACCTTGTTTTTCCTTCCATGATTTTTTCGTTTCCTCTAATTCCTCTCTGAGCCGCTGCTCTGTATCTCTTAATGAAGCTGCTTTTTCAAATTCTTGGCTTTGGACTGCAGCTTCTTTTTCTTTTCGCACTTCTTCTAATTTTTGCTCCAATTCCTTTAAATTCGGAGGTGTTGCAAATGAACGAAGACGGACTTTGGAGCCTGCTTCATCAATCAAGTCAATCGCTTTATCAGGCAGGAACCGATCGGAAATATACCGATCTGAAAGTTTAACAGCAGCTTCAATCGCCTCATCGGAAATGGATACCCGGTGGTGTGCTTCATATCGGTCTCTTAAGCCTCTTAAAATTTGAATGCTCTCTTCAATGGACGGTTCGTCGACTTGGATTGGCTGGAAGCGCCGTTCAAGTGCAGCATCCTTTTCAATATATTTACGGTATTCATCCAAAGTTGTTGCCCCAATACATTGCAATTCTCCCCGAGCCAAAGCAGGTTTTAAAATGTTGGAAGCATCAATTGCACCTTCCGCCCCGCCTGCGCCGATCAGTGTATGAAGCTCGTCAATAAATAAAATGATGTTTCCTGCTTGGCGAATTTCATCCATTACCTTTTTAAGGCGGTCCTCAAATTCCCCTCTATATTTTGTGCCAGCTACAACTGTTCCCATATCAAGGGTCATAACGCGCTTATCTCTCAAAATTTCAGGAACCTCATTATTCACAATTTGCTGAGCAAGTCCCTCTGCTATGGCAGTTTTCCCAACACCAGGTTCACCTATTAAAACAGGATTATTTTTTGTTCTTCGGCTCAAAACCTCGATGACACGCTGAATTTCTTTGCTTCGGCCGATGACTGGATCAAGTCCGCCCTCCCGTGCAACAGCCGTTAAGTCCCGCGCAAGACTATCAAGCGTCGGAGTATTTGCGTTTGTCATCGAACTTCCTTGGTGGCTTGAGGATACTTCATTGCTGCCTAACAACTGTAAAACTTGCTGACGCGCTTTGTTCAAGCTTACTCCGAGATTGTTTAAAACACGCGCAGCAACTCCCTCGCCTTCTCGAATTAATCCCAATAGGATATGTTCTGTTCCGACATAAGAATGTCCTAATTTTCTTGCTTCATCCATTGACAGTTCAATGACTTTCTTTGCTCTCGGTGTGTAATGGATCGTTTGCGAAATTTCTTGCCCCCGTCCTATCAGGCTTTCCACTTCATTTTGGATTTTTTCTGGACTTAATCCTAGAGCGTGAAGCGCTTTAGCGGCAATTCCTTCTCCTTCGCGCACGAGCCCAAGCAATATGTGCTCTGTGCCGATATTGTTATGTCCGAGGCGTACAGCTTCTTCCTGCGCTAAAGCAAGCACTTTTTGCGCCCGTTCCGTAAATCTCCCAAACATCATTGTTCATCATCCTCCCTTTGCTTCCTTTCTAATTGAAGCCTTTCACGAATTAATGTTGCCCTGCGAATATCCCGTTCATTCGGCCGTAGAACTCCTCCTGAATATTGTTGCAGAAATCCGGGCTGAATTAAAATCATAAGCTCATTTAAAACACTGCGTGGAACATTTTGAATAATTCCCAGGTCAATTCCTAAGCGCACATCTGATAAACATTGAATTGCTTCTTTCGATGGAATAATCCTGCTGTATTTGAGAGTGCCGTAGGAACGATATACACGGTCTTCTAGATGATGCGGATTCGTTTTATATAAAGCATCTCTTGCAGCCCGTTCTTGAGCAATTAATTGCCCGACAACACCTATTAAATCATCGACAATATCGTCTTCTGATTTGCCTAGCGTAATTTGGTTCGAAATTTGGAATATATTACCTATCGCTTCACTTCCTTCTCCATACCGACCTCTCACAACCAATCCTAATTGATTGATAGCAGGTATAATTTGGTTAATCTGCTGTGTTAAGACAAGTCCTGGAAGGTGCATCATCACGGAAGCCCGCAAGCCGGTACCAACATTTGTTGGACAGCTAGTTAAGTAGCCCCTATGTTCATCAAATGCATAATCTACTTTTTCCTCAATCCAATCGTCAAGATTCATTGCCATTTTCAACGCTTCTTTTAGCTGAAGGCCCGGGAACAAACATTGAATTCTAATATGATCCTCCTCGTTTATCATGATGCTCACTTCTTCGTTTTCAGATAAAAGGCACCCTCCAAGTGCTGATTCTTCCATTAAATAAGGACTAATCAAATGCTTCTCTACAAGTACGCGTTTTTGAATAGGCTGAAGTTCATTCATTTTCAGCAGCACGAATGTCCCTAAACCGTCAAACACTCTTTGTGAAAATGATTCTTCAAATGTATTTAAAACAGCCAAGGCTTCTTCATTCGACATAATGGTAGGGAAGCTGATATTTTCTATATTTCGCGCCAATCTGACTCGGCTGCTCAGCACAATATCGGAATCAGGTCCTTCTTGATTCATCCAAGGGCTCATGGCTGAACGAATAAATTTTTGAAAGGACATGTCATACTCCCCTTTCGTTCCGTCCATTTATCTTCGCTTCAATGGACCGAATTTCATCCCGAACTTGAGCTGCTCTTTCGAATTCCTCTTTCGCAATTAATTCTTGCAGTTCCTGTTTAAGCATTTTCAGGCGCTTTTTCAAATGAATACTTCCACCGGTCCGTTTCGGTACTTTACCGCCGTGAGTTGTATTCCCGCCATGAACACGTTTTAAAATCGGGGTAATTTGGTGATAAAACGTTTTGTAACAATGGGAGCACCCGAATTTACCAATTTTCGTAAATTGATCAAACGTCATATTACATTTCTCACATTGAATGACCTGATTTTTCTTGAAAACATTTTGCCCTTGGCTGCTAATGGCGCTGTCCATATTTAATAATCCGGACAATAAGTTGTTTATAGAAAAGCCTGGATTCATATTGAATATGAATACATCACTTTTTTCCTGTGCACATTTTTCACATATATGCACTTCAGTCTTTTCGCCGTTGATGATTTTTGTAAAGTGGAAAGTAGCGGGCCTTTCATGACATTCTTGACAAATCATCGTCCATCACATCCTCACTTGTATTTTAACGAGGTGAGCATCGCCTTCATCATCCTTGCCCTCAATTCGTCTCGATCAGGCAAATCAATATATAAAACAGACCGATCAATTACGCTCAACATAATTTTCGCTTCTCTTTCTGAAATAACCTCTTCATCAGCCAATCTCAAAATAATATCCTCCGCCGACGATTGTGACAGCCTTTTACCAATGGCATTTAAAATTTGATTGATCAGCTGGATACGGTCATTGATTCGAATTTTCATAATTCGGATATAACCGCCTCCACCCCTTTTGCTTTCGACAATGTAACCCCGTTCAATTGTAAAACGAGTGTTGATCACGTAATTGATTTGCGATGGAACACATTGAAATTTATCCGCAATTTCACTTCTTTTAATTTCAACAATTTCTTTTCCGCTTGAATCTAATACATGCTTTAAATATTGCTCGATAATATCAGATATATTCCGCACCTCGAAAAACACCTCCTTCAACTTTTTGATTGGAATTGCAAAACGCTCAAGAAATGTGCAATATCCTTGAGGGATAGGAGGCAAGATGTTTACGTAATGCTTATTTCCTAAACGATAACAACTAGTCACTTGACTTTGACTATATTTGACCTTAATTATAATATAAATTTTTTTTTGTGTCATTTCAACAAAAAAGCTCACTAATAATATTGCCATTTACAATATGGAAAAAACCCGCTCTTTAAAAAACTTTTTTAACTTCTTGAAATTTCAATAATTCGTTTATGATTTCAGGCATTTCATCTTTTGGAAGGCCAATTTCAAGTAAATATGAACGCTTCGCATGTTTAGTTTCTTTTGGCTTTGACAATGTAAAATGAATTTTATAAACAGAAATATTTAATTGTTCAAGTTTCCGAGTAAATTCCACCAAATCATCTTCTGGAAGATTAACTTGTATCCATTTTTTGCTTGACTTCTCAGCAAAAAAAGCCTCCACCTTATTGAGAAAGATCAAACTCAACAATACAATCAAGGTAGAAAAAATCGCCAACGGATACATTCCTGCCCCAACTACAAGGCCAAGTCCTGCAACAACCCAAATCGAGGCTGCCGTCGTTAATCCTCTTACCGTAACCCCTCTCACTAATATCGTTCCAGCACCTAAAAAACCAATGCCGCTAATGACATAAGAAGGAATTCTTGCTGGGTCAAAACGCATATTTTCATAACGATCCATATATTCTTCAAAGCCATAAAGAGACAGCAGCATCATCATGCAGGAGCCGACACCAACTAACAAATGCGTGCGAAAGCCTGCTGGATGCCGTTTAAATTCTCGTTCAAGGCCAATAAATCCACTTAAAATGACTGCTAAAACAATGCGAATTAACATAATTTTCCATTCCTCAGGCATTATCATTCCTCCTTACCATCCAAATGACTTTTTCTGTTTTGGCCATATATGAATTTTGAAATGATACAGTATTATACTTTCCCATTATATGCGATGAACCGTGCTCAATATTCAATCGTTCTTGAGTATGAGACTAAGAATGATATGAAACAAAAAAGCACTTTTAGAGCTGGCTTTAAAATCAAACGAAGCTTTCACTGCTCATATGCTTCAAGAATGGAAAAGTTTATGCTTCTGAAGTAGCGATCAATTAATTATACTCCGATTGAAGGTTTTAAAGAAAGCGAGCTTGATTGCAATAGATGCGGAGGATCTTCAGAAGAAGCGAGCTCTTAGTTGTTCGTAAATTTGTCGTTTTTGTTCGTTCTGTTTTAAGCTGTTTTGTCTGTTTGTTGTATATTTCCATTTACAAGAGGATAAAAGAGGCTTGAGCTTGTCAAACCGCATTGCAGCGAATAATCGTTTCGTCCATACTTTTTTACATGGATAAGCAAATCTCGCCTCCATCACTTTTATCAGATTAATTAAAACGGTTTGCATCATTCAAATCAATTAAAGATGTTTTTGTAACAGCAAAAATATCCATTTCGGCTTTCGACAATTTTCTCGAAAAATTGGCTTTTAGACTGTCATTTCTTAATTTTTCATTTTATGATCATAACGGAAAGTATTGCAACGGAAAAACATCACAAAAAGCTAAAAAAGAAGCCGATTCCTCCACCGCCTTCGCTATACACGAGAGGCGGTGGTCATATCGGCAAAAAAATTAAGATGAAAGGTATTTATTCTATGTCACGATTAATAATTTTAGGCGGATCTAAGTTTTTAATAACGGGCTCTCTAGACTTTATATCTGCATACGTATTGATAATTTCCGGATCATAAATAATTTGCAGCCTAGAAGGCTTGCCTATTTGGTTTTGTGCACCTTCAAAATAATCGTTATTCGTAATTTTTTGCGCCCCACTAAAATTTTGATTGCTGGCCCGTCCTCTTATCGCATTTAAAACAATGCGCCTCGCTGATATTCCTCCTTCTATACGAATATTTGAACCAACTCCAAACATTTCTAATGCTTGTTCTGAATAGAAAAACCCTTTAATATTACTAGGTTCATCCTGGTTAACGCTATTATTTCTTATGTTTATATTTCCATTTGCAAAAATAATTAACGAACCGTTTTGGCCTAATCCATTGATGCGCGAATATTCAATCGTCACATCCCCCATTACATACATAATAGAATTAAATTCCGCATCAGCCCCTCTAATCGTCAGATCACCGTTCACAAATATGGGGCCGTCCACCCGAATTTTGTCATAATTATTTGGGTTGTACGAATCAGACCCGTTGCCAATTGTTAAATCTTTCTCTATATAGGCCCCCTCCTTAAAGGTGGTCTGTCTGAATTGATTATTTGAATTGCGAATTGTTAATGAACCTGCAGTGGCAAAGCTTTTAAAAAGATTATTCCCAGTAAATGTGTAATTTCCATCGTATTTCTGATTACACCATAAAATACATTCATCATGACTCGCATAAACTTTGTCATTAGGCCGATTTTGGTTTGAGATTATTCTATTATTAGCTTTTATGATCGTTACACCGGGAGAATTATGTTTATAATAAAAAACCGATTTTTGTGCAGGAATTTGAATGTCATCACGGATCGGCTGCCTTTTTACAATAACCGGGGCTTGCCGATTGTAAAAAGCATCATCAATACGATCTGTTAGCTTTGTATAAGAACTTCCAAAATTAGAAGTTGTAATATGTTGTTCATATGTAGGGGTATGATTAAAGGTAAAAATATTTCCGCCAAGTAGTAAGTTTGCGTTTGCTTTTCCTTGTGTTGGTAAAATGCTCGGGTAAACGGACGCAATCCATTTCTCACCACTTAAATATGCATATCCGCGGTTTGTTATGATTAAATTCCCGTCTACCTTCATATCCCCTGTGATCGAAACTCCGCCGTGCAAAAACATATTTCCTTCACCAGGTATACAGGCATTTGGAGTTTTACATAATTTGTTGGCACCGAGCGCATAATGTAATGTCTCCAAAACAGATTGTGCACCAATTTCAACTTCTGAAATAACCGTTTTTTCCTTGCCATCAACAAATCCTCTGCTTAAAAAGGTTATCTTCTTCTTTAGCGGGTTTTCTTCACCATTTTCTATTACATTTTCTATATTTCGTATATATACTCGATATTCACCAGTTGCGCCAGTATTGTGAACACTATTTATCACGTCTTTATAGCGATTTAAAATCGTATTTAATTTCGTTATAAACTCGCTGCGGGTGATTCCTTCTTCTCCTAGTTCATTTTTCAAATCGCTTTGAATCTGATTCGTAATATGTTCAATTCCTTTATTGGCTAATTCACGAGCTTGAACATAATCCTCGCTTGTTTGATTTCTTTTCACTCCAGATAAAGCAACTGTCAAAACGGAAACAGACAAGACTGTAAATAGTAAAAAGATCAACATGGTTAAGATCAAGGAGTATCCTTTCTCATTCATTAAGATTTTCATTATTTTGCACTCCTTTTCGATCATTGATAATGCTCACAATACTTTTCAGTTTCATTGTTTGCTGTGTTTTAGCAGATTGTAAAACTAACAAAATTTCAAACACATCTTCTCGTTCAGTTTCTATCAATTTTGATTCGCGAGAAAGCACGATATTTCCGTTTGTTAACGACAATTCTTTGTTATTAATCACTACACGTGAATGTTCATGATCAAAACCAATTTTGCTGCCGTCATTTTTGATCAAAAAGTAATTCCCGCTTGGATCCGGCAATTTCCGCTCCTTAATCTCACTAACCTTTAACACAAACAGCTCATCAATTAAATGGGCGAGTATATAATCTGCTTCATCGCGCAATGCTGCTTCTTCCATAGCACGGTCATATGTTTTTAATCCGCTAAAAAGAACAGAGTAAGCGATCAGTCCGATAACAGAACCCAATAAAACCACTGAAAGAACTTCTACTAACGAAATTCCTTTACTAGAGGATATGATTTTTTTACTCATAGCTCACATACCCTTCAACCTTTGAAGTAATGGGTGTTTTTGAATTTTGTAAATTCACTTCAACAAGTACATTCATTAATCGAATCGCTTTTTCATTAGCAGTTTGACTGACCGTTACTTGAACTGCATACGTTTTATTATTTATAAGTGGAGAAAACAAAAGTTCACATTCATCGGGATCTGGACGGTTCGAGCAGCTGTCAGAAGTATAAACTTGCGGCTGATTAAAGCGATCATTATCTGGTTCATCAATATAAGAAAAAGGATTCATCTTAATTCTTTCCATTGTTGATTTCGCCAGATGAATTGCCACTAATTGATCATTGTTTACTACAGTTGTTTTATTTGTAAAAACAAAAAGATTAAGAAATGCCAAAATAATGATGGAAAGAATGACGAGAGAAATTAGTATCTCCACAAGTGTAAACCCGTCCATTTTCTTCACAATCTTCATTTTCATAGAATATTCACCCATTTTTTTAAATATTAAGTAATAGTCGCAATGGCTGTAGTGAATTGGAACTATATCCTCTGAAATTGGACTTTTTGACTAAAAAACCATTGTCTTAAACGAATCATAATAATAGAATGTAAGTATATGGAACATTTTTACTAAATCCGTAAAAATTTTTCTCTCCAAAATTTGCTATGATTATACAAAAATACATTATTTATTACTTTTATTTTACTTCAAAATAAAGCCTTTTAGACTAAAAGAAAACAATATTTTTACTATTTATTCAAATTTTTACATTTTATTGTGGATGAATCGCTGTAATTTTGCTATTATTATACAAAATATTTCATCTTCGTTGCTTTCATTTTACTCCAAAATAGGTCTTTTTAACTAAATAAAGCTGTATTTTTTACCTATTTTGTAAAATTTTATATTTTTACAGGCTGAATTAGACAAATCAATTGTACTTCTTCTTTTACTCATACGATGAAGAAACAAGCTCTAAGGAACTGGAGCCTTGCGCAATCAACCGCGCTTCTAAAAGATCCCGAATATTGGCATTGAAATGAAAAGTCAACCTTAGTAATATATATTTATTTGCCGGTTTCAGCCTTCTAAGCTTGATCAGACAAATGATACATAGAAAGGCAGGTTCTTTATGAGCAGGATGAAAAGGTTAATGGCTTTGTTTTTTTCTTTCATAATCGCTATATCAGCTGCGACCATTAGTTTCGGAACTCCCCATATCGCAAACGCTGCCTTTACAATTCCTGATGGTTCTACAGTCGGAGGAATTGATGTCGGTGGAATGACTGTTGATGAAGCTAAAGACATTTTATCAGATAAGATCAATGAGTGGAAAAATCAAAGTGATATGACGATTGAATCACCCACGGAAATATTAACCATTCCATCTGAAGATATTCAGTATGACCTGAATCAAACGATGGATCAATTGCTCGAAAAAACAAAAACACCGTGGTATGCCTTCTTTATTAAAAAAAAATCAGTTGATCTGCCGTTGGTTGTAAAAGTGAATATAACGGATGAAGAACTTTCAGAATGGCCGAACCATATTGATAAAGTCAAAACGATAGACAACATTGAAACAACGGCCTCTTATTTAGGAGAACATAACATTCAAGCGGTTTTAACAGAAGCAAACGAACAAAATGATGTAATTGCTGAAGCAAGCTGGAAAATTCCGAAAGACTATATCTTTTTAGATGAGTTAGTAGAAGAATTAAATGGAAAAAAGATAACACCTGGAAATTCATTTTCGTTTTTGCAGCAAGTGGCAAATGAGGTGAGTTATTTTAGGGAGGATGATGGAAATTTCGTCGTTTCTATGCTGTATTCTTTGCTCCTGCAAACAAATGTAGAGATTATTGAGCGCCATTCGCAGCGAGTAATTCCGGCCTATTCAAAAGCAGGGATTGAAGCAAAAGTCAGTCAAACAGATGATAAAGATTTCGTCGTTTCAAATCCTGGACCTTATATATACACAATTCAAGCTGAAAAAAACGGATCAAAATTGAAAATGGCGATCTTGTCCGCACCTCAAAAAACAAAATATCAATACAAAATTGAAAATAAAGAAGATATTCATTATCGCACCATCTATCGTTATAAAAAGGATTTACAGCCATGCTGCAAGCGCGTTATACAAAACGGTGTAAATGGTCAGCGAGTGGAAGTATACCGAGTGTCAGTAGCCGAAAACGGCGCGGAGCTTTCCCGTGAGTTGATTAGCACTGACTTTTACTTGCCTGTACCTGAAATCATTTTATTAGCATTACCTTCTTCTGAAAATCAAAATAATAATGCGAATAACGAAAATGACCAAACGAATTCGGACGATACAAATACGAATAGTAGCCAAGCGGATCCTAGTAATGCAAATGCTGATCATTCAACAAATACGGACCAAACGAAGCAAAAGGATATAAATACGGACAATGGTACCGACGGGACTGAAAGCATGGGGCAAGACCGTTTTCAAAGCGAAGAGGAATACGAAAAGCAATTAATGGAGGAAAGTGTGGAGGAAGAGCCGGAATATGTGAAATAAAGGCAACGCCGTTAGAGAAAAGGAAATCTGAATGAATATGATAAAGCCAGCATCTTTGGAGGTGAACGGAAATTGTCTAGAAAGCGTTTAGGAGACTTGCTTTTAGAAGCTGGACTCATTACAAATGAACAATTAAACCAAACATTAAAAAATAAGTCACCGGATGAAAAATTAGGGGATGCCCTGCTGAGAGAAGGTTTTATTACCGAGCAGCAGCTGATTGAAGTATTGGAGTTCCAATTAGGAATACCGCATATTAATATTTATCAATATCCAATTGATCAGGATGTTCTTCAATTAATTCCAAAAGAGCTGGCAAAAAGGCATTATGTGATGCCAATCCGAAAAGATAAAAATAAACTTTTTGTTGCAATGGCGGATCCGATGGACTATTTTGCTATAGAAGAATTGAGAATGGCAACAGGATGCCATATTGAACCCGCTATTGCGACAAAAGATGAATTATATCGAACGATCACAAAATATTATGATCTTCAAGAATCGATGGAAGAGATCATGAGTGATCTTTCACCAAAGGATTCAATGGATGAAGCAAAAGTAACGGATGAAGATTCTCCTGTTGTTCGTCTTGTCAACCAAATCATTGCCAACGGTCTTGCCCAGCGTGCCAGTGATATCCACTTTGACCCGCAAGAAACGGACGTAAAGGTCCGCTACCGGGTCGACGGCATTTTACGTTTAGAGCGGTCACTGCCAAAACATATGCAAAATGTCATCATTGCCCGGATTAAAATTATGGCAAACTTAAATATTACAGAAAATAGATTGCCGCAGGACGGCCGAATTAAAACAACGATTAATTTTAAACCGGTGGATATTCGTGTCGCCACGCTGCCGACAATTTTTGGCGAAAAAGTCGTGATGCGGATTCTTGATTTAAGCAATGTATTAAACAGTGTGGAAAAAATCGGTTTTACAGATGAAAATTTGGAAAAATTTATTACTATGCTAAAGCAGCCAAATGGAATAATATTAATCACTGGACCTACAGGATCCGGAAAGTCGTCGACATTGTATGCAGCTTTAAATCAGTTAAATTCAGAGGATGTAAATATCATCACGGTTGAAGATCCTGTCGAATACCAGATCGAAGGAGTCAATCAAATTCAAGTAAATGAAGATATCGGCCTGACATTCGCCAATGGGCTTCGCTCGATTTTGCGCCAGGACCCGGATATTATTATGATCGGCGAAATTCGTGATACAGAAACAGCACAAATTGCCATTCGGGCGTCACTTACAGGTCATTTAGTATTAAGTACTCTACATACGAATAGTGCAGTTGCTGCTTTAACGAGATTAATCGATATGGGCATTGAACCGTATCTCATATCGTCTTCAATCATTGGCATTGTAGCCCAGCGTTTAGTTCGACGAGTGTGCCGGGATTGCCGCGAAATCGTCCGCCCGACTGAAAGAGAAAAAGAAATTTTTGCGAATAGAGGCCTTGAAATCGAGACGGTTGCAAAAGGCAAAGGCTGTCCGAGCTGCAACATGACCGGCTACCGCGGGCGCCTAGCCATTCAAGAGGTATTGCCGATCGATGCGGAGATTCGTGAACTCATCATGAATAATACGTCAACTTCTTATTTGCAAAATTTTGTACGGGAAAAAGGATTAAAATTTTTAATCGATGACGGTTTGCTGAAAGTAAAAGAGGGATTAACGACAACAGAAGAAATTTTACGCGTCGCTGTCCTCGAGTAGGAGGTGGGCTTCATGTCATACAATATATCAGATTTACTTAAAAAAGCTTTTACGGATCATGCTTCAGACCTCCATTTAATTGTCGACTCTCCTCCGGTTTTTCGCATAAACGGCGAGCTAAAGCCTTATGGAGACCATTCATTGTCTAAAAACGACACGGAAAGAATGGCAAAAGAGCTTATTCCGGAGACGATGTGGGATACGTTCGAGCAGCAGGGCGAGCTTGATTTTAACTATGAATTAGAGGGAATTTCACGGTTTCGATTAAACGCTTTTCGCCAACGCAATCATATAAGTGTCGCGATCCGGGTTATACCGACGAAGATCCCAACGATCGCAGAGCTTAAAATACCTTCCATTGTCGAGAAATTGATGGAAAAGCCCCAAGGGTTAATTCTCGTCACGGGACCAACCGGTTCAGGTAAGTCAACGACATTGGCAGCGATGATCGATTATATTAATCGAAACTATTCCAAACATATTATTACATTAGAAGATCCAATAGAATATATTCATTCCCATAAGCGATCCATTATCAATCAGCGGGAAATTGGTTCAGATACGAAAAGCTTTGCAAACGGACTGCGCGCATCTTTAAGGCAAGACCCGGATATTATTTTAGTGGGGGAAATGCGGGATCTTGAGACGATATCGACAGCTATTACTGCTGCTGAAACAGGTCATTTAGTGCTGGCCACATTGCACACAAGCAGTGCAGCTCAGACGATCGACCGGATCATAGATGTGTTCCCGCCCCATCAGCAAAGGCAAATTCGCCTTCAAGTAGCAAACGTTTTGCAAGGAATCATATCACAGCGCCTTTTTCCGCTAAAGGACGGATCCGGGAGAACGGTTGCGACGGAGATTTTAATTAATAATCCTTCCATTTCAAACTTGATTCGCAATGAAAAAATTCATCAAATCCACAATGTTTTGCAAACGAATAGAGCTCAAGGAATGCATACATTGGAAATGTCGGTTCAAAGCTTATTAAGCTCAGGAAAAATTTCTTACGAAAGCGCCATGCCATATATCAATAAAGGTGATGAAAATGGCTATCTATAAATATGTCGGTCGTACGAAAACAGGACAGCTAAAGAAAGGTACGATTGATGCACTAAATAAAACAAATGCGATAGCAAAATTAAGAGAACAAGGAATAAGCCCCCGTGAGATCAATGAAGCAAAAGGCTTGATCTATAAGGAAGTATCGATTGGCAGACCTGTGAAAAACCAACATTTTGTCATTTATTGCCGGCAATTTGCAACACTGATCCGTGCAGGAGTTTCTATTGTAGATTCAACGAATATTTTATCAAAGCAGACGGAAAGCAAAGCATTGGCCAAAGTATTGGCTGAGATTGAAACGGAATTGCGGACAGGAAATGCTTTTTCAGATGCCGTGAGCAAATATCCGAAAATTTTTCCGCCCATTTTTGTCAATATGGTTCGGGCAGGGGAAGCCAGCGGGAGTTTGGACGAAACATTGGACAGGCTGGCGGCTTATTTTGAAAAGCAATACGATTTGAAGAAAAAAATTCAATCAACCCTTGCTTATCCAATCACATTAATCATTATCATTGTTGCAGTTGTTGTGTTTCTGATGCTAACGATTGTGCCTAAATTCACCGAAATTTTTGCCCAATTTGACAGCGAACTGCCTGCCATTACGAAATTCGTAGTTGGCGCAAGCCATGTAGTTCAAAACTTTTGGTGGATTGTACTTCTCGTCTTATTAGCAGCGATTCTTGCTTTCAGCTTGTTAATGAAGAGCAATAAAGCCTTTTATTACACTGTCCATGTTATTTTGTTAAAGATGCCTGTTTTCGGCAAATTGCTGCAAAAATCAGCTATTGCAAGAATGACGCGGACATTATCATCCCTTTTTTCTAGTTCAGTGCCGATTTTACAAGCATTAACTATTGTTGAGCGGGTTGTTAACAATCCAGTCATTGGAAAAGTTGTGTTGGACGCACGTGATAGTTTAGAAAAAGGAGACCGCTTGTCCGAACCGTTTAGAAAAAGCTGGGTGATCCCGCCGCTCGTCACCCATATGACGGCGATCGGCGAAGAGACTGGTTCATTAGATTTCATGTTAACCAAAATAGCTGATTTCTATGAAGCGGAAGTTGACCGCAGCGTTGAAATTTTGAAATCGCTGATCGAACCGATTATGATCGTCATTTTAGCCTTTGTCATTGGGACAATTGTTCTTGCCATTATGATTCCTATGTTTAGCATTTATCAGCAAATGTAAATAGATGACAAAGCTTGCAGCATTAAAGCATGTCTAAAGAAACGTATTGTACTAGATTCCAAAAAAATTCCTTTAGGGGGTGGTCAAGAAATCGAGTTAATAAAGTTTACGGGAACATAACAAGCGCTTGTCGTTTTGCTTTATGAAAGTTAATTTATGAAAACTAAAAACAAAGGAGGAATATGAAATGAGAAAACATGTAAAACTTCTCAAAAAAGAAAAAGGGATGACATTAATTGAGCTATTGGCTGTTATTATCATCATTGCAATCATACTAGCTATTGCAATCCCGATTATTGCAAATGTCATTGGCAATTCTAAAGAACGGGCTACTGTATCAGAGGCATTAAATATTATTTCAGCTGCCAAGCTAAAATATGCAAAAGATAATACTTCTGGTTCAAAAACTTATACTGCCGATGAACTTGAAGAGTATATTGATTTTGAAACAGCTAATCCAAATTTCAAAGTTTCATTTGAAGAGAAAAAATGGAAAATTTCTGGTCATCCTGCAAATGATATAAATGGTGTTGGTGATCCTGCTACTGAAGGACGACTACGAGCTTTCTTAAATGAAGATGATTAAAGAATCTTTTTCGTTTTAACTTGGAACATGTAAACATAATAATTTGCCTGAATACTTTCTATCAAAAGCTGAAGTATTTCTCTTTTCCAAAATATTTGGTCACAGGAGGGTTCGCCTATGCTCACTTTTCTTTCGGCTAAAAAAACAATCAACTTAGTCATCGATGATTACGCGCTTCGGATGGTGGATCATTCCGGCGGCGATTTAACAAATATTAAACATTTCAAAGAAAAGTCTATACCGAACGGCCTGTTAGAGCATGGGCGAATTCTTGATGAGATGGAGTTTTATCATTTTATGAAGGAGACCGTCAAAGAGTGGGGAATCAAAAGACGGAATGTCCAGTTTTATGCGCCTGATTCCCTTGTCATTATGAGAAAGGTAAAGTTTCCTGCTCATTTAAAAGATAAAGAAATCAACGGCCACTTTATTATGGAATTAGGACATACACTTTATCTTCCATTTGACAATCCAATCTTTGATGTATCACCATTGCCTGGAAAGGCTGATACCCAAACAGAACGCGAAGGGCTTCTTTTTGCCGTTCCAGAAGATGAAATGAGAAAATATACGGAAATTTTAATTGATGCAGGACTGAAGCCAGTAGCTGCTGATATTCGTTCCATCGGCGTATATCGGTATTTCCAATATACATATATGACAAAAAATACAGATGAAGCATATTTATTTTTGGAGTTGAATTTAAACTCAATCATGATCAGTATTTTTTCGGAGAACCAGCCTGAATTTTTAAGATTTCAAGATTTAGATATTCAAATGAACGATTGGACAAGCTACCAATACGATGATGATCTGCTCACCTGGACGTATAATGGTGACGAAGCGCAATTTTTAGGTTTAATTGATGATCAAATAATGGAATTGGAGCGGATGATGAATTTTTACCGCTACTCCATTCATAAAGGTCAGAAAGCTGTATCGAAAATTATGCTGTTAGGAGATTTTCCAAACTTAGATTTGATTAGAAAAAAAATAGAAGGTCAATTTCAAATTCCCGTTACGATTTTAGATGCTTACCTTTCTCCTGAAAAAATGGATAAAGTTCCTCGTCATTTTATACCTGCTTTAGGGCTTGCCTTGAAAGGGGGAAGTTAAGTGATCCCTGAAATAAATTTATTGCCGAAATCCGAAAGACAAAGTTCGACGGTTTTGATTATTTTTATCTCTTTTCTTGTTATTTGGTTAATCTGTTTATCGATCATTGTTTATCAATATATTCATACGAAAAATGAGAAAAAACTGGCCGATACGAGAATTGAAAATTTAAAAATGGATAAGGAAATTTTAGAAACTCAAGTAGAAAATCAAAAAAATGGACAATCAGGCAGCTTAGAAGAAGCGGTCGCTAAAACAGAGGAATTGACCGCACCTACCTCACATTTCATTGAAGAATTGCTGGAATTGCTGCCAAATCATAGCTATTTAAGCCATTATGAATATGAAAATAAACAATTGTCGATCCAAACCCAATTCGAATCATTGGATGTTGCCGCATCTTATGTTTCAAAGCTCGTCTCTTCCCCTCTTTTTACAAATGTAAGGATCAAAGAAATTAAAACCTTCACATTTGAAGAAGCTTCAGATGAACAAGTGGATGAAGAAATGTTCAAGGAGATTCCGAGATATGATGTGAATATTATTCTTGAGACTCATTCTTCGGCGTTAGAGGACGAAAACGGGGGTGAAGAAGATGAGTGATTTCCTCCAAGAAAGGAAAATCTTTTTTTATTGTTTAATCGTTTTACTGTTTTTGCTTATTGGCGTTGTGTATATGTATACGGTAAAGCCTTTGAAAGACGATGTTGCGCTTGCACAGTTAGATGCCAATCAGCTTGAAGTGGAAATGAAGCAATTGGAAGCACAATTAAATAAAAGTAAAACGGATAAGGAAGAAAATACTGCTCAATTAGAGAAAAAAATGCCGTTAAGCCGCAATATGGACCAGCTGCTGCTTGATTTACAGGAAGCGGAATACGTCAGCGGCAGCCAAATCCAGAACATTTCCTTTAAGGATGAGCAAACGCTGTCTGAATCGGAATTATTATCGGAAAACATTAAAACAGATGCGAACAATACGAACGAAAATAAGGAGCAAAATGAGTCAACCGAAATGGAGTCTGCAGCCAATCAATCTGAAAATGAAAATGCGGATGCTCCGTCTAATCAAAGCGAAAACCAATCAGCTTCCAACGAAACGACAGAGAAAGAAAAATATAAAAACGTGAAGCTAATAACCTTTAATCTGTCGGTTGTTTCACCAGATTTCAAGCATTTTTTACAATTTTTACAAGAAATAGAAAAATTGGAGCGAATCACCCGAGTGGACGTCCTTTCATTCACAAAACCGGGGGAAAAGGAGCTTTTAGAGGACGAAACGAATCAAACTATTACGATGGAAATTCAATTAACTACTTTTTATTTTGATTCAACAGATAAAAATCATTCATCAGAAACAAATAAGGAATCGCAAAATGATAAAAACAGCCCTGAACACTAATGTACGAGGAGTTTGGCAATGGTTTTCGTTTACCTTTTTTTCTTTGTTATCGGAATCATTTTCGGGTCTTTTTTTAATGTTGTCGGTCTTCGCATCCCGAAAAAACGCTCAATCGTTCAGCCGAGGTCGCACTGCCCGCATTGTGGCCATTTCTTATCCTGGTATGAATTAATACCCATCTTTTCATACTTGCTTCAAAAAGGAAAATGCCGCAGCTGCCGTGTTCCGATTTCGGCTATTTACCCAGTGATGGAGCTGATCACAGGTTTACTATTTGTTTTTAGTTTTTACAAAATTGGATTTAACGAGGAGCTTTTAGTAGCACTATCCTTTGTTTCACTCCTGATCATTATTACGGTGAGTGATTTATCTTACAAATTGATTCCGAATCGAATTTTAATCTTTTTCTTCATTCTATTTGTTCTCCTGCGGACCTGGATTCCGCTTCATCCTTGGTATGATTCGATAATTGGAATGACTGTCGGTTTTATCCTTCTTTATATCATTGCCATTGTAAGCAATGGCGGAATGGGAGGCGGAGATATTAAACTATTTGCTGTTTTAGGATATGCTTTAGGTCTTAAAGGAGTGTTATTAGCTTTTTTCCTGTCTACCTTGATTGGGGCATTATTCGGTCTATTTGGCATCATCACGAAACAATTAAGCCGTAAATCGGCGATACCATTCGGACCTTTCATAAGTATTGGAGCCGTGCTTTCATATTTTTATGAAACGGAAATTTTCCATTGGTATATTCAGTTAATCATATAATGGACAAAAGAGAACAGGTCTGACTTTTCTTTTCTTTTGATATGAAGCAAAAGTATTTTTAACAGCTAGCCTAGCGAGCTAAACGGCCTTTTCAAAATCTTTACAATGGTGATAATGCCATCCATAACAACGATAAATGTTAATTAATAGGTTACACGCTCTCTTTTCTTGTTGAATATATAAACACTCAAAGCTTGCAGAAGGAATATATACGCTAAATATATGGCAATGGAAAATAATATGTTATATCCCTTATCAATTCCCGAAGACGGCAAATGGAAATAAGAAGAAATATCTAAATGATTGAATATAACGTAATCAAAAACAGCAAATTTACGCAGAAATGCAAAAACCGCAATTTTTGCAATCTCCACAACAAAAAGCATGGAAAAAATAAACATATACTTTTTGAATAGAACAGCCAAAAACATAGATAATGTTACATAAAAAATTGCGGTATAGGACTTCGCAATAAGTAATAACAATGCATGATAAAAAATATCATGATGAAATCCATAAAGTATGATAACGATTATGCTAGTCAATAATACAATGATTCCGTTGCAAATAAATACGAACAAATAAGAAGCGTATATTTTATGTAAAATCATTTTACGGGTGCTTTTATTTTTTTCAAAAACTCCATCTTTCATGATTGAAGCAGCAGAGCAAAAAATATAATATAGCAAGGCAATTAGGGCAATGATATCGACAGAGAAGCTTTGGAAAATCAATGACTCCGATTCTTCCGATAAAGCATCCTGTACAGACTTCATATTCTCATTGCTAAGTATGAAATATTGCAGTCCGCATCCTATCATGATTGCAGCAAGTATAACATAAATTGGTTTGTGATGAGAAAAATACATTTTTATTTCATTAACCATTTTCCTATCCTCTCATATATTCAAGAATGAAGAAAATTTTATCCAAGTTCCTCTGAATCGTTTTTTATAGTGAATTGAAATTAATGAATAAAACTAGAGCATTTATTACGATTAAAAACATACACAATAATAGCGCCTTTTTGGAATCGATGATATTTTTTTTAACAATGATGAATATATATATTACGTTTACAATAATCGTTATGAAAATTTTTGCGTATATATTCGTTGAAATATTGTAAACATACTCTTGATGAATAAAGTTTGTGATAATGATCGTAATGGAAAATGGCAAATATCCAATCATTAAATAAAAAAAGCTTGAAAATATGGATGGATATTTCTGCGGTTTAAATAATAGTATGATAAATCGATAGATAAAAGCTTGAAAGAAAAGAAAAACAATCGAAAAGATCATTATGACAAAATTTAGGAATACAAACATGATTTCTTTCGTTTTAAAAATGTTCATTTCATAGATTACACTGCCTTGATTCATGATCATGTATTGACTGATAAATTGTATGGATAATAAATACCAAAGCGTAAACAGTATTAATAATATTTTTTCATTTGCTTTTAATTTAACCATTTATGTCCCCCCAGAAATTCAAAAGCATAATATTCCACTATGGCTGCAACAAAGTAAACAGCTATCATTGTCAGCAATAACATACAAACAGCCTTTATATTTTCTTTGTTTATTTCTTTTTTTAACACAGTTTTATAAAAACCTTTCATTCTTTTCGAAGCGATGATACATATGATCCATCCTACTATTTCTATCGGCGTATGGAAAATTAAAGTCATGAAAGTTTTATATACGCCAAAGAGCTCTATGCCAAAATATATGTTTAACCCTAAAAAAAATGAATTATATAAAATAATCGGATAAGATATGAAACTTGTTAGCAGAACTAACATAATGCCGATTGAGGCGTTATTGAAAAAAATATCAATAAAATTTAGATCGAGAGCTTCCCTTTTTAAATCGACTTCTAATAATGCGCCAAAGAAGAATCCTGCCAATAAAAAACCAAATATAAGCAGAGGAATTTTCATGAACTCTTCCCTTTTTATGACGAACTGACGATTCATCTATACTGCTCCTGTTCTAAATCTAAATAATGAAATATATTTTTTTTATAACTTTGAGTATTTACGTTTGTAATCTGCTTAATCGTTTTGCTATCTTCCATCACAATGCACTGCTTAGTGTACCTTTCGATATCATGAAAATTATGGGTAGTGATGATAATTGTGAAGTTAAACTTATTTTTTCTGAGCAGCTCTTTAAAATTCATTTCAGATTTATAATCTAAACCGTTAAATGGCTCATCAAATATTAAAATATCTGCATTGGACATAAATCCCATTAATATTATCAATTTTTGCTTTTGCCCTAAAGAAAGACCCTTTAACTTGTTCGGTAAAAATTCTTTAATATTCAATACTTCAAATTCGTTTAATAGCTCTTCAAGCTCTTCTTTATTTTTATTATGAATTCGTGAATGTAACTCGAGAAACTCTTGTGCTGTCAATTCATCAAAAACTAAATATTCAATATCCAAGTAAACGATTTTCTTATTACGATTTAAGCTCTTAACAGAAGCATTTTCCGTTTTGATTATATTCGACAATATTTGCACGGTTGTAGTTTTGCCCACGCCATTTGGCCCGACAATGGCTGTCACTTCATTTTCAGGTATTGAAAAAGATATATGATCTAAAATTTTTTTCTCCCCTATGCTATACGTTAAATTTTTAATTTCTAACATTTATTTTTTACCTCACTTATGTAATTCGTCAAAAAAGCTCTTCCTCCAATAATGCGCCAATATTGACACACAAAATAGTATGACGGAAACGAGCAGCAACATCGTTGTAGCTAAGCTGGAGCTCTTTATGCTGCTACTGTTTACAAGAATGCTAATAATGGCACTGGGAACAAACGCTATTAATAATACGTTGGATAAACCTTTTTTTGTGTGTATAAACAAATTAGGCAATTCACTTTTCTTCAATATTTTTCTCGTGATTAAAATGATTAGTTCATCTGCCTTAATGTCTAATATGTATACAAGCATCAGCAGGAAAGCATAAATATATTGCTGATTTAAAATGAGATAACAGAGGTGAAATAGTAAAACGGGCAATAATAAGAAGAAATTATTTAAGTTAATATTCATCATAAACTCAGATTGAATTTTTTTGTCTAAAGACTTTAAATAAAACAAATAATAACCATAAGTTTCCATAGTTAAAAAATCAATAAATTTGATTTTTACAAAAAGAGATGAAATTAAATAGGATATGATTATCAGTGATTCTTCGATATTGCTGATGAAAACAAACAAGCTGGATGTGATCTGTATCAAAGTCAAAAATATGAAGGGTATAAAAAATAGTTTGAAATAATGGATTAATTGTTTTTCCTGGAAAATTCGTGTAGTAGCTTTAATATATCTTAATAAAAAATAGTTAGATATTAACAGAATTAATAGAAAAGCCACCCATAAAAATAATAAAACCTCGATTTTATTGCTTGCACTCGCGAAGCTAAAACCTGCTTTTTGCGATACTTCTTGAATGATTTGATAACTTAACAATATTACAAACATGAGACGAGCCATTTTTAAAATATTTAATATGTATTGAAATTCTGATATTTTAGCAAACAAAGAAAGATAAATGATTATACAGCTTAAAATAAATAAGATCAAAAAAAGTTGTTTATCTAAAAATGTATAATATATAAACTGTATCAGTATCCATGTATAAACGTTTTTAAAATTAGCAGTGATTACATAAAAAATAGACGGTATTAATCCATAAACTTTTTTAAATCCTTTTGGAACTTCAAATCTTAACAAATTTATAATGACAAATAATTCCATTAAATATTTTGCGATTAAAATTTCCCATTTATAGTCATTTAATATACGATGAATATGTACATTTTGAGAAGGGTCTAGTAAAAGAATAATCCCTAATAATAAAATATTTGACGCTGCATAAAAGTATATATAATATTTCGCCAGATATTTAAATTCAGGTAAAATTTTTTCAAATTTTTCATACAAATTGCTT
Source organism: Aeribacillus composti (assembly GCF_007827555.1). Lineage (GTDB taxonomy): Bacteria > Bacillota > Bacilli > Bacillales > Aeribacillaceae > Aeribacillus > Aeribacillus composti. The sequence goes on from NZ_VISS01000018.1 coordinate 79,015, forward strand.
TGATATGCTCTTAAAGCATTGATTGCAATAAGAAAAAAAATTCTTACATATGACATAGTCTGCACCTCATCAATAAAACCATAAAACGAAATTTAGAAACAATGTTCATTACGCGATGTTTATCTATTTTCTTAAATTTTTCCTAAAAAATAATGAAGCTGCTGAGCCATTGTATAGCTGAACTCATATTTAAACTCTCACTTTCTCTTCATCTGATCAATTAAATAATATTACCAAATATACCATTGATCAACCATATTTAGCGATTTATTAGAAATTCTCCCATTTTTTATGTTTCGATCGATATCGATAGTTTTGTTTGCCCCCATCGCTATACACTTTTCGGATCATACTAACGGCTTCAAAGCACTATGTTAAGCAACACAAAAAAATGTGCTCCTTATGCTCCCTTCGGTCCGCTACCGCACATTTTAATTGACAACCGCCATGCGTCACCTTCTTCCCTCTAGTGACCCGCCGAGCAATAAAAAAAGATACGAAAATCATCTCCCGTATCTTCTGTATCTCTAATTTTCTACACCCTATTAATCTCTCTTTATCACATAATTTTTTAAACCGATATGCCACTTGCCAATCACATCAAAAGCACCGTTTGCTACTTCGTCATTTTCGGAGATATAGACTAAATCTCCATCTTCTGCATCTCCCAAATTCAATTCCTTGTGGATCTGTTTCAGCAAACCACCATAACCGATTAATCGCTTATATGCCAAGGCGTTGTCTAACACCAAAACGGTTTCCACATTTTCATCCGTGACCTTATTCCCTTTAATGACATCCGTATCTTTGACTGGATACTTAGAAACTTCCAAAATAGCATTTTGTTCTCTGATAGCTTTTTTAAAATCTTTCTCGTATTCTTCTAAGTCTTTTTTATATCTTTTCCAAACCACCTCAAGCATCAAACAAACAGCAATGAAAGCAGCTAAAATAATCGTCGCTGTAGCAAAGGAAGTATGCTCTCTAATGTTGTACATTATCAATCCCAAAAACCACACGTTATAAAAAGTAAAACGTTTTTTCCTATCTTTAATTCAAACCCTTCTAAATTTTCGACTAATTCTAATTAAATCATATCCAAAGTATCCCAAAAAAGACTTATATTTGTTTATAGTAGTAGTATATGGGCCCATATAATTCCAGGAAAGGATGTTTTTTGATTGAAAAAGAGTGTGAAAGTAAAGGAGATAATGCTATGATTGTGAAAAAGAAGAAATTTGGTTTTTTAGTGAAGATTATATTGGTAGCTTTATTGGTTGCCCCACCTCTGTTAGGATCAACAAGTTTTTTGGGATTTAATAAATCAAGTAATGTTGCTCATGCAGCAGAAAAGAGAGTTGTAGTAGGGTCTTATACTTTATCCAAAGCTCAATAAAGAGTTGGCTAATAATATGAAAGCAATAAAAGGTAATAGTAATCTAAAAATTGTTATTTTAGCTATTGCTACTAAATGGGGTGGAGTTGCTGGATGGGCTTCTGCATTAGCAACACAACTGAGTTCTAATTCTCTTTATAAAAAAGAAGTTATAAATGCTGCAAAAAAAGGAAAGAGATTAAAAATAACTGATTATAAAAATTACCATACATCCTATTCAGTACAAATAAAATACACGATTGTAAAATAATTTAAAATGGGGCGAGATTATGAATAAAAACTCACTGATAGCATTTTTAAAAAGTTATATTAGCCTCGCGGCTATAATGTTATTGATTTATTTAATCTTAGGTCCATCTGAAAATGTATCTTTGATTTTTGTTATGGCATTAGGGCTACCAATAACGGCAATAATGGTCTTTACAGGATGGGACAAAAAGTTAAAAAAACATCTACCTTAGTAAGAAAAGCAGGCTCTAGGCCTGCTTTTCTTACTTGATTATGTAATTCTTTATGCCAGGATGCCAATAAGCCATAACCTCAAATGCAGCGTTTGCCACCTCATCATTTTCTTCCTCAATCTTAACCAGATCGCCGTCCTCTGCATCACCGAGATTCATTTCCTTATGTATCTCCTTCAAAATGCCACCATATCCGATTAGTCGCCGAGCCGACAGCGCGTCGTCCAGATAGTAGACCGTATCCAAATTGTCTTCAGTCACCTTGTTGCCGCGGACAAGATCTGTATCCTTCACAGGGTACTTTGAAATTTCCAAAACAGCTTTTTGCTCCTCTATAGCCTCTCGCACTTCACTCTCGATCTGTTCAGCATCAATCTTGGTTTTCCCTTTGCCCCGCTGTATATGTACAATCGGCGTGTAATCAAGTTTCATTGCCTTTTTCCAAAGGCTTGTCCAATCTTTTTGACTAATATATAACTTGCCTGTGAAATAACTTTTCTTTACTGGTAATAACACATGAAAATGTGGATGATATGTATGTTCTTCATGATTTTTCGTGATTTCTAAAGCTCGAAAATACCCAAGGACGGCTGCATCAAATCGCTTGTACTTCGTCAAACGATTAAACCCCTTCATCATATCGGAAATCGTTTGGCGAAGCTCTCCTCCCTCGACATTCCGAACTGTCAGTGTGAGAAATAACCAAGCACAATGATATCGCCGATTGGCTTCCTCAACAATCAATTTATTGTGATATGCAATTTTTAACGACCTGCGCCAGGCATGTCCATTTTTCATGGGCAATAAAAAAACCTTAGGAATCTCCCTAAGGTTCAGTGGATTATTGGAATTGGTTGTATAAATAAATATTTGGATGGAGCCTAGCGGGATCGAACCGCTGACCTCCTGCGTGCAAAGCAGGCGCTCTCCCAGCTGAGCTAAGGCCCCTTTAAATTCCCTGGTCGGGAAGACAGGATTCGAACCTGCGACCCCATGGTCCCAAACCATGTGCTCTACCAAGCTGAGCTACTTCCCGATATGGCGCGCCCGAGAGGAGTCGAACCCCTAACCTTTTGATCCGTAGTCAAACGCTCTATCCAATTGAGCTACGGGCGCCAATATGGTGCCGAGGACCGGACTTGAACCGGTACGGTAGTCACCTACCGCAGGATTTTAAGTCCTGTGCGTCTGCCAATTCCGCCACCCCGGCAG
>NZ_VISS01000019.1 GCF_007827555.1 Aeribacillus composti
GTTTGTTGGCACATCTATTCTAACCAAGGAATCGGGTTCATGTCTCCTTTTTTGTTTCGATGTAAATTTATGTTAGTGATTTTGCTCATCTACAGCTGTTTATATACATTTGGGTCCTGTTTCGATTCATCCGCATTTATTTTTTGAGACTTTGGCTTATTTTGTCGGTTTCAGAGTTTACTTGCATACGAGAAATAAAGAAAGAATTCCGCTTGATAAGGCGATGTGGGTCGTGATCGGTGCGATAGCCGGGGCTGCGTTAGGATCAAAGCTCCTGTATTGGCTTGAAAATCCTGTTGAAACGCTGAAAAATGTGACGAATCTCAACTATTTAATGGCCGGGAAAACGATCGTCGGTGGATTGCTTGGAGGATTGATCGGAGTTGAAACCGCAAAAAAGCTAATCGGCTGGAAGCGCTCGACAGGCGATGATTTTGTCTTACCGCTTATTATTGGCATGAGCATTGGCAGGATAGGCTGTTTTTTAACCGGCCTCTCAGACCATACGCACGGCACCCCAACGACTTGGGTGACGGGTGTTGATTTTGGAGACGGCGTGCCGAGACATCCAACTCAAATATATGAAATTGTCTATTTATGGCTGATCGGTTTTTTCGTTCTATACATAAGAAAAAAGAAAACAGCTCCGTGGGAAGGGTTTCTGTTCCAGTTTTTTATGGTTTCCTATTTGCTGTTTCGCTTTTTTATTGATTTTATCAAGCCGACACCTCACCCGTATTTTGGGTTAAACAACATTCAGTTAGCAGCTTTCGTCGGATTGATGTACTATTTGTTCCTTATAAGGAAAAAAAGAAGGGAGAAATTTCAGTATGCCAAATAGACCATACATTTTCTATGAATTAACGAACAGCATTTGTTCGAAATGTTTGCGGAAAACGGAAGCAAAAGTCATATTTGAGAATGATCAAGTTTTTTTAGTAAAACATTGCCGTCATCATGGAAGAGAAAAAGTATTGATCTCAACCGATATCGAATATTACAAAAAATGCCGTGAATTTTTGAAGCGTGCAGAAATGCCGTATCGCTGGAATACCTCCATTCAATACGGGTGCCCGTATGATTGCGGCTTATGTCCGGATCACGAGCAGCACAGCTGCTTGGCATTGGTGGAAGTTACGGATCAGTGCAATTTGCAATGCCCGATCTGTTATGCGGAGTCTTCCCCGAAAAAACAGAAATGGCGCCCACTAGAGGAAATTGAGAAGATGTTTGATGCGATTGTGAAAAATGAGCGGGAACCAGATATCGTTCAAATCAGCGGCGGTGAACCAACGATCCATCCACAGTTTTTCGAGATATTAGAAATGGCGAAATCGAAGCCAATTAAGCATATAATGGTGAATACAAACGGAATTAAAATTGCCCAGGACAAAAAATTTGCTGAAAAGCTGGCTCGCTACATGCCCGGATTTGAAATTTATTTGCAGTTTGACAGTTTTGAAAAAGAGGCGTTAATCGATCTGCGCGGAGTAGATTTGCGTGCAGTCCGAGAGAAGGCAATAGAACATTTAAATGAATACAACATTTCCACAACATTAGTTGTCACGTTAAAAAAAGGTGTAAACGATCAGGAGGTCGGAAAAATCATTAAATACGGTCTTTCGCAGCAGGCAGTCAGGGGAGTCACCTTTCAGCCGGTGCAAATTGCCGGAAGAACAAAAAATTTTAACCCTGCAACTGACCGATTAACGTTGAGCGAAGTCCGCAGCATGATTATCGAGCAATCGGAGGTTTTTCAAGCAGACGATATTATTCCTGTCCCTTGCCATCCTGACTGTTTGGCTATGGGGTATGCGCTGAAGTTAAACGGGGAAGTGAAGCCTCTGACGGGTATGATCGATCCGCATATTCTCCTTGAAGGAGATCAAAATACGATCGTATTTGAACAGGATGAACAATTGAAACATAAAGTTTTTGAGCTATTCAGTTTAAATCATTCTCCCGGCTCTTCCGCGATGTCACTAAAAGATTTATTATGCTGTCTGCCGAAAGTAGCGATACCGGAAAATATCAGCTATAACAATGTGTTTCGTGTAATTATTATGCAATTTTTAGATGCTTATAACTTTGATGTTCGTTCAGTTAAAAAATCCTGTATTCATATTGTACATCACGACGGCCGCATCATTCCGTTTGACACGTATAACTTGTTTTACAGGGACAGCCTTGAAAACCGGCTGAAAGAAATTCAAACAGAAATGGCGATGACTGTGCATGAATGAGCATACAAAAGACATTTGGAAAGGCATCGGTATTGTGCTTCTTTTACATGGGCTATTGTTGATTTTTCCGATTACGATCTTTTTTATCGGTTTTGTTCAGGTGATTTATATCATTCCAGCAGTCGTGATCGCCTTAATGAAAAGAAAAACAGCGATTGCTCAAGGAATACTGATCGCAGCTGGGATTACGTTTTTAGTGAATACAGCATGTTTCGGAGTGTTTATGATGGGATGGTACTAACGTAAAGAGTTTACAAACATGGTATAAAAAGCTGTAAATAAAACTTGTAGAGAAAAATTTGTCCTTCTCTACAAGCTCTGTAGCGCTAATCTAGGGGAAAATGGTCAAATTCTAGGATTACAAATTTCTTTTTTTAACTTTCATAATGCCCTTTCGCCTCTTTTTTCGGCCATATTGTATAGCTGAAGCTCCATAAAAAATCGATAAACAGGATGAACGTCCATTTTGCCGAAAATGATAGAAGTGCTTCTGTTTTCTGGAAATCGTTGACGAAAAGAACCATGAACAGGAGAAGTGCATTCCCAATAATCCATGCTAGAAGGTGGCGGTACCAGCCTTGCCGTTCATAAGCAGCATGCTGTTTTCCGAATTGAGGCCGTTTATTTGGCCGCTTTCCTCCAGCAAATCGGTAAGCAAACTGTTCATCCGCCCATTGAATCATCCGTTTGCCAAATGCAACCGAAACCCCAATATATACAGCAGACAATCCGTGTACAAAATGAGCTGTTGCGCCGTCTTTCAAATCGAAAACCGTTGCGATGATTAAAACAAGATCGATAAGAGGCGTACACAATAGAAGGAGCGACCCGATTTTTTTCCAGCCTAGAATATATCTGGCGAATAATCCGGCGCCGACAAATATCCAAAACAAAATTTCGCATATGACAATGAGCCAACCGATCATGATTCCACTCCTTTTTAAAACACACGTATTAAATAAAAATTTAACACAAGTGTATTAAAAAAACAACCATGATATAATAAAAATATGCCGAAAAAAGTGGATCACGTAAAACAAAGAGAAAAAATTGCTGTAGCGACATGGAATGTCATTGCGAAAGGCGGGATGGAAAAAGCAACCGTTCGCAATATTGCGAGAGAAGCAGGAGTTTCCGTTGGTTCATTAAGACATTATTTTTCAACTCAAGCAGAACTGCTGTCGTTTGCAATGAAATTGGTGTCGGAAAGGGTGAGTCAACGAATTAACGAAATTGATTTTTCTATGCCGCCGCTTGATGCAATGAAAAGGATGATCCGGGAGGTTTTGCCGCTTGAAGATGATACAAAGAAAGAAATGGAGGTATGGTTTGCTTTTACCCAGAAAGCTCTTTCGGAGCCGGAACTTCAGCCTTTAAGCAAAGAAGTATATCTTAAAATGCGTTATGGATTTGAACAGGTCATCAAGACTTTAGTCAAACTTGATCTTGCGCGGCCGAATATCAATGTAGAGCTGGAGGTGGACCGTCTGTATGCGCTGATCGATGGCTTGGCCATTCATGGATTAATGCATCCGGAATATTTATCTAATGAGATGATCGAATCCATTTTGGACAGTCACTTAAAATCTTTGTGCAAACAAGAGGTTTTATAATGGTTTCCGTCGAAACTAAGAATATAAATCAAACAAATTCGCATCCTTAAAAAAATGAAAGTTTAGGAATCCTTTCTAGCTTCTGATATAAAAGGAGGTGGGAAAATGGTTCAGCTTTATTACACAGATCAATTCAGTTTTTCACCTATTGTTGCTCTGCAGCAATCATTGAAAGAACATGAGAAAAAACAGTCTATTGTTGAAAAAATATATGAATCCAATCTTGGGGCCCAATCAGAAAAGGACAACATAAAAGATTTGAAGAAGGAAGCGCTGGCACGCGGATCTGTTCTGAAAACAATCACGTTAAAAAGGGGAAAGTCAAACGCTCTGATCGTTCCTTGGAAATCAACTAAGTTCTACGCGAAAGCAAGGGGGCGGGCAGGATTTGGGCGTTTTGACCGCCTCGGTGAAAAAATTGATGATCTAGCTTCAGAATATGTTTATTTAAAAAACTGGATTGAAGAAAATTTTTTTGGTGAACAACGAAAAGAGCGGCTCGACAAACTCGATCAATTTTTTCAACAAAGCATCCAACAGTTAGCTGATTCTTTTTCAAAATCAGTTGGCGGCTTTTTTGTGAAGCATGGTCTCCCAGACGTGAAAGAGGAGATGTATAACGACATTTTAAAAGCTTATGAACAGCGCATTGGACAATATACATCTTTTTTACGCAAGCATGAGAATTATGCCCAAATCGACAGAACGGATGTTGAACAGCTGTTAAGGGGCAGCCATACTTTTAAGTTGGAGGCGCTCCGCCAACAATTTTTACAAAAGGAAAGCGCTTTAGAAACAGGCGATCAATATACGATATATGATTTTGAAGCGGCTGGATCCTTTTATCAAGAAGCGGTCCGAACAGAACATGGCTATACGGCTGCAAAAAGCGAAGAACAAATCGGGATTGAACTCGGATTATTAGGGATGAAGCTGGAAGCATTGCTTCATACACCATTGTCTGAAAAAATGCGCGGCAACCTTGAGCATGTATACCAATCATTTATCCAAAAAACGATTGAATCATACAACCGCTTCCAGGAGGAAAAGAGGGAAGAAGCATATGGACGGAGCAAAAGGGCTTATTCCATACTTGATTCGAAAATCATCGATGACATTATTTCAAGCATGAGAAGGCACGTAAAAGAAAAAAATATAGATCATGTCTTTTTGCATATTATACCGTCTGCTTACGTTTCATATGAACAAAAAACAAATGATGCGAATTGGAATGATCTTGTCCGTTATCATTCCTCAAAAAACGACTGGGACATGTTTTTTCAAAATGATTGGTCGGCGCATCATGCGTATTATCCATTTACTTACAATAATCTTATCAACAATTGGAACTCTTTTATAAATAAAACAGAGGGTCTATTGGATATGAAATTTGATCAAGAGGCGGTCATTTTTGAAGCGAGAATTTAATTTATGAAGAAATGGATAATCAAACATTAAATGGAAGAAAGTCCGTTCTTTGAAATCATTTACAATGTTGCGATGGATGTAAAATTCATAAATTTGAAGGGAAAATGGAGATTCACGTCAAAATCCCAGTATTTTACCTCTGGGACTTTGACGTGGATTTTTTTATTTCGGGTGCAAGTAGTAATAAAATGGAAAGGTCTTTGCATCATAAAAAAAGGAAAAGCAGATCAAAAAAAATTCATCACCGTTATGAAGACATAATGAGCGGCCGCACCGCCTAAATTTCATAGTTTGAGGAGTAAAGTAAGAATTGTTCCTCTAAAAAAACTTGGGAAGGTTAGTCAATGTAACAAAGGATGTATACATTGATAACCTGACGATTCGGTTCTTTTACACGTGGTAACAGACGAATTTAAGTAAATAAATTAAATCAAACTTTGCAATGTGAGCAATTGACAGATGTCATGAACTGAAAGAAATGCAAAAGGAGGACACGTCGTTATTGATGACCGTTGTTCCTCCTGCCCATTTGCGGTCAAAACGAATTACATTTCACAGCTCTGATCGTTGCATAGTCCTCCGCCATCAGCTGCCAGTGGTTTGAGCGGCGAAGAAGAGTTTTCTTCATCCCATATTTTTTGAAAGCTTTTCAAAAATACTTCTGTTGGCTGCGCCCCAGAAATGGCATATTTGCGGTTGATGACGAAAAACGGCACACCTCTGACACCGAGACGTGAGGCTTCCTGTTCATCCTTTCTAACTTCCTCTTCCAATTGACTGCTTGAAAGCACTTGCTTGACTTCGTCGCCATCCAAGCCGATTTCTTCTGCGAGTTCAACTAAAACTTGATGGTCACTGATTAATTTCGATTCAGTGAAATAAGCATAAAAGAGCCGTTCGTGCATTTCTCTTCCTTTCCCTTTTTTATCTGCATATTTCGCTAATCGATGGGCATCGAACGTATTTGTTGGCTTCATTTCCTCGAAGCGAAATGTCAATCCGACGGACTCTGCCTGTTTGGCAACATCGTTATTTGCCCGCTTCGCTTCCTCAACGGAAATGCCGTATTTTTGAGCAATGATTTCATGGATGGAAAGATCGTATTCCTTTTTGGCGGTTGGATCAAGCTCAAAGCTGCGGAACACGATTTCCGCTTGCTCCTTGTGCTGAAACAGCTCGAGCGCTTTTTCCATACGCCGCTTTCCGATATAGCAAAATGGGCAAACATAATCAGACCATATTTCAATTTTCATGTTTTCACCTTCTTTTATCAATCAATCGCACATCCATTGTATCGAATGAAAAGAAACAACTTCAACTTTTTCGACTTGACAGAAAGAAACAGGAAAACTTCATTTTTCATAAAACATTAAAATGATTGAATCTGTTTCGGACCTATGACGTTTGCGAAAAAAGCGTGAGATTTATCTGCAAGAAGATGTAAAATGTTGATCAACGGAATGGAATCGGAGCGTTTCATGTAAAACGGCCAGCGAAACATTAGAACTAACAGCGATTTTGTTAATATTACAGATGAAATCAACCTGAAGCCTTTTTATTAAAAAATTACGGAGAAAAATGAACTTTTTCCTTTCACGATTTGTATAAACAAATGAATGATGGGAAAGGAGATGACAATTATGCCTGTAACCGGCTGGGTAATCAGTTCAATTGTAGGCGGAATCATCGGAACGATTTTCGGTGTTTCGATCGCTTCTTTAAATAAAAAGGTCGTTCGGGATCGATGGGGAAACATTGATTTTAAAAAAACCGATCTTTATTTCTATTGGACCCGTTGGGATACGATTACGGTTATATCCGCAATTTATTCATTTTGCTGCCTCACAGGACTCTTTATCTTTCTAATAAGGGGAGATAACATTAACAGTCCTGTCATTCAATTTTTCCTTCATCAATCGTTTATGTTTACTTTAATGACGTTTCTTTGGTTCATCGGAAGAATCCTGTATGTGTTCAAAGGAATTAAAGAGCGGTGGTCAGATGAATTTAACAGATGAAAAGCTCATGGAAAAATTTCAAAACGGTGATACGGAAGCTTTGAACGAGCTTTATGAACGATATCGAGCACCGCTTTTCCGCTTTATTTACCGTTGTACACGGGACGACCAGCTTAGCATGGATGTCGTTCAAGATGCATTTTTGAAGCTGCAGCAAAAAAAGCATTACTTTTCCCCTGAAAAAGGGAGGCTGAAGACATATCTTTTTCAAATTGCTTATCATACGATGATCAGCAAAATAAATATGAGAGCAAGGTGGCACCGTCTTCTTCCGTTTTTATATAAAGAGCCTGTCAACATATCCCGTTCCGATGAAAAAATGGAGGTCGAGCGGATGCTTCAATCGCTTTCAAACGAACAGCGGGCCGTTATCGTATTGTTTTATTATCATGATCTGTCACAAAAGGATATTGCGCGCATCTTAAACATACCTTTGGGCACGGTGAAATCAAGGCTGCATCAAGCGGTTCAAAAAATGAGGAAAGAATGGGGGATCGAATCTGATGGAAAAGGATCGTGAAATTGATAAATTATTAAAAAAATATACAGTGGAAGTACCGGATTTTCCAATGAAAAAGTCAAAAATGGAGAAGCTTGCTAATTGGCTGTGTGAAAAGGCTTCATTTCCGATTCCTGAAGAACGAATCACCTTTAAAGGGATGGTATGTATTCAGGTTATTCCAATTGTTGTTTCGCTAGCTGTTTCGGTTTGGATGATTTTGTGAACCGATGGATGGGATCATCTTTGCAGGTTGATCCCTTTTTCCATGAATTGCTCGCCGTTTAACTGACACTTGAAACAGGAGCTTCTCAGTTCTATAACGAAAGCATTGAGAGTGCAACGGACAGTCCTGCCTGCTAACTCGGCGAATCTGCTCTTATGTGACGCGGATCTTTTACAGTATGAAAGCTTGGCTCACACAACATTTTTTCTATGCTAAGAACATATTTTAGAGAATGGAAACTAGCGTTCAGCACGTTAGAGAAGCCTTCAAATTATTGGAATGCACCTTTCACGCGCTTGAAGAAGAGGAAGTTTGCCAATTTTCATACAAATTGATTGACAGGTTGATAGTTAAATAGTTTAATAGTTAAATAGTTGAACTATTTAAAATAGGGGGCAGACAATGGATCGAAAAAAAATAGATGAATTGATCGAACGGTATATTAAGGTTTCGTTCACTGTAACGAAAAGAGCAGAAGAACTTGTGAAATGTGAAATTGATCCAGATATCACAAACGAACAACACTATCTTTTGCGCTATATCCATCAAAAGGAAAGGTGCACTTCAACAGAACTAGCTAATGTTTTTCGAGTGAACAAAAGCGCGATCACAGCGATGATTAATCGGCTTGTTGAGAAAGGATTTGTTCGGCGAATTCGCGATGAAAAAGACAGGAGGGTCATTTATTTGGCTTTGACTGAAAAAGGGAGCAATTTGTTTGCAAGCACAGAAGAGAGAGTTCATAAAGTTGTAGGATCGTTCATAACAAAATTTTCGGAGGACGAGATCGAATCGTTTATTCAAACCTATGAAAAATTGGCAAACGTATTGCTTGAACTGGAGGTTGAGTCATGAGGGCAATCCTGAAAGGAAAATGGTTTGTACTCATTTTATGGCTTGTTGCTGTTATTGGTTTGCTCTTTACATCGCCAAACATGGAGGAGCTTGTGCGCGAAAAAGGGCAAATTACGGTTCCGGAAGGTTATTCCTCTTCGATTGCGAATGACATTTTAAAAGAAATTCAGAGCAAAGAGCATTCAGGAGATCTAATATCAGTCGCCCTTGTGCTGCATAATGAGGACGGGCTGACAAAGGAAGATTGGAAAGAAGCGGAACAAGCTGTAAAACAGCTTGAACAAAACAGCAAGAATTTACGGATTACAGAAATTGTTTCGCCTTTTCATCAAGAGGAGTTAAAGGATCAGCTTGTTTCAAAAGATAAAACCACCATCTTGACGTCAATACAAATGGAAAGAGACGGAAGAACGGCAAAAGAAATGACATCCGCTCTTTATAAAGTGATCGATAATATTTCATTGGAGCATTATTATACCGGCAGCTGGATCATCGATGAAGACGTTATTGTCAGCTCGCAGGAAGGAGTGAAAAAAACAGAAGGCATAACAGTCGTGTTTATTTTGATCGTCTTGCTGATCGTTTTCCGCTCGCTTATAGCGCCATTTGTGCCGCTCTTGACAGTCGGCATTACATATTTGGCATCACAGTCAATTGTCGCCTTTTTAGTTGAAATGGTGAATTTTCCATTGTCCACTTTTACGCAAACATTTTTGGTTGCCATTTTGTTCGGGATCGGTACAGACTATTGCATTTTACTGCTAAGCCGCTTTAAAGAGGAGCTTGGCAAACAAGAAAGCCGAACTGAAGCGATTATAACAACCTATCGCACGGCTGGAAAAACTGTGTTTTTCAGCGGTTTAGCCGTTATGATCGGCTTTGCGGCGATCGGATTGTCATCATTTAAGCTTTATCAATCGGCTACGGCAGTCGCTGTCGGAGTCGCCATCCTGCTGGTAGCACTTATGACGCTTGTTCCGTTTTTCATGGCTGTGCTTGGCCCGGTGTTGTTTTGGCCAGTTAAAGGAAATCTGGAACATAAACAGAGCAAGCTATGGGACTTTGCAGGACGTTTTTCGTTCACCAGACCGCTTGTTTCTTTAATCATCGTAGGAATTATTACCCTCCCAGTGCTGCTTTCCTATGACGGCAAGCTGTCGTTTAATTCCCTTCAAGAAATCGGGGATGATTACGACTCTGTCAAGGCTTTTAATATTATTTCGAAAAGCTTCAACCCAGGCGAAGCGATGCCGACAAAAATTGTGATCAAAAATGATGACAACATGAATAGGACGGAATATTTTGCTTTAATTGAAAAAATAAGCAGAAGCATCGAAAAAGTTGAAGGTGTCGAGACGGTCCGCTCAGTAACGAGACCGACAGGCGAACAGATCGACCAATTATTTGTGACAGAACAGGCGAAAACGCTGAAAGACGGAATTGGTCAGGGAAATGAAGGGCTTGAACAAATCAGCTCCGGTTTGAATGAAGCGAGCAAAGAGCTTTCTGCATCATCTCCGAAATTAAAACAAGCTACAGACGGTATTGAAGCGCTCGTTTCCGGAACAAATGAATTAAAAGCAGGCGTCGGTGAACTTGAAAAAGGGCTTTCGCAAGTTAAACAGGGGATCGAGAGCGGATCAATGGGGGCCGGTGACATAAAGAAAGGGCTTGAGACCGTTCAAAACAATGCGAAAAAGCTGCAATCCGGCGCAGAACAGCTTTTGAAAGGATACGAAACAGCCGGAAGCAGTCTATATTCATTGCTGAAACAATATCAACAGATGGAATCACATCTCGGTCAATTGTCAACACATTTATCCGGCATGAGTGAATCTTTAAATCGCATCGAACAACGACATCAGCAGCTTCAGCAGGATGCTGAGTATCAACAGGTAAAAATGGCAGCTTCCCAGCTTAGTGAACAAGCAAAACAAATGAGAAGCGGATTTCAGCAAATTAACGGAGCGCTTCAGCGAGTGACAAATGGAATAGAGCAGGCGAACCGTTCATATTCTGAATTACTTTCAGGTCAAAAAGCGCTCGTTAATGGAATGGGAGAGCTCATCAACGGGCTTGATCAGCTGCAAAAAGGGTTGAATAAAGCAGCGGTTGGACAGCAAACCATCATTTCAAAATTGCCGGAGCTGTCTAACGGCTTAAGCCAAGTCAACAATGGACAGGAGGAATTGCTGCAAGGTTTTTCTCAGCTGGATGGACAAATGAATCAGCTGATTTCAGGCCTTGACAAAAGCGTGGATGGTCTAAATCAAGTAGCCGATGGTCTCGGTTCTGCCGAAAATTACTTATCTGGTCTTTCTTCTTCAAATCAGGAAATGGCAGGCTGGTACATGCCGAAGGAAGTGCTTGAAAGCAAAGAATTTGCGGATGCGAAAGAAGCTTACTTATCGAATGACGGCAAAGTGACAACCATTGATGTTGTTTTCGAGAAAAATCCATATTCAACTTCAGCGATGGATCAGCTTACTGAGGTCAAACAAGCGGTGGAGTTTACCGTAAAAGACACGAAGCTTGAAAATGCGAAAATTGCCTATGACGGGGTTACTAGCATTTACTCCGACTTGAACGAGATTTCAGCAAACGACTACTCCCGCACAGTTGTATTGATGCTGATAGGGATTGCTCTTATATTAATTGCATTGCTGCGCTCGTTTGTCATGCCCATTTATTTAATTTTATCGCTTATTCTAACGTATTACACATCAATGGCGGTGTCAGAAGTCATTTTCGTTCGCCTTCTTGGATACGACGGTTTGAACTGGGCAGTTCCATTTTTCTCATTTGTCATTTTAATTGCGCTTGGCATAGATTACAGCATCTTCCTTATGAACCGCTTCAACGAATACAGAGATTTGCCTGTCACAGAAGCGATGCTTTCAGCTATGCGTCATATGGGAACGGTCATTATTTCCGCCGCGGTCATTTTAGGCGGAACATTTGCGGCGATGCTTCCGTCCGGTGTGCTGTCGCTGCTCGAAATTGCCACAATTGTTTTAACAGGATTATTTTTATATGCTCTTGTTGTACTGCCGCTATTTGTACCGGTGATGGTCAAAATGTTTGGTAAAGCGAACTGGTGGCCATTTATGAAAGAGGAATAAGCGAGAAGGGAACATACGCTTTGTGCGTAGGTTCCCTTATTTTCATTTGTGCTATGAGAGACTTCTGCTATCAATGAATTGAACGGAATTTCCGCACTTGAAAATTGTCTTCAAGTAATACCCAATTTTGTGGGAACGGATAGCCAAGTACCCAATAACTAATTCCCCGTAAACCGTAATCCTTTACCGCATCAAATTTTGCCCGGGTGCTCCGCGCGTCTTCAAACCAGACCTCATGCGTACGGCCTTGTTCATCCACATACCGATAAAACGGAGATTGAGATGTTCGATCATACTGTATCACAGCACCATGTTGAACTGCTCGACGAATCGCTTCTTGCATATCGAATGTTTCTGCTTCCTGACCTTGAACATGGGGAAGGAGCCAGTCACGAGCATATACTTGGAAGCCCATAAAGATTTTATTTCTTGGAATGACGGTTACAGCATAATCTAGCACTTGTTTGATTTGATTAAGCGGAGAGATTGCCTGAGGAGGTCCAAGCCTATAACCCCATTCGTATGTCATTAAAATAACGAAATCTGCAATTCTGCCGTGTGCGGCATAGTCGTGTGCCTCATATAATATTCCTTTTTGTTCTGCGCTCGTTTTAGGGGCGAGCGCGGTCGAAACAAAATATCCTTCTTTATGCAATCGGTCAACGGCGCGCTGTAAAAATTGATTATATAACTCACGATCGTCAGGATATACATTTTCAAAATCAATATTTAATCCACGATAACCTTTTTCTTTCATAGTGTTTATAATGGTGGTCAATAAACGATCTTGCAGTTCCGTATTTGAAAGGATGGCATGAGCCAGCCGTGACCCGGGGTCCCTGAACGTAAAATTTGTTATGCTCATCATTGGTATCACTTGTTCTGTTAAAGCAGCTTGAAGAATCGCTGTGTCGTTTATTGCATCGAGTCCGCCGTCTTCCCGGATGATGTAGGCAAATGGAGAAACGTATGTTAAAAAGCTGCCAGCTTCTCGAACTTCTTTGCCTCCTTCTTCACCTGCATGGATCGTATATGCATTTACGTCAATGACTGGTTTTACAAAAGGAATCGTTAATCTTGTCCCCGGATAAAGAAGGTCGGGATTTTGAATTCGATTGGCTTTGGCAATTTCCTGTACGGATATACGGTAAATTTGAGAAATTTGCGATAAATTCTCTCCAGGCTTCACAGTATGGATGCGAGGCGGAATGTTTAAAATTATTCCCGGATTAATTTTTGAAGGATCACTAATATGGTTAGCCTGAACAATAGACCCGACGGCAACTCCATATTTTTGGGCAATTTGCCATAATGTTTCCCCTGCTCGGACGATATGTTGACGAAAAGCAATGGGAATCACAAGTGATTGGCCAATCAGTAATCGATTAGGATCGGGCAGACTGTTTGCAGCAATAATTTCAGAAAGACTGATACCGTAGCGTTCAGCTATGTTCCATAAAGTCTCTCCTCTTTGTATAATATGAATGATCATAAGTGCCTCCTTTTTTTGTTTATATATATGTTGAAAATGGTTGATCTAGAAAATGACATGAGAGAAAATAGTTTGCTGAATATAATTTTTTTAAGGTCTTTACATATAACAAGTGTAGTAAATTGTCGTTAATGGATAATTGAACTAATCATCAGGCCGAATATACTTGTAAACGTTGTGCTCTTCATCAAACAAATAGATCGGTCTTCATCTCCTCCTTTACAGCATCATTTTCTGTGGGGGTGCTAGAAAATTATTTAACGGGTTTGATTCTCATCTGAACGGCAGGTTTGCACTTTCAGACAACAAAAATTTATTGATAAATTCTGTTGTCTTTCATCATTTTAAGAGCTTTTACAAAAGCGCCGTTTTTTTAAGTCTCTTCTTTTTTTACAAAATGAAAATTTTAGAAAATCAACTTTTTTACTTAAGAACGTTTTTACGTAAAGGAGTTCAAGCGGGTAGAAGAGAAATTATATTTCTGGGGAGGGTTCAGGATGAAATGGATTTACATTTTTTTAGCGATACTGGGTGGGATGATGATAGGAATACAGTCGCCGATTAACGGAAGTCTAGGCAAAAAAATCGGTGCTGTTGAAGGAGCATTTGTCTCTTTTTTTGTTGGAACAATGGTTTTAGCGTTCCTTGTTTTATTTTTTGGAAAGGGCCACATTACCGATTTGTTTCAAGTTCCAAAATGGAATTTGCTTGGGGGATTTTTAGGCGCGATGTTCGTCACGTTTACCATTATTTCTGTTCCGAAGGTTGGGGTGGCCGTAACGCTCCTTGCAGGAATCATCGGTCAAATGGCCATCAGCGTCATCATTGATCATTTTGGATTATTTGGAATGCCGAAAAATCGAATAGACATAAACCGCCTGATTGGGATCGGGCTAATGCTGACAGCTCTGTTCTTTCTTTACCGCGGCAGTGAATGAGATTTGTTTTTAGGGGAAAGCAGCGTATAACATAAAGTATCACCCTTAAAGAGTCAAGAACATTCTTACATTTTCTTGACTCTTTATGTTTGATTGGTTATAATGAATTAGCCATTTAGTTCGTTTTATCATGGATCCATTATAAGTCGTACCTCATATTGAAATGCAGGCGATCTTATATGGTCTGCATTTCTCATGAGTGTGCGGCTTTTTTTTCTTATGAAAAACAAACAATGAATGGTAAAATCTTTTTTTTGGAGGAAAAAGCATGAACACAGGTAAGGTAAAATGGTTTAACAGTGAAAAAGGGTTTGGATTTATTGAAGTCGATGGTGGAGATGATGTGTTTGTTCATTTTTCGGCGATTCAAGGCGATGGTTTTAAAACGTTAGAAGAAGGGCAAACTGTTAAATTTGAAATTGTCGAAGGCCAACGCGGACCTCAAGCGGCAAACGTACAAAAAAACTAATCCTTTCAAAGTGGCGCCTTATTTAGGTGCCGCTTTTTTTAGAAATTTATAAACATCTCGACTTGAGGATTACTGTTCGATAAAGACCCTGCAGCATGTGTAAATATTTTGGAGAGGTCGAAAGAGGGGAGACCATTTTCGAATGTATGTGGTTGACTGTTTTGAGCTTTTTAGAAATGCAGGGGGAACAAATAGTACATAACGTTTTAATTCGCGTGTAGTTAATGAATGGTAAGGAGCTGTCCAGAAAGTGGAGTCCATTATAATCATAAACATCGATATGAACGTTTCTAAATATTAAAGGGGTTTGTCTATAAGCCGAAAAAATGACTTATTTGACAAATCCCTTTTAAAAATTTGAAACAAACTGCATACCATTCCAGCTTCGTCGTGACACTGTTTTTAAATAGAAACAAGCTAACTTTTTGTCGTAAACGCAGCATCCGGAAGCTTTTTTATTTATTGCTGTTCTTCCAACACCTGTTTTAACAAATCACCTAAACTTGTGCCAAAAGAATCGCTTTTCGGGCTGTATTTTTGAATTAAAGCCCGATCTTTGCGGTTATTGACTGCCGTTTTCTTTTCTTCCGCTTTTTCAACCACATTGCAGCGGCGGCATTGGAAGTAAACACCGGCTTTGCCGTTATGGATTTCCATTGGTTTTTTGCATTGTGGACAGCGCCGGTTGGACAGCTTCGGATCTTTTCGTTTGCTATAGCGGCATTCCATGTTCGAACATGCTAATAAACGTCCTTCTTTTGTAGAACGTATTTTTAAAAAGGAGCCGCATTCCGGGCACATGGAGCCGGTTAAATTGTGTGCTTTGTAGCTTCTATCGCTATTTTTTATTTCATTAACGAGCCGTTTCGTTTGCTTGCGAATGTTGTTTAGGAAAAATTCAGGATTTCCTTTTCCCCGTGCGATCGCTTCAAGCTCTTTTTCCCAGCGCGCTGTCAGTTCAGGTGATTTTAGTTCATCATTGACAAGTTCAATCAGTTGTTTACCTTTTTTCGTTGGGTAGAACCTTCCGTTTTTTCGCTCAACCGCTTCTGTTTCGATAAGTCTTTCAATAATATCCGCCCTAGTTGCAGGAGTGCCGAGTCCGAACTTTTCCATCTGCGTAAGAATGTCCGCCTCTGAATAGCGAAGAGGAGGTTCTTCCAATTTTTCTTCTATTTCTACTTGATGAACAGCAAAAGATTGTCCTTTAACCAAAGTAGGGATGTTTCTGTTTTCCGGCTCATCCTGCTGCTTCCCTAAAACGGCTTTAAATCCATTATTCAATACAATTGTCTCTTTTGCAGTGAGTGTTTCTCCGTTCACATCAAAAACCGCATGGACGGTTTCATATTCGTAAGCAGGATAAAACAGCGCCAAAAACCGTCGGGCAATCAAATCATACAGCTTCCTTTCATCAGTGGAAAGCTCGCTCATATTTAGCGGTTCCTCCGTCGGGATAATGGCATGATGATCGGTCACTTTTTCATTATTGAACACCCGTTTTGATAAAATTTTTCCTTTGTTGGAAAGGAGAGGACGGATTTCGTCTTTATAGCCGGAAGCCATTGCCTGAAGCCTGTCAAACATTGTCGATTCCATATCCGCAGTTAAATAACGGGAGTCTGTCCGCGGGTATGTGACAAGCTTATAATGCTCATAAAGCTTTTGCAGTATCGTTAACGTTTTCTTTGCGGAAAATCCGAAACGCTTGTTGGCATCCCGCTGCAGCTCGGTTAGGTCGTATGGCAGCGGTTGATGTTCTTTCTTTTGCTTGCGCTCCACTTTGATGACTGTACCTTTTTTACCATTCAAGTTTGCCAATAGATGTTCAGCCGTTTCTTTGGAAAAAATTCTTTTTTCGCCGTTTCGCTCCCAGATGGTATGAATGGAACCGATTTTTGCATGAATCGTCCAATACGGCTTCGGTACAAATTTTTGAATTTCTGTTTCCCTTTTCATGATCATGGCAAGGGTTGGGGTCTGCACGCGCCCTGCCGAAAGCGGGTCATTATATTTCGTCGTCAAAGCTCTTGTCACATTTAAGCCGATGAGCCAATCTGCCTCAGCCCGGCAAACAGCAGACTGATATAATGCTTCAAATTGTTTCCCAGGTTTTAGATGCTTGAAGCCGTCACGAATGGCTTTATCGGTCTGAGATGAAATCCATAGGCGCAAAATCGGCTTTTTCCAGTTCAGCTTTTTTAAAATCCATCTTGCAACGAGTTCGCCTTCACGTCCGGCATCTGTTGCGATAATGCAATCTTTAATGTCCGTTCGTTTCGCCAACAGTTCTATGCCTTTATAATGTCGGCTCGTTTGTCTAATTACTTTTAACCCCATTTTTTCCGGGATTATTGGCAAATCTTCCAGCCGCCATGTTTTATATTTTGGATCGTAATGTTCCGGCATCTTCAATTCAATTAAATGACCGAGCGCCCACGTTACGATATACTTGCTTCCTTCAAAGTGAAATTTATGCTCTTTTTTGCAGCCAAGCACACGGGCTATCTCACGTGCAACGCTCGGCTTTTCAGCTAAAACGAGAGATTTCATATAATGCTCCTTTCTTTCAATCAACAACGTTTTAAGTATAACGGAAAGGAGGGAGGTTTGCATTAGTTGAATGAAAAAGCATAATATGTTTCAGTTTTATATCTCTTAAGGCAATGAATTCTTGTAAAGGTTGTACTATGGGATGATTGACTGTTCACATACAGAGGATGCATGTTCAAATTTAGTTCTTTCGTATTACCTCAAGAAATCAATCACACTCAATTTAGGAACATGTTCGTTTCTTAAAATCAGCAGAGACAAGGGGAAAGCTGGCAATTTTGAAAATTAACAAAAATAAAAGACGAAATATTTTAAAATCTGTTACAATATAGGTAAAAAGGGGTGGATTTGTGGAAGCTTGGCGATTTTTATAAAAAAAGGTATATATGGTTTCCGCCGCTCACTAACGCTTTTTCCTGACCCTGTAGCCCACGCAATCTGTGATAGGGAACTTCCGGCAAGATACTTTATGTTAACTTGAGAGGATATATTATCATACATACCTATTGAGCAGAATAATTTCTTGATCGCAAGGGGAAAAATACCTTTGGGATAACAAACCGCTAGTAACATCTAATCTAGTTAGACCCGCCATGGCCTTCATTTGAAACCGAAGGCAGCTTACGAACAAATATATTTAGGAGGTATGATGATGAAAGCACTTATATTCCGTGGACCAGGCAAGATCGAGTGGGGAGAGAAGGACAAGCCTACGATTCAGGAACCAACAGATGCCATCGTAAGAATCACCAAAACGACAATCTGTGGAACAGATTTACATATTTTGGGTGGAGATGTACCGGCTGTAACTGACGGACGGACATTGGGACACGAAGGTGTTGGTATAGTAGAAGAAGTCGGCTCAAGTGTCAACAATTTCAAACCTGGAGACAGAGTGCTGATTTCTTGTGTGACTTCCTGTGGAAGCTGCGATTATTGTAAAAAAGCGATGTACGCACACTGTGAAAAAGGAGGTTGGATTTTAGGGCATTTGATCGACGGTACCCAAGCAGAGTACGTTCGGATTCCATATGCGGATACAAGCATGTATCATATCCCTGAGGGAGTCGATGAAGAAGCGCTTGTTATGTTGAGTGACATTTTTCCGACAAGTCTCGAAATCGGGGTAATCAACGGCGAAGTTCAACCAGGGGATGTAATAGCAATTGTCGGGGCCGGACCGGTCGGGATGGCAGCACTGTTGACAGCACAGCTTTATTCACCAGCGGAAATCATTATGATCGACCTTGACGATAATCGTCTGGAGCTGTCCAAAAAGTTCGGTGCCACTAAGACAGTGAACAGCTCAAAGACAAATGCGGTTGAGCAAGTGCTTGAACTAACGGACGGAAAAGGTGTTGACGTAGCGATTGAAGCGGTCGGATTCCCGGTGACCTTCGACATCTGCCAGCAAATCCTAAAGCCGGGCGGGCGGTTGGCCAACGTTGGTGTTCATGGTAAGCCTGTCGAATTGCACTTAGAACAATTGTGGATTCGCAACGTCAAAATCACAACTGGACTTGTAAGCACAAGTACGACACCGATGCTGCTTAAGACGGTGCAGTCAGGAAAAATTAAACCGGAACAGTTAGTCACTCATCGTTTTTCGCTGGACCAGATTTTGCAGGCATACGAAGTATTTCGCAATGCGGCTAAAGAAAAAGCGATGAAAGTCATTTTATCCAATGATTAACCGTTAAAAAACTTGATGTAAGTGAAGCATTGTTCTTAAAAAGTAAACCATTTTATTGTAACCCCGTCCTAAACTTAGAACGGGGTTATGTGTGTTGGATGGATGCTTAAATTTATTAGAAAAAAGAAAGCTTCATTATTGGATTGCGAGAAACACCATTATGGAGCGGAAAAAGATTAACCTATCTGTTCGTTTTTCATATAAACTGTAAAATTTAAGAAAGCAAAAACGTGCCAGCTGCTGTATGTTTACAAGACTTGAAAATAAATTCAGCGTTTTTTATTCGAAAGCTAAGTCAACGATTCGGCGGGGAAGAGAAGCTATTTCACGGAGTTCGTTCATTTTGAAAAGGCTTTTTTCAACTTCTGCTTCTTTTTTTATAGCATTGCCGTCATTTTGTTATGAGTGTTTGTGATCTGCGCGCTTTGTGAATCTTCATGGAACATAGAATAAATCATAATAGTCTAGAGTCTGATATTGATTTCAAGATTATCATCTGTCTGGGAGGCTCGTTTTTACTATTGGTTTTAAACACTCAAGACTTTTCAGTCCCGAATGCTTTCACTTGATTAATGAAAAGATTAGGTTAATAATTGAGGTGCAAAACTTGCATTTCATTATTTTCTGTTTATTCTGTCATTCATAAGCTTTTTGATTCAATTGAAGGGGGAATGTTATGAAAATCGCTGTTGCTGGAGCTGGCGCGGTCGGCGGCTATTTTGGAGCTTTATTAAAGAATGCCGGACATGATGTTGTTTTCCTTGCAAGGGGCAAGCATTTAGAGGCAATGAAAAAATCAGGTTTAGTGGTTAAAACGAATGATCAACTCCTCACAATAGACGGTGTTTTTACAGATAAAATAGAGGATTTTGCTGATTGTGAGCTGATACTGTTTTGTGTGAAATCAACCGACACGGAAAGTACAGCAGAACAGATTGCCTCTTTGCGGAATGATCGCGCAGTTGTTTTGACGCTGCAAAATGGAGTCGACAATGAAGAAAAGCTCGCTCAAATTTTAGGTGGAAAAAGGCTCTTGTCAGCTGCAACCTATCTGTCGTCACATGTGGAAGAGCCTGGGGTCATAAAGCATAGCGGAAGAGCAAAACTAGTAATCGGTGCTCTGGATGAATCACTCATTTCGTTCCGCGATAAAGTGGCAGATCTTTTTCGTCAAGCTGAAATTTTTGTAAAAACAACAGATGATATCATGCTGGATAAGTGGAAAAAGCTGTTGTGGAATGCAACCTTCAATCCGCTTGCTGCTTTATCCAAAGCGACTGTCGGTGAAATTATGGAGCATAAAGAATTGAGGAAAACAGCTGAAAATGCTTGCCGAGAAGTGATGCGAGTAGCCAATAAAATCGGGATTCCATTAGATGAAGAAATGTTTCATCGCACTTTTGCCAATTCAGGAGCAGCTCTGAAGCATAAGCCGTCCATGCTGCAAGATCGATTGAAAGGAAAAAGGATGGAAATCGAATCATTGTGCGGTTTTATCGTGAAAAAGGGGCGGCAGATTGGTGTTGAAACGCCTGTTCTTCAAACGTTGTACAGCAATTTGCTTTTTCTTGAAACACATCGATGATCCGATGGACAATTCCTATACACATGTAGGATTCAATTCCATTCATACATAAATATCGATCGATTGATAAAAACAGAAAAATAAGACATAAAAGAAAGGACGATTTAGCATGAAAACCATTCCAGATACAGAAATTTATGTAAGGTATTGCGAAACGGATGCGTCAGGCCATGTTAACAATACAAGCTATTATTTGTATATGGAGGAAGCTCGGACTAAATTTTTACAACACATGTCAAAACAAGTAGGGAACCAAGACTGGAAATTTATTTTAGCATCCACAAAATGCGATTACCTTGCCCAAGCGTATGCCCATGATACATTAACGGTAACTTCAAAAATTACGCGGATTGGAACGAAAAGCTTTTCGATGGAGCATGAAATAAAAAATGCAGAAACGGGGAAATTGATCGCAAAAGGGGAAGGAGTTATCGTTCATTACAATTTTAAGTTGCAGCGTTCTGAGCCTTTAACTCCTGAAATGCGTTCGATCCTTGAACAATACTTAGTAGCTGTTTAATGAGCAAGGCAATTTTGTAAGCCTTATCAGTTGAATTAATATCATTCTGATTAAATAGCTAAAGAAAAAGGATTTTCCGAATGTATCCACCGGAAAATCCTTAAAATTTGTTATTCAAACGCATCACGCACAACTTTTTTGACCGGGTCGACTGCATACCAGCCCCATGTAGATGTATGTCCCTCTTTTGTCTCCGGATCACTGATCACGATTTCATAAACGTGAATAATATATTCGCCTTTTTCATTATCATGATCATATTCAACGTAAACGTTAGAAGTATTTTCAATTTTTAAATACTCCCGAACTAGCTGTTCAGCTTCAGTATGGCTTATAGGACGGCTTTTCTTTGATTCCTCAGCCTTTTTTTGCTCTTCCTTTCTCTTTTTTGCTTCTGCTTCAGCTTTTTGCCGCTCTTCTTGAAGTTTTTTCTCCTGCTCCTGCAAGTATTGATTTTTCGCCGCAGCTGCTTGATTCATGAATTGTTCTGCATTTTTGGTAACGCTGACGATCTTCTCATTATTTGATGTTGTTTCAGCAATTTTCTTAAATATGGCGAATGCTTCGTCAAACTTGTTTTCTTCCAACAATGCTTTCCCTGACTCAAGTTCAGATTCCATTTCTTTTAAAGCGGCGCTCGTTTTTTCCGCCTCTTCGATTATTTTTTCAGCTTTCGGTTTGAGAATATCAAGAACCTTGGAGGTTTCATTTGAATTTTTGATTTTTTCTGCCAATGATATGGCGGTTTCAAATTCTCCTTTTTCAAGGGCAGCAACGCTGTCTTTAATTTGTTTTGACAAATCTAGCGCCAATTGAACTTCTTCAGTGTTTTTTTCATGAAGAGCTTTGTTAAAAAACGAGATGGCGTCGCTGTATTGTTCTTTTTTTAGCGCTTCAATACCAGATTCCATGTTGGATTTATATTCTTTTGATGTACATCCGAACAGAAACATCATGGCAAAAATCAAAATGTAGAAAAATAAGTTCCGCTGTTTCAAGTTTTTACCGCCTTTTCTAATATTATTGATTTCATGTAAATTATATCCCTCAAAATACGGCTCTTACAAGAAAAAATTTTATTCAAAACGTTACTAAGAAGTGTAATAGGCAAAGCGTTTAAAAGGAATGATATAAAAAGATTGAAATTCAGAAAGGAGAGATGAACGTGTCAAATGACTTTTATTCAGCAGTCAAACATCGACGCACTTATTACGGAATCAGTAAAGAATCAACTGTTTCTGATGAGCGTATTCAAGAAGTGATCAGCCACGCAGTTCTATATACACCATCCGCTTTTAATTCCCAAAGCGCCCGAGTCGTTCTTTTGCTTGGCGAGCATCATAACAAATTGTGGGATATAACGAAAGAAACGTTGCGAAAAATTGTTCCAGCGGATCAATTTGCTTCAACAGATGAAAAAATAAATTCATTCCGAAATGGATACGGTACTGTATTGTTCTTTGAGGATGACCGCGTTGTTCAAGGGTTGCAGGAACAATTCCCATTATATGCGGACAATTTCCCGATTTGGTCACAACAGTCTTCTGGAATGCTGCAATTTGTGATTTGGACTTCGTTGGAAATTGAAGGATTGGGCGCCTCGCTGCAGCACTATAATCCGCTCATCGATGATGAAGTGAAGCAAGAATGGAATATACCAAATGAATGGAAACTAATTGCTCAAATGCCTTTCGGAAAACCGACAGCTGAGCCCGGTGATAAAGAAAAAAAACCAATAGAAGAGCGATTGAAAATATTTAAATAAGATGCTTTTGTTTTCAAATTGTTGTCACCCCTTTTCAAAAAGTAAAGCTGAAAAGGGGTTTTGCATTTGAAACAATTCAAACCGAAAGAGAAAAAACGGCTGTTCTTTTTTTATATTGGAAGGAGTGATATTTTTTCTTTAACACTTATGATGTAAAAATTTTTTCAAACGTTTCCTTCTTAATTATCAAAAAAGAAAATAAAGGTGAGCGAAACAATTGCTTTTTTCTTCATCTTCCTTCACTATGGTAATGTACGCTAATATAAATATAAAGACAACAATTGCTTCATTTATGGAAAACGCTCTTCAAGTTTCATCCCCATCAAGTGTATATTCTTCCTATTTACAAAGAAAAAATATTACAATAACATGTATTAAGCAGTCTATTTGTATCGCTAAATAATATAGAAAAATTGTTAGAAAGAAGGATTTATATGGGAGAAGAACGAGACCTGGCACAGGAAACCTTTAATAAAGTGCCGCTCATGATTGTGTTAATGTCCGGTGCTTTTGTTGCCATTTTAAACCAAACGTTGCTTGGAACTGCTTTGCCGCATTTAATGATGGATTTCAAAGTTGATGCCAATACAGTTCAATGGCTGCAATCGATTTTTATGCTTGTTAATGGGATTATGATACCGATCACCGCGTTTTTGATTGGTCGTTTTACGACAAGAGGACTGTTTCTTACAGCCATCGGAATTTTTGCTGTTGGAACTGCAATTTGTGCAATTGCTCCCAATTTTTCTGTTTTAATGGCAGGGAGAGTGGCGCAGGCTGCTGGTGCCGGAATTATCATGCCGCTGATGCAGACAATCTTGTTTTTAATTTTTCCCGTTGAAAAAAGAGGAACGGCAATGGGGATGTTTGGACTCGTTATTGCATTTGCGCCGGCAATTGGTCCGACTTTATCCGGTTACCTTGTAGAGCATTTTGCATGGAGAAGCTTGTTTTATGTGCTCTTACCTATTGTAGTCATTGATCTTATCTTAGCTTTTTTCATCCTAAAAAACGTTACGCGGCAAACTTACCCAAAAATCGATATTTTATCCATCATCCTTTCAACGTTAGGCTTCGGAGGTTTATTGTATGGATTCAGCGCAGCTGGAAGCAGCGGCTGGGGGAGCGGTCAAGTTATTTTATCGCTCTTCATCGGTTTGATCACTCTTACTTGGTTTATAATTAGACAGCTGCAATTGGATGAGCCGATCTTGGAATTCAAAGTATTTAAAAGCAAGACATTTTCGATCACAACTGTTTTAGGCATGATTGTGTTTCTGTCTATGATTGGCGGAGCAGTTATTTTGCCGATGTTTATGCAAAATATGCTGGGATTTTCAGCATTTGAGTCCGGACTGGTGCTCTTGCCAGGCGCACTTGTCCAAGGGGTGGCCAACCCGATAACAGGCAGATTATTTGATAAATTCGGTGCCAAATGGCTGGCGATTATTGGATTTTTTACCTTAACGATCACGACGTTTATGCTGTCACACCTCACCTTACATACAACGTTTACATATTTAGCGGCAGTAAATGCTTTCAGGATGGTCGGTGTTGCGATGGTCATGATGCCGGTGACAACCGCTGGTTTAAATCAACTGCCTACATATTTAATTTCACACGGAACTGCGATGAACAACACAATGCGGCAAGTAGCTGGTGCAGTTGGAACAGCTTTGCTTGTGACAGTCATGACAAATACAGCGTTGCCTGAAAAAGGTATTGAAGGAATGATACATGGAGTAAATATATCTTTTGTAGTGGCAGGTATATTCTCTGCGATCGCTCTCATCTTATCGTTTTTTATGAAAAATTCGCAAGCGGCAAAAGACGAAAGTCTAAAGGAAAAAGAAAACAAGCAAATTGTGAGCGAAAGCTAATTTTTTTCTTGGCAATAGCTAAAAAATAAAGCAGAAGCAGGGTAAGCCCTGCTGCTTTATCGTTTTATGTCTGCTGATTGTTCATTTGATTGCCAGCCGGTTGATAATGATTGATGATCGCTTGAGCAGTATTTTGCTGAAAGACCGGCACTTGATAATAACCTTTTTGGTTCATATATTGCCAAACTTCATAAGCTTGCTCTGCGCAATTTTTCGCCCCTTGGAGCACGACATTTCTTAATTCCGGATCTGAGCATTCCAATGCAGCATGCATCCTTAATGCTGCTGACGCTTTTAAACATCCTAACATTCCTGACGCAACATCATGGTCGTTCATCTCGTTTATTGAGCTGTTGGGAGCTTCCGGTGTTCCGCCTGAGGTGCCAAAGGAAGGGCTTGCATTTTTCAATGGGCGGTAAGTGCTGAAATTTTGCTGACTGCTCTTGTTTCTTACTATTTGAACGATTGAATTGTATTCATTTGTCATAAAAATGATTTGATTTTGCAAAATGTTTTGCAGCTCTGGATCTTTGCAATGGGGCTGATAAAGTTGAAATTGGTTAATTCCATCAATTGTGTTTGTTAAAACTTCATGTACTTCCATTAATTCATGAGCACCTAATTGATTCATACCTTCAATCCCTCCTAAGTAATTTTTTAACAGTTAGTATTATGTTTGAAATTTTTCATTTTATACAAAAAACCCCTCAGTCTGCGATACTGAGGGAAAACTTTTAAGAAATTATTTTTACACGCTCTTTTCCAGAAAAGCTTTTACATACTAGCATCTGACTAAATCTATTAGAATAATTTGTACGTGCTTGTATCGTTCCTTGTTCATCCATTGTGAGGATCCATCCTGCAGGCAATTCTCCTTCAAAATATTCAATGAAAGATTGAAGCTTTTCAGTCGATTCAGGGATCGTTACATACCCTTCCGTTAGTTGATACCATAAATCTCTGACAGAACGAAGGGCTTCTTTTAGTTTATATTCTTTTTCCAGTTGTTTGACACTTCGATAGATCATTTGATATTCACTCCCTAATAAAAACTTATAACATTGAAGAGTGAATCACTATGAAAAAATTTTTCCAGTTGAAGGTAAAAAAGCCAGACAATTTGCATCTATAGCCTATTGTACGTGTATCTATCTATTTGCCATCTTCTTGTCATTTGTTGTATGCCCAGCCGATGCTTCGAATCCAGCTATTTTTGCATAGATGTCACTGTCCATTTTGTACTGAAGCTTTCTTTTTAATTTTCTAAACCTCTTCAATCTTTTGGGCTGCCATCAACCGAGCGGAAAGTGACTTTCTGGCAAATCAAGCTCTTTGACCGATAATGCAGTGATTTTCTTGTAAACAGGAAATCTTTACAGCGATCAGGACGATTTTGATAAAATAGGTAAGAGAAAAATAAGAAGTTTCTTTATTATTTTAAAAAAAGAAAGGAATTGGGATGAGGATATGAAATGTTTTTCAATTGATTTAGATGGCACACTATTAAATTCGCAGCATGAAATTTCACATGAAAATTTATCAGTTTTACATGAATTGAAAAAGCAAGGACATGAAGTCATTTTAAATACGGGACGTGCATTTCCGGACGTCATCAAGATTAAAGCGGTTGAAGAGCTCCAAGTGCCGATTTTTTGTGTTAATGGGGCTGTATTATATTCCGATAAAAGAGAGCTGATGTATGAAGCAACAATAGATGAAAAAACGTTTAAAGAAATTTTTGCAGCAGTAAATGCTCTGGATGTCGGAATTCTCGTTTACACCAATCAGGGTGGCTTTCCATCCACTTTACCGCCTTTGCATAAGCTGAGCTGGAAAGAGATCGAAGAGATGTTTCGCCAATTTGATTATGACTCTATTTTCAAGCTGGAAAATGTAAAAATCTATAAGCTGATTGGATTAGTGAATCATGATGAAACGGAAAAAATCGATCGAGTGAAGGAAGCTTTAAGCGAAAGAAGCGACCTATCCATTGCCTCATCATTTCCGAATAATATTGAAATTACCTCCAGCGAAGCACATAAAGGAAAAGCGATTTTACGCTATCAAAAAATGAAGCAGCTGACATTTGAAGAAATTTATGCGTTTGGCGACGGAGGCAACGACATTTCCCAATTCGAGATCGCGACCACATCGGTTGCAATGGGAAATGCTCCAAAGGAAGTGAAAGAAAAAGCCGATTTTGTCACGAAAACGAACGATGAGAACGGCTTTGCCTATGCGGTAAAAGAACTGTTGAAGGCTGTATCAGTTTAAGCAATGCTTCATGCTGCCCGAAAGAATTCATGTAAAGCAGGAAGCCGCTTATTTTACTTATTTATATAAAATATAGAAAACGATTTTTTTTCCATTTTTGGCTTAAGTCAATATATTGTTTGAGCGGGGATAAAGACTCGCAAAAAAGGATTCTAAATTTAGTGAAAGCTTATCAAGATATGTCAGATATTTATTCCTTGTTTTAGCAAATGTAGTGGAATCTGCCTTCTATTTTGACTTGTATTAGAGAAAAGTCCGCATTGGAAAACTAGCTTAATAGTTTTCCTTGCTGGAAGGCAAATTTTTTTGAAAAATATTATCGAAATTTGCAAAAAAATAATGAACGTTTTGGACATATTGCTAAATAATTTGTTACTATATGTTATCATAGAACTGTTAACAAATGATGGGGGAGTGATACATGTGGCGATGCCAAAATATATAACAAACATCGACAAAATTGAACAAATCCCAAAAGAGGAACGGGAAAAGCTGAAGCCGATCACAGAAAAATATGTGTTTCGGGTCAATGATTATTATTTAAGCCTGATCGACTGGAATGATCCGAACGACCCTATCAGAAAATTAGTTATTCCAAATGAAGGAGAAATGCGAGAGTATGGGAGGTGGGACGCATCAGATGAAGATACAAACTATGTCGTTCCTGGCTGCCAGCATAAGTACAAAACAACAGCATTGCTGCTAGTTTCTGAGGTTTGCGGAGCATATTGCCGCTATTGCTTTCGAAAAAGATTATTTAGAAGTGATGTAAAAGAAGCGATGGCAGACGTACAGCCTGGTATTGACTATATTCGCAAAACTCCTGAAATCAACAATGTTCTTCTAACTGGAGGGGATCCTTTAATCCTTGCTACGAAAAAATTGCGCATGATCATTGAAAGCTTACGAGAAATCGAGCATGTAAAAATTATCCGCATCGGCTCCAAAATGCCTGTCTTTAACCCTATGAGAATTTATGAAGATGAATCTTTACTCCAACTCATTAGAGAGTTTTCATCTCCTGAAAAACGAATCTACATTATGGCTCACGTCAACCATCCGAGAGAAATTACGAAAGAAGCAAAAAAAGCTTTTGAAGCGCTCCATGATGCCGGAGCAATAGTGGTCAACCAAACTCCAGTATTAAAAGGAATTAATGACGATCCTGTTGTTTTAGGCGAATTATTAGATAAGTTATCATGGGCGGGAGTAACACCTTATTATTTCTTTGTGAATCGACCTGTTGCTGGCAACAGTGACTTTGTATTAACATTGAAAGAAGTTTACGATATCGTTGAACAAGCAAAAGCAAGAACGTCAGGTCTAGGCAAGCGCGTCCGCCTGTCAATGAGCCATACCTCTGGGAAAATCGAGATTTTAGCTATCGAAAACGGAAAAGCGTATTTGAAATATCACCAATCTAGAGATGGCAATTATGGACAATTTATGGTGCTTGATTGCCCTGATGATGCAACATGGTTTGATGATCTGCCTGGCAACGAAAAGTATTGGAAAAAACCGAAAAAGAAAACAGACCAAGTTGTTTCAGTCAATGAATTGCCAGATCATCCTAAAAAAATAGCACAATAAAAAGTGATGGACAGGGGCTGTCTAATAAGTCGATTTTCCGGCTTATAGACGCCCCTTAATGTTTTAGAGACGTTGATATATCGACGTTTATGATTTTTTGTTTTCGATAGGGATTTGACTTTCTGGATAACCACTTTTAAAAAAATACATTATAAGAAAGGCAATTTATGACGTGAAAAAAATAACGAAAAGAAGGTACAGGTTGTTCTTGTGAATGAAGTGGAGCTGATGAGAATTTTGTTCAATAATAGCATGTATGATGCATTTGTATACAATAGAAGATTTTACCCCTTGGTATGGCCGTTCAGATATTATAGCAAGAGAATTTTTTTGCAAAAATTAGGAAGGCGATAAATTGAAGGGAAGTCTGTGCAGAACAGCACACCGATTCATCAGTTTTAATCGAAAAGAATTGAAAAACGATGAAATTTGCGGTTGTTTTTATTGTTTATAAATATTTCATCCTTCTAAAATGGTGCGATGATGAAAAGACTGCCATTTGCCCTTTTTACGGCACCGATTCAATGATCGAGCAAGTTCCGGTTATCCTATCACAAAAAGTTTTTGAACCGCATGTGTAAGAAATGGTTTTAGTCTATTAAATTATTTATCATTTGGAATGAATTAGAAAGTTGAGGAAATGAATTTGAAAATCGGAAAAATGGCTCGAATGTACTTTTAGACCGAGTAAGTGTCCTGTAATTTTTTTCTACAAGACTTTTTACATCATTTTAAACACCGTCATCTCAGAAGTAATGGAGATTTCGAAACGGCGCCAAGCGTTTTATATGAATTAACGAACATTTGTAAAACTAAACGGAAGCGATATTGTAAAGACAATAAGACCCTTTTTTTAGCAGCTCCACAAATAAGCGGGGGATGAGTTGTATTTGGAAAAGAAACAGCTTCTCCCATCATCGTTACAAAGAAAATTCCAAAAGATAAAAGCTTTGCTTCTTTGTCATACGTGTATGATTTCTTCAGAACTTTTTTAAAAATAATTTGAATGGATTGCGGCTGCACAAAGGCGCCGGAAGAGAACGGTGCAAATGTCTGTAACCGCCACCCATTATTTAGTAAATCCTGATTATTTCCTCATAATTTTTCTTCAGTTTTCCTGAAAAACACCGAACTCCATTTGTATTCAAGCAGAATCATTCCTCTTTTCATATGTCATCTTATATACGAGAATATTGAAGGGAAAAGTTGCAGTTATAGACGAAATACCGCTTCTTTCAATGAAAAAAGAAGGGTTTTTGGAAAATTTTGCGAATACTGGAAGAGAAATTTTTTTATGAAAGGATGTGCCTGTCTGTATGGAGAAGGAAAACGAAATATTACGGCATTTGCCAAGAGGGAAAAAGTCAATGTCAGATATTTCAGGCTACAGTTATATATCATTGCTGAGAAAAGGAAAAAAAGCTTCTGTTTATCGGGGGATACGCGATCGTGATCATCAATGCGTTTTGCTGAAAGTTTTAACATCACAATCCCCATCGATAATTGATCATGCATCTTTTTTGCACCAATATGACTTCTACTCGCAGCTGAAGATGAAGGAAATTGTGACGCCTATAGAAGTTGAGCAATTGGGGAACACGTATGCACTTGTTTACCGAGATCCTGGGGGAATGTTATTAAAAGAATATATCAAAATTCATCGTCCACGAATTAGCGAATTTCTTCAAATTTCTTTACAACTTGCAGAAAAATTAATCGTCCTTCACGAACAAAACATTTCCATCACTATACTAAGTCCAGCTCACATTTTCATTCATCCTGAAAAACTAGATGTGCAATTTTTTGATATTGGAGGAGCCGAAGAGGATGATGAAATTTACGATATTTATCATTCGCCGGAACAGAGCGCACAAATCAATCCATCCTCCAGCCATCTCAGCGATATTTATTCGCTTGGTGTCATTTTCTATGAACTATTAACTGGCCGTCTGCCTTTTGACGTTGACTCTGATTTTGAATGGATGCATGCTCATATGACAAAAAAGGTCATTCATCCGTCTGAAAGACGTCAAGATGTGCCGAATGTGGTTTCCGACATCGTTTTGAAAATGCTTGCAAAAGCACCTGAAGATCGTTATCAGTCGGTTTTCGGACTGAAAGAAGATATTTTCCATTGCTTAAAGATGCTGGAACAAAACGGAACAGTCCAATCATTTCAGATTGCCCGATACGACTTTTCTTCACAATTTCAAATTACAAGCAAGTTATACGGAAGGGAGAAAGAAATACAAAGCTTAATGGAAGAACTGAAAATGGTTCGATTTGGTTTGACGAAAATGGTGCTTATTTCAGGAAGCGCCGGAACAGGAAAAACAGCGCTTGTGAATGAAATTGAAAAGTTATGCGCAAAAGAAAATGGTTATTTTGTTTCCGCAAAATTTGATCAATTTCAGCGGGATATTCCATATGAACCGTTTATTCGCGGATTTCGTCAGCTGATTAATCAATTATTGGCGGAAAGCAGAGAAGAACTTCAACGTTGGAAAAGAGAGCTTCTTGAACATTTAGGTTCAGGAGCGGCGGTTATCACGGAGGTCATTCCTGAACTGGAACTGTTGATCGGCAAACAAGACGCTGTACCTTTATTGCCTTCTTCCCAATCGAAGCTTCGTTTTCATTGGGCATTCAGGCGTTTTATGCAAACATTTGCGAAAAAAAGCCATCCATTGTTATTCTTTTTAGATGATCTTCAATGGTGTGATACAGCATCGCTAGAATTGCTGCAATCCATACTGAACGATCCAGAGTTTGAAAGTTTGCTCATCATTGGGGCTTATCGCGATGATGAAATGAAAGAAGGACATCCTTTCTTAACGAAATTAAAAGAAATGAAAAGAAGCAAAGAAAATATTAGGGAATTTCCACTCGGCATGCTGAATGTTGATCATATTAACCAAATCATTGCGGAAACGTTGGGATGCAGCCCGGACGATGTTCGCGAGCTTGCCATTGTACTATATGAGAAAACAGCGGGAAACCCATTATTTTTTAAACAGCTTTTCCAAACAATATACGATGAAAAGTTTCTATGGTGCAACTTAAAAAGAGGAAAATGGGAATGGAATCTCAACAAAGTGAAGGAGCAGCCCGAATACGATGAAATGATCGGATTCATTGTCAGCAAAATTGAAAAACTGTCGCCGTTAACCCGAAAACTTATCTTGACAGCTTCCTGTCTTGGACATCGCTTCGATTTTCAGTTTTTGTCTTTTCTTCATGATGGAATCAATACGGAGAAAATGACCGACGCATTGTCCGAAGCAGTCCAGGAAGGGATGATAATCCAGGTTTCAGATCAAGGAAGGTATCAGTTCATTCATGACCGTGTCCAGCAAGCTGCCTATTCATTGCTTGATCAAAGGAAAAAACAAGAAATTCATTATAAAGCAGGTCAATTCCTCTTCAAAAGAACAAGTAAAGAAGAACATGAAAAGTTTTTTGAAATGATCAACCATCTTAACTTGGGCAGAAGGTTCATTCAACATCCCGAAAGAAAAGCAGATTTGGCTGAGCTCAATTGGTCGGCGGGTGAAAAAGCGAAAAACGCAGCGTTATTTGATCAAGCATTGAATTATTTTCAAACAGGGATTGAATTGCTACCCGAAAATTATTGGGAATCCTGTTATGAATTAAGTTACAAGCTTTTTTTAGGCAAAGGGGAAAGCGAATATTTAAATGGACTTTTTCGGGATTCGGAAAGGACATTTAACGAAATGTTAACATATGCCAAAACAAAGGAAGATCAATTAAAAGTCTACAATATGAAATCTTTGCTGTTTTCTCATCAACAGCAGTTTGAAAAAGCGGTTGAGGCAGGGTTAAAAGGCCTTCGATTGTTCGGATGGAAGCTCCCGCAGCATCCGGGCAAGTTTAAAGTGCTGCTCGAGATGATTTTAACAAAAACAGCGCTTAGAGGACGTTCGGCTGCTGATCTCACCGCTTTGCCGACGATGACAGATAGGAACAAACGTTTACTAATGGAGATTTTAATTAATTTGAACAGAGCCAGCTACCAGTATGATCAATATCTAGTCAGCATTCTCATGCTTCGGGCGCTCCGGCTTACATTACGACATGGAATGACTGATGTGTCCGCTCTTGCTTACAACAATTATGCATTATTTTTAAGCGCCGGGTTTCAAGATTATGAGGGAAGCTTTCAATTTGGACAGCTTGCTTTACACACAGCTACCCGATTTCAATCAAAACACCTAATGGGGCGGGTCGATTTCGTTTTTGGCACATTTGTGAACCACTGGAAAAAAACGATGGAGGACAATCTTTTTTATATTAAACGTTCACAAAAACATTGCGTTGAATCCGGCAACCTTCATCTGGCCGGGGAATCGAGCTCATTTCTGATCATTACAATGTTGATTAAGGGGGAACCGCTCAATCAGTTGTTAGTAGAAATTGAGAAGCAGCTAGAGTTTGTCTTGCAAATTAAATTGGAACATTCCATTAAGTTTTTAAAAGCGGTGAAATCTTGGCTGCAATGTCTCGTTCATCTTAATGCGAAATTTACTATGTATGAAGAAAGAGAAAATCTAGATGAATCATCGGTTATCGTTTATGATACCATTCAATTGAAAATCGCATTTTTGTTAAAAGAAGATGAGCTGGCATATCAACTGGCGGTCCGTCTTGAAAAACTTGTCAAAAAATCACTGTTGCTCATCATTTCGCCTGAATTTTACTTTTATCATAGTTTATTGTTAATCAGGCGTTGCGAACAGAAAGACAGGAAAAACATGAAAATAGTTAAAAAACAGCTGAAACGGGCTTTGAATCAATTTAAAAAATGGTCTGAGCATTGCCCTGACAATTTTCGACATAAACAGCAATTACTTTTGGCGGAATGGGACAGATTGCAAAAAAAAGAGACAGAAGCCATGAAATGGTATGATGAGGCAATTCATTCCGCAAAAACTTCTTCTGACATTCAGATTGAAGCACTCGCTAATGAATTGGCAGGGGACTTCTATGCCAAAAAAGGCATGCATCGCATTGCGCAAACATACTTACGTGAAGCGCATCGATGTTATCGGCTGTGGGGGGCGCACAACAAAGCGGAACAGCTGCAGCACGATTATCCTGAATTTACTTTGATTGAGGAAACAAATCAAACAAAAAACGATCATAAAAGCATGATAACGTGGGAAGGGACCAAACGAACAAAAGGTGAGGAACGGGGCTTGTCCGCCATCATTCAAGCAGCAGCCTCTTTGTCTGAGGACATGAACTTAGAGCAATTGCTCGGGAAATTATTAATGCTCATTGCCAGATTTAAAGGGGCTGAAAAGGTATGCTTCATCAGGCCAAATGGAAAAGAAACCGTTTTTTCGATTGAAAAAGTCATTTCCACACATGGCGAAACAAACGAAATGGATCAAAACGTTGGCGAAAACATTCCGATTTCTGTTATCCAGTATGTGCACCGTATAAAAGAAACGATAAAGCTCCAGGATGCAGTAAATGATTTTACTTTTTCAAAAGATCACTATATTCAAAAAAACAAAGTCAGGTCAGTGTTATGTTTTCCTGTCGTCCAACAAAAAACGGTCAAGGGGATCTTTTATTTAGAAAATAATCAGTTAAAAAACGCCTTTGAATCCGAGAATATGGAAGTGTTGACAACCATCGCATCACAGGCTGTCTATGTACTTGAACTGCTGTATTCATTTGGAAAAGAAACAAAAATCGCAGTCGAGAAAAAAGCAGAGACGATCAAGAATGAGTTGGTTGATCCGTTGACAGAACGCGAATTGGAAGTGTTAAACCTTGTTTCAATCGGCTTAACGAATAAAGAAATTGCAGAAAGACTTGGTTTGGCTGTCGGAACGGTAAAAGTCCACTTAAACAATATTTTCAGCAAATTGCAAGTAAATCGCAGAACAAAAGCAGTGGTCCAAGCAAAGGAGTTAAACTTGTTGTAAGAAATGAGCAAAAGTGGCTCATTTTTTTTTGCGAAATTTGCCCATCTATAACTTTTGATATATGACAATTTCAAGAAATCAATGTATTGTGTTTTCAGTGACAGATGGAAAGGAGGATGGAAACATGAACAATAAAGAATTGGAAGAACAACAAATATTGGATATAGAATGGGTTGAGCTTATATTAGAAGCTAAAAAACTCGGATTAACAGCTGATGAAATTCTTCATTTTTTACATAACAGTGAATTTTATAAATATTGGATGAAAAAAGATATATCTACAAAATAATTAAAATAAACTAGAGTATGCATCCATGAATATTTTTAACTGTCAATTTAAATCACTACTTTCAACAAGATGATAATACAGAACGTATTATTCTAATAAATGAAATTACATAAAGCATATGACTAAAAGCCAAGAAATGGTGGTACTGTTCATTTAGTAAATAGTTATGTACGTTTTGATCGAATGACAGGAGATGGATCGTGAAAAATGCCTAATATGCACTTATTCACACGTAAATACGAGTGACTTCATGAATTTGAAAATTGTTCAATTGTTTGGGCTGGCTATTACAAATGCAATGGACAACCCCATTTACGCTATAATCCCTTTTATAAAGAAATAAAAAGGGCCTTATGTGAGACAAAGGGAACAAACTCAAAGTCTAGGCAGAAGGAGTGTTCAGTTATATTAAAGGCATCGGTGCTTCAGCCGTTTTTCGCTAAGATTCTGGAAAAAGCGATATTGTGTTTTATCTAAAACGGCAAGGCTCACAACTTCCTAAAGATGGAAGGGAAATGCTCCTATTACTGTAAAAAACCACAGAAATTCATTGAAGAGTTCTGTGGTTTCATATTTTTTAAGGAGCTTTTAAAAAGAACCCGTTAACTAACGGCATTATGTCGAGTAGACATGAAATGGAGAATACTTCAAGTTTTCATTCAAACTCAATGTCCGGCCTTTTCCTCGTTGCAAAAGTCTCTTCAGAAAATATCCACAAAGTTCCGCAAATGCCGTTATCATCACAATTTGCTTTTCGTCTCTTGCTTGTTGGCCCATCCTTTGCAAAATACCTTGTTACAAGATGTGTTTTGTTAAAAAACATTTTCCCAAAATTTGAATGTCCGTCAGCAATTACGAATATGATAGAAAACGATATATGACATTTATCATATTCTGAATATGACATATATGACTTCACAGATCGATTTCCCTCTTATATGATTAGAAATATCAAATAAAGAAGGGAATCAAAAAATGACGAAACAAATGCAAAAAAATTTGAGAAAGCAAATGGCTCCTTATGAAAAACCTCACACTATGAATAGTGTTTGGCAGTTAGTCAATACAACTGTGCCGTTTTTTCTGTTATGGTTTTTAGCTTATCAAAGCTTATCCATTTCTTATGTTCTTACTCTTACTATTTGCATGATCGCAGCTGGATTTTTAGTACGACTTTTCATCATTTTCCATGATTGCTGCCACTATTCCTTTTTTAAAAACCGCCTTGCCAATAAAATTATGGGAACAATAGCCGGTATTTTAACGTTGTTTCCGTACAGCAAATGGCAGCACAACCATTCAGTTCACCACGCAACCAGCTCTAACTTAGATAAGCGCGGGACAGGGGATATATGGGTTTTGACAGTTGATGAATATTTGTCAGCACCGCCTTTAACAAAATTCGCCTACAGGATGTATCGCAATCCGTTCGTGATGTTTGGGTTAGGACCGATTTATGTTTTCCTTATTAAAAATCGGTTTAACAGAAAAAATGCGAGGACAAGGGAACGCATCAACACATATATAACAAACATCTCAATCGCTGTGATCGTTGGGCTGCTTTCTTTGGCGGTCGGATGGGGGCCGTTTCTTATCGTTCAAGGCACAATCTTTTTCATTTCAGGCACTTTAGGCATTTGGCTTTTTTACGTACAGCACACATTTGAAGATTCTTATTTTGAAGAAGATGAAAACTGGGAGTATGTGAAGGCAGCTGTTGAAGGGAGTTCATTCTATAAGCTTCCGAAACCGCTGCAATGGTTTACCGGAAACATCGGATTTCACCATGTGCATCATTTGAGCCCAAGGATACCCAATTATAAGCTGGAAGAGGCACACAATCAAACGTATCTTTTACAGAATGTACCAACCATCACTCTAGCGACAAGCTTAAAATCTCTCCGATTCCGCTTATGGGATGAGCAAGCGAAAAAGTTTGTCGGGTTTAAAGACTTATCGAAAAAGAAGGAAAAAAAGCCGAAAGTCC
The DNA here is from genome assembly GCF_007827555.1 of Aeribacillus composti. Lineage (GTDB taxonomy): Bacteria > Bacillota > Bacilli > Bacillales > Aeribacillaceae > Aeribacillus > Aeribacillus composti. The sequence continues at coordinate 36,997 of NZ_VISS01000019.1, forward strand.
ATATTGAACCTGAATTGTAAAATCTTTAGAGAATAGCGGCAAAGTTTTGAAGACGCAGTCTACCTTTTTATGATAAGATAACATGTAAAACAAATTTATTTAAGAGGATTTGACCATGACAAAAAAGTATATGATCTTAGAGAAATTCTCGGGAATTTCTCCTTATATATGGAGCGTTTTTAGCATTTTGCCGTTCTATTTTATTTTCCAATCTTCCTCCACAAAGGAAATCATTGCTGGGATCGTGCTGACAATTATCTTTTTCTTTGTATATCGTTTAGCTTTTATTTCCAAAAAGTGGCCCGTCTACTTGTGGACGTCTATCTTGATTGGGATTTCCATCGCGATGACGATTCTTTTTCAATTTATCTATTTTGCCTTTTATATCGCTTATTATAACGGCCATATCAAAAACCGCATTGCTTTTTTAACATTGTACATCATTCACTTAGCGGCAACGACCATCTCAATCAACTATAACGTGGTTCTGCAGGAAAAGTTATTTTTAAAGCAATTGCCATTCGTTATCATTATTTGGATTAGCGTCATCCTTCTCCCATTCAATATTTACAATCGAAAAAAGCAAGGGCAGCTTGAAGAACAGCTCGAAGACGCCAACAAAAGAATTTCCGAGCTCGTTAAACAGGAGGAGCGTCAGCGAATTGCCCGAGATCTTCATGATGCGTTAGGCCAAAAGCTGTCCCTCATCGGTCTAAAAAGTGATTTGGCAAGGAAATTAATTTACAAAGACCCTGAACAAGCCCGGAGCGAATTGAAAGACGTTCAGCAAACTGCCAGAACTGCATTGAATGAAGTAAGGAAAATAGTTTCGCAAATGCGCGGGGTTCGATTGAAAGAGGAAATCATACATATAAAACAACTACTCCAAGCAGCTGAAATCATGTTAGTCAGTAATGAAGAAGAATTCACACTATCAAACGTATCCCCGTTTATTGAGAACATTTTAAGTATGTGTTTGAAAGAAGCAGTAACAAATGTCGTCAAGCATAGCAAAGCTTTCACTTGCCGGATTGCCATTCAGCAATCTTGGAACGAAATATGTATGACGGTGCAAGACGACGGAATTGGCATTAAGGAGGAACGGGATCTTGCAAAAGGAAATGGACTGATCGGAATAAAAGAACGTTTGGAGTTTGTAAACGGCAGTCTGGATATTTATTCGGAAAAAGGGACTACATTAATCATGAAAATACCGAATGTAGTAAAGCAGACCGTTAAGGAGGGACTGAAATCATGATTCGAATTGTCATAGCTGAAGACCAGCGTATGATGCTCGGCGCCTTAGGAACATTGCTCAATCTGGAAGAGGATATGGAAGTGGTGGGGCAGGCGACTAACGGAGAAGAAGCTGTTTCTCTTGTGAAGCAATATCAGCCTGATGTTTGCATCATGGATATCGAAATGCCCAAAAAAAGTGGACTTGAGGCAGCTGAAGAGCTGAAAGATCTGGAATGTAAAGTGATCATTTTAACAACGTTTGCCCGTGCCGGTTATTTTCAACGGGCCTTAAAAGCTCGTGTAAGCGGCTATTTATTGAAAGACAGCCCGAGTGAGGAGCTGGCAAGCTCGATTCGAAGCATCATGGCAGGCAGGCGAATCTATGCACCAGAACTAATGGATGATGTATACAGTGAAGAAAATCCTCTCACGGAACGGGAAAAAGAAATATTAGAACTTGTAGCCGATGGGAAAAACACAAAAAAAATCGCGGACGAACTGAAACTAAAAACAGGCACGGTCCGAAATTATATTTCAACGATTTTGGAAAAGCTTGAAGTAACGAACCGGATCGAAGCGATAAAACAATCCAAAGAAAAGGGATGGTTTAAGTAGATGTGGAAAAATTTGTTTTTTAACGACAAAACCAACACATAAGGGACGGAACAGAAACCTTCCAGGGTGTTTAAAATGAACAGTACTGAACACTTTTTCCCCTAAACTCGATAAGTTCCTGAAAATATCCTCCTGAAATCATGAGATTCACGTTCCGCTTGCCAATGAACCATTCCCATCATTATTAACCATATTTAGGGTACCCTATTAGAATTTATACTTTTCTAGAGAAAACGATTTTTATATGATGCTTGTTTATGTGTTTTCAAGTATCTCGATCCAAAAACATCTCTTCGTGAGCGTCAAGTTTCCTAGTATATGGATTGTAGCATCCTATTGTTTTTCATAGATAGGTTTATTGCATAAGATCTGACATGTTTTTCGCGTTTCCCCGCTTTCTATTGCTTGATATTATCAACCATTGTACCAGCAAAGCCGCCAATACTAGACAACCTGCAGCGAACGGAAGGGAGGAAGGAGTTAATCCGGCAAGCAACACAATCCCTCCAAGAGCAGAACCTACCGCACTTCCTAAATAATTAGCGGAACTGTTTAAAGCGACAACAGCAGCGCCGTGATTAGGCTGCAAACGTAGCAGTTCATGTTGTTGCGGGGCTTGCGAAGCCCAGCCCATCGCCCCCCATAGAACAAAAGGCAAAAAGGATAGGATCGGAAAAGGGAGTGCAAATGGTATGCAGAACATAGCGAAAGCCATGATGGTTAAAATGCCGGCCATAAGCATTTTCGGTCTTGCTGTCCGGTCAATGAAATACCCAACGGAAAAGCTCCCGATGACGCCCCCAATGCCCCATGCCCACAAATAAGGTGCAAGGCTGGGGGTGTCTTTTAAGTTATCCAAAATGGTTGAAATATACGTATAGAGTCCCAAGCTGGCAATGCTTGTTATAAAAGTTACGCTGATGATTGCGGCAACTCGTCCTTTTGCCATCATGGCAAAACGTTGCTGCAGCGATGGCGGTGCCGAAGCAGGAAAGTCTGGAAACGAGATGATAATCCCGATCATAGCGACAAAACCTAGTGCAGTGATGAACCAAAGAGTTGTTTGCCAATCTAAATGTTCAGCAATGAACAATCCAAGGGGAACACCAGCAACTGTTCCCGTGCTCATGCCGCCAAGCGTTATGCCAAGAGCTCGGCCGCGCATCTGTCCGGGAACAAGGGATGCGGCAGCAGCTGCTGCCAACGGAGAATAGAGACCGGCTCCGATGCCCGCAATTGCACGAGCCATCAACAGCGTGGAAAAAGTCGGCGCTAATGCGCTGGCTCCATTGCCTATTGAGAATACGGCAAGTGCCAGCACTAAAATGTTGCGCATAGGTTTACCAGCCAATATTGTCGCAAAAACCGGAGCCGCCAGTGCATAGCAAAAGGTAAAGATACTTACTGCCTGACCTGCTTGTGAAGCGCTAATTTTAAACGTTTCTTCCATTTTCGGCAGCAAACCGGAGATGACATAGGCATCAAACCCGAGTGCGAACATTCCTATCGTGAGCAGAAGAACTTTCCTCATCATAACCTCCAGTTTCACTAAATCTTTTCATATGAAAAAATTGTTCTTTATTTTCACTTTACAAAACGAACTTTAATATGTCTAATATATATTTAAATCATTATTAATATGTTAAAAATATTAAAAAGGAGAGGCATTACGTTGGAACTTCGCCATTTGAAATATTTCATCACAGTCGCAGAAGAATTGCATTTTGGCAAAGCTGCTGCCCGCTTAAATATAGCGCAGCCGCCATTAAGTCAGCAAATTCGCCAATTAGAGGAAGAAATAGGTGTGCCGCTTTTCCAGCGGTCGAAAAGAAAGGTAGAGCTGACGAAAGAAGGAGAGGTGTTTTTGGAAAAAGCTTATCAAATTTTGAAGAATGTAGAGGAAGCTGTCGAAACAGTAAAAATGGTAAACCGTGGAGAAGCCGGGCAAATAGTGATCGGTTTTATCGCCTCAGCTGCCTATGATCTTCTTCCTGTTATTTTAGAGCACTATCGAAAACAATACCCAAATATTCATATCGATTTGCAACAGTTGACGACAAGAGAGCAATTGAAAGCTTTGCAAAAAGGCCTTATTGATATAGGAATACTTTGCCATCCTTTCAACATACAAAATGACAGCATTCAGGTCGAAGTCATTCGACAAGAACGAATGGTGCTAGCATTGCCAAAGGATCATCCGTTAGCTGCCAAAACCTCGCCGATTCAACTGGAAGATTTAGCAAACGATCCATTCATTTTAACAGGAAGAAAGGCGAATCAAACTCATTATGATGCAGTAATGAATTGTTGTTATCATGCGGGATTCCATCCGAAGGTAGTACAAGAAACGCAAGAATTGCCTACTGTCTTATCTCTTGTTTCCTCAGGAATGGGTGTGGCGATCGTACCGGCTTCTATCCAACGGGTATTAAATAATAATGTAGTCTATCGTGACATTCAGAATAATCCAATTACCACTACAACGGCCTTTGCGTGGAAAAGCGGCAATTTATCTCCAACTGTCCATGCATTTCTCGATTTCATGAAAAAGTCTGTCATCCCACTTTTTCATGGATATGACATTTCTTAGATCCCTTGCGGCTAATTGGGGAAAGCATGCTTTTTTTAAGTCCAAAGAGAACATAAAAAAGCGGCAAATTGTTTCCTTTCCTGCTCCTATAGTAGACAAAGGTCCGCAAAACGGGACTATTGGCGAAAATAGGTTTCAGTCATGCAGTGAGGATTTACAATGTCAACTCGGCTTACCTTCCATTTGAGCGGAAAGTGGTTGTTTCTTTCGATGGGGTTCCAACATCTTTTTCCTTTTTAGAAAATGGGGCAGGAATGTTTCAAGAAAAAGAGATTTTAGCGCCCAAAAGGTTGGAACAATTGGTAAATTCTATTTTTACATAAAGATCATTGTAGGCAAAAGAGATGGGAGAATTCTACCATTATCAATTATGAGAACAATACGGCAAAATGAAGGAAGTGATGAAATCAAAAATTAAAAAGCGTTGACTTTTAGAGAGATTTTAAGTAGTATTAAAACTATAAATACCCATACAGGTATATGTAAAACAAGAAACTAAAAATACAGGAGGAATGAATGATGAAAGTTGCGATCATTGCAGCAAACGGTAGTTTATTTGATGCGTACAAGGTATTTAATATTGCCACTGCGGCAGCGGCAACAGAAGCGGAGGTAGGGATTTTCTTTACTTTTGAAGGATTGAACCTTATTCACAAAGAAGAGCATAAGCATTTGCCGATACCGGAAGGGAAAGAACGCTTTCAAGAAGGTTTTCAAAAAGCGAACGTACCATCGATTGAAGAACTTGTCCAAATGGCTCAAGAATTTGGTGTGAAATTGATTGCCTGTCAAATGACAATGGATGTTATGGGGCTGGATAAGGAACATTTCATTGATGGCATTGATGTTGCCGGTGCAGCAACATTTTTAAACTTTGCCAAAGATGCGGACATTACATTAGCGTTTTAAACAGTGAAAAAGCAATAAAAAAGTAACCGTGTATACAACAACATGCCCATGTTGTTAAATCATTTTCTGTTGGAACAAGGCATTTCGCTTAAAGAGGTAAATGGCAACGCGATCCTGCCGTAGCCTAAAAACTAGTTGAAACAATTGGACAATTGGTGTGCGGCAAACAGAAATGAGGGCCGATGGGGGTTAGGTTTTGACCCGGTATTACAACATTAGATAGGAGGAAGAAGGGAATATGTCTGTAAAAACTATGACTGTAAAAGAAATTGCAAACAAAATCATCCAAGGGGAAGACTTGTTTATTGTCGATGTCCGCAATCCAGAAGAGTTTGCCGATTGGAGAATCGAAGGAAAGAACGTACAAGTTATGAACATTCCTTATTTTGAGGTTCTTGATGGTGTGGATCCATTCCTCGAACAATTGCCGAAAGAGAAAGAAAACGAAATTTATGTGGTTTGCGCCAAAGGCGGATCTTCGCTATTTGTTGCTGAGCAACTTGAACAAGCAGGGTTTTCTCATGTATATTCCATTGAAGGCGGCATGAAAGCGTGGAGCGAGCATTTAGAACCAGTCAAAATCGCCGAGCTGAAAAACGGCGGTGCCATTTACCAATTTGTCCGTCTTGGGAAAGGCTGCCTTTCCTATTTGATCGAATCAAACGGAGAAGGCGCGCTCATTGACACAAATCGCATGACCGATGTATACATTCAGTTTGCGAAGGAACGCGGGATTGTCATTAAACATGTAATCGACACCCATTTGCATGCCGACCATATTTCCGGCGGCCGCAAGCTGGCTGAACAACTTGGAGCGATATACTATTTGCCGCCGAAAGATGCAAAAGAAGTGACCTTTCCCTATGCACCCATTCAAGATGGGGGTCGTATTCAGGTCGGCCATACAGTGATCGAAGCTCTGTATTCACCGGGACATACAATTGGCAGCACTTCGTTTATTGTAGATGACCAATTTTTATTAACTGGAGATATTTTATTTATCGATTCGATCGGTCGTCCGGATTTGGCTGGAAAAGCGCAGGATTGGGTGGGGGATTTGCGCAAGACATTATATGAGCGCTATAAACAATTAGCAGATGACCTGTTGGTTTTGCCTGCACATTTTATGGTACCGGGTGAAATGAATGACGATGGTAGTGTTGGTACTACATTAGGTATGTTGTACGCAAAAAATCATGGTCTCAATATCGCGAGCGAAGAAGAGTTTCGAAAAACGGTGACGGAAAACTTGCCTCCGCAACCGAATGCTTATCAGGAAATTCGGCAAACAAATATGGGAAAGCTTCATCCAAATGAAGAGCAGCAGCGCGAGATGGAAATCGGTCCAAACCGTTGCGCAGTCCGGTAATGATTAAAAAAGGGAGACTTGAGTCATTCATGCCGAGTCTCCTTTTTCTCCCTCCGCAAATATTTTTTAAATTAAGTAAAGGGGAAGGCTATATTGATAACTAACAAGTAAAGACAATGCCTCTGTTCCAAAAATTTGTTTAGAAAAATAAATCGGTTGATTATATACTTATACATGTATATAATTGTTCATAAATAAAAACAATGAATGAGGTGGAAAGAAGAATTGGAAGGAATACTGCTTTTGGCTTTATTTATTTTGTTATCAATATCTGTCTATCGGCGGTATTATCCAGTAAGAGGAGTTCCGTGTGTTGACTACCGCGATGAAAGTATAAATTCTTTAACGATTCTAGATCTTCGTGATTACAACGAAAAAACAAATCATTATCCCATTGCGAATTCCTTTCACATACCGTTTGCTTATTTAAAACGGCATGTTTATGAAATTCCTGATAAACCAATCCATGTGATTGCAAGTGATGAAGTAGGAAAAAATTTAGGCATTCGCTTTTTGCGCAGCCGCGGTTTTAAAGTGAAGAGCTATTCAATGGCCGATTGTCCTTGCAAAGAAAGGAGAAATGCCAAATGGAATACAGCAAAGAAATCAAAAACCGCCTAAAACGAATTGAAGGACAAGTAAAAGGGATTATTGGTATGATGGAACAAGAAAAGGACTGCAAAAGCGTGATTTCTCAACTTTCTGCTGCACGAAACGCTATTGATCGCACTATTGCCGTTATTGTAAGTTCCAATTTAGAGCAATGTATCCGTGAAAGCTTAGAAAATGGAGAAAAAACGGAACACCTAGTAAAAGAAGCTGTAGAGCTGTTGGTAAAAAGTCGTTAAAAATTTGTCAACTTTTCTTTGAAAAGTTGACAGATTTTTTTATCCCTATTAATATACATATAGGGGTAATGGTAATATTAAAGGAGGTCATTGACAATGAATGCAGATAAAGTATTAGATGCGAAGGGTTTTGCATGCCCAATGCCAGTCGTAAGAGCAAAAAAAGCAATTGATGAGTTAGAAGCTGGTCAAGTTTTAGAGGTGCATACAACGGATAAAGGTTCCAAAAACGATTTGACCGCTTGGGCAAAGGCAAGTGGACATACGGTTGTTAATATGAAAGAAGAAAATGGCGTTTTTACGTTTTGGATCAAAAAGGGATAATTTTTGCTATCTTTATACCCCTATGAGTATTTTAGAAAGAAGGTGGAAACAAAGTGTCGGAGCAAAAGAAAAAAACAACGATCATCTTGTTTAGCGGTGACTATGATAAGGCGATGGCAGCGTATATTATCGCGAACGGCGCTGCTGCCTATGACCATGAGGTTACAATTTTTCATACGTTCTGGGGGCTTAACGCATTGCGTAAAGATTCGACAGTTCCGGTGAAAAAAGGATTATTAGAAAAAATGTTTGCGAAAATGATGCCGCGTGGTGCTGACCGCATGGGACTGTCGCGGATGAACTTTGGCGGAATAGGAGCGAAGTTAATTAAGCGGGTGATAAAAAAACATAATGCTGTGCCGCTGCCGCAATTAATCGATATGGCAAAGGAACAAGGAATAAAGCTGGTTGCTTGCCAAATGACAGTCGATCTTTTAGGACTCCAACAGGATGAATTAATAGACGGCATCGAATTTGCAGGGGTTGCTGCGTATTTAGCAGATGCTTCTGAAGGAAATGTCAATTTGTTTATTTAAGGTGGGGTCTATGGTTCAAACCATTATTAATATTGGTCTAGTTCTATTGGTGATATGGTTCGTTGTCAATCGGTTTCTGCCCATAAAAGGAGTGCGAATCATATCTGTAGTGCAATTAAAGAAGGAATTACGAAAAAAAGATGTTCATTACATTGACGTACGCACACCTATTGAGTTTCATACGAATCATATTCCTGGTTTTAAAAATATTCCGCTTCACGAGCTTCCAAAACGAGTTCATGAACTATCAAAAGATAAAGAAGTTATTGTGATTTGTCAAAGTGGAATGAGAAGCGCCAAAGCAAGCAAATTATTAAAGAAATTAGGATTTCAGCGTGTAACCAATGTAAAAGGCGGCATGAACTCTTGGTCATAAAGGTTGCTATGAAACAACTATTCTGCTAAAGAAATTTGAGGCGTTGTTCCATAAAAGGAAAACATTCAATGTTATTGATGTTCATGAACTAGAAGAAGTCGATTTAGGAAAATTTCTAGTTCCATAAATATTACGCCCTGACTGTTTAAGTTTCTAAGAATGAACTAGATACAGAAAAAGAAAATACTCTCGCCTGCTGTCTGAAGGAAAAAGCAGACGAGCCGAAAACTATCGGAAAGTTGCGGAAATTAATGCATAAATAAGAAGATCCTGTAGAATAGTTCCCATTTAAGGAGGAGAAAGTCATGATTCAAGTAGATATGACAATAGACGCTAAAGGGTTGTCTTGTCCGATGCCGATTGTCAAAGCGAAAAAAGCGATTCATAAGTTGCAGCCTGGACAAGTACTGGAGGTACAAGCAACAGACAAAGGATCGAAAGCGGATATGAAAGCATGGGCAGAAAGAACTGGACATCACTATCTCGGTACAATTGAAGAAGAAGGGATATTAAAGCACTATATTCGTAGAGCAAGTGAGAGCGAGGCAAAGAATGAAGCGAAATTCCCCCATGTTATTCGCAATGAAGAATTAGCAGACAAAATAAATGATCCGTCAATTATCATTTTAGATGTCCGTGAACCGGCAGAGTTTGCATTTGGGCATATTCCTGGTGCCGTGTCAATTCCTCTTGGAGAATTGGAGGAACGGATCAAGGAACTCCCGCAAGATAAGACCATTTATGTCGTCTGCCGCACGGGAACGCGCAGTAGTTTGGCAGCCCAGAAATTAGCAGAAAAAGGGTTTTCAAACGTATGGAATATTGTCCCCGGTATGTCAGAATGGAATGGATCGCTTGAACAATGATTGAACAGTTGGTTATCAATATACAAATATATGATAAAGGTACAAAAAATCTTTAAACAACAAAAAAACATTTTTATAGTATACATGCGAACTATTTTGCAATTGGAAAATGAAAGGCGAAATTTCTCAATATTGAATTGTTCCTTATTGTGAATTAATCGATGGTTCATTGCATTGGGACGAAAATTCATTTATCGCCTTGGGCATCAAGCAATAGGCATACGATGATGAAAAAGAAGAACATGATCGGTCATTTTCGAATTAAAAAGGATAATTCACTTACTAGCGGGGTGCATATACGCACCCCGATTTTAACAACATCAAAGGAGTAGTATATCAATGGAAATAACGTTCAATTTTATTATCGTAATGTTTCTTATTGGCTTTATCGGTTCCTTCCTTTCCGGTATGGTTGGGATTGGCGGTTCCATTATTAAATATCCGATGCTTCTTTACCTGCCCCCGCTTTTTGGGCTTGCCGAGTTCAGCGCCCATGAAGTATCGGGAATTAGTGCCGTCCAAGTATTTTTTACGACGATTGGCGGTGTTTTAGTCTATCGGAAAGGTGGATACTTAAATAAGTCGTTAATTTTTTATATGGGGAGCAGTATTTTAATTGGAAGTTTCATTGGCGGATACGTTTCTAGGATGATGAGTGAAGGAAGCATTAATCTTGTATACGGCATTTTAGCAGCATTTGCTGTTTTGATGATGTTCGTGCCAAATAAAGGGATTGATGATATTCCATTGGGCATGGTGAGCTTCAATAAATGGCTGGCAGCTTCGCTTTCATTTTTGATCGGAATTGGATCAGGAATCGTCGGAGCGGCAGGAGCTTTTCTATTAGTGCCGATTATGCTTTCTGTTCTAAAAATTCCAACGAAAATGACGATTGCCTCCTCATTAGCGATCACGTTTATTTCCTCAATCGGATCGACATTTGCAAAAATCACAACGGGCCAAGTTGAATTCATTCCTGCAATAATTATGGTCATTGCAAGTTTGATTGCATCTCCTTTAGGTGCAAAAGCAGGACAAAAAATGAGCACAAAAGTACTCCGCGTAATTTTAGCTGTCTTAATTTTAGCGACGGCAGCGAAAATTTGGATCGATATTTTTTAAGCCGTCAGTGAAAAAACTTTCATGTGTGATTCGAAAAAACGAATCAAGATGTATAATAATTATGGCGTATCATTTATTGGTTTTAAAGTTAGGAAAACAAAGAGAGAATATTTGGAGCTCTTACTTGGATGATAAGGATGCTATAGTGATCAAGTGTATGATGAAAACAAACATGAACTATATGCAATGATTCGCCTGATTATGCAATGGTGTTCAGCGAGCTTTCACCACAATCTAAAAACCATTTCGCTCTGCAAGTGTGTCTGAAAAGGATTTTGTCCGCATTCAATATAGCTGTCTTTCGCTTATAGAAGGAACAATGAATTTGTTTTTACGATCATCCGGATCAAAGATTCAACAGTTCATCTTTGATTGGCTGCTCTGAAAACATGTTTATAAGGTTGTGTTTGAACATGAAGCGCTGAGGAGGCTGATTGACTGTTCAAGAATCAAGTTGATTATAATTGTATGTAATTTTATTATCAGGGCTTTACAGAAAATAAAACAGTTTATTGTTAAAAGACTTGGATTTTGCTTTTATGGTTGGGCTTCGTGTATTATTGAATTAATAATAAAATTATTACGTTTTAGGGGCTAATGATCACTGCCACGCTGTCAACAATCAGAGCTAGTCGTCAAGGTATTGTAGATTTGTTGGTTATATGCTAATCTATCCATGCAAGAGTGATCAACCTCCGTTATAGGATTGTCGTTGTTTGTGTTTTTATTGTCTGTTAATGCAAATTTTATTCCGCTGTTGTTTTGAAATATAAGTATTGTCAATTGGAGGTAGCAATGGAACTTTTAGAAGTGTTTAAAGCCTTGTCAAATGAAACGAGGCTGCAAATCGTACAATGGCTCAAGAATCCGGAAGCTCACTTTCCCAAACCGCAGCACGGTGATATACACGAAGATGGAGTATGTGTGAGCGATATCCATAAAAAAGTTGGACTGTCACAATCTACTGTATCCCATTATTTATCGATGCTGCAAAATGCCGGATTAATAAAGGCAAAACGTGTTGGGCAATGGACTTATTATAAAAGGGATGAAGAGAACATCAAAAAATTGAATGAATTATTATCAAGGGATTTATAGGCCTATTTTTTTTAATTGTTGCTTTTGGCTTGAATCCCTTTTTATTTTGTTTTATTATATTTATAGATTCAGATATCGAGAATTATCGATTTATTATTATTTATATCGATGATTCTAGATATTTAAATAAATAAAAAATATACTTCTACAAATTTTCGGGTTTTATGAAACCGCTTTTTTTGTAATCGTTATCAATTTTTGGGCGGTTGAAATGCTTCTTCTTTGTCAAAAAGCGAAAGTATTGGAAGAAGGAGTTTTGCATATTGGTGACGACATCAGATTAGATCGTCGTTCGATAAAGTGGTCATGACAAGAATCAGTGATGTCAAACTGCTAGCATTTGAGGAGGTGAGGGCAGAAACACAAAAAATGATGCTTGTTCAAGCGAACAAAATTGAAATAGTGTCATTTGAGATCATGACAATATGAATCTGCTAGTTAAATGAAAACTATGAAAGGGAGCGAAGCAAAGATGTTGCGAGATATTGATTTACAATCTATCCAAGAAGTAAGAAATTACCTTGAGGAAGCGAAAACAGCTCAAAAAATAATGGCAAAGATGACTCAGAGCGAGATTGATCATATTGTTGAAAGCATGGTTAAAGCGGCAAGGGAAGAAGCTGAGCGATTAGCTGCTATGGCAGTAGAAGAGACTGGCTTCGGGAATGTTCCTGATAAAACAGTAAAAAATCTGTTCGCAGCGAATGATGTTTACAATTCTATCAAGGATGTGAAAACAGTCGGGATTATTCGTCGCGATGAAGAAAACCGCGTATGGGAAGTTGCTCAACCTGTAGGGATCGTTGCAGGAATTGTTCCATCTACAAATCCTACCTCAACAGTCATTTTTAAATCATTGATCGCAGTTAAAGCAGGAAATGCGATTATTTTCAGCCCTCACCCAGCTGCTGCAAAATGTACAACGGAAGCGGCAAGAATTATGCAAGAAGCAGCAGAGCGTGCCGGAGCACCAAAAGGTTTGATTTTGTGCATTACCCAACCAACATTGGCAGCAACAAACGAGCTGATGAAGCATAAATTAACTGATGTCATCCTTGCCACAGGCGGTCCTGGATTGGTAAGAGCTGCTTACAGCTCCGGAAAACCAGCATACGGAGTAGGTCCTGGAAACGTACCTGTATACATTCATGAAAGTGCCAATATCGAAAAAGCTGTTGAACTTATTATTGAAAGCAAAACTTTTGACTACGGAACAATTTGTGCTTCTGAACAAGCTCTTTTAGTGGATGAGTCGATTAAAGAGAAAGTTGTTGCAGAGATGACAAAACAAGGCGCTTATTTCTTGAATGAAGAAGAAAAACGAAAAGTAGAATCCATCATTCTCGTAAACGGTGGACTGAATGCAAAAATTGTAGGAAAGTCACCTCAAGTGATTGGTGAAATGGCAGGTATTGAAGTTCCGTCCGAGGCGAAAGTGATCGTTGCAGAAGAAACAGGAGTTGGGAAAGAATATCCATTCTCAATTGAAAAACTATCTCCAACTCTAGCATTTTATACAGTGAAAGATATGCAAGCAGCAAGCGAGCTTGCCCAAAAACTTCTTGATGCAGGCGGACTTGGTCACACAGTCGGAATTCACGCTGAAGACGAAAAAGTAATCGAAGCTTACACAATCGATAAACCAGCAGGACGTATCATTGTAAATGCCGGTACAACATTTGGCGCTATTGGCGCTACAGTGAACGTAAAACCGTCCTTGACTCTTGGCTGCGGTGCTATTGGCAACAACGTTACATCTGACAATGTTACAGTCAATCACTTGTTTAACATTAAACGTGTTGCATTTGGAGTCCGCCAAATGCCAAAAAAAGAGGAAAGTGCACAAAATGAACCTGCATTAACGAAATAACTTGACTGTCCATAAAAACTCTTTTGATAGATTAAAAGACTGTATCAAACATCTGCCATGTTCTTTGATACAGCTAAAATAATAAATTCGACACTCCGGAAGTGATAATGCGTTTACCCCCCTAAAAAAATTTCGTTGTAAGGACGATATTCAGTACAAAAATCCATGCAGGAGCATCTTTTCCTGCATGGATTTATTATTACACACATCAACTAGTAAGCTCGTGCAGTTCACTGGATCTATTTTAAAAAGTTTATTGTTAATTTAGAAATCGTAAAGTGGTAGCGGGAAAACTTCCAAAACAACACTAGATTATTGTTTGCGCTGCAAAAATAAAAAGCCAATCATTGCCATTAAAAGCATTTTATGATGTTTCGACAAGTTGTCAGAGAGCTCAACGATATCATTGTACACATCACGAAAAATATTCGTATATTCATGAGGAAAATATCCATTGTAAAAACGGGCCCACTGCCGACCTTCAGAATCAGTTAACGTAAAATCGCCAGAAAAGGCTTTAACCTTAACATGGAGAATCAGCTTATCATCAGCATCTCTCAGCTCACCTTTTATGTTGACTAGACTTTTCCAATCCTCTTGTACATACTCTCCCAGTTTTCGGCCATGTACATCCTTCACAGTTACAATCGACTTTTTCATTCCTTTTCTCTTAAAGGTAAACAGCACATTTCCTTTATTCGAAAAAACACCATATGTAATCGGAAGCGTCATGATCAATGAATCACGAAGCAGCAGGCTCATTGGGTAAAAAATAAAAGGAATACGGATTGGCTTAATCGTTCCAACAAAATGGCCGCTTTTTTCAAACAGTAGGAGACGAGGAAAAAAACCAAGATCTTTTTTTAAAACTAGATGATCCAACTCAAGGAGGGAAGCTTTTGACTCATGAATTTGAATATCTTTCACCTTGTTATATTTCATCTGGTTTGAAACTCCGGTAAAAAACAAAAAAAGACCGACAATACCTATTGAAGAAAGATTTAACCAATTTTGTAAAGAATCTGGTCGATCGATGAAAAAAACAGAAATACCAATGAGCATAACTATAGAAGATAGAGCAAATGCTGCTTTCATTCTCCGTTTATACATAGTAGCAATCATCAAATCAACTCCAGTGAAACATAGGGAAGTCTTTCTACCTCATCAACTATCAGTTTAGATTAGTAGTTTATTGTATTCAATATTTTTTACATCCTTTTAGTAAAAAAAATGGAGAAGACATCAAGATGAGGCGGCTTTGAATGTGCTCGTGCTCACCAGCCATAGCAATCCTAAGTTATTCATTAGCACAATATGCCAAATAGAGAACTGTATGATTGGGCACGTTTTTTTATTTATTTTCAAAGGTCAGAATAAAAGTTTAAATACAGGTTCTTTGAATAAAATGGGGAAAAATTTTTGCTTTTTGTATGGTATTTCCAGGAAATAGCACAGGGTTAAAAAAAGAAGTGAGGTTATCACTTTTTGAGGTGGTTGTAGGTTACATAATTTTTTTTCGTAACGTACGGATGGAAACGTCATGTTCGCCAATAATTTCGTAAACAGATTTGAAGCTTTCTTGGAGGTTTTTCATTTCTTTGTTTGTTTCCATTACAGCTTGTTTAATTGATTTTTGTTCCTGTTCAATCCGATTCAATCGCTCTTCAACATAATTTAAGCGTGTTTCTACTTGATCTAATCGCTCTCCTACTCGATCCAACCGATTTTCGACCCGATTCAATCGCTCTTCAACATGATTTAAGCGTGTTTCTACTTGATCTAATCTCTCTTCTACTCGATCCAACCGATTTTCGACCCGATTTAATCGATCATCCACCTGGTCCAATCGCGTCCCGATATAATCTAGTCGATCATGCACATTTTTAAGATCATTGTCAATAGACATCACTTTTTCTAAAATTAAGTCGAGTTTTTGTTCCATTTTTTGACTCCTTTTAAAAATCTCCTTTCCTCAATTTTATTCGAATGAAATGGTTCTGACAAGTACGGATTGGGTGCCTTGAATTGATTAAATGCAGTATCAAAAATGCCCGAGCATTAATAAAACATTTACATCTGAAAGACTATGTGACGATAAAGGGATTCATACTCAAACAAGTCGGTGGAATATGTTGAAGATTATGTTTTCGCTTTATCATTTCATTGTGTGTTCGAAATATTAAAGAATAAGATAATTGAGAATTAAGGTATTTTTATGTAGAACAATACAGAAGGATTAAATAGGCATAAAATTGCTTTTCAAAATCAGGAATCTAAATTTTTCATCATCATCGAAATAAACCCTTTGTGTTGGTTGATTTTTATTGTTCAAATTGTTCAAGCCAATTAAATATTCGTCTTCATGCTGTTTTACAAGTCTTATTTTAATACAAAAGAAAATAATCAAATGCTAAAGTATAGAAAAAATCAATAGGTGATCCGAGCTCTATAATTAAGATTTTGTTGAAATGCTGTCTATTTTGACAGAAGTAGGTTTTGTGAATATAGATAGCGATAAAAGCTAGAATTGTTAAAATAGTTACTGCGAAAGCAGTTTTTTATCCTACGAACCCCCATTGGTTAATGAGAAGAAGAAAGGGGGGAAGTTGCTGTAATCCATGCTTGAATAAACGCGACCCACCCAGTAAAGATAGCAATGTTCTTTTTTTGTGCAAGCAGCAAGTAAAATAATGTCCATAGAAAGGACCACATAAGCCAAATAATACCGAATTTTATATCTTGCAGTTTAATAAAGTTTATATAGCTGTATCCTAAAGCAAGAATTGCTACCCATAGAGAGTACCAACCTAAACCTGAAGAGTTAAAGTTTTTTAGATTCGAAATTCCTACATATAAATAAGTTAAACCAAAAAGAAAAATGCCGGATGCGTTTAAGATCATCCATGAATCTCCTGTAGATGTAAAAATGAGATAAAATGGTGTAATAACTTGCATCGATCCAATAAATAAGTTAAACTATCTCGTACTTTTTTCATCGACTTTTCCCAATAGCATTAAACCATTGATAAATAATACTGCACCAACAAACATTAGACCGACTTTATCCATGCTCTTCCCCCTAAACAGTGAAATAATTATCACTTGTCTTGTGCTGTTTCAAAGAGGATGAGATTGCCGTCCTTAATTTTTGCAATAAATTTAGTTGGGTGATCTTGATGTAATCTCTTGCTGATTTTTGCAGCTAAAGGAACTTCTATATTTTTTCGAATAGCGCGTTTTAAAAATCTCGCGCCATATCGCTGGTCAAATCCTTTTTTAATCAAAAATTTACGAGCAGATTCATCGAGCTGAAGTGTGCAGTTGTATTTTTTTATCCTTCGGTTAATAGCTTGAATGTTGAGATCAAGAATATGTTCCAGCGCATCTTGTTTTAGCCACTGAAAGACAAAAATATCATCGAATCTGTTGATAAACTCAGGACTAAATCGTTTTTCTAATTGGGAAAAAACTATAGAGCGGAGAAAATCTTGTTCTGTTTTTCCAAAATTGGAAGGGCTTAAAAACCAAAGCAGTTTACGTAATCTATATTTTAAACTTTTATTTGCATAACTAATAATTTCTTTTGCCCCAATATTGCTTGTCATAAAGATCATGGCATTACGAAAATGAATAACCTTCTCTCCAGATGTCATGACTAGTATGCCGTTATCCATTACATTAAGCAGGGAATAAATCACTTGGTCATTTGCTTTCTCCAGTTCGTCAAAAAGAACAATTCCAGGTTTACTGTAGGATCCTTCAATTTTTTCCTTTTGAAATAAGGAGTTCCCCTCTTTGCTTCCTACATATCCTGGAGGTGCACCGGTTAGTGCCGCAGCATAGTGTTCCTGGGTTAGTGTATTCATGTCAATACGGCAAAAAGCCTCCGCATTTCCGTAAATAGCTTCACTAAGTACGCGAACGATTTCTGTTTTTCCAACCCTGTAGGCCCAAGAAGTAAGGCTACATACAAAGGGCGGTTTTCTTCTGTAATATCCGTCCAAATTATATTTAACATTTCTTCTATACCTTCTAACACTTCATCTTGTCCCCAAATTTTTGAACGTATGTGTTGAATTACTTCGTTGACTTCAAAACGAAATCGGGTCACTAAGGGAGAAGAAGAATTAAAAGTTTCTGAATGGTTATCAGATGATATAGAATTTTGCTGGCGATTCTCATTTAAATCCTTTAATTTAGATGTTATAAATGTCATAGCATCATCTCCTGATTAGCGATCAGGAGGTCAAGTCCTAGAACCTGACCTCTTCTTCTTATCAAGATCATTTTCCAGTTGTTTTCTCAATTTCTTCATGAGGGATTCCTTCTATCGGACATTCCGCAGTTCCCACTGTAGAGCGTGTAATCTTTTCTACATTTTCACGAGCCTTCTCTGCATCAAGCACCCAGGTGCGGTAAAAATCAAATGGACACTCTGCTAAACCGCGGCTGTCATCTCCCGATTGAATTAAACCGGTATACCCACGGTGAAGCAGTTTAAATAAGTGGTTTTGTGATTGCGAATTTTTGCGGAAATCACGGATTTGCGAAATCGACAGTTCCGCGTATTGGATTCCGTTTTCTTCTGTTCCGCATTCCCCTAATGTACGGCCATCAAAACCAACAATAGCTGAATGGCCAAAGTAAGAATAGACGCCGTCGAATCCAGATGCATTCGCAACAGCTACATACGTATTATTTGCCCATGCCATAGCCTTTGCCATAATGATTTGCTGTTCTTTTGAAGGATACATATAGCCTTGGCATCTCACAATAAGTTCAGCGCCTTTCATGGCGCAATCACGCCAAATTTCCGGATAGTTCCCATCGTCGCAGACAATTAAGCTTATTTTTATTCCTTTTGGTCCTTCTACTACATATGTTGTGTCTCCTGGATACCACGCTTCAATTGGACACCAAGGAATAATTTTTCGATATTTTTGTACAATTTCTCCTTTATTGTTCATTAAAATCAAGGTGTTATAAGGAGCTTTATTGGGATGATCTTCATGTCTTTCACCTGTTAAAGAAAATACCCCCCAAGTGTTAGCAGCACGACATGCTTGGGCAAATATTGCAGTCTCTTCTCCAGGAATGGAAGAGGCAGTATCGTACATTTCTTGTTCATCATACATAATTCCATGAGTGCTGTACTCTGGAAAAACGATTAAGTCCATACCAGGAAGTCCCTTTTTGATTCCTACAATCATGTCTGCTATTTTGCGACAGTTATCTAATACCTCATTCTTTGTGTGAAGACGAGGCATTTTGTAATTGACCACTGCTATACCAACTGTGTCATGGCTGCTTGAGATATCCCCATGTCTCATTTTTCATTACTCCTTTCTATAATTGAATGTAAAGCTGGAAACGTAGCCTATTGTTTTGTTTCCAGCTTTCTCGCTTATATTTACTGCAAGTAATATGCCAAATTTATAAATGCTTTATTTTTAGAATAGGAGGGAAAGGGAGGATTTCACTTTTGCGACATTATTGTTGATGAAATATTTGAAATGTTATGAATTTTATAATAAGATTAAAGTGAAATAGGCATGTTTAATTTTTATACATTGTCGCAAATTGATACAAAAGAGGGATTTATATGAATATTTGCATCGGTTTTTTATTTTCATTAACGGGCATCACTTCCTTGACAGAAATTGGCCAATATCGAGCAGCTGTGTATGCTCTTGAAAAATTCCAAAAAGACAACAGTAAATCAAATATTACCTTTACCTTTGAAGCAAGAGACATTCGTTCCGATCCAATTGAAAGCTATAGACAAGCATTAGATATGGCGCGTTCAGGGATAAAAGTTTTTGTAGGATGCTATACGTCCGCATGCAGGAAAGCTATTTTACCTGTTCTTGAACAATACGATTGCCTTTTAATATATCCGGCGCTTTATGAAGGACAGGAGATTCATCCAAATGTTTTCTATGTTGGAGAAATTCCCAATCAACAAATCACCTCACTGCTTAAATTTACGATTGAACAATTTGGCAAAAAAGTTTACCTAATTGGAAACGATTATGTTTATCCTAGATATACGAATCAACAAATTAGAGAGATGTTATATGAATTGGACGGGAAAGTGATTGGGGAAAAATATGTTCCATTAGGGCATAAAGAGTTCTCGACTTATTTGGAAGAGATTAAACATTCTTCTTCCAATGCAATATTGTCTACGCTTGTCGGGGAAAGTATATTACCTTTTTATAAAATGTATTATGAATTAGGATTCAATCCTGAGGAAATGCCTATTATCAGCCCAATTACAACAGAGCTGGAGATACAAGCAATGGAGCCAAAATATGCAGCTGGTCATTACAGTTGTTTTAGTTATTTCCAGTCATTAGATATTCCTGAAAACGATTTACTTGTAAAAGGCATGAAAGAAAAATATGGGTTGGATACTGTTATTTCCTCGGTTATGTGCAGTACTTATATAGGGGTTCAAATAGTATTAGACGCGATATGTCATTTACAATCTACAGAAAGAAAAAAAATCACAAAATATTTATATGAGAAAGAGTTTTCATCACCGAGTGGAAAAATTAAAATAGAATCTAATCATCATGTGTCAAGAGAAATGAGGATTGGAAAAGCAAAGGAAAATGGACAGTTTGAGATTGTTTGGAGCTCGGAAAAACAAATTTTTGCTAGACCGCTTTTAACAAATACGCTTTTTGATTCTGTAGATGAAGAAGATATATGGAAAGGTTTAGTCGAAGAAATAGGGAAAGAGGTATCTGATGGAATTATCGCCGTTGACCAAAGTGATAAGATACTATACGTGAATCCCCATGCTTTTGAAATAACGAAAGCTAAATCCGGTGATCTTTTCGATGAAGCGAACCTATTGGATATTGGTTATGAAGTAATGAAAAGGAAAATGAGAATGCCGTACAACGCTTTTTTGATTTTTATAAAGAAAAGATCAGGACAAGCTATTCAGCAGTCAAATGAAAAATACCAATTTGGAAAAATAGCAACTTACAATCCGGCCTTTCAAAAAGAGCTCCGCATTGCTTCGATCTCTTCACAATTTGACGCCAATGTATTGATATTTGGGGAAACAGGAACTGGTAAAGAAGTTTTGGCGAGAACGATTCATGAGCAAAGCCCTCGCCGAAATGGACCGTTTATTGCTTTGAATGCCGGTGCTATTCCAAGAGAACTGATTGCCAGTGAGTTATTTGGATATGTGGAAGGAGCATTTACTGGTTCAAAAAAGGGTGGAAGCGTCGGGAAGTTTGAAGCTGCCAACGGGGGCACATTGTTTCTTGATGAAATCGGAGAGATGCCATTAGAATTGCAAGTAAGCCTTCTTAGAGTATTGGAGGAGCGAAAAGTCGTTCGCATAGGTGACTATAAAGAACGCCCAGTTAATGTAAGGATCATTGCTGCAACAAACCGCAATCTAAAAGAGGAGATTGCTTACCAAGGTTCTTTCCGTTCGGACCTGTATTATCGATTAAATGTATTTACTATTCAGATTCCTCCGCTTAGACACCGATTAGAAGATATCCCTTATTTATCTGCACAATTTTTGCACCAGTTTCATCAGTATTATGGAAAAGGACCACTAGAGTTATGCGATTCCGCATTGCAAATGCTTCAGTCCTATTATTGGCCAGGAAACATTCGTGAACTGAAAAACGTGATGGAAAGGGCATTTCTTTTAGCAATTCATGAGACGAAAATCTGTCCTATGCACTTGCCTGAAGACTTCCAAAGCTCCAGTACAATAAAACAATCTCATGTAGTTGGCAATCTAAAGTCTTTGGAAAAACAAATGATCGAGCAAGTTCTCCAAGAAACAAAAAATATGACGGAAGCTGCGAAAATACTTGGTGTAACTCGTAGCACATTATACCGAAAAATGAATAAATGGAACATCCGAAAAAAACATTTTAAAAACAGTAGTAATTGATTTTGTGTCAGCTGTTGTCAGAAAATAGTGAGCCTGTAATATATTACACGGCTCTCTTTCAATTTCAATGTAAAAACTCTATTTTAGTTTTTACATTCTCCTTACATTCCTCTTTAACAACAAGCGATCTCTACATTTTTCATCAAAAATATTACCAAAAGGACGATCAAAAGCCTCAATTTGAAAATGGACTTAATGGTTTAAGTATTATGATAATAAATTGTATACATATGAGTGGGGTGCTAGCATTTATTAGTAAATAAGCAGTCTGTAACGCAGCTTGTTTGTTGTAATCTTATAAAGGTTCGAATATGACAACCGATAAATTAAAACCGAAAATTCATTGAATTTTGATATATCAATTGTAAAATTAAACGAAAATATATTTTTTTCTAATGGTGGTTCTTATCTTTTTTTAATGAAAGTTTAATAGCTTTTTTACTGTATATCTTATTTGATGGATGTAGCAACATTTCTTATATTCCCTGTTGATTGCTCATGGACCAAATGTTTAAAGTTAAAAGTAACACTGGTATACGTAGCAACGGGCTGGGAAAAAGATATCTTAAGATTCAAAATCTATATCGATTCACTTCCCATGAATACGGAAATGAAAAACATTCATAAAAAGAGAAATTTGATATTCTTTAAAGGAGGGCGCTCCGTGTACTTCAGTATCAAATATAAATATATCGTACTTTATTTCATTCTCACCATTTTTCCCCTCGTTATATGTGATCTATTAATTTATCAAATTTGGACAACAAAATTTTACAACAATACTGTTGAGTCTCAGACGAAAATAATTAAGCAGCTGAATCGCTCTTTAGCACTTTTCAAAAAAAATGTTGAATCCACTAGTCATGGGTTTTCTATTATCGAATCAGGATTGTTGCAGGAATTCCTTCAAGGCGTTGACTTCAATGTGCCTGCCGATCTGATAATCACGGACCACGGGAAAATTGTCTATTCTGCAAACTCGTGGAAAAATGATAATAGTTTGCTTGAAACAGTGAAAAACAAAGAATCTGTCAACGGCAAAGTCAGTGGGAATTTTACGTTCAAAGAAAGTGGTCGAAATATGCTCGTGATTTATAACCATGATCCGGAGACGAATCTCTCTGTAATTAGCGTGACTGAGGTATCTAAAATATTAGGAAAAAATGGAAATAACAAAAAATTAATGGTTTATATCATTATCAGCAGCATTGTGGTCAGCATATTTTCAATTATACTCATTTCATTACATGTGACTTCCCCCATTCGTTCTCTCAGAAAAGAAATCAAGGCGATAGAAAATGGGGATTTTAATCACTCGTTTGATCGAGATGTAATGATCAGAGATGAAATATGGGATATTGAAATAAGCTTTCATAAAATCATGTTAAAATTAAAGGAACAAGCGAGGATTCAGTATCAATTAATCTCATTAACGAATCAAGCAAAATTCAAGGCATTGCAGTCACAAATCAATCCGCATTTTCTTCATAATGCATTGGAAACAATTAATTCGTTGGCCATTATTCATAATGTTCCGCTAATTGCCCAAATTTCTAGGTCGTTATCGAAAATGTTCCGGTACAATATGATGCAGGATACTGAAGAAGTATTAATCAAAGACGAGTTGGATCACATGGACAATTATCTAAATGTTCAATTAATACGATTTGACGGTTTTATAGAATGTGAACGACAAATCGATCCACAAATTCTAGAATACAAAATCATCAAATTTGTTCTCCAACCGATCGTTGAAAACTGTTTCATCCATGGGTTCAAAAATTTAACTGATAAAGGAATGATTCGAATTGAAGGCAAAATCAATGAAAACAAGCACATTGTCATCAGCATTTCCGATAATGGACCAGGTATTCCGGAAGAAAAGTTGCAAAAGCTAAACGAGGAACTGAAAACGTTTACTTTGGATAATAAACACCCTCCAACCAATAAAGAAAGTAACCGAATCGGAATTTTCAATGTAAACAATCGTTTGAAAATTGCTTATGGGGAAGAATACGGCCTTCAGTATCACAATATTTCACCGCATGGACTATGCGCGGTGATCACGATACCTATTCGTAATCGTAAACAGCAGGAAGAGGAGAGTGGTTGATATGCTGCGCATGTTGACTGTGGAAGATGAGCCTTGGATTAGCAAAGGAATAGAGAAGATGCTGCCATGGCAGCAATACAATATTCAAATAGTTGGAAACGCAAGAAATGGGAAAATCGCTTTGGATCTCATCAAACTATATAAACCTGATATCATTATCACGGACATCAGAATGCCTGTCATGGATGGTTTGTCCATGCTGGAACAATTGAACAAGGAAATGACATCGTATCCCAAAATTATTATTATTTCCGGTTACAACGATTTCGATTATGCCAAAAGAGCGATCAAATACGGCGTTTCCAATTATATATTAAAGCCGATCGATCCGGAAGAGCTGAAAACAACCATTGAAAACATCAAGAATCAGATTGAAAGAGAAAGGCAGGAGCGAGAAAACATTAGTATAATCCAGTTGAAAAATTATATTTATGAGCGAATCTCTAATAGAGAAAAACATATGGATGCTGATGTAGTGTTTCCTTGCAAATATTATTTGTTTATTTTCTCCTTAGTCCCTATTTCAAATGAGGAACTAAAAAACATTGGCAGGAATTTTCTTTTACGTATGGGTTCCCAACATATCTACGTAGTCTATGAAGATTCCTCAGAGGCGTTAATAAACATTATAAAAACAAACATAAAACAATTGCAGAAGCGTTATCCTTGTGGCGTGAGTCAAATACATGAAGGCGAGGATCTTTCCGTTGAACATGCATATAAAGAAGCTATTCAGAATCTAAAATATTATCGAGAAGACGAAAAGAATGTGTCAAATCATGTTTTTTTAAACATTGAGGATGAAAGTAAATTGCTCTTGGCATTGAAACAGGGAGAGAAAAGAGTGTTTACTCAGCATTTGAACGAAATTTTGGACAACAATCAAACTTTGGAAGCACATTGGTTTATCCTGTTTCAGCTTTATATAGAGATATCCAAATATTTCAACATTGATAATAGGCTCGATCAGAATAAAGCATGGTTACAGGAATTCAAGTCGATTTCTCAATGGGATGACTTGTATAGGTGGAAAGCAATATTTTTTGATCCATTGATCGACTATATTCTATACAAGTGGGACAAATATTCCAAAGATTATTCCCTTCAAGTAAAAATATTTATTGAGCAAAACTATCACAATTCTTCACTGTCCCTAGATATGGTAGCAGAGTATTTGGAACTTTCGCCATCGTATCTCAGTTGGTTGTTTAAAAAAGAGACCGGAATCAATTTCACCTCCTACATTGCCAAAAAAAGAATTGAGGAGGCAAAGAAGCTTTTAATTCAAACTAAACTGAACTTATATGAGATCAGTAAGGCAGTCGGCTTTAACGATGTAAAATACTTTATCAAAGTATTTAAAAAAGAGGTGTCTTTAACACCGATTCAATTCAGAGAATTGAACACATAAGATGGAAATAGTACGGAGGTATTATAAGTGAAGAATGATATTCAAGGTTATAGCATGTTTGTAACATTAATAGCATTTATCGGATGGACAATTTCCGCGATGGATACCTCCATATTTTTCTTCGTGGCTCCACATTTAATGGAGGAGTTTGACTTTTCTTTAACTGAATTTGGCATTATTGTTGCGGCAGGATTCATTGTCGCTATTGTGTTCAATATTGTGGTAGGTCCTTTGATGGATTACTTCGGAAGAAAAGTAGTTTTTCAATGGATTTTATTTTTGGTGTCGATTGGCACCTTTTTGACTGGTTTATCTTGGAATTTCGAATCACTGACTATTTTCAGAATTCTTGCAACCGGAAGTGCTTTTGCAGAATATGCGGTGGGCGCCACTATTTTAATTGAATCTGTTTCTGCCAAGCATCGGGGGTGGATCGTCGGGATTATGGCAGCGGGTTGGCCTGCCGGGACAGCAATTTCTACCCTTTTGTCAATATACGTTGTACCAGAATGGGGGTGGAGAAGTGCTTTTTATCTCGCATCTATTCCTGCATTTCTAGTTATAGTCGTCCGTTTGTATATCAAAGAACCTGTTAGATTCAAGGAATTGGTTAAATTTAGACAAAGTATTAAATCATATACTGCCGAAACAAAGGAAATTGTGAGCCAAAACAGATTTAAAATAAATAAAGAAGAGGTTCTAAAATTTACGTATTTGCAGCTAATGAAAGGGGAGCTACTTAAAAATACCCTATTAATCTGGGTATATATGAATCTTGTTGTGATTGCATATGGTTTGTTAATCTGGTTTGCTCCCTATTGGATGAATTATGCGTTTGAATTAAATTGGAATGAAGCAATATGGACTGTAGGGGCGGGAAGCTTAGTTAGCATGTTAGGTTTTGTTTGTTGCGGATGGCTCAGCGGGATTATTGGCATCAGGTTTGCCAATCTGTTATTTATTGTCATTTCCATACCACTGACCATTTGGATGACATTTTTTGCTCAAACATTCAATGCTTTTTTGCCTGCCTATTTGTTATGGAACTTTTTTGGCGCGGGCATATGGGGAACCATTCCAAGAATTTTTACAGAAGCTTTCCCTACAAGAGCCAGGGGCACTGGTTCATCGATCGGTTCCGCTTCTTGCTGGCTTGGCTGGGCTGTCATCAGTTATTTGGCACCTCATATTATTGAAGCAAACGACTATTACACAGCCATTTCGTTTTCTGGTATCATTTTATTACCGTTAGCACTTATTCCTCTATGGATTATTCGAGAAATTCCTTCTTCAAGTGAACTGGAAGATTATATATCTTGAATGGGGTGACTTCTTCCTGATACAAAAGTAAAGTAAATATATCGTAACAAAGATTGTGTATCAAGTGCAAGCAACAATTTTTTACACTCGGTTGTTTCAATACATCTATCAAGTAACAACGTATTTAACCGTTCGAAAGGACATTGAGAATTTTAAAAAATATTAATATACTGCATTCGTTCTATAACGAAAAAATGCATACCCCGAAAGGTACGCATTTTTTCGTTATTTTTTTCGGTTATATGATCTGTAAGGTTCATATTTAGTGTAAATATTTTCTCTTCGGGTACGGTCAACGAACGTAGTAGCAGCACCGGTTTTTCTATTTACATACAATTCATCTATATCTACAGTTCCTGTCACGACCATATTTTTGTTGGTTTCTCCTTCAGAAACGATACCGTTTGGAGACCAAGCCGAATCGCAAGGGCTCAAGATCGACGCTCTTCCAAATCCATTCGGTAAAGGTGTACCCGGCTCACCAACAGTTGGACAGTGCACGAAATACACTTGATTCTCGATGCATCGAGCTTGTGCACAATGACGAACACGCCAAAAACCATGCTCCGTAAATGTATAGGAAGGACAGAAGATAATTTCTGCACCATTAATGCTGTAGATTCTTGAAATTTCCGGAATTTCAGCCTCATAACAAACAGCAAGTGCAATTTTGGCAGGGCCAATCTCGAAAACTGCTAATTCATCGCCTTCTGAGGTTTTCCAGTCGCTTTCCGAAGGAAAAATATGAGTTTTTTTGTGTTCAATATAGGTACCGTCTGGTTTAAAAATATAGGCAATGTTGTAATACTTGTCGTCTCTTCGCTCCAAGTGTGATCCACCAATGATTACCTGCTTTTTTTCTACCGCCAACTCGATAAAGAGTTGTTTATAATCATCAGTGTATTTGTCAATCAAAATGAGATCTTTTGCTGTTAATTTTTCGCTGTCTGGAAAGCTGGTCAGCAAACCGACGGTAAATAGTTCGGGAAAGATCACATAGTCGGATTGCTGTGGAACTTGCTCGATCAATTCAACAACTTGATTTTTAAAATCATCAAAACTTTTTGTTCGTTCTACACGAAACTGGCAAGCGGATATGGTTACTTTTCTCATTTTTTTCCTCCAAGAATTAATTTTGTAAATGATCCTCCGTAAGCTAAATTGATTTATTTTACGGAGGATGTAAGTGTGTGCGGAATGTATCTTTTATGAGCGAAGTATATTATTCTTCGTAGAAGTTGTCATAGATTTCACCGAGAGTCGCAAACCATGCACCGCGGGATTCCATATATTGAATCAATTTTTCTAACATTTGGATCATATGTGCTCGTCCGATTGTTTGCGGGTGTGTCGTCAACACGAAACAAGCCCCTTCTTCTTGATCACATGCATAATCGAAAATGGATGCCCAACGCTCAAAAATATCTTGGGCAGGTCTTTGCCCTTCTTGTATACCTGTTATATATTCTACTTGTGGAAAATCATCGAGGTACCAAGAAACAGGGATTTCCAATATGGTGCTTTCTTTCAAGAAAACGTTCGCTTTATCAGCGTTTACTTCTACCGGTCTCGGCCAGTAAGGATGAAGATCATTTCCCATCAAACTGCTATCGTATTTAAACCCATATTTTTCTAAAATACTCAATGTATTTGGACTAAAATCCCAATAAGGAGATCTGTAGCCACGCGGTTTCACGCCGATTTTGGCGAGGGATTCCAACCCCATTTGCATGATTTTGTCTTCTTCTTCATAGCTCATTGTGGTAGGATTTTCATGAACATACCCGTGATGGCCAATTTCATGGCCACGAGCCGCTACCTCTTTGCAAATGTCAGTGAATGTATCCACAGTATGACCTGGAATAAACCAAGTTGTTTTGATGCCGTATTTGTCAAACAGTTTTAACAATCTTGGGGCACCAACTTCAGCGCCAAACTCACCACGTGACATGTAGGCAGGAGAAGTGAGGTTAAAAGAACCGATCCAGATGGATTGTGCATCAAAGTCACACCCAATGTTTACTGCTACTCTTTTTCCTTTCGGAAGCTTTACTTTTCCGTTTCGTTGTTTTCCGATTTTTTGCATTATATTTCCTCCCTTATTTGTTAAATTTGATTGCGCTTTCATTATAGTTTTAAGATTAAGGGTTTGAAAATTCCGATTATTTTAGCATAGTGTAAAATTATTTGATTTTTCATTTAACAACATTTTTTGTCGGATTATTCCAAAACAAAGAAGCTGCTTCAAACGTCAATGCTAACAGCAGAAGAAGGCACCGTTTGATTATGTTGTTTATGTTTCGGATATTTTAGGAAATTTCGATCAGCGCTTTGAAAAATTCAAGAATGCGTCAAACTGACAAGTTTTGTTCAAAATAATTAAATCGGTACCTGACTCATTACGAATTATGTTCTAGATTGTTAAACAAGAGAGCCCTTAATATTGAACTCTATTTCAAATTTTTGATCAGAAAATTATTAATCTAAACATTGCGGAGGAAGAAACGGGAGATTATTAAAAGAGGTCAGAATGACTAATAAAGCCTTAGCTTTGTGCAAAAAGGAAGCAGTTTTATTTGCCTGAGATCTAGGTTCGTTTAGCAGGGTGTAAAAATTTACACATAAATTTTAACTGGGCTGTATGTCTCGACATTTGAAACTATGTGCAAACTATCGGAAAAAAGAGAAAAGCGGTAAAAATTTACGAAAGTTTTCTATAGTTAGTATGTTAGTAATTAGTAATAGCAATTCCAAAATTAGATACGTATATTGAAGTTACATATCGAAACAACATCATTTGGTATATAATAGAACTGAAGAAGATATCATAATTGGGTCATTTTCATTAGTGAAGCCGTTAGCCAAAAAATTTGTTCCGATATAGCAATTTATAATTGTAATAGGTATAACATAAGAAAATTAGTTGCAAAAGAGGTGATTTGATGATATTAGTAAGCTCCTGTTTAGCGGGGTTAGAAGTGAGGTATAATGGGACGCATTGTTTACATAATAAAATATGGAAATTAGTTAAGGAGAAGAAAGCCGAAATGGTTTGTCCTGAAATATTAGGCGGATTTTCGACTCCTAGAGAACCTGCAGAGATCATCGGTGGAAACGGGGAGGATGTACTGGATGGAAAGGCGAAAGTAGTGGATCGGTCAGGCAACGATGTGACAGAGCTTTACATAAAGGGCGCTTATGCGGCTTTAAAAAAAGCAAAAGAAATAAAAGCAACATTAGTAGTTCTCAAAGAGAATAGTCCGTCCTGCGGCAGTTCAATGATTTATAACGGCGAATTTACTGGAAAGAAAATGGTTGGAAGTGGGGTAACAGCTGCTTTACTAAAGAGAAACGGGTTTCAGGTCATTTCAGAAGAACAATTTGCTGAACTAGATTCTTTTTAACTACGAGTTGAATTGGAATCGATTTTTTAAAAGTCCGCTTTTTCCTGTTCATATAATTTAGATTGATAGAATAACGAACGAATCCTTGAATTGTTCAATTGAATGCCAACAATACCCGTTGTTTGTGCAACAGTTGGTTTGTCATTTTTTAGAGAAAGACCGGATGCTATATCATTGAGTTGTTTGTCCATCTGGGTAATCTTTTTTTCGACTTGGTTCAACCGCTCATTAATTTCAGTCAATTGCTGCTTTGTTAGTTCAAACTGTTGATCAACTTGTTTGATTTAAAACGTTAATCGATTTGTTCAAAGCGCTGCCTTGTTTCCCGTATGATTTTTTAGTTGCTCCGCTAATTCCTTCAACGCTTGTAAAATCATCTTAGCTATAAGATGGGTCTAAATTTCTTCATTTTTATTCTTTCTCATTATAACATGCTCCAGCCATTTCAACGAAGACCACATTATTTTTTTCAAATCGGCATTGAACTGATAATGAATGAGAAAAGCGAGGAATAATCATATCCTTTTAGACGGCATTTTTTAAGATAAAAACATTTTGCAAAGCATTCCTACTCAGCTTAACCGCTTATCTTCAATAAAAGCTCCTTTCACCCGAGACTGGCTGCCATTTTGAGTGCGTATTTTAGTTAACCAATTGACATTAATAGATAACAATTTTATCATTTAATTGTTAACCTTTTTATTTTAAAAGTTAACATAAAACAAAAGATTGTAGGTTGAAAAATTAGAAATAGCTTTTTAATTAGTTTAATGAATTTTGAAGGAATTTCTTTGACATAAAACAAATGACGGAGGTTGGAGGCCAACGAATGGAAGAGGAAAGGTATTATAGTGTCAGAATGAGAGCTGCCAAGAATGGACCTCATGAACATGGCGGAAAACATATATCTGGTGGAGAACTGCTTTCAACCTATAGTGATTTAAAAAATTCAGTAAATGCTTTATTAGAAAAGGGACTTCATCACTCAAGAGGTACTCCGGATTTTATGCAAATTCAATTTGAATCTATTCACGAACCGATTAAACGAATTCAACCATTACATATTGACACAAATGAGGCAGATACAGTAGAGAAAGGGCGAAAGTTGTCTAGGCTGCTTTTGGAGAAAGTCGGTATCGAAAGACAGGTTATTGAAAAAGCATTTACAGAATGGACGAAATATTCAGGAATGAGAGGCGCTATATTAATTGATGTTCATTCAGGAAAACGTATTGATGATAGGCAGGAAAAGGGAGTGCGTGTTTCAAGAATCGATTGGATGAAGACGAATTTTGAACATTGGGCAGACTATTTTCATGTGCCCAAGAGTACAAGAATCAGGGAAGCACTTGTGATTGCCACAAAGGTGTGTGCGCATCCGGCTACCATCGCTGAACTATGTTGGTCAGACGATCCTGAATATACTACTGGCTATGTTGCAAGTAAAAAGCTGGGGTATCAACGGATTACAAACCTAAAAGAATATGGAGATGAACGTGGCTGCCGCATCTTTTTTGTTGATTGCAGGAAAGATCTGAATGCCTATATTCACTATTTAGAAAAACAGCCAGTCTTTATTCATTGGGAGGTAGAGAAATGAAACAACAATTAATCGAAAAAAGTAAAAAATATCTATGACTGCCTTTTACACAGATGATGATCATCCTTTAATAATTGAAAGCGGCCAAGGAATGAAAGTTAAAGATATTGAAGGAAAGAATATATGACGGCTTTTCTTCCGTTTGACTAACGTACATGGTCATCGTAAAAAAGAACTGGACGAAGCAATTAAAAAAAAGCTCGAAAAAATGCCACTCCACATTGTTAGGCATGACAAATGTTCCAGCAACAGAGCTCGCGGAAAAGCTCATTCAAATAAGTCCTGAAAAGCTGACGCGTGTTTTTTATTCAGATAGCGGAGTGAAGCGATGGAAATTGCACTTAAGATGGCGTTTCAATATTGGAAAAATATCTATAAGCCAGAGAAACAAAAGTTTATTACAATGCAAAACGGCTATCATGAGGATACGGTCGGTGCCATAAGTGTCGGTTCCATCCAGCTTTCTCATCAAGTATATGGGTCATTTATGTTTGAAAGTTTTAAGGCACCTATTCCTTACGTTTATCGGTCAAAAAGCGGCGATCCGAAACATTGTCGTGATGAATGCTTAAACATACTTGAACAACTGCTTAAGGAAAAGCATCAGGAAATTGCGCACTAACAATTGAATCAATGGTCCAAGGAGCGGGTGGGATGATTGTGATGCCTGATGGATTTTTAGCAGGTGTCAGCGAATTATGTACAAAATATGATGTCTTAATGATTGTTGATGAAGTGGCAACGGGTTTTGGCCGTACTGGGAACATGTTTGCCTGTGAATATGAACATGTCCAGCCTGGCTTAATGGCAGTTTGGAAAGGAATTACAGGCGGTTATTTACCAATCGCTGCCATATTGACAACAGAGGAGATCTATCGGGCTTTTTAAGATGATTATAACAAGTTCAAAACGTTGTTCCACGGCCATTCCTATACAGGCAACCAGTTAGGATGCGCTGTAGCCATTGAAAATTTACGTTTGTTTGAATCGGAAAAAGTGGTAGAGCAAGTTAGTGAAAAAGCAGCGTATATTCAACAGCTCCTTCGTTAGCTCAAATCACTTTCTCATGTAGGAGATATTAGGCAGCTTGAATTTATGTGTGGAATTGAACTTGTTTATTCGAAGGAAACAAAGGGGACTTTCCCTTCAGAAAAAAGAATAGGCTACCGCGTTACGTTAAAAATGAGGGAGCTTGGCATGCTGACGAGACCATTGGGTGACGGTCATTGTATTTATGCCTCCGCTTGCCTGTATAAAAGAAGAACTTAAAGAAATGGTATCGATTATGAAAGATGCAATTGTCACGGGTAACAGAAAAAGAGGTTTTGCTTTTTAAAGACATAATGAGGTGACAAGCGTTGAACTTTAATGGGTGGTTAAACGACCGTTTAGCGAAGACAAAGGAATCCGGCTTGTATCGGACGCTTAGAACAATGAATACTGCACCTAGTCCCGAAATGTACGTAGATGGCCAAAAGTACATAGTATTTTCCTCAAACAACTATCTGGGCTTGGCCAATGATTCACGCTTGATTCTTGCAGCAGAAAAGGCATTGCACGAGTTTGGGGTTGGGAGCAGCGGCTCGAGGCTAACGACAGGCAATACGCAGTGGCATCAAAAGCTTGAAAAAAGATTTGCAGATTTCAAACAGACTGAAAGTGCCTTGCTGTTTTCAAGCGGTTATTTGGCGAATATCGGCGTGCTTACTTCATTGCCTGAAAAAGGTGATGTTATTTTTAGCGATCAATTAAACCATGCGAGTATTATCGATGGATGCCGTCTCTCACAAGCAGATACCGTCATTTATAACCATGTAGATATGGAAGATTTGGAAAAGAAATTAAAAGAAACAAATTCATCACGGCGACGCTTTATTGTCACAGATGGTGTCTTTAGTATGGATGGTACCATTGCGCCTTTAGATAAAATCATGTCACTTGCTCAACGTTATCATGCATTTGTCATTGTGGATGACGCACACGCAACAGGTGTTTTAGGAGAAAACGGCAGGGGAACAAGTGAATTTTTTCAAGTCTTTCCGGATGTAGTGATTAGCACTTTAAGTAAAGCGGTTGGAACGGAAGGCGGGGTCGTTTCTGGATCGAAGGTTTTCATTGACTTTTTGCGAAATCATGCCAGAACCTTTATCTTTCAAACCGCACTATCACCATCTATTTGTGCAGCTTCATATACAGCATTGGAAATCATCGAACATAGTAAAGAAAAACGACAGCAATTGCTTATAAAAGCAAAACGAATAAAAACTAGTTTACAAGAAATGGGGTACACCGTGAAGGGAGATCATACACCAATTATTCCTGTATTGATCGGAGATGCTCATAAGGCTGTCATATTTGCAAAAAGATTACAAGAAAAAGGAATATATGCCCCGGCGATTCGACCGCCGACTGTACCTATCGGAGAAAGCAGAATTCGGTTAACGGTGACCGCGGACCATAGCTTAAAGGAGATAGATTATTTGTTGCATGCATTTAAATTAATCGGAAAAGAGTTGAATATGATCAAATGAAAGGTTTTTTTGTAACAGGAACTGATACTGGTGTTGGAAAAACGATAATAGCTTGCGGACTAGCAGCTGTATTAAAAGAGAAGGGAATGGATGTCGGCGTCTTTAAACCGTTTTTAAGCGGTATTTGGCGTGATGATCCAACAAACGATACAAGTCTTTTGAAAAAAATGTCAAAAACATCTCTTTCCATGAAGATATTTCCCCTTTTGCATTCAAGGCGCCACTTGCTCCTTTCGTTGCAGGAAAACGTGAAGGGAAGTCTGTTCGGCTAAAGGATGTCCTGAACCACTGGGAGAAAAATTAAAGAAAGGCACGAATACTTTATCGTTGAAGGTGCCGGCTGCATTTTCGTTCCGCTAGGCAAAGACTTTTTAGTGAGTGATTTAATAAAAGAGATGCAGCTGCTGCCCATTGTTATTGTAGCAAGGCCAAATTTGGGTACTGCCAACCATATTTTTTAACTGTTGCATACACAAAAAGTTTAAGTCTGAAAATTGCAGGCATCGTGATAAATGGTTATAGCGATCAGAACAAACAAACCCGCAGATTATAGAAGAGTTATGTGATGCGCCTCTATTAGGTATAACACCTAAGCTTAAACATTTAACAAAAGAAAACATTGAAAAAATGGTTAAAGATCACATTGAGGTGAACGCATTAATAGGCGATTTTCAATAAGTCTGGAGACGGAAACGTATGTGGACTGCCTTGAACGAGCTTCTTGAGCGCATTTTCTAAGATTTCAAAGGCTGCACTTAGTTCTTTAAGGAACATTAGGTGTTAGTCCAAGTGTTCGTCGAAAGCAGTATTATTGTTTCAAAAACATTTTATGAAGATGTCTATTTAAAAGAATTTAAGTTAGCGATCGAAGCACGAGGAATCATTGGCAATTATCTTAATATTTTTGATCACGAATGTCCCCACTTGAATGCTAAACTAAAGCAGATTTGAAGTTATCACATTCTGGGGTTGTCCCAAAAAGGGAATTCCTTTAAATTTGAAAACGTATTACATGAAAAAAGGGAACTTCAAAGTCGAAAATTGACTTATGAGACACCCCATGTAAAAATTCTACTTCTTTAATATAGAGCGTTTGAAAAAATAAATGAGGACGCTTCTTTTGATAAGGCAACTGCAAATTATTTTTCTTCGGCACAACAGAATAAAATCTTTAGATGAGCAGAAATCGAGATTGTTTATATGTTTGCTTTTTTGGGATCTAAACCCCATCTCTTTAATTTTTTGACTAATGTGGAATGGTCGATGCCGAGTTCTTTTGCCGCAATCCGTAGTGATGGATGTTTTTTGATCACATCTTTTACAATTCGCTGTTCAAATTTTTCCACTCGCTGTTTCAGCGTCAAAGCTTCTTCACCGTTTTTTTGATCATGAATGTGCAAGGGAAGATGGTGCAGTTCGATCAATTGAGAGGGAACCAATACGATCATGCTTTGTCTCTTTTTCTGTTTTTTTGTCGGAATTTTCTATTTATCATCTTGATTTCTCCTCCTCATTTCGCTTTAATAAAAATGTATCCATCATTTTCCTGAAACATTTTTTGAAACATATGTAAAATAATACCTTAATTTGAAAGTTATTTAAAAAATCTAAATAAATGTCCGTTTATTAAAAACGAAAGCGAGGGGAGATTGTGCAGTTGAACGATAGGCAATCGGTCAAATTGTAACCGCTTTACTGATATAAAGTGAGAAAATTCAGAATTATCGAAAAGGAATTGGATACGGCAAGATGAGCCGTTGGATTTATTTTTCACTGATGATAATAAATAAAAAACTAGATATGAGATTTAAATTTTCCTAAAAAACAAACCTACAGCCGTTTTTTTACATTTGTCGATTTAAAAGGGGGATATGACGGAATGACTATGAAAGCTAAGCTTTTTGCTTTAATGGCAGGTTTTGTTTTTTTGTTATTGTCCAGCACGTTTCTAGTATTATGGTTGGAAAGAAACACTTTAGAGAAAAAAGGGAATGAAATAACTGATGAAGTATGGAAGGAAGCGGAAACAAAATTAGAGGTGGAAGTGGAGGCGTTTGCGAATCAAATTTCCAGAAATTTAGTTGAACTTGAGCAGTCGATGGAGAAAAATATGCTGAATGCAGCCTATTTATTGCAGGAGCAGGATCGGGGGAGAACGTTACATAACGAAGATTTGAAGCGTTTGGCAGAGCAAACAGGGATGACAGATTTTTATCTGACAAATCGAGATGGAATTTTTGTCGCATCTACAGAGAAAGCGGCACTAGGGAGTAATTTATTTGATATTTGGGACGGATATCGCAAATTGCTGACGGGTGAAGAGCAGATGCTGCCTTCAACCTTGACGATCAAAGCAGAGACCGGAGAGATTTTCAAGTTTATGGCCATTCCCCGCGCTGATGGAAAGGGAATTGTCGAATCGGCGTTAGATGTAAGCAATTTTGAATCGTCGCTCGCCCGTCACATCCAAGAGAAGGAAGAAGTGAAAGCAATTTATTTGTTTGATCCCAAACAAGTCGTATTGATGGAAACATTAAAGAAAGAACAGCGATTGCTGTGGGAAAAAGGAAAGGCTGCAAAAAACGAAAATGTTCAGTCAGTCTTTTCTTCCGGAAAAACTCGGATTTTCCTGAAGGACAATCATGTGGAGGCTTATGTTCCGGTAAAAGCGGATGGAAATGTGCGTTATGTATTATATACCTTGTTAGATGCTGCCCCGTATTTCCAGCATGCCGAATCCACTAACCAAGTATTGCAGGAGTTTCAGCAGTTGATTAATGGGGTTGGATATAAAATCATGCTGGCGATTTTTATCTTTTCACTGTTGTTCCTCTTTGTCCTTTTTGGTGTGATCCGCTCGGTGTTAAAGCCGTTGAAATTTTTCTCTAGAGTCCTGCGGGAAGCAGGGGACGGGCAGGAAGTAAAATGGGAGCAAGTAAAAGCGAAAGAGTTAAAAGAGATTCAAGAAGCAATTACAGAAGTGGTACAAAAGTACCGGGAAATGCTGTCGGCAATCCAAGGCAATTTAGTTGCTGTCACAAAGACCCAGAAGGAATATCGTTCAGAGATGGATACAACGCTGGAGACATTGGAACAGGTTACCAAGGCTGTGACAGATAATGCACACAACAATCAACAGCAAGCTGAGCAGCTGAATGAAGCCGGGGAAATCGTGGAAAATATGTCCCGTACCTTGACGAATGTTTCCAGCATGACATCCGAGCTCGAAGACTTCTCAAACAATGCCAAGGGTCTAGCGGAAAGCAGTATTCGGGGGTTGGAAAATATTACGAATGTAATAGAAAATATCTACAAAGGAGTAGAAGAAAGCGGCAGCCGAATCGAAAAGCTAGCCAAAAGTTCAGAGGAAATTGGAGGAATTATTTCACTAATTAAAGGTATTGCGGAACAGACAAACTTGCTGGCGTTGAACGCAGCCATTGAAGCCGCTCGAGCTGGAGAACAGGGGAAAGGATTCGCTGTCGTGGCCGAAGAAGTCCGAAAACTGGCGGAGGAAAGCAGAAGGGCAACTGATAAGATTGCTCAAATCTTATTGGATATTCAGCGAGAAATTGCCAGTACGAAAGAAGGAAATGACAATCAATTGTCAGTTATTATAAGCAGCAGACAGGGAATTCAGCATGCGAACGATTCTATTCAGCATTTGATTGATGCTACGAAAGAGTCGTCAAGAAAGATTGCCCAGCTGGGAGATTCGGTTGAAACTATGTTTCAAAACGGCCAATGCGTGATTGATGTATTTGAGAATATGCACGGCAACATTCAATCCAATGCCGCAAACAGCGAGCAGCTGCTGGCCATGGTGGAAGAGGTGACGGGAGCGTTGAAGAGATTGAGGGATTTGTTGAATAACATGACAAATTCCACCAAAAAATTAGAGGAAGTAGCGGCTGCAACCCGCTAAAAATATGAATTGCTTATATAGAAAAGCCGCCGCAGCGGCTTTTTTTTTCCCAGAAGAAGAAAAAACAAATTGAACTGGAGAAATGAAAATATGAATGGTGTGGTTTATTATGGTATAGAGTGTAGGAAAAAATCAGACGGTTCGATTTTTCAACGGCTTCGTTACTTAACCTGTTTTACGAACTCATTGACAATTATCTGCAAATAGAATATTCTATAATTAGAAAAATATCTAAATATCTAATTTTTTTTGTTTCGTAATTAGATGATTTTCTAAATATCTAAATAGAATATTACTTATTTTTTTTAAAAGGTGGTGCGTTCTTTGTTATTTAACGAAGCGTTTAAAGCCATTGCTGATCCCACTAGAAGAAAGATTCTTTCCTTGCTGAAAAGTGGGGATTTAACCGCTGGTGAAATCGCTTCCCATTTTGATATGCAGAAACCGAGCGTGTCGCATCATTTAAAAATTTTAAAGCAAGCGGATTTGATTCAAGATCAACGCGTCGGACAGCATATTTATTATTCGTTAAACACAACCGTCTTTCAAGATTTAATGAGTTGGTTTTATGATTTTTTACAAAAGGAAGGGGATAAATGATGAGAACAAATCGCTTCGTGGTCATGTTGACGGTTTTTAGTTATTTGTTAAGTTTGATTGCGATCCCATATCTACCTGATGAAGTGGCCACTCATTGGAATACGGCTGGTGAAGCGGATGGGTACAGTAGCAAATGGTTTGGGGCGTTTAGTCTCCCTTTCATTATGACTTCAATCGTATTGTTAATGACACTTTTACCAAAAATGGATCCGAAAAAAGCAAACTATGAAAAATTTAAAGGGAGCTATAACATAATAATCAACGTATTAGTGATCTTTTTTATCGCTCTTCATATCGTGACATTAGCCTATAACCTAGGGTTTCCTGTAGATGTGGATTTATTTGTGCCAATCGGAATCGGAGTTTTATTCATTGTATTAGGAAACTACATGCCTAAACTCAAACATAACTACTTCGTTGGGATTCGTACACCTTGGACGATAGCGAATGAAACAGTTTGGAACAAGACGCATCGTATAGGCGGAAAAGTGTTTGTGTTCATGGGATT
Organism: Aeribacillus composti; assembly: GCF_007827555.1. GTDB lineage: Bacteria > Bacillota > Bacilli > Bacillales > Aeribacillaceae > Aeribacillus > Aeribacillus composti. The sequence goes on from NZ_VISS01000019.1 coordinate 76,107, forward strand.
AGCATTAATGTTGACGGTATTTATTGAAGGAATATGGGGTTTTATCTTGTTTTTAGCCGTTACATTGATCGGGGTTGTATATTTGTTTGTTAAATCCTACCTATATTTCCAGGAAGAACAACGGAATGGTTTGCGGTAAGTGAGCAAAATGAAAGAATAGTATGTTCGATTCAAGAACAACAGTCTTCTATTTTTTAAGCATGAATTTTGTATAATATTTACAAAAAAGATCCCGTCTTTTTCTTTCTGTTTATCATGAATAGGAATAACGATACGATATTGGAACGAGATAGGCTGATTTTTTATGTACTTTTAAAAAATCATAATAAAGAGAAAGTTTTAAAGTCAGTTTATACTGACGTTTTTTGCAGATTTGATATAAAGTTTGGTAGAAACTCTATTATAGAAGATGATAAAGAGCCATATTTATGCATCTTTTTTTAACCAAATATAATAGAAGCAAGAATATTCCGATATTAATTGAAAAAATACAGTAATAATTATAGGCATGATTATAATATTGAAATTTGTAATTAAGATTAAATGTTGGTTGGTTCAGCCAAGATGAATCTTAAAATATATACATTCAATTGAATGGGGTAATCTGATGAAAATATTTGATGCACATTTACATATTATTGATCCAAAGTTTCCATTATACGAAAATCAAGGCTTCTTGCCCGAGCCATTTACAACAGAGGATTATTTACAACATGTATATACAATTGATTTAGTAGGTGGAGCAATTGTTTCAGGCTCTTTTCAAAAGTTTGACCAAACATATTTGTTGGATGCATTACAAAAACTAGGGAAGAATTTTGTCGGTATAACACAGCTTCCATACGATACGTCCGACGAAGAAATTATTGAGCTAAATAAACACGGTGTCCGAGGACTGCGTTTTAATGTAAATCGCGGGGGTTCTGAGGACATTCGTCGATTAGATTATTTTGCTAAAAGAGTTTATGAGCTAGCTAATTGGCATACAGAATTGTATATTAATTCAAAAGAGCTGCCGGCTATCAAGCCAATTATCGCCCAACTTCCAGCAGTATCCATTGACCATTTAGGCTTGTCGAAGGAAGGATTTCCACATTTGCTTGCATTAGTTGAAATGGGTGTACGTGTAAAAGCAACAGGATTTGGACGAATTGATTTTGACCCGGTTGAAGCGATGAAAGATATCTATAAGGTGAATCCAGATGCCCTCATGTTTGGAACGGACCTGCCTTCTACAAGGGCAAAAAGACCATTCCGGTTTTCAGATATCGAATTAATCCAAGAGCATTTTGATGATAAAGCAGTTAAAAAAATCCTTTATCAAAATGCAATGGAATGGTACTGTAAATAAAGTAAAGTGGAATTAAGTACGAAAAAGGGAAATATAAAGCGAAAGTTTTCAAAAAAATTAAGCAAAGGAAACATTTCACGCCTTTTTATTGCATATTTATATTTTTATTCAAACAATGCATATACGACAAAATGGGATGTCTATTTAGATGGCATCCTCTTTTTTTGTTTTGGAGAAAATGGATTATGTCATGTTCTTCGCATGGAACTGTTTTCAACCTGCAGTTTTAAAAAAAAACACATTGACTATCCAGTCAATTTTAATATAATGGAGTTGACTGCTCAGTCAATCCGTACAAAGCCACCCAAAGGAGGCGTAAGGATGAAAATTATCGATGTTAAAAATTTGACCAAAACGTATAAGAAGAACAGGGGAATTGTGAACTTAACGTTTTCAGTTGAAGAAGGGGAAATTTTTGGATTTATCGGTCCGAATGGAGCAGGCAAGAGCACAACCATTCGAACGCTTTTAAATTTCCTCTATCCGACCAGCGGGAGCGCTACGATTTTCGGGAAAGATATCGTCAAACAGTCAAAAGAAATTAGGCAAAACGTGGGCTATTTGCCGTCTGAAGTTCATTTTTACGATGATATGAAAGTGATTGACTTATTAAAATACTCGGCAGGCTTTTACAAAAAATTTAACCAAAAAAGAATGAAAGAGCTGGCAGAAAGACTTGATCTCGATCTCCATAAAAAAATTGAGGATCTCTCATTTGGCAATCGGAAAAAGGTTGGGATTGTCCAAGCGCTTTTGCATGAGCCAAAACTTCTAATCTTGGATGAACCGACAGGCGGACTCGACCCGCTTATGCAAAACACTTTTTTTGAAATTCTTACAGAGGAAAGAGAGAAGGGAACAACGATTATTTTTTCCTCTCATATTCTTTCTGAAGTGCAAAAGATGTGCGATCGGGTTGCCATTATTAAGGAAGGGGAGCTTGTTAAAGTAGAAACGATTGAAAATCTCACGAAAAACAATTTGAAAAATATTACCATTACGTTTGAACAAACGAATGCAATTGACTTCGATCTGGAAGGAATAGTGAAAAAAGAAATAAACGGCAGCGAAATGATGCTGCTTTACAGCGGGGATATAAAGACGCTTCTAAATCAATTGAATACTATGCCGGTTCAAGATCTATTAATTGAAGAGCCGTCTCTCGAAGAAGTATTTATCCATTACTATGAGAAGTAAGGGAGGGATCTATATGATTTTTAAAAGAGAGTTGAAACGGAACTTAAAATCTTTGATTATTTGGAGCGTCGTACTCAGCGGTCTCATTTTATTGACGTTAAGTATTTATCCGCAGTTTGCTGAGCAGCAAAATGAAATGAACAAACTGCTTGAATCCTATCCGGAACCGATAAAAAAAGTGTTTGGAATGAATGAATTAAATCTTGGAGAGCTAATGGGTTTTTACGGAGTAGAAATATATATGATGACTACACTTTTAGGAAGCATCTACTCGGCCATTCTTGCATCCAATATACTGGCGAAGGAGGAAAATGAAAAGACGATTGAATTTTTGCTGTCAAAACCGGTCGGAAGAAGCCGAATCGTAACAGAAAAACTTTTGAGCGTTTTCGTAAATATATTGATCTTGAACGGAGTTTCAACGATAACAAGTATCATTGGATTTCAATTTGCAGATGACCCGGATGTACCGACAGACACATTTACCTTACTAGCCGTCGCAACCATTTTGCTTCATTTGACATTCGGTGCCATTGCGTTTATGTTGTCATCAATGTTGAAAAAAACAAGAAGCATCATGTCTGTCTCACTTGGGATTGTCTTAGCTGCCTATTTTATGAATGTGATGGCAGGGATTTCGGAAGACTTAGAAGTTCTAAAATATTTCAGCCCGTTTAAATATGTGGACGCCGCCCAAATTATTAATGATAATAAATTAGAGCCTCTTTATATGTTTATTATGGCTGCTGTCATTTTCATTAGTGTTATCACTTCATATATGGTATATAGAAAGAAGGATATTGCAGTTTAATGAAAATTGAGGTGTAAAAATTGTATTCAGCATTTGAAAAGCAGCCGCAGGAAAAGAAAGATTTGATTATCAAGGTGGCCATTGAGGAATTTGTAAAAAACGGTTATGAAAAAGCTTCTACAGATGTCATTACGAAGCGGGCGGGAATTTCTAAAGGAATCCTTTTTCATTATTTTAAGAGCAAGAAAAACTTATACCTTTATTTAGTTAATTATGTGAAAGATCTTCTAACGAAAGAAGTTATGGAAGCCATAAAACAAGTTAAAGCTGATGATTTCTTTGAAAGAATTAAAGAAATTGTCCTGATAAAACATAAAGTGACAGCGAAGTATCTGCTAGAAGTTCATTTTATTGCGGATGCTTTCGCCAATCCCCCTGTAGCAGTTAAGGAAATGGAAGAAATTATTAAGGAACACTACGAAACGTACCAGGACGATTTTATGCTGGAGCATGTTTATATTAAAGACTTAATCCAAACGGAAAAACTGAGAGATGATATTTCCGTTGATACCGTGATCAATATGACGATGTTTATCGGTGAACAGCTGTCTAATAAGTACCTGACTCTATACAAAAATAAGCAAATTGATATTGCTCATATTTTGGATTCTTCGATAAAGGAACTGAATGATTATCTTAAAATTGTGAAATATGGGATTTATAAACCGGAATAAATGTTGCTTCATTTTCCCGCGGCGAGTAGCTGCGGGATTTTTGCATATTAGCAGCAGTTGAAATAGTTACTCCAAAACAAAGAAGATTTAATTAAACTTTTTAACAAAAATTGATCTAAAAAAGCAAACTAAGAAAAATTTAAGGGCAGTTATATACAGAAAAGACCTGTCTGCCAGCGGATGGAATCACGTAGGCTAACCACTCCAATTGTAAAGCATAAAGCGCTATGCTCGTAAAATGTCATGAATATATAGTTAATCAGTGATAGATACGGTCCATAAAATCAGCCGTTATCAAGTAAACTTTATCGAATTCATCGTTGCTAATAAGAGTCATCATCCTTTTTCATTAATTATTGGGAGAGGAAAACGATGCAAACAAACGTTGACCAGTGTACCCATGTATATACGACGATCTATCCAATATGAATTGCTATCAGTATCGGTCAATCGACATGAAGCCATGCAGTCTGTTGTTCCTGAGTGTTTTCGATGTTGAAAACATCAATGCATTTATCATATTCGCAAATTGGCTGGATCGCCTTTAATGAAATATAGTATTTTCATTTTGCACGCTGATCGTCGTGTGGAAAAAAAACGGGAGAGACCATAGTAACCTATTATTGTGTGAGTAAAATGTTTGTGGGAGAAATTCTTAGAATTCCCCGATGAGGGGGTTGGGAACGTAGGTTCGCAATCCCCCTCATCGGGGCCACCAAG
>NZ_VISS01000020.1 GCF_007827555.1 Aeribacillus composti
TTTATGTTTTAAAAAATGTCAAATGATAATTTTGTACTTCCCAAAACCATTTACATCAAGCATTTAAACAAGATTTTGGACTGCGAAAGCTGAGTAAATAAAAAAAATTAACTTCAAACTGTGAAATAATTAAAAAGTAAAGTGAATGGCTCTGTCGGTATCATAAAGCTGCCATTATAGACAGCAGCATCTAAATAATAACGCTGTTCGTCCATTCCTATATTTTAATTTTTCGGAATGAAACTTCCTAAGTTTTGGCTAAAATGATTCTTTTGTGGATCCATATGAATCGATATAATGATTCCATATCATGTATTGAACAGGAGAGGGAAAAAATCGTTTATGAAAAGGTACATTCATACGAAATCAAAATAGGCGAAAAAATAGAAAGAAGGATGAAGGTGCATGAACGTTTTTGAAGCTATACAGAAAAGACGTGAAATGACAAAGTTTCTAGATCAGCCTATACCAAATGAACGGTTGGAGCAAATTTTAGAAGCAGCTTATTTAGCCCCTTCTGGGAACAATCTGCCTTCCAGGGAGTTTATACTTATAACAAATCGTGAAAAGCTTGATGAATTGGCAAACGCCACGCCTTTTGTTTCTTGGTTGAAAGAGGCGAAAGCGGCCATAGCCGTTACAGGCTGCCCGGAAGTGAGCAAATATTGGCTGCAGGACGCCTCGATCGCATGCGGTTTTATATGGCTGACTGCAACTGAATTAGGTTTAGGGGCTGCTTTTGGTGCGATATATCACTCACAGGATCAAGCAGAATCAAAAAAACGGGAAGATTTTGTCCGGACAGCCTTAAACATTCCATCAGACCGCCGCGTAGTTGCAATATTAGGTTTAGGTTATCCTGAAAAGGAACCGCCCGCAAAAGAAATGGTTCGGAAGGAATCTATTATTCATTATGAACGGTTTCAAACGTAATTACGTTTGCGGAAATTTTGAAAAACCTTTTTCCAAGCAACATATGTAAGGAAAAAGGTTATACGAGTGTCATAGCATTTTATGGAATTTTTTGAAAATCGAGCTTTTCCATAAACTCGACAAACGCTTTCACAAATTTCAGTTGGATCGATTCCTTGTGATAAAACATCCAAGTTTTTCTTAAAATGGGCTTCCCATTTTTCGATTTCAGATCGATTTTATAAATATCGTCGGCATCATCTAAAATCAAGCTTGGCAAAATAGCGTAACCTAATCCGTTCAACACCATTTTTTTGCACGTATCTGCTTTATCGACTTCGATGCTGATCAATGGTGGTTGGGAGTAATTCTCAAACCACCAATTGTCCACTGCCGTTTTTAGCAAGGGATCCATCCGGTAATCAATTCTCGGCAAATTTGGAAGCTCCCGGAGATCTATTTTGTCTTTAGAAGCAATACAAATGGATTCCTCAAATAGTAATCGTTTTTGATCGTTCCAGCTGTAAGCTCCTTTTACGAAAGCGACATGGACTTCGTGGCTGTGGATCAAATGGGCTATCTCGCTGCTCGAGCCTGTCAGGACCTTAAATTCAATGTCGGGATACTCGTTTTTAAAAAGCTTTAAAAGACCGGGGAGTTTATAATCTGTAAAGTAATTGGAAACCCCTAATCTTAATGTGCCGGTTACTCGGTTCTCCATGTTCACAACATTTTCTTTTATTTTTTGTATTTTCAGCAGCATTTGATTCGCACATTTCGCTAAATATTCTCCTTGCGGGGTAAATTCAACTCCCCGCCTTCCTCGATGAACAATCTGTACACCGAATTCCTTTTCAATTTGCTGAAGCCGGTTTGTTAAAGCTGGTTGAGAAATATATAAATTTTTTGCAGCTTTTGTAATGTTTTTTTCGTTGTAGAGAACTTTCAAAATAAGCCAGTCTCGATCATCCATCGTCATCACCTCTCTTTTTCCATCAATAATTTTTATAATCATGCATAGATTATTGATATTTTATTTATATCTAAAAAAAGTATACAATATGTTTGTAGCAAGTTCGAATGCCGCAAGATATTTTGTTTAGAAAGAAGGATTGAAATGATACGAACGAAAGGTTTCTTGCGCAATGTTTCGTTTATTTTATTCAGCAGTATTGGAGGATTGCTTTTATCTCTAACAGGCCTTTCCATCGGCTGGATGCTCGGAACATTGGTGATGGCAGGGGCTTTTTCATTTTGGAGCCATACCAATTCAACATCGTCCGATGACAAGTATGTTTTGCCCCGATTTTGGATGAATGCTGGGCAATTTATTTTGGCGATTGAATTAGGGCAAAAAATCAATTTAACGGTTATAGATATTTTTAGAGATCATTGGATGTCCATCATGACAATGCTTCTCTTGTCCATTGTTTTCTCGCTGCTGTCTGGACTCGTTTTGTGGAAGTTCAGTCATACAGATTTATTGACTAGTTTGTTCGGAACGGTGCCCGGGGGCTTGTCTGTTATACCAGGCATAGCAGAAGAAGTCGGGGGCAACATTGGTGTCGTCAGCATTATACAAACGATGCGGGTATTTTTAGTAGTGCTTGTGATCCCGTTTCTTGTTTCTTCATTTGCGGTCCATTCTGAGAAGCTTGAAGTTTCGAACAACCAATCAGCGTTCATTTTTCCTAGCTTGGAAATGGACGAAATGATTTGGACGGCAGTATTGGCACTAGGGGCATTGGCAGGGTATTACATTGGAAAGCGGCTGAAGTTCCCTGCACCTTGGCTCGTTGGCGGAATGCTTGGTGCTGCTAGTATTCAAGCAGCCGGCTCATCATTTGCAGGCCACAACTTGACTCCATGGTGGCCGAACATTTTGATCATAGCGGCGCAAGTTTTCATCGCTGCAAGCATCGGCTCGAAATTTCATAAAAAGATGTTTACAGGGCTAGGGAAAACAATGGCGGTTGCTTTATTCAGCACGATTGGTTTAATTCTTTCCTTGTTTATTTGCGCTTTTATTGTTTCAAAGCTGACTGGAATAACCTTTGTCACAGCAGTTCTTGCATTTGCGCCGGGCGGTATTACGGAGATGGCTACAACAGCCGCTGTACTTCATGAAGATTCAACATTTGTTGTGGTCGTTCAAGTACTGCGCATTGTGTTAGTATGCATCGCAGTACCTCCATTGATCAAACTGCTCCATCAAAGAAGATTGCGCAATAGAGCACATTCGCATGCAGCAAGAAATATTTGATTGACATTAGGAACTTAAGACATGAAGCTTTTCAAGACTGACAGCTTCAAGTAAAATGGTAAGCGATGAATCTAATAGAAAGAGTGGTTGAGATGAAATATTTTGTCGTATTATTGCCGATGAAAGATGAAGAAAAAAGCAAAGCGTTTCGGAATGATCACTTGAATTATTTAGAGCAGAAAGGAAAAGAAGGAAAAATATTTGCAAAAGGCAGATTTACCGACGGCACAGGCGGTATGGTGATTTATCGCGCCGGCTCTTTTGAAGAGGCCGAAAAGCTTGCGAAAGAAGATCCATATGTTGTGACTGGCGCTAGAGGGTATGAGATTCACGAATGGGAAATGGTCAGCGACGCAGTGCTCCCAAATTAAGATTTTGATAGGAAAGCCGTTGTAGAATGATAGAACATTTGCATCGGTGCTGTCCGTTAGTCTCTAAAATAAATCCCTTAGAGAAAAAGAGCTGTTTTTCTCTAAGGGCTTTTGTATGTTTACGATTTTTCTCAAAAAAACAGTTCGCAGATGCCGGCTGCTTTCAATATGCTGTGGGCTGAAGGCACAATTCTGATAACATTTATATGCAAAAAACAATCATCAGAATTTTCTTGACTTATTTGTTATTATTATCGATAATGATAATAATAACATAAATAAAGGAGAAATTAACATGATTGAACAATTTATCAGCTTTCAAAGCTGCGGATATGAGTTAAAAGGAACGTTATCCGTGTTACAGAACAGCCAAAAAAAGCCGGCTATTCTCATTCTTTCCGGTTCTGGTCCGTTGAATCGCGACGGCAATGATGCAAAAGGAAAATTCCAGTTGAATATATATAAGCAATTGGCATCATTTCTTACTTCTTTAGGATTTATCGTGTTGCGATATGATAAAAGGGGAGTTGGTGAAAGCGGCGGCGATTATTTATCTGCAGGAATGTGGGATTTCGTCCGGGATGCAGCTAGCGCTGTACAATTTTTAAAACAACATCCGCTTGTTGATGAAAATCGGATCATTGCCTTGGGGCACAGTGAAGGAACAACATTGGCAGTTGCTTTAAACACCTTGGAGAAAATGGATGGGCTCATTCTTCTCTCAGGGGCAGGGGAGCGGCTGGAAGAAGCTTTAACGAGACAGAGAAAGCTTGTGTATGAAGCTTTAAACAATGTAACAGGTTTAAAAGGAAAAATGATCCGCATGTTTAACATCGAGCAAAAAAACGAAAAAAAGGCGAATGCCCTTTTTGAAAAAATCATGCAATCTGATCAAGATGTGATCAAAGTTGGTTTTCAAAAAATAAATGCTAAATGGTTTCGGGAGCATTTGCAATACGATGTGCTCGAAGATTTGAAAAAAATAGAATGCCCTGTTTTGGCCATTACCGGTGACAAGGACGTTCAAGCTGATCCGGAAAAGCTCAACCGCCTCCCCGCTATAGTGAAAGGGGAGTTGGAATATTATATGATTCAAAATATGGATCATTTATTGAAAAAACAAGAAGATGAGATTAATATGTTGAAAATGAAAAAAAATTATATCAAAAATGCGGATCAACCGCTTCACGAAGAGCTTTGCGACCATTTGCAAAAATGGTTGAACAAACGGTACAATGAGGTGTTTTCATGATTGAATCAAAAGCTGCTTTAATCTTGCATCCGGTACGGATTCGGATCATTCAAACATTGATCGGAAAACGCTTGACTGTGCAGGAAATAATGGAGTTTCTGCCGGAAGTTCCGCAAGCATCCTTGTACAGACATTTAAAAAAACTTGAAGAAGCAAAGCTGATTGAAATCGTTGAGAAAAGAAAGATAAGGGGAACAATAGAAAAAGTTTATGCCTTGCCGGATGAAACGATTGGGCTCGAAGACAGCGATTTGCAGCATATAAGCAGAGATGAACATTTGAACATATTTATGAGATTTATCGCCAATATTTTAGCGGATTATGAGAGATATTTACGACAAGAACAAATCGATCTCCTAAAAGATGGAGTGGGATTTCGGCAGGTTCGCTTTTATGCAAGCGACGAAGAGTTTTTTCAATTTGCTGAAACTGTCAACCGAGCGATGAAAAAGCTAATGGGAAACCAGCCTGCTCATAACCGAAAAAAAAGAATTTTTACATCTATCATCATGCCGGAAGCAGAAGAAAAATTAAAATAGTGCAGTCTTTTTTATCCGCTTTGATTGGAAATGAAAAGCTAATCAATATGGATCAAAACAGGAGGATTATGTTCTGAATGAGCTATAACTAGAAAAATTGGGGAAGCGATCTGATTGTTGCTTCGGAATTGTCATGGGGCTGTCCAGAAAGTCAAAATCCACTGAAAACGAAACATCATAAGCATTGATATATCAACGTATCAACGTTTCTAAAACATTAAAGGGGCGTCTATAAGCCGGAAAATCGACTTATTAGACTGCCCCATAAAGTTTCAAAATTAATGCATGTGGAGGAATTTATGTGGCGAGCTGGAAGAAAGTTCGGCTTGGTGAGATTGTTCAAATAAATCCTGAATCATTAACGAAACAATTTCCCTTTCAAATGATCGATTACATCGATATTTCGTCTGTTGGAACAGGCGAACTGAGGGAGACATCGCAATATTTGATTCATGAAGCGCCCAGCAGAGCAAAAAGGCTGGTTCGAGCAGGCGATACAATTCTTTCGACCGTCCGTCCGAATCGAAGATCCTTTTTGTTTTTAAAAAATCCGAAAGAAAATCAAGTTGTATCGACCGGTTTTGCGGTTCTTCGGCCTACGGAGCATATTCATCCGAGGTATGTGTATTACCTTATTTCCAATCAATCTTTTACAGATTATTTAGTTTCTCAGGAACAGGGAGCTGCGTATCCGGCTGTCAGCATGGATTCTATTAAAAATGCGCTCGTATTGCTGCCGGACATGCGGACGCAAGAGAAGATTGCGGACATATTAGGAACAATTGATGATAAAATTGAACTGAATATCAAGATAAATAAAACGATCGATGAAACGATCATGACACTTTACAAATACTGGTTCATAGAGTTTGGGCCTTTTAAAGATAGAGGGTTCGAAATTTCTGAATTGGGAATGATTCCGAAAGGATGGAAGGCAGGAACATTAGGTGAAGTTATAGAATTACAAAATGGATATGCTTTTAAAAGCAAGGAATGGAAATGTGAAGGCATACCTGTAATAAAAATAAAAAATATTGTCCCGCCTTTCATCAACAAAGAAGATGCAGCATATGTAGATCCATCTTTATTCCATCGATTAGATCGTTTCAAAATTACACAAGGAGATCTGCTCATTGGGCTAACAGGCGCTGAAATCGGGAAATGCGGCATTTACTATTTTGAAGAACCCGCATTATTAAATCAACGTGTCGGCAAATTTTATTCTAGCGTGCACGAAATGAATACATTGCCATTTGTCTATGCCATAACTAAATTGCCGGATTTCCGCCAAAAAATTTTAGATCGGTCTACTGGATCTGCACAGCCGAATGTCAGCGCGGATGAGATAAAAAAAATGAAAATTGTGCTTCCGCCGGATGATATTTTAAAAAAATTTATACGTTTCACCAGCAATTATTATGCGATGATGATACATAATGCCAATGAAAATGACCGGCTCAAAAAATTGCAAAACGCTTTGCTGCCCCGGCTTTTATCAGGGGAGATGGATGTATTAGATGCTGAAAAGCATGTTGCTAACATGCTGTAAAATGATAAATAAGTTCCAAAAGAGGGGGATTGTTCCCCCTTTTTGGAATACTGCTACTTATCTTTCCAGTTCAATAGGAGATCCAGCATGTTTAGTATGAATTTTTGATCTTCAACCGGCCTTGCCTGAAGTTTTGTAATAATTTGCGACAAAGTATAATCTGGTTTTTTTGAATTTGGTTGAATAGATTTAAATAATTCCTCTAAAGAAACCTCAAGCGCCGTTGCGATTTTGTTAATACTTTCCAATGTTGCGTTTTTTTCACCTCTTTCTAATTGTCCAATATAAGTAGCATGTAGATTTGCTATATCTGCTAATTCTTCTTGACTCCACCCTTTCTGCTTGCGAAAATTTCGGATTCTTTCTCCGATTATTTGCTGTATTTTAGTCATGAACCGTCACTCCTTGGGGATAATAGTGATTCCTTTTTACAATCTACTATGAGAGTTAAGCCCCCAAGAGACTATTGATATTAAAAGTATTAAAATATATACTAAAAATATGAAATATAACATTAGACATTATCCGAAATAGGTCTATAGATAGACGTCTAGGAGGTTCTTCCATTGGTTAAATGGGAAATTAGAAGGATAAAAGAAATTATAGATAACAAATCATTTTGTCATTTTTTTCAACCTATTTATGAATTAAAAGAATCAAAAATATATGGATACGAAGCTTTGCTTCGCTGCAAATATTTTTCCGATCCGGAAATTTTGTTTCAAATCGCCCGTGAATGCGGTTTTTTATATGAACTGGATACTTGCTCCATTCACAATGCAATAACATCGATGGGAGACCTGCAGCAAAAGCTGTTTATTAACGTATTTCCATCGACGATTGTTCATCATTCTTTTACCCAATTTATAAAAAAAATAAACCTTTTTTTTCAGTCGACCGAAAAAGTAGTTTTTGAAATAAATGAAAGTGAAAAAATCGAAAATATTGAATTGTTGAAAAAAAATATTCAATTTTTAAAAGATGAAGGGTATAAAGTTGCCGTTGATGATTTCGGAAAAGGTGAAATATCGTTAGAAACCATTGTCGATTTAAACCCGCATTATATTAAAGTCGATCGTTCTTTAGGCCAAAATTTATATAATTCGGGCAAAAATCAAGATGTTATTAAAAAGCTTTTATTTCTTTGCGAACGTACCAATATGAAACTAGTTTTAGAAGGAATTGAGAAAAAAGAAGATTTAGACATGGCTAAAGCATTGGGGGTTCATTACGCTCAAGGATATTTATTAGGCGAGCCGAAGCCGATGAGGGAAAATACAAAAAAATAATTGCTGCTTATTCATAGTAAATGAATTAGAAAAATAAATTTTATCGGATCGAACATATAGACTATTTTCAGATTATTTTTGCTTCATTGACGTAAAAGAACCGCACTAAATGAACGATAAAATTAATGAAAACGCTTAAATAAAGGATTATCGGTTCATTATATTTTTGACCATATACGTTCGATGTTAGCTAAAAAAATACATATTTGACAATAAATGATTAATTAACTAAAAAAAGTATGTTTAGAGGCCGATAATTAAAATGTCAAGCAACCAATTTCGGATTTGGGGAGTGAAAATGGATGGAAATGAGTTCGTAACGCTTTTCTAAGAGGAAAGAACTAAGTCTTTAAAAAAATTATGGCATAACAAAGGGGTAATGATTTTCATGAAAAAGAAATTTCAATTCACGATACGTATGAAGCTAATGACCATTTCATTTCTATTATTAACGATTCCGTTAGTCATTTTAGGCTTGTTAAGCTATCAGAAAACAACTTCCAGTTTAAACAAGCTGGGGGAAAAGAACTTAAAAAATAGCGTCGAAATGACCATTGAGTTAATCGATGCGTTAAATAAAGAGGTTGAAAAGGGAACATTGTCTTTAGAAGAAGCGCAGGAACAGGTAAAAGTTGCGATATTGGGGGAAAAGAATGCTGACGGCAAACGGCCAATTAATAAAAATTTTGATTTAGGTGAAAACGGCTACCTGTATATTATCGATCAAAAAGGAACTCTTATTGCACATCCAGTTATAGAAGGCAGACAAGGCTGGAATGACGAAGATTCCAAAGGCGTAAAATTCAATCAAAAAATGATTAAAACCGGAAATGAAGGTGGCGGTTTAACTTATTACGAATGGGCTTTGCCTGACAACGAAAATCGAATTGAAAAAAAAGTCGCCTATTCAAAAACTGATCCTCATTGGGGATGGGTTGTATGTGCGGGCACGTATTTAATGGATTTCAATCAGCCGGCTAAAGATCTTCTCGTTTTTTTAATGATTGTCATTGGCGCAACGATTGTGATTGGATTTTTCATCGTATGGTTGTTTTCAAACAGCATTTCCAAACCAATACACGCCGTATCTGAGCGCATGCATTTGCTGGCTAATGGAGATTTAACACAAGGTGAAATAAAAATCCGTTCGAAAGATGAAACACAAAATCTGGCACATGCCATAAATCAGCTGCAAAATAAACTGAAAGAAATGATTACAAACATTTCGAATGCTTCTGAAGTGCTGACAAGCCACAGCGAGGAGATGACCCACTCTGCAAATGAAGTGAAGGCCGGATCAGAGCAGGTTTCAACCACCATGCAGGAATTGGCATCAGGCGCTGAAACGCAAGCAAGCAGCGCGAGCGACATGGCAGCAAAGATGGAGGTATTTGTCGAAAAAGTCCAAGATGCCAGCGAAAAAGGGGAGCATATTGAATCAGTCTCTAGAGAGGTGCTTGAAATTGCCGGCAAAGGAAATAAACTAATGATGTCTTCTACCGAACAAATGTCGAAAATTGACGAAATTTTTCAACAATCTGTTGATAAAGTGCTTGGTTTAAACGGACATTTGCAAAAAATTACAAAACTCGTATCAGTCATACAAGGAATTGCGGACCAAACGAATCTTCTAGCATTAAACGCAGCAATTGAAGCGGCAAGAGCAGGCGAAAACGGAAAAGGCTTTGCCGTAGTTGCAGATGAAGTAAGAAAGCTCGCTGAACAAGTTTCCGTCTCAATCTCAGACATAACAAGCATTGTCGACAATATCCAAAATGAATCAAAGAATGTAGTTGATGCTTTAAAGAGCGGCTATCAGGAGGTTGAACAAGGAACAGAGCAAATTAAAAATACAGGCGCAACATTTCAAACGATCAACAAAGCTGTTACGGACATGGTTCATCATATTCAAACAATTGCGAACAACTTGACGGAAATCGCTTCCAACAGCCGGGAAATGAACCGTTCCATCGAGGAAATAGCCTCGATCTCCGAGCAATCAGCAGCAGGTATTGAGCAAACCTCTGCGGCAGCCGAACAAACAAGCAGTTCTATGGAAGAAGTGGCGAACAGCTCCGAACAACTAGCGAAGCTAGCCGAAGAGCTGAATGAATTTGTACGGCAATTTAAGCTTTAGAAAATAGAAGAATGTGTTTGATTTTTTTGATATCAGAAGATGTTTTTGGGTGGGGATAAATGTCCTCACCTTAAACTTTTGAGCGATACATAGACCAACTCCCTGCAAAAAGGGGAATAAATGTTCAGTATTGCTGGCATTTAGAAGGGGAAGACAACTGGCATAAATGTCAGATCAAATGCAGACCTTTCTTTATTAGAAAGGAGGTCAGTCGTAAAAGTATATTTGATTAGAGATTAGTTCTTAGAGTGCACGAATTGCACAGTCTTTTTGAAAAAAAACTTTTGTCTTATTGCTCAAATTCCCAATATTCCACATCACATTTTCTTCATTAAAACCGCCTTTTTGCTGCGTGAACGATAAATCTATTATAATCATATGTAGAAGTGGAAATAAAGAGAGAAGATTCTCCTCATACAAGCTCATGCAAACTTTCAAACAAGGCAAATCATTTCATTGAAACATCTTTTGGTTTGACAGCAAAAAAACTTCTAAAAGTTTTGCGCCAGTTTAAGAAATGGTTCATTGAGAAAACGATTGTTTTAACACGAGTTAGTTTTGAGGTACTTTAAATTAAGTTCAAATCTTTTCGAGAAAACGATCACTTTAACTTAAATTAGCTTGCTGATGAGGAGTTTTTTTCAATCAGTTTGGTTCATGCGAAAATGGTTCACTAAGGAAGGATGATTTCATGATCATAGATGAATTTGACGTGTTTTTATTTGACCTGGACGGAGTGATTTACATAGGAGAAAATCCGCTTCCTGGGGCAGTTGAATCTTTGCGGCGCTTGCGTCAAGAAAAGAAAATGATTCGGTTTCTTACAAATGATCCTTGTACTACGAGAGAAAAAATTGCCGGACGGCTCAAGCGAATGGAGATTACAGCAAGTCCAGAGGAAATCATTACATCCGCTTGGTTGACAGCTCAATATTTGCGAAAACAAAATATTCGCAGTGCCTACGTGCTGGGGGACGATCATTTACAGCACGAGTGCAGTCAAGCAGGAGTAATGGTTGTAAAGGGTGAAGAGGAGGCAGAAGCCGTTGTTGTCGGCTGGAGCGGCAATGTATCTTTGTACGATATTCAGGAAGCGGTAAAACAAATACATAATGGTGCGAAGTTTATTGCAACGAATGCCGATATGAGTTTCCCTACTTCGAAAGGTCCTTTGCCTGCAACAGGAGCTGTTGCTGAAATGATACGAGCATCAACCGGGAAAAAACCGTACATTGTCGGCAAACCGAATCCATTTATGTTCCAGAAAGCGATTGAATCGATTTCGTCTAAAGCAAAAGTGGTTATGATCGGCGATAACCCGTTAACTGATATATTAGGTGCTCATCAAGCAGGGATTCAAGCGATTTTAATTTCCAACGGGAAGAATGCACCGTTTCCATCTCCTGGGGATTACCGCAATCCGGATGCGGTGATCGGAAATTTGCAGTCTTTATTTGATGATCGTGTCAAAATTAAACAATGGAATACGCGTGATTTTGCATGGCCGGAGCGGATCGAAGCAGGAGTGGCGGGAATTATTTTTAATGAACAGCAGCAAGTTCTCCTATTAAAACGGTCGGATAACGGACTATGGGGCATTCCATCAGGGCATGTAGAGCCGGGAGAAAAGGTGGAAGAAGCAATTATAAGAGAAATTTATGAAGAAACAGGTCTTGAAGTGGAGGTAACCCGGTTGATCGGCATTTACTCAGATCCGGATTCACAAATTTTTTTATACCCAAATGGCGAAATCAGCCACTTTATTACAACCTGCTTTGAGTGCAAAATCATTGGAGGGACGCTGCGTCAAAAAACAGATGAAACGCTTGATGCACGATTTTTCGCTCCAAACGATCTGCCGGAAAACCTTTTAACGATGCATCCGAGATGGCTGCAGGATGCATTGGAAAAAGAGCATGCTCCATATATACGATAAAAGCCGGAATACTGTTGGGGGAAAATTACGTCTTTTTCAAGTTTCGAGCAGAAGAACCTTATTATGAATTTCATTTTACACTGTTCCTAAAGCTAGAAACAAAAGGCTTATTAGATGTGCTATCTGCAAGGAAAGGCTGCTATTTTTCGGCAGCCTAGATAGTCATGCTAGGACTTTTGTTCATCTATTGTTTTTTTAAGAGAAAACTAGTTTTTGGCGGAAAACGAATAGGAGGATTTCTGATTTCTTTTACCGATTTTACCGATTATTTCGATTTCCGCCATCGTTTCGCTTGAGATTTTTGAGTTATTTTTAGCCGATTTTATCAAGCGTTAACATGTTTATATTTGCTTTTGTCGACGAATATGCATTCATTTGGTAGATGAATAACTCGCTTACGTATGAGATCTTCTATTAGGTTGGGAAAACTAGCAATTTTTTTGTTTTGATTATATATGTAAAATGATAAATAAATTTCGATTGAAATTTCCTGTATTTGTGTTTCGGTGAAAAACCATTCCACTTTCTCTTTTCTTCGCTTATTGTCAATTTTACTTGATTAGCGAATGCTTGAACGCATAAATGACGGCTTGGGTGCGGTCTTGAACGCCCAGTTTGCTTAAAATGTTGCTGACGTGAACTTTGACGGTTTTTAATGAAATGTACAACTCATCTGCAATTTCTTGATTTGATTTCCCTTGAGCCATTAAAAGCAGCACTTCCATTTCTCGGTTTGTTAATTCTTCATGAGGATGGCGGTTTTGTTTTTTATTCATTCTTGCCATCATTTTCGTTGTCACTTCAGGCTCTAAGACAGATTGTCCCTGATATGTTGAACGGATCGCATCGGCGATTTCGTCTGCTTTTGAAGTTTTTAACATATAGCTGACAGCACCGGCTTCAAGGGCAGGGTAGACTTTTTCATCATCGAGAAAGCTTGTGACAATAATGATTTTTGCCTCTGGCCATTGATGAAGTATTTCTTTTGTCGCTTCAATCCCGTCCATTTCCGGCATGACGAGGTCCATTAAAATAATATCAGGCTTTAATTGTAAAGCTAGTTCAATGCATTTTTTGCCATTATCAGCCTCGCCGACGATTTCTATGTCAGGCTGGGACGATAAAAAAGCCGAAACGCCGATTCTTACCATTTCATGATCATCAACTAGTAATACTTTAATCATTTTTATCACCTTCATCTGTTAACAACGGTACTTTTATTTCCAATCTAGTTCCTTCATGAGGGACACTGACAATTTGCAATGTTCCGCCGATTTCGGCTGCACGTTCATACATGTTTTGCAAACCATATGCTCCTGATTTTGCCGATTGAACGTCAAATCCTACACCATCGTCGACAATCCGTAAAATGGCCATATTTTTCCGTTTGATCAGCAATACTTCAAGTGTATTCGCTTTGGCGTGGCGAAGAGTGTTTGACACCGATTCTTGCAAAATGCGGAATAAATGGTCTTCAATCCCTTTATCTAGAGGAAATTGCTCTGTCTTCCATTGGATGTTCATCGGCACCTTTTGCCGCAGCTCTGTGAGCAGTTCTTCAATTCCAGTTTGCAAAGATTTACCTTTTAAAGGGACAGGCCGCAAATGCAAAAGAAGAGCGCGCATTTCAAGCTGGGACTGCTGAATAATTTCTTCAACTAAATGGATTTGTTTGCTCGTTCCTTCATCGATTTTTTCCTTGTTTCCTTTAACAGCAGAAATGAGCATCGAGGCTGCAAACAAGTTTTGACTGACAGAGTCATGCAGCTCGCGTGCCAGCCTTTGCCTTTCTTGTGAAATGATTTCTTCCAATCTTTTTTCTTGTTCTTTTGCGTTTTCACCTGCAAGTTTTTGCGTTAATTTCGTCTGTTCAATGAGATGATGCTGCACTTGGTCAATTCGAAGGTTGATTTCATCTAATTCTTTAATGTTTATATGTTCATTTTGTTCAACCGTTTCTCCTTTTGTTATTTTTTTTAGTTTGTCTTCAATCTTGTGTAGTTTATCTTTAAAAGGAAGTCCGAATAGAATGCCGAAAAGCAAGCCGATGGCGCTGCTGATTACGAACGTGAAGAGGATAAACGGAATATCAAGAATTTTTTGTTTCCATAATAATGTCCAATTAGGAAACAGGAACGTAAGCAAAAGCGAAACAGTGAAAAATAAAAAAGTGACTACTGATGTTACTAAGCAGATAATAATTTGTCTTTGCAATACATTCATGTTCTTTTCACCTCTATTCTGCCAAAGGTTATAGAGGTGATAATTTTCACTTTTTGGGCAGATTCATGATAGTTTTTGGACTCATATCGAATTGTTTCGTTCCATACATTCGGTTCACTATAATCAAAAATGGAGTAGGAGCCGATGAAACCGGAATGGTGGACGGACACTTCCAGCTCGTAAGGAACAATTATTTCGATATTGCCGATAAGCTTTCGGATGACAATCACCGCTTCACCTTTCGGAAGAATCGTATAGTTTAAATCTATTACTGTATCGCCGATGCCTGTTTGAATGTTGACATCGTTCCATTTGTATATTTGTTCTTCGGTTCGCTGCGTTCCGAACAATCTGTTTTGAAAAAGAGGCGTTTTGGAAAATGTCTCTTCTTGCGAGAGGATTGGATCTGCTTCTTCAATTTTAGGAGACTTTTTAGCAGCTACCTGCTTGTTTTGAACATAGTGAAAAATAAAGTAAATGAAAACAGCAAATAGAAGCAGTCGGAATGTAAACATATTGAAAAAAGATAGAACGCCGCCAATTATTCCGATCCAAAATAACAATAATCCTGATTTTTTCGGCATTCTTTTTCTTCCAATATATACGCAAAAAATCATCATCATTAGGAAGAAAAGGGCCTCACCATTGAAAAATAAAAGCTCTGCGATGAATAAGATGATGCCAATGACGAAAATCCATTTTGTAAAATCTATTTTCGATTGATGAAACACGAGGCTCCTCTCCTTCCTATTAGTGTGAACATAAATATGGAAAGGCGTAGAGAACTACGCCCTTATAGCATAACAATTTACGTTAAGAATTTGAATCCGTTTCTTGATTTTTTAATTCTTTTTCAAGCTTTGCGATTCTTGCATCAAATGTTAATGTATCGTATCTGTTGTTGATTCGATTTTCCAGTTCATCAAGGTAATTCTCTATTTCAGCAAAGCGAACAAAATGGTTCTTTTCGGAATTATGCTGCTCAAGAACTTGGTTGATCCGGGAGTAGGCGCGTGCAATATTTTCTCGTCCCATCAGCTCCATGCGCTTTATATGCATATCTTTTAATTTATGTTTCATTTCTTCATATTTATGTTCTAAGTCAATGAGCTGTTTCGTTGCTTGTTCAAGCGCTTGTTTTAATTTTGATGCACGCTCCTCATACTGCTGCTGCTCGTTGATGGCAAATTGATGCAATTCTTCTTCTTGCGCTTTCAACGCAATTTCGGCTTGATATTTTCTTTTTTCTTTTAAGTGTTCAGCATGGTTGTATTCTCTTAACAGCTCTTGTTTTAATAATCGTTGGCGTTCGATTAATTTTTGAACCTTTTCAACTTCCTTTTCACATTGGCGCAAATATTCATTTAATAGCGCAATTGGATTCCTTTGTTCCTGTTCATTCAATAAATCATGTAAATCGGCCATAATCACATTTTTTAATCTCGTAAATATGCTCATTTTTTTCCCCTCCATTTATTGTCGTTTTAGTGATTCCCATTGTTTTTCAAAATTGGTGAATGGATCGTCTGACACATACGGATCATTCGATTTTTTCCAATTATTAAAAATGAGATAAAGCACATATGCGGCGATTAAACCGAGAATAGCTGGGACATTTGCAGCTGAAACAGATAGTGCAATCAGCCCGACAATCCCCCAAAACCATTTTTTTGATTTTTTGTCGGATTTCACAAATTGTTTAAACGAAAAGTATAGAACAAGCAAACTGATAAGAAGTCCGACGATTGAGCCGAGATTGGCGATTAAAACTATTGCGGCTATTGCACCTGCGATGAACAAACCGATTTTTTTCATAATTTGAATGACCTCCTTTCAATTTTCATCTTACCTTTTGTGGTCGCTGCTCATAACGAACCTGAGGCATATTTTGAACTACGACTTGAGGCGTATTTCGATTTCCTTTCAATGATTATGTTCTGCTTAGGATCATGGTTAGAAGGGAGGACGGGGCATGGGATACATTGATCAATCTGTATAAAAAGCACGCCATTATTGATTTAATGCGATATTACACCGTGATGAATTTGTTAATGATCTTGTTGCTTTTCTTCCTTAATCTAGCGGATGTGCCTTGGCATTTAATTTTATTCGCCTTGCTGCTCGGGTTGAATTTTTTGCTGATTGGTGCGTTATTGATTTTATTGGTCAAAAATGTTGAAATGGCGTTCGGATTCATTGCCATTTATACGGTTGTCGAATACGTGACAAACGGCGAACTTATACCATGGCCGCACTTTTTTTACAAATTCAACTCGATGGTTGACGGAAATAAAGCGTTTGTTTATGCAGCAAATATTTTGAGCATCGTGATCGCAAGCTTGCTGATAAGAAGAAAATTAACGGAGTAGGAAAATTGTTTTAAAAAGCGGTTTGGGGAAATAACGCTCCAATTTTAAGGATTTTCATTGCTATGCAATTGAAAACATCTGTAAGGCCATTTGTGATTGACGTACACTTTGCTGTCGGCCAAAAAGGGGAGTAAGTATGCAGACAAGTTGTTAACCAGCTTTGAGTAGTAATCGATGAATTTCACACTGAACGTCAAAAGAAAACGGAATATGGAAAAAGACGCATGCAAATCGTCAAAATGATTACAAAATCAAATGAAAAATCCTGCCAAGCTGCTTCGGTTTTTGCAGATGATCGTTTGGCAGGAAAGATTTGAACTCTAAAGAGGGGGCATCCTTCTTCATGGGTTACACAGTTTTCCGCTCAATTAACCGAAAGGGGAGAGTCATCTTCTTATTTGTTTGCTCCCGTTTTTCTTTACAATGAATAATCGATTGCACCGCAAGCTTCCCCATTTTTCTTATTGGGATTTCAATAGTAGTGATTCCCATGATGTCGGCAATAGGCTGATTATCAAAGCTTAAGATGGCAATGTCTTGAGGAATCTTTATTTTATATTGTTCGGCACTTAATAAGATACCTGCTGCCACTTGATCGTTTGTAACAAAAAAGGCAGTCGGTTTTTTCTCTAAATGCTGAAGCTTTTCCATAAGCTGTTTGCCGTCAGTGATCGATAGGCATTTGTCGAAGATCCACTCGCTTCGAATCGGTTCGCCTAATTCCTTCATTTTTGTTTTATAGGCTTTTCTTCTTTTTTTACTGTTTGGCCCTTCCATTCGTCCTAAAGTAAATGCAATTTTCGTATGACCTTTCGAAATTAAATAGTCCAAACCAAACTGAAATGCCTGTTCATGCGGAATGCTCAAAGAAGGGAAATGGCTTTGGTCTGAATCTTCGCAAAGAACGATCGGTCCAGCATTTTTATATTCTTTCAATACATCAAAGGAAATGGCTCTTGAACAAAAAATGACACCATCCAATAAGGTTCCCCGCAACAATTCCAATGCTTCAAGCTCTTTTGCTGGTTCATAATTCGTTTGAAAGAGAACAAGCTGCAAATGATGCTTGATCGCTTCCTCCGAAATCCCTTCCACAATGCTGCTAAAATAAGGATGATCGATTTTAGGCAGGACGACGCCGATCAAATTTGAAAAGCCTTTAGACAAGTGGACTGCATGAATGTTCCGTTTATAGTTGATTTCTTCTATCACTTTTAAAACCGCTTCTTTTTTTTTGTCACTGACATATGGATGATTATTTAAAACTCTCGAAACCGTTGTAACAGAAACACCTGCAAGCTTTGCAATATCACGAATCGTTGCCATGAAATATCCCTTTCTTTTAAAAATCCTTGACCTGAAACGCGTTTCATACATTATGTTGATGTTGACAAAGAGATGAGTTTGAGGGGGGGAGGAATATGATGAAAGGATTACTTATTTTAATTGGCTTATGTCTTCTTGAAATCATCTTAGCAAAATTGGCGTTAAAAGACAAAGATGCTTTGTTAATGGATTTTGCTGAGTTCTTTGAATTAGATGATAAAAAAGAAGATCAGAAATGATACCTGTCCGGTTACGGTATTCAACTTCATTTGTCTACATTTGCTAAAGCCATACGGATTTACTAATATTAAATTGCAACGGTCATTCCGATCAGTCTGCAAAAAGCAATTTGCTTTTGCATGTTTTCGGTTTATCTGAAAGCAGCTGGCGGATGCCGGCTACTTTCAGGATGTTGCGTGTTCATCACCAATCTTAAATTCGACTGTGTTTGCCGAGTCATCACAAAAAAATTTATGGAACGGCCAATTGCCCTTGCTGCGGCCAGAACAACAATTTCTGTAACGATTTTGCGCGCAAGAGGAGAGGGAGGTTTCTCTTCGCATTCAAACGCTGCTCTTGCGATTGCTTTCATTTTGGTAAGGATGGTATTTTAGTGAATACGGAACGAAAAGAGATGAAAAATTCAACAGATCAGCTTTTTGACAATAAATGAAAGATTTGATAAAATTATTTTGAATTAAAAATAATTTAATTCGAGATATTTTAATTCGAAATAATGACCCGTTAAAATGATTGATTTACAAAAACGAATCGCGTAAAGAAAATAATAAAGGAGAATCAAAGATGAAAAAGAAAACAGCTGGAATTCATCATATTACTGCTATTGTCGGCCATCCGCAGGAAAATATTGATTTTTATGCTGGAGTTTTAGGGCTGAGGTTAGTTAAAAAAACTGTGAATTTCGATGATCCCGGCACGTACCATTTTTATTTCGGGGATAAAGAAGGAAAGCCAGGGACACTGATTACTTTCTTTCCTTGGCCTGATGCGTATCAAGGAAAAATCGGCAATGGTCAGGTGGGTGTAACTTCTTATGTGATACCAGAAGGTTCCATGAGCTTTTGGCAAGAAAGACTAGATAAATTTAGAATTCCGTTTACAATGACAGAACGGTTTGGTGAGTCACTGCTTGTATTTCAAGACCCGCACGGTTTGAACATTGAGCTAGTGGAACGAAAAGAAGGAGAATTAAATCAATGGGAATTTGGCCATGTCACCTCTGATGTTGCCATTAAAGGATTTGGCGGCGCCGTATTATATTCATCATTTCCTGAAAAAACGTCAGAGTTGTTGGAGAATATTTTTGGACTTCAACGAATTGGAAGGGAAGGAGATTTTATTCGTTTTCAGTCTCCAAGTGAAATCGGCAATGTCGTTGATGTAAAAATTACTTCTTCCGGACGCGGCATTATGGGGGTTGGAACAGTCCATCATATCGCGCTTCGGGCAAAAGACGACAACGATCAATTAGAATGGAAAACATCTTTAGAATCAAATGGATACAGGGTAACGCCAGTTCAGGATCGAAAGTATTTTCATTCTATTTATTTTAGAGAGCATGGTGAAATTTTGTTCGAAATTGCAACAGATCCTCCGGGTTTTGCAATTGATGAATCTTTAGATGCACTTGGAAAAGAATTAAAGCTTCCGGAGCGTTACGAAAAGTATCGGGAACGGTTGGAAAATAAGTTGATGCCAGTGGAAGTCCGAAACCTTGACGAATAAGAAAAGTAATGCTTAATAAACGCTGAGAAGGAGAAAAAACGATGAAACATATTTTTCAAAAAGGAAGCAATCCGGCAAAACCGACTCTCCTATTGCTGCATGGAACCGGCGGAAATGAGTTTGATCTTCTTCCCATTGCAGAAATTATTGATCCAGAAGCATCGATTTTAGCTGTGCGCGGAAATGTAATTGAAAATGGAATGCCGCGTTTTTTTAAAAGACTTGCCGAAGGAGTTTTTGATGAAGAAGATCTTGTTTTCCGTACAAAGGAATTAAACTCTTTTTTAGATGAAGCAGCACAAACATATCGATTTGATCGAAATTCTGTAATCGCAATCGGTTATTCCAACGGAGCAAATATAGCAGCCAGCCTTTTATTCCATTTTCGGGATGCGCTAAATGGAGCCATCTTGCATCACCCGATGGTGCCGAGAAGAGGGATGGATCTGCCGGATCTTTCAGGAAAAAACGTTTTTATTGCAGCTGGAAAGCGTGATCAAATTTGCTCTCCTGAAGAATCAATAGAGCTTAAAACATTTTTAGAAAATAACAACGCAAATGTGCACTTGCATTGGGCAAACGGAGGACATGAGCTGACTTTATCAGAAGTTCAGGCAGCATCCAATTGGTACCGGCAGCTTTATCAAAAATAAGCTGTGAAAGATACCAATAAAAGCAAGTAAATTGGATCAAAATGTTGCCAGCAATCAATTAGCCGTCATTCCAAAATGTTTATAACAAAATGCGGAAGGAAATTGGGCGTGCTCTTTCATTTGTAAATGTTTGTCATTCTCAAGGCTCGTACATCATATATCAAAAGAGCTGCTTAATTCCACGCAAAGCGGATCAAAAATGATCCGTAATGCAAAAAGTTTCGTCAAAGTGCGGGAGTTCTTATATTTGAAAAAATGTTTATCAACTTTGAACCTTGTGCATCAAATATATTAACAGAGCTGCCGAATTCCACAAGATTTACAATAGAAAATCGTGAGCGTTCGGTGGATTTTATGAAATCAAGATAAGTATTCGCAAAATAAATGTTTTGACAGAGGCATTAATTTGCAATTTTTCAGTAATGCTTTATCTGTTTTAATTAATTGATATAATTGCCGAAAAAAAGAATATCCTTCTAAATAAAAAGATTGAAAGTAAAGGACGGAATTGCTTTCAAGCAAACAGTGGGGCTGTCCGATGAGTTGCTAAAATGAAAGGTTTTGAGAAATACAACTGTGAAGGACAAAAATAATGAAATAAAATTTATAAATGTTCTTTATAGAGGCAATGAAGTCCAACAAGAAGCGATTGTATGTGCTGAATGTCCGTCATAAAACTTTTGAAGAACCTAATGAAGAAAGAGAGCAAAAGAAAAGTCCTTCATAAGACTTCTGAAGGATATAAAAAGATTGAAAAAAATTGTATGTCCGATAAGTCTCTAAAATAATGCTCCCAAAAGTCAGTTAACCCTACTTTTGGGAGCCTCTTTATTTTGTTATTGCAGCAGGCTGCAGTTGCTTAAGATATTTTTATGATGCTTTAGACAACCTCAAGAATTTGAACATAATGGAACAAACAATAAACAGTCGAGCAACTGCTGCTTGAAAATGAATAAAAGAATCCTTTCATAATTTCATTTATAAAGCCATAATAATATTTAATAGCTTATTAGTTAAAAAACTGATTTTTCTGATAGAATTTGTTATAATGTAAATGAAAGGAGTTGAAATATTGTGACAAAAAAGACTAGATTAGGCAAGACCGATATATATGTGAACCCAATCGGACTTGGAACAAATGCTGTTGGCGGGCACAACATTTTTCCAAACCTTGACGATGAAACTGGGAAAGAAATCGTTCGTACAGCTTTGGATCATGGAATAAATTTTTTGGATACGGCATTTTATTACGGTCCTGAGCGTTCGGAAGAAATTATCGGTGAAGTCGTCAAGGAGTTTGGCCGTCGTGATGAAGTAGTCATTGCTACTAAAGGTGCTCACAAATTTGTAGACGGAAAAGTTGTTCTTGATAACTCTCCCGATTTCCTTCGCGAGTCGGTCGAGGGCAGCCTGAAACGCTTAAAAACGGATTACATAGATTTATATTACATTCATTTTCCGGACGAAACGACACCGAAGGATGAAGCTGTCGGTGAATTGAAGAAGCTTAAGGATGAAGGGAAAATTCGTGCGATCGGTGTATCGAACTTCTCGCTCGAACAATTAAAGGAAGCGAACAAAGATGGGTATGTCGATGTAATTCAGTCCGAATATAACTTATTTAAACGACAAGCAGAAAAAGATTTGCTTCCTTACACGGCGGAAAATGGAATATCGTTTATACCATATTTTCCACTTGCCTCAGGTCTATTAAGCGGAAAATATTCGAAAGATGAGAAGTTCAATGATTCACGTGCACAAAATCCTTTGTTTCAAGGGGAAGCATTTGCGCGTAATCTCGAAAAAGTCGAGCAATTGCGTCCAATCGCAGAAGCGAAAAATGCTGAAATTGCTCACGTTGTGCTAGCATGGTATTTAACGGTCGATTCCATCGATGCGATCATCCCTGGTGCGAAGAAGCCGGAACAGGTACTTGACAATTTAAAAACGTTAGATGTCCAGTTAACAAAGGAAGAAATAGAGAAAATCAGTCAGATTTTTCAATAATTTTGTAAAAAAGCTGTGATGGAAATATCCCATTCACAGCTTTTAATAGGACTTTCTCATTCGTCAGAACGTTTAGAGAAGAAGCAGGAGTGGTAATATGAGACGTGTTTGTGTTTTTGCAGGATCGAATCCGGGAACAAATCCTAAGTATAAAGAAGCAGCTATCAAACTGGGAGAAGAATTGGTAAAAAACAGGCTTGAGCTCGTATATGGAGGCTCCAGCATTGGTCTGATGGGAGTGATTGCAAACACCGTATTAGAGTTAGGAGGCACCGTATTGGGCGTTATGCCGACGAATTTATTTCAAGGAGAGGTTGTCCACAAGCATCTCACTCAGCTTTATGAAGTCAATGATATGCATGAGCGGAAAGCAAAAATGGGAGAGCTTTCAGATGCGTTCATTGCTCTTCCCGGAGGCTATGGTACTTTTGAGGAAATATTTGAAGCGGTTAGCTGGGGGCAGCTTGGGATTCATGAAAAGCCTGTGGCGTTGTTAAATATCGATGACTATTACACGCCGGTAAAACAGATGATTGAGAATGCGGTAGAGGGAGGCTTCATGCCTGAAACGCATAAACAGTTTATGATTTTTGCAGACAATCCCTCTATATTAATAGATAAACTTCGTGCGTACAAACCGCCTTTGAAGACAAATAAGTGGATCGAACTAGATCGATAAATGAAAATATCAGAACTTTACTTCGCCTTTAGCTTTCTGATCAGTTTGTCTAAAAATGACAAGCTGATCAGAAACGTCAATGTTTAGTCGTTTATGCTTTTTTCAAGAGCTTTCAGCTTATGTTCAAGCTGTTGAAGCGCATCATCAATTTGATTTGCATTTTTCTCTAAATAGATTGGTTCGCCAAATGCAACGACAGCTTTTTTCCCGGCAAAAAAATCTTTTAAACTTTTTGGACCATGATAGGTTGCAGGCAATATGGGAACGCCGGCTTTCATCGCAATTGTAACCGCGCCTCTTTTTAAAGGAACTTCCTCGTCTGTTCTTGTGCCGCTCGGGAAAATTCCAACAACTTTATTTTCTTTTAACAGTTTCAAAGGAATTTTTAGTGCGCTCGGTCCAGGATTTTCACGATTAACTGGAAAAGCATGCATCTTTTTCAAAAACCAACCTATGAGCGTGTTCTGAAACAATTCTTTTTTGGCCATATAATGGACATGAATTGGAAAAAGTGCTGCGGCGAGCAAGACTACATCTACCCAGCTGCGATGAGAGCATGTAACAATAAAACGATGGTCTGCCGGAATATGCTGCTTGCCTTTGACTTCTAGCAAACTAAAAATTTTAATGATCAATATTGCAAGTTTTCCTGCTAAATGATAAATCATTTTGTTCCCCCCCCGAATGACTTCCAGAAATATGTTTGCGTTGCAAAAGATCTGTATTTTCGGTTAGGGCGCATGTCGATTTTGTCTGCGTTCAGTTTAGCATTTTTACGTGATGCATGTAAAGTCGGTAGTACATCGTCAACGAATCGTCTTATCCAAAGTCAGTCAGTGAAAATACCGCCGTTTCATTGGAGGATGGGCAGCCGTATTCGGTGTTTTTTAGATGAACAAGTATTTGTGCTGAAGGTTATTGGCGCTGGATAAAAGGAGCAACCATATCAATAATAAAATGCTTTAATTGGAAAAATCAATTTTAATAGCAGTTACTTTGTTTCTATAAATTTTATACTTGATGATACAAAATATTGAGAGTAAAGAAGAGATGAAGCAGAAAAACAAACATCAGTGCAATCTGTCTTTTTTATTTAAAAAACAAGAGAGATAATCAATCCAGGCATCAGCGTAAAAAAATATGTAAGATAATCTGACATAAAACTTCAATTCTCTCATTGAATGGGATACACTGATAGGGAAAAATTTGATCCAATCGTGGAAATAAAGAAGAGTGAATTTGGATCGGTGTGATGTCAATTTCTATTCACTCAAGTTAAGATGGGGTATTATAGTGAGCATGATGAATCGCCAAAGCAGGGTAGGTAAAGCTTTAGCGATTATCATATATGTTTACTCACTATAAAGAATAAATGATGGAAATGACCATTTTTCTATCTTTTAAATGACTCCTTGTTCTACCATTGCATCAGCGACTTTTTTAAATCCTGCAATGTTAGCGCCGACGACAAGATTTCCGGAGCAGCCGTATTCATTTGCAGCGTTGACGCAATTTCGGTAAATGTTCTTCATGATATCACGTAATTTTGCGTCGACATCTTCAAAGCTCCAAGATAATCTTGCGCTGTTTTGAGCCATTTCTAATGCTGAAACAGCAACTCCGCCTGCGTTAGCAGCTTTTGCAGGTCCAAAAAGAATATTGTTTGATAAAAACACGTCGATCGCTTCTAATGTAGACGGCATGTTGGCGCCTTCTCCAACAGCTTTGAGTCCGTTGGAAACAAGGAGTTCAGCTGCTTTTTTATCGATTTCATTTTGAGTAGCGCATGGGAGGGCAATATCGCACGGAATGGACCAAATTCCGGAACAGCCTTCATAATATTCTGCATGAGGATGTTCATTTACATATTCTTTAATTCTTTTTCTTTCAACTTCTTTTAACCTTCTAACCGTTTCAAGATTAATTCCATTTTTATCAAAAATGTAGCCATCAGAGTCGCTGCATGCGACAACTTTTGCACCTAATTGTGTTGCTTTTTCAATCGCATATATGGCAACGTTCCCAGAACCAGAGACAACAACTGTGCTTTCTTTGAAGCTTAATCCATGGTCTTTAAGCATTTCTTCAACAAAATAAACAGTTCCATACCCTGTCGCTTCGGTTCTCGCTAGGCTTCCGCCGTAACCAATGCCTTTTCCGGTTAACACCCCAGCTTCAAATCCGCCGCGTATTCTTTTATATTGGCCAAACAAGTATCCGATCTCTCTTGCGCCAACTCCAATATCACCGGCAGGAACGTCAATATCTGGTCCAATATGTTTGTAAAGCTCTGTCATAAAGCTTTGTGTAAATCTCATAATTTCCCCATCTGATTTACCTTTCGGATCAAAATCAGATCCGCCTTTTCCTCCGCCGATCGGCTGCCCAGTCAATGAATTTTTGAAGATTTGTTCAAATCCTAAAAATTTAATAATGCTGGCGTTGACGGTCGGGTGAAAGCGCAAGCCTCCTTTATATGGCCCAATTGCACTATTATATTGCACTCTAAATCCGCGGTTTACACGCACTTTTCCTTCGTCATCCACCCATGGAACGCGAAAAATGATCAATCTTTCCGGCTCAACAATTCTTTCAAGTATTCCGTGCTTTATATATGTAGGATGTTGAGCAAATACAGGCACAAGCGAGTCAAATATTTCTTTTACAGCTTGAAGAAACTCAGGCTCATTCGGATTTTTTTCTTGCACGGATTGAAATACTTCATTGACATATTGCTTTGCATTTTCCAGTTCACTTTGTTTCATAAGTAATTGATTCATAGCACCTCTCCTATACCTAAAATTTAAGCAGTTAGAAGAATTCAAACAATTCAGTAAATCATCCCGGCACTGGCTAAGGAAGCGAAATCTACAATAAAAAATTCTACAACAAAATAAATCAAAAAACAATGACTGTTGAGAATTGTTGCATAATAGCTTTGCATGCAGGCGCGGAGAAGGCGCCTGAAATTTGTTTCATTGAATCTAGCTTGTCTGCATACATATTGATTAGAAAACATTTTTAAAAATTTAACATCGCTAAGAGAGGGAATTTTGAAAATTTTATAAAAAGAAAAAGGATGCCTCACCTGTTTTGAGACATCGAATATTCAGTGTATGGAACGGTATAGCCCGATCACTTTTCCGAGTATTGTCACATTTTTTAAAATAATCGGTTCCATTGTTGGGTTTTCCGGCTGAAGCCGTATAAAGTCTTTTTCTTTGAAAAACCTTTTTACGGTCGCTTCATTGTCGTCTGTGAGCGCGACAACGATGTCGCCGTTATTGGCTGTTTGCTGCTGTCTGACAATAACTAAATCTCCGTCCAGAATGCCTGCTTCGATCATGCTTTCTCCGACTACTTCAAGCATGAAAAGTTGATCATCACCTGATGCAATATGATTCGGAAGCGGAAAATATTCTTCGATGTTTTCAACGGCAGTGATCGGAATACCAGCCGTCACTTTTCCTATGACCGGCACGTTGATCACATTGTTTGTTAGAAGGTGGCTGCCATCATCGTCCAAAATTTCAATGGCTCTCGGCTTTGTGGGGTCTCTTCTAATCAGTCCTTTGCTCTCAAGCTTTGCTAAATGCCCGTGAACAGTTGAACTGGAGGCAAGACCGACCGCTTCGCCGATTTCTCTTACAGAGGGAGGGTATCCTTTCTTTTTTACTTCCTCCTTAATGAAGTTCAAAATATCTTGTTGTCTCTTAGATAATTTTGTTGACATGTCAAGCACCTCAGTCATATCAATTTGTGTCGATTATAGCATGATTTTTCCAAAAAAGCAAACGTAAGTTCGAATATTTGCTTGACAGAAACATGTGTTCCCTTTTATACTTAAAAACAAAAAACCGAACAAATATTCTGTTTCAGGGGGCGGTTCTAAATGGATAAATTATCATGGTCTTACATCGTTTCTTTTTTCCTTGTCATCATGGCGGCAGTTTTGGCGATTTCGTATACTGGAGAAAGGGAAGAGCTCGATCATTATTTGGTGGTTCAAGTGAAGGAAGGGGACAGTTTGTGGAAAATCGCTGATGAATATAAAGAATATGACAATATGTCTCATTCAGAGTTTGTTAAATGGGTTCAGGAGCGAAACAATCTCCAAAGCCTTGTTGTAAAACCGGGGGAAACAATCGTCATTCCGATTGAAAAAAATAAATACTACAATGCTGAATATTTGGCAAACAAAGAATAACCGCAAGGAGCATTTAACATGAGAGCAGTCGTTTATGCAAGAGTCAGCACTGAAAAAGATGAGCAGGAAACATCTTTGAAAAGACAGAAGGACGAGCTGTTAAAGCTCGCAGCTGAAAACGGTATGGAAGTTGTTGAAGTGATAGAAGAAAAAGCGAGCGGGTATGATGTTGATCGTGAAGGGGTTTTTCAACTGCTGGAATTGATTGAGGAGAAAGAAATTGAAGCGGTATTAATACAGGATGAAACAAGAATTGGCAGAGGGAATGCCAAAATCGCCATTGTCCATTCCATTTTGAAACAAGGTGTGAAAATTTTCACCGCTGCCCATCGCGGGGAGATGGAACTGTCTGAATCAGACACGATGGTGCTTGAAATCATAGGAATTGTCGAAGAATATCAACGAAAAATTCATAATTTGAAAATAAAGCGGGGAATGTTGAGAGCTATACAAAATGGGTACAGGCCTGAAAAAAATTTAAAGAATAGAAATTCTTCCTATAAAAGAGAGCGAAAAGAAGTTCCGATCGAGGAGATTGACCGATTGCGGAAAAACGGCCTGACATTTTCAGAAATAGCGGCAACATTAAGAGGATTCGGCTATGACGTTTCAAAAGCTACTGTCCATCGCAGATATCAACAATTTTTGTCAGAAAAAGGAGAATCATAGCAATAATTGTTGTCATTAGTGGTCGCATTTAGTATGATAAAAGAGCGCGGCAAAAATATACAAGGGGTTCAGCTTATGATTTCAAAAGAAAAACTTAACCGTATTAATGAACTATCTAAAAAGTCTAAGTCAGAAGGATTGACGCAAGAGGAAAAGCTTGAGCAGCAGCAATTAAGGCAGGAATATTTAGAGTCGTTTCGTCGGGATTTTCAAAACACCTTAAAAAATGTTACAGTGATTGATCCGAAAGGTAATGATGTTACACCGGAAAAATTGAAAAAATTTAAAAATAAAAGGCTGCATTAACGGATGGGTGTTGCCTTATTGCAACAATAAAGATAAGATTATAAACTGAAAATACAGATGAGAGGATGATAATGGTGACTCATTCCATTCAAGATTTATCCATCATGACGATTCGAACATTATCCATTGACGCGATTGAAAAGGCGAATTCCGGACATCCTGGAATGCCAATGGGCGCCGCACCAATGGCTTATGCGCTGTGGACGAAATTTATGAACATTAACCCTGAAAACCCTAATTGGTTTAATCGAGATCGCTTTGTTTTATCTGCCGGACATGGGTCGATGCTGCTTTACAGCTTGCTTCATTTATCGGGTTATGATCTTTCCATGGGTGATATTAAGTCGTTTCGTCAATGGGGAAGCAAAACACCTGGACATCCTGAATACGGACATACACCTGGCGTTGACGCAACAACTGGACCATTAGGCCAAGGAATAGCAATGGCCGTTGGAATGGCGATGGCAGAACGTCATTTAGCAGCTACATACAATAAAGAAGGATACAATATTGTTGATCATTACACATACGTCATATGCGGTGACGGTGACTTAATGGAAGGGATTTCCTCTGAAGCAGCTTCCTTAGCTGGTCACTTGAAGCTTGGACGATTAATTGTTCTTTATGATTCGAATGATATTTCCCTAGATGGGGATTTAAATAAATCATTCTCAGAAAATGTAGAAGAGCGCTTTAAATCTATGGGCTGGCAAGTGCTGCGCGTTGAGGACGGCAACAACATTGAAGAGATTTCGAAAGCCATTGAAGAAGCCAAATTGGATGAACAACGACCGACATTAATTGAAGTAAAAACAACAATCGGATATGGTTCGCCGAATAAAGCAGGCACTTCTTCCGTTCATGGTTCGCCGTTAGGTCCAGAAGAGGCAAAATTGACAAAAGAAGCCTATGCATGGACATTTGAAGAAGATTTCTATGTTCCAGCAGAAGTTTATGAGCATTTTGAGAAAAATGTAAAAGAACGTGGAAAGCAGAAAGAAATTGAATGGAATAATTTGTTTGAAAAGTATGAGAAAGAATATCCTGAACTTGCAAAAGAGTTAAAGGCAGCAATCAATGGTGAATTGCCAGAAAATTGGGATCAATCTTTACCTTTTTATGAAGAAGGAAAAAGCGTTGCAACCCGTTCTTCTTCTGGAGAAGTATTAAATGCAATAGCTGAAAAAGTTCCTTATTTCTTTGGGGGATCTGCAGACTTAGCTGGATCAAACAAAACGACAATAAAAGGTTCAGGAGACTTTTCTGCGGAAGATTACAGCGGACGAAACATTTGGTTTGGTGTCAGAGAGTTTGCCATGGGAGCAGCATTGAACGGTATGGCTCTGCATGGAGGTTTACGTGTTTTTGGCGGAACGTTCTTTGTTTTCTCTGACTATTTGCGGCCAGCGATTCGTTTAGCAGCATTAATGAATCTCCCTGTAACTTACGTGTTCACTCATGACAGCATAGCGGTTGGAGAAGACGGACCAACACATGAGCCGATTGAACAATTAGCTTCTTTGAGAGCAATGCCGAATCTTTCTGTCATTCGTCCAGCTGATGGAAATGAAACAAGAGCTGCGTGGAAGGCTGCGCTGGAATCTAAA
Organism: Aeribacillus composti; assembly: GCF_007827555.1. Lineage (GTDB taxonomy): Bacteria > Bacillota > Bacilli > Bacillales > Aeribacillaceae > Aeribacillus > Aeribacillus composti. The sequence goes on from NZ_VISS01000020.1 coordinate 30,041, forward strand.
TCAACACCGACTGCATTAGTATTAACGCGCCAAAATTTAGAAACTATTAAAGGTACGAAAGAAAATGCTGAAGAAGGTGTTGCAAAAGGCGCTTATGTCATTTCACCGGCGAAATCGGATCAACCGGATGCTCTTCTACTTGCATCAGGTTCAGAAGTAGCATTAGCTATTAAAGCTCAACAAATTCTTGCATCTGATGGAATTGATGTGCAAGTCGTCAGCATGCCGTCATGGGACCGTTTTGAAAAGCAATCAAAAGATTATAAAGAATCAGTTCTTCCTAGCAGCGTAACGAAGCGTCTTGCGATCGAAATGGCATCTTCGCTTGGCTGGGAGCGCTATGTCGGATCTGAAGGTGAAATCTTAGCTATCGACAAGTTTGGAGCATCTGCACCTGGGGAAAAAATTATAAGCGAGTACGGTTTTACTGTTGAAAATGTTGTCGAAAAAGTAAAAGAATTAGTTCGGAAATAATCGCCAAAATTAGTGCCTCTATCCGCCACCATAAGACAAACCTTTTACATTCCTTGCTTTATAATAGCAAAAAAGGAATGTAACAATGAGGTGAGCGCATGAGGCACTTTTATTTGTATTTGATAAAAAAGGAATTTGCTGAGCATTTTTATCATAGGGAATCGAAAATTTTTCAGTTATATCAAGAATTTTTTTGGACAAGGAAAACGCATCCTATTTTTGAACAATTGGAAAGGCAAGTCAATTATATTTCAAGAGCCATTCCCATTTCAGAAATAGATTTGCTGCTTCAGTCATTCTTGTCTCACCGAAACCATTATCAAAAGGTATCATCGATTCACGCCATCCAAATGGAAAATCAAAAAGGACAAGCTACTATGGTTTTAAAGGAACGGTATATTGAAATGATTTGTACCGGCAGCTTTGACGGTGAGTTATTGTTTTTTGATATATTGGGAAAATTTGATCCTTATTTTTTTGCCATGGATTTTACAAATGAACGATACGGGTGGCTGAGTCCAATTAAAGAAAGAAAATTTGTCTAAAGTTGAGGAAATTTGCTAATGAAATATTGTATAATGTCATATGGTTTAGTACACTGTATGATAGACAACATGAAGGAGGAAATAAGATGGAACTTTGGCTGGCGATATTAATCGCTGTTCTGGCATTACTTGCCGGCGTAGCGCTAGGCTTTTTTATCGCTCGAAAGTATATGATGAATTATTTAAAGAAAAATCCACCTATTAACGAACAAATGTTGAAAATGATGATGATGCAAATGGGAATGAAACCGTCCCAGAAGAAAATCAATCAAATGATGAAAGCGATGCAAAATCAATTAAAATAATTTCGTCTCAGGCATTATTGAATGATGTTTCATTAAATTAGTTCATGATGACCAATCATATTTTTTGACATCATGTAATTTTTATCTATACTATTTAATATATGCGTTGTTTTATAACGGAATTGTGAAGTAAGAATTAGTCTTTCCTTTCTCAAGGTAAGATTAATTCTTTTTTCGTTGTAAGAAGTTGTAAAAATAGTCATTCATGGCGGGAGAAGGTTCATTGTAATAATGTGCGGAAAATGTCAAACGTTCTTTTAAACATTTATTCAATGATCTGTTAGAATGGATGGAGGTAAATCTTTTGGAAGGAGCAGCAAAATGTCGGAAATTAATGTGTTTTTAGCATTTGGAGCAGGTTTTTTATCGTTTATTTCTCCGTGCAGCTTGCCTTTATATCCTGCTTTTTTATCGTATATAACTGGGGTATCGGTTAATGAGTTGAAAACTGAAAACGCTATGCTGCAAAAAAGAAGCTTATTACATACTTTCTTTTTTTTAGTTGGTTTTTCTGCCATTTTTATCGCAATGGGATTCGGCACATCCTTGATTGGAAACTTTTTCTTGAACTATCAAGATCTGATAAGACAAATAGGAGCGATCCTCATTATCTTTTTTGGACTCGTTATTCTCGGTGTTTTTCAACCTGATGTTTTAATGAAGGAAAGAAGGATTGAATTCAAAAATCGTCCAGCCGGATTTCTTGGATCTGTTCTGATTGGTATGGCGTTTGCAGCTGGATGGACTCCCTGTACGGGCCCAATTCTTATGGTAGTAATCGGTTTAGCGGCAACCAATCCTAGTTCTGGAGTTCTGTATATGACAGCATATGTGCTAGGCTTTGCAGTACCGTTCTTTATTTTATCATTCTTCATCGGGCGGATGAATTGGATCAAAAAACATAATGTGAAAATCATGAAAATTGGAGGCATATTCATGATTTTCATGGGAATTCTGCTGTTTTTTGATTGGATGACTAAAATTATTAATTGGATGAACAAAATTCTTATATTTTTACCAACCGGGTTTTAATTTTTAGTCATTTAAGAGAAAAACGAGATTTTTGACAATATTTTAAACCTCTCGGTACTTTTTTGTGACAGAAAGTAGTATAATATCAAAGGATTTAGTTTGCGAGGATAATTGAGGTGGAATTAATTTGAAAGCATTGATCGTTGACGATGCGAAATTTTTAAGGGAAACATTAAAGGACATTTTGAAAAAGCATAGTATTGAGGTTGTTGCAGAAGGGGAAAACGGCATCGAAGCGGTACAATTATACAAACAATTACAACCAGATGTATTAATCACAGATATCACAATGCCGAAAATGAACGGCATTGAGGCTATTACAAAAATTAAACAGGAATTTCCTGATGCGAAAATCATTATATGTTCGGCAATGGGACAGCAAAAAATGGTTATCGAAGCGATAGAAGCAGGAGCACTCGATTTTATTACAAAGCCTTTTGATGAAGATCGTGTGATGGAAGCCATCAAAAGAGTTATGAATTAGCCTTTTCATTTTGCTTTTTTTCTATAATATTATTAAAGAAAGAAGCTGAAAATAAAAGGATGGTTCTGCATGGTCATTTGGTCTTCTATTACGGCTGTATTAATGGGCATTGTCGTAATTATGATCAGAACAAAGGCTGCTAAAAAGCCGGCGACAGCGAAAAAAATTATTTTGCCTCCGATCTTTATGAGCACTGGAGCCCTTATGTATTTATTTCCGCAATTCCGCATAACGCCGATGGAAATTTTAGAGGCGTTGACAGTCGGGCTGATTTTTTCGATTTTTTTAATAAAAACCTCTACTTTTGAAGTTCGGGGAGAAGAAATCTATTTAAAAAGGTCAAAAGCTTTTGTTTACATTTTGATTGGTCTGTTAGTTGTACGAATTCTGCTAAAATCTTATTTAAGCGCGTCTATCGATGTTGGCGAATTAAGCGGTATGTTCTGGCTGCTGGCTTTTGGAATGATTGTGCCTTGGAGAATTGCGATGTTCATTTCGTATAAAAAACTGAAAAATCAACTGAACGGAACGTAAAAAATACATATAGCTGCCGGCTGTTCAAAGCAGGTTACTGTTTATTCCATATAAATAAGCCTTTCGGGACAAATCCCCGAAAGGCTTATGTTTTTGTTTAAAAGAGTGCTTCATATTTGGAATAGTCGATATTTTTTTCTTTTAGTCTTTTAATTAAAAATTTATGGTCCCGTTTTGGAGTTGCGATAATATAGCCTCGAATGACTAAATCTTGCGTAATAGATGGAGCTTTTTCTTCTAATGCCAGTTGACCGATTTTTGCTGCGATTTTTTGTCTGGCAACATCGCGGAAAAGCTCTGGAACCGGTGCAACCAATTCTTCTAACAACGCCTTTTGTTCCTCTGACCATAAATGCCGAGTCTGTTGAATATAATACTCTTCCCAATCAAGTTCAGATTTTCCGTCTTCTTTCGGCAGCCGTTTCAAAAATTTGCGAAACATGAAGAAGCCGCCAATCGATAACATAGTTATAAGAAACACAACCCATATGAGAATAAACCATAAAAACCAGCCTTCAAGCATGAAATCACCCCCATCGCCTTAACATTTCCATTAATTCGTGCACTTCGGCGAAGTTGATGAAAACCGTTAAGGATTAATCGACTCATATGCATCTATCAATTCTTTTACAGCACGTCTCACAGCTTCTAATTTCTTTTTATGACGGCCGACAGAAAAGCAGTCATTAATTTCCGCGAAAACTTGGTATTCAACTGCATCACGGTAAATACTGATTTTAATATCGCCTGATTTGGAAGGATAAATTAACATTTCATATAAACGCCCGTTCATGACAGCCTCCAGACTTAAAAATTTTATATTATCAATATCTGTCATTTGCTGAAAAAAAGCTTCCATTTTCACCTTACTATATTTTATGATAGATTCCACTTTCATTTCAATCATTTGTCATCAACTTTTTATTATTAACAAAAACATTGTTCTAAATGAAAAATAGATATAACTTAAAAATTCGTCGTTAAAGAAAAACCATAAACGAAGGATTTCCGCAAGACATAATATGTAGAAAAGACGTGTATAAATTCAAAACTGCGGCTGTCCAGAAAGTCAAATTCTCATTGAAAACATAAACATCATTTCAACATTTCTATAAGATGAAAGGGGACGTCTATAAGCTGAAGAAAGACTTATGATATGCTTAAAAGCCATAGTATGACAAGAGTTGGACGTTGCATTGATAACGGCCCAATGGAATCTTTTTGGCGAACCTTATAATGTGAAAGAGGGATATGAAACGTTTGAAGCGTTACAACAGACCATTAAGGAATATTCAGTTTTATAATAACGAACGTTATCAAAAAAATTAAACGGCTTAAGCCCATTAGAATGTAGAGCTCAAGCCGCTTAAAGCATTTTTATTATTTCCGCTGTCTACTTGGGGACATTTCAATTAAACATCCCCATTTTTTTATAAATCATGCTCCGAGTTATGTTTTTGGCGGCTATGATTTCGATTTTTTATTTTTTTCGATCCAGATAACGGCTCTGGCTGTCCCTTCCGATTTTGAACGTTTTGTTTTTGATCATTTTGTACTTGATCTTTTGCCATATACATCGCTCCTTAATATTTAATAGTAAAGAATAGCATTGTTATCTTTCGTCGTTTAGTTTGAATGATTTTGAAATCATTCATTCATTTTAGAATAAATTGATTTCTTGAAAAAAACACTATAGAAGATAAAAAAACGAAAGGAGTGCTATATTTGCCGTACCATAAAAATAAAAAACAAGCATTTGATGCAGTGCAACAAGGAATGGTGGAAGTTCATAAAGTACATGTCAATCTAACGAAAAACAGTTCTGATTATGGACATCAGCTAAAGCATCTTCGCCAGGAAATTAATGAGGCGTATGAACAAATTCAAAATGCATTGGAAGTTGCATCGGAAACGCAGAGAAAGCATTTAGAACAGTACAAGCGCGATTTAGATCGAATTGTGCAGGAAGTGAATTTGGATGAGACTTGAAAGCGGCGGAGCTTCCGTAGTTTTTCACTATTTTTTCTCTTATACGAACGTTTTCATTAGCAAGAAAAATTATACTGAAAATATTTAAATTTTTTAGTGAAATAAGCATTTCTTATAATAATTGATAACATCATTGATATTTACTTATCATAAAAAGTATATTAAGATTTAAATGTGTGATGTTTAAAGTGGGGAGATATTCGGCATTTTTGTCGAAATTACGTTTAAAGGGGGATAAAATGACATGTCACAGCAACAGTTAGAGAAAAATGACGTTTTCCGTGCAAGAAAAAGCTTTTCAATTAACGGAAAAACGTACAACTACTATTCATTAAAAGCGCTAGAAGATGCAGGAATTGGTCAAGTTTCCCGTTTGCCTTATTCAATCAAAGTTCTTTTGGAATCAGTCCTGCGCCAAGTGGATGGACGAGTTATTACAAAAGAACATGTTGAAAACCTTGCGAAATGGGGAACAGATGAAATTAAAAATTTGGATGTTCCATTTAAACCATCTCGTGTCATTTTGCAAGACTTCACCGGCGTTCCTGCTGTCGTTGATTTAGCTTCATTAAGAAAAGCGATGGCTGACATGGGCGGAGATCCACAAAAAATCAATCCGGAAAAGCCTGTTGATCTTGTTATCGACCATTCTGTTCAAGTGGATCGTGCCGGAACAGATGATGCGCTGCAATATAACATGAATCTTGAATTCGAACGAAATGCTGAAAGATATAAATTTTTAAATTGGGCTCAAAAAGCATTTGACAACTACCGTGCTGTTCCGCCAGCAACAGGTATTGTCCACCAAGTAAACTTGGAATATTTAGCAAGCGTTGTCCATGCGGTTGAAGGTGAAAATGGAGAATACGAAACATATCCTGATACGTTAGTTGGAACAGACTCCCATACAACCATGATTAACGGACTCGGTGTTTTAGGTTGGGGTGTCGGCGGAATCGAAGCTGAAGCTGGAATGCTTGGACAGCCTTCCTATTTCCCTGTACCTGAAGTCATCGGAGTAAGACTTGTTGGCGAGCTGCCTAACGGAACAACAGCAACAGATTTAGCCCTTAAAGTAACTCAAGTACTGCGTCAAAAAGGCGTGGTAGGAAAATTTGTGGAGTTTTTCGGCCCTGGTGTTGCAAAGCTTCCGCTTGCTGACCGTGCTACTATTGCGAATATGGCGCCTGAATACGGAGCAACATGCGGATTTTTCCCTGTTGATAATGAATCGCTTGAATATTTGCGTTTAACTGGTCGCGATGAAGAGCATGTAAAAGTAGTGGAAACATATTGTAAAGAAAACGGTTTATTCTTCACGCCTGAAGCAGAGGATCCTATTTTTACGGATGTAGTTGAAATCGATCTTTCTCAAATTGAAGCAAATCTTTCCGGTCCGAAGCGTCCTCAAGATTTAATTCCTCTTTCAAAAATGAAAGAAGAATTTCATAGAGCTCTTACAGCTCCGCAAGGAAACCAAGGATTTGGCTTGCAGCCGGAAGAACTTAATAAGGAAGTAACGGTTGAATTTGCGAATGGTGAAAAAACAACAATGAAAACGGGTGCAGTCGTTATTGCGGCGATTACAAGCTGTACGAATACGTCAAACCCATATGTTTTAGTAGGCGCTGGTCTCGTTGCAAAAAAAGCTGTTGAAAAAGGATTGACTGTTCCGAAATATGTAAAAACATCATTGGCACCTGGTTCAAAAGTTGTAACCGGTTATCTTCAAAATTCTGGCTTAATGCCTTATCTTGAAAAATTAGGGTTTAACCTCGTCGGTTACGGATGTACAACTTGTATCGGGAACTCTGGACCGCTTGCAGATGAAATTGAAAAAGCGATCGCTGAAAATGATTTGCTCGTCACATCTGTTCTTTCCGGAAACCGGAACTTTGAAGGCCGTATTCATCCGCTCGTGAAAGGTAACTATTTAGCTTCACCGCCTCTAGTTGTTGCTTATGCATTAGCAGGGACTGTTGACATTGATTTACTGAATGATCCAATCGGAAAGGATCAAAACGGAAGCGATGTTTACTTTAAAGATATTTGGCCTTCAATGGAAGAAATTAATGAAGTTGTGAAACAAACTGTTACACCAGAATTATTCCGTAAAGAATATGAACGTGTATTTGATGATAACGAACGCTGGAATGCCATTGAAACAACAGATGAGCCATTATATCAATGGGACGAAGAGTCTACTTATATCCAAAATCCGCCATTCTTTGAAGGATTGTCTCCTGAGCCTGGTAAAGTAGAACCGTTGAAAGGGCTTCGCGTTGTTGGAAAATTCGGTGATTCTGTCACAACAGACCACATTTCTCCAGCAGGTGCGATTGGCAAAGATACTCCTGCAGGCCAATACTTGCTGTCTAAAGGTGTATCGCCAAGAGATTTCAACTCTTACGGTTCAAGACGCGGAAACCACGAAGTAATGATGAGAGGTACGTTTGCAAACATCCGCATTCGCAACCAAATTGCACCGGGAACTGAAGGCGGATATACAACGTACTGGCCGACAGGCGAAGTAATGTCTATTTATGACGCTTGCATGAAATATAAACAGGACGGAACAGGACTTGTTGTACTGGCAGGAAAAGATTACGGAATGGGAAGCTCTCGCGACTGGGCTGCTAAAGGAACGAACTTATTGGGAATCAAAACGGTTATCGCTGAAAGCTTCGAACGTATTCACCGTTCTAATCTTGTTCTTATGGGTGTTCTTCCGCTTCAGTTTAAAGAAGGCGAAAATGCGGAAACACTTGGTTTAACCGGTAAAGAAGTATTGGATGTTCACATTGATGAATCGGTAAAACCGCGCGATTACATCAAAGTAACGGCAACTGATGAGAACGGAAACAAAAAAGAGTTTGAAGTATTAGTTCGCTTTGACAGTGAAGTTGAAATTGATTACTACCGACATGGCGGAATTTTACAAATGGTATTAAGAGAAAGATTAAAAGGATAATAATTGAAAAAAAGCGGGAACTGTTCATAGTTCCCGTTATTTTTTGGCTAAAATTAGACAATTGATATGAAATACTGTTTTTTTCACAAAAATAATATATGATGAAATTGGGCATCTTTTCGTAATGCTATCGTATTGAATCAGAGGTGTTATCGTTTATGAAACAAAAGCTTGCTGTTTTTTTATTAATCGTATTAGCAGCGATTGCAGTATGGCAATGGATCAATTCCCAGAAGGAAACAGTCGGTTTAGAAATAGGAAACAAAGCTCCGAATTTTGAAGTAACGACTTTGGATGGAGAAAAGAAATCGCTTTCTGATTTTCATGGAAAAAAAATACTTTTAAACTTTTGGGCCACTTGGTGTCCGCCATGTAAAAAAGAAATGCCGATCATGCAAAAAATATATGAAAAGCATCAAGATGAAGTAACAATTGTCGCGGTTAACTTTACTGCCAGTGAGAAAAGTGCAAAAGATGTTGAAAATTTTGTTCAACAGGCTGGATTTACGTTTCCGATATTACTTGATCCAAAAAATAAAATGAACAGTGGATATAAAATTCTTACATATCCGACGTCATTTTTTCTTGATGAAAATGGAGTCATACAAGATAAAGTAGTGGGAGAATTAAATGAAAAAACGATAAAAGAAAAACTAAACCTGAAATAAAAAGACGCTGATTTCCTTTCGGGAATCAAAAAGAATCGGCTGACTTTGCCGATTTTTTCTTTTTGCAAAAGAAGAGTTTTTTTGAAACGTATGAAATTTTGCATTATTGGTTATATTGTCATTAAACATTCAAATTTTCAACGGGAAAGTGTCGGAATATTTTGTACAATAAAAGTAACAGAGAAAAGAAGTGAGGGATAAAAAATGAAAAAAACGAAAATTTCGTTTAAACAGCTTGTGTTGGAAAATAAGCAAAACTTGCTAAAAGACCGTGAAGCATTGAATGAAATTGAAGAAAGACTTGAAAAAAGGCTGGAAAAACGGCAATTGGAAAAATCGAGCTGATAGCAAACAGTCGTGTTTGACAGCATGTTTTCTGCTTTATTGGTAAACAATAAAAGCAGGAGGCGATTGTTTTATGACAAATTCAAATGATATCCAGTCTCATTTTAATCCGAATCATATCGGAACAAAACCGAGAGGATTCGGTGGAAACAAAGGGAAAAAAATGCAAAATAAGACGAATGAGCATCCTCAAGTGATTCAGACAAAAGGCGAGTAGGACATATGTCCACCGCCTTTTAATTTACATAATATAATTATGGTTACATCATTTTTCTCCTTTTCATTGAGGAAAAAGGTTCGTTTCATAATTTAACATCAAATGCACAAACTATATTTGAAATGGCGATAAAACAATTTTTCCCAGAAAGGAGAATATTTGATGCAAAATCGAACAAATCGTGATGACCGTTCCGACAATGTTGAAAAATTGCAGGAAATGGTACAAAATACGATTGAAAACATCGAAAGAGCAGAAGAAACATTAGAGTTTGCCAACGACAGAGAGCGTGAACAGATTGAGGCAAAAAATCGCCGCAGAGAAGAAAGCATTGAGGCGATGCGACAAGAAATTAAAGATGAAGCTCGTGAACGAAACTCCTAGCTTTCAATTTAGGTTGATTATTCCATTTTAGTTTTCGATTGCAAATGGAAATGTTATAATAAAATTGTTCATTGAAAATTTTTGCCTTCTGGATTCATTTGATGAACGGCCAACAATGGGACAAACTTTGTTTGACCGGCTTGAATAAAAAACAGACTCCGCAAAAAAGTTTAAGGAAGAAAGTTGAAATGGCCTAAAATAGAAAGCCTGTATCACAGCCGCTGATGCAGGCTTTTTCGATCGATTTCATTTTTTGCAAGGGAGAGAGAAGCTTATGTTTGTTTCATCAAAAGAAATAGAAGTTCGTTATGCGGAAACCGATCAAATGGGTGTCGTGTACCATGCCAATTATATTATATGGATGGAAGTTGGACGGACGAAGCTGATCCAAGATCTTGGCTTTTCGTATGCAGCGATGGAGAAAGACGGAATAATTTCCCCTGTCGTGGATATTCAAATCGAATATAAAAAACCGATTACATACGGTGAAAAGGCAATAATACATACGTGGATTGAGAAATATAACGGAATTAAAACGGTATATGGGTACGAAATTTTCAATTCTCAAGGCGAATTGGCAGCAAAAGGTTTTTCCAGCCATGTTTGCGTAAAAAAAGAAACGTTTCGCCCAGTTGTATTTAAGAAATTATATCCTGAATGGCACGAAGCATATGTAAAAGCGATGAAAGAGGAGAGATAAAGATTGGCCTTTGGAATCAAGAAAGAGGAGCTTGCTGAGTGGAAGAAAAAAGTGCGGAAAGGGGAAATCGCCTTTTTAACGCATTATTGGTATGATGAACGGTTTCCGGATTATCATTCTGTAACAAAGGTTGGATGCAGCAATATAAAGCATTTAATAGAATGGGGAAATAAGAACGGTTTGAAAATGGAGTGGATCCATCATCATAAAGATTTTCCGCATTTTGACCTGCTGGGGGAAAAACAAGTAGAAATCCTGCAAAAATATCAGCTAACCGATCATTTAAGAAGATTTAAATTGCTGAAAAAATAAAAGATTTGACGGGCATTTTGTGGAAGTCAGATTTGAGTAAAAAATGATGAGATGAAACAAGAAACCCAATCGGCAAATTAAATTTGCGGTTGGGTTTCTTTACTGACTATAGCATGCTTCGTCTACTAGAACAGCTCTTTGACAAAGACTTGTTTTTCGACCTATAGCATACTTTCAATCGATTTGCTAATTTATAAGACGAACAACAGGTTCATGAATTTTTTCATCCAATTGAATGGTCACGTCATGATTGTCGAAATACCATAAATCATCATGTTCAACATAAAATGTGACCCCTAGTTTTTCGGCTTTTATTCCGATTTGATTTGGTGCTTCTTTTGCAATTCCAAGGGAAAATCCGCTTTGCACATGGCCGCATCCGCCATATCGGACAAAGAAGCGGACTGCATCTCCCTCGTTTAACTCCAATTCTTCCTTGTACCATTTTGCTGCATCATCGGTAATATTCAGTTTCATTTTTGTCACTCCTAATATCAGCTTCCTGTTTACATTATATTACATGAAAAGCTTTCTTTCCATGAATAAACTCTACTGGATAGAGTTCGTCACTTCTTTCGTTTCCAACCATTGATGCATATGCTTCATCACTTTTTCATAGGCGTTTTTGTCGATTCGGTCCAGCAATTCAACATAGTAATGATGATTTTTATTTTTGGTAACGTAGGTAGGGAGTAAACGCGGATTTTTCAAAGTCAGTGTCGTACCGTTAGCATCAGTCCGCTTAATTACATCAATCGAAAAAATCCCTCCGATGTCTTTTCCATCTCCCTTTTGGCCAGACAAGAAGTTGCCTAACGAATACACAACGATACTCTTGTTTCCATTTTTTCCTTCCAGCCATTCGATCGGCTGCAATACATGAGGATGGTGACCGATGATTATGTCCGCTCCATGATCGACTAGCAGCTGTGCCCATTGTTTTTGAGCGTCGCTTGGAAAGGATTGATATTCTTCTCCCCAGTGCATGTTAACAATAGTTACATCAACTTGTCCATTTAGTGTGTCTAAATCCCTTTTCATTTTTTCTTCATCTATAAGGTTTACTAAATAGGGTTTATTTTTCGGAACTGGAATACCGTTTGTCCCATATGTATACGAAAGAAAGCCGATTTTCACCCCGTTGACCTGTTGAATTCTCCATGTATTGGCGTCCGCTTCGTTTTTAAAGCTCCCTACATACGGTAGCCCGATTTGTTCATAATGCTGAATCGCATTTAAAATACCTTTTTCTCCTTTATCTAAACTATGATTGTTTGCTGTTGAGACGAGATCAATGCCAGCATCTTTTAGCGCATCTGCCACTTCGAACGGGCTGTTAAACAACGGATAACTGGAGATTCCAAGTTCTGTTCCCCCAATGATCGATTCTTGGTTGGCGATGGCTAAGTCGCTTTTTGAGAGCAAAGGTTTTACTGTTGCAAACATTGGCTTAAAATTGTATGATTCGCTCCCGGTTCTCGCATCTTTAAAAAGCTGGCTATGTATGAGAACATCACCTATTGCAGAAACAGTGACGAGCGATTCGGTCGGCTCCACTTTTTTGGGAGCAGCTTGTATAGATTGTGGCGAATCATCCACATTTTCTTTTTTTACCGCGTTTTGCTCATTTGCCTGACCTTTGCTGCCGCATCCTGAAAAAAGCATCAAACAAATAATTGCGAAAATTAAGAAAACCTTTCTCATAAAACCCTCCTTAAATACTGTTTTTACTATCATAAACGTTTTGTCGGAAAAAATAAACTATTGTCTAATTTTGTTTGTATGTTAGATTTCCTAACATACTTTTTCGAAAAATTATGGAAAATGAATTGACATTAAAATAAAACGGGTGTAAAAATAGAGATATACTTCTTATGTTATTTTTTATAACATAATTAAGAAGAAATAATTACATGGGAGGTTGTGCTATGGACTCATTAACGTTAATGAACAGTTTATGGGTGATGCTGGGAGCTATTTTGGTCATCTTTATGCAAGCAGGATTTATATTGCTCGAAGCGGGTTCTACACGAATGAAAAATGCCGGACATATTGCCGGAAAAACTGTTTTTACATTCGGAATTGCCTCCATTGTTTTCTGGGCAGTCGGCTATGGATTTATTTTTGGGAAGAACGGCAACTTTTTTGTAGGAATGTCTGACTTTTTTTATTCAGGATATGAAATAGATGGATTATCTCTTTCAACATCCGTCTTTTTTGTATTCCAGTTAGCCTTTGCCGGAGTTTCTCTCGCCATTGCCTTTGCTGGATTTGCGGAACGGGCGAAACTTTCAGTTTATTTAATTTTTTCTGTATTGTTTACCGCACTTGTTTATCCAGTTGTTGCTCATTGGATTTGGGGCGGAGGATGGCTGTCGGAACATGGAAAACAAGATTTTGCAGGTTCTACCGTTGTTCATTTGACAGGTGCAATGGCAGCTTTGGCTGCAACGATCTTGTTGAAGCCTCGGATCGGTAAATATAACAAAGATGGTTCTGTTAATAATATTTATGGACATAACCAAGTTTATACAGCTCTAGGCGTACTTATTTTATGGGTTGGCTGGTTCGGTTTCAATGCAGGAAGCACGATTACAGTTGAGGATGGATTTTTTGGATTTGTTGCTTTGAACACGAATTTAGCTGCCGGAGCAGGAGCCGTAAGCGCCTTGATCATTTCATGGATCGCTGGCGGAAAAGCTGATATACCGACAATGTTAAACGGAGCGCTTGCAGGATTGGTCGCCATTACCGCATCTTGTGCATTTGTCGACACATGGGCTGCTGTCGTAATCGGACTAATAGCTGGAATTCTTGTATATTTTAGTATGAAGTTTTTTGATAAAGTTAAAATTGATGATCCGATTTATTGTTTGTCTGTTCACGGAGTAGCTGGTGTTTGGGGCACTTTATCAACTGGATTTTTTGCAACCCCTGAATTAGCAACTATTGGTAACCCTGGATTGTTTTACGGCGGAGGCTTTACGCAGCTCGGCATTCAAGCATTGGGAGTGTTTACTTCAGGTTTATACGCCTTTGTTGTTTCATTCGTCATCTTAGCTGTGATGAAAAAATTGCTCAATGGTTTGCGGGTGACAGAAGAAGAAGAAATGATCGGTTTGGACTTAAGCGAGCACGGAGTTTATGGGTATCCGGAAGCATTTGAATCTAATGAACAAAAGCTTGGAAGCTAACCGCAAGAGCGTATGGATGATGTATCATCTGTACGCTTATTTATAAAAAAGGGGATTTTTATACACATGGGGAATCCTTACAAACAATTGAAGGAATGGCGCAACAGCCATTTGCAAAAAGCGAAAACAGTGACGGAATTAAACAGTATACACGATCAGGTTATGAAACAATCCTTCCATCTTTCTTTCGAGATTGTAAAAAAGAAATACGGCCCTGCGCCTTGTGAATTTACTTGGTTTTTAGTCGGAAGCGGCGGAAGAGGCGAGCAGGCGAAAATAAGCGATCAAGACCACGGACTCATTTTTCATTCCAATGAGAAAGAAGCTCTCGACTACTTTTTGCTGCTTGGAAAAGAAGTTTCATTCGGCTTGAACGTCATCGGTTATCCTTACTGCGAAGGAAATGTCATGTGTTCAACTTCTTTATGGTGCCGATCGGAACAAAGCTGGAGCAAGCAGATCAATAAATGGCTACAGGATGAAACATTTGATTCTATCCGCTATTTATTAATCTTTTTTGATGCGCGTATGATCATCGGACAATCCGAATCGATTCATCGACTGAAAAACCAAATTTTCCAATATATTCAATATAATCCTGATTTTCTCGGTCGATTGTTAAACAACACAATGCATGTCAAAAAAGGGGTGGGTATTTTTCATCAGCTGCTTCCTGAAACATACGGCCCTCATTCAGGCGCTATTGATTTAAAACAGGCCGGGTTATTGCCTTACATTAATTCTGTCCGCTTATTGGCGATCAAAGAACGATTGTTGGATACGTCTACGCTGTCGAGGTTTCAGCTTCTGATGAAGCAGGAGTATTTTCGTCATGTATTATCTCCATATCACACATATTTTCAAGAATTAGTAACGATTCATTTTAAAAATTCATTAAAAGCGAACACATATGATGAAGTTCATTACCTCTCTTTAAAGGATTTATCAAAAGAAGAAAAAGGAAGGCTAAAAAAAATCATTTTAGGCGGAAAAAAATTGATGAATGAAACGAAATCCATCATTGAAAAGGGCGTTAATCCATGAAACTTCCATCTTTTTTTCACTTGATGAAGCAATTTCAGGGGAAAATGCAATCTTCAGCATTTACAGGTCTTGAAACAAATCTTCAGCATGCAGCGTTTTTGCGGAAAATGGAACAAGACTTAAAGCGGGAGGAAAGCTTGTCAACTCCTCTTCAGGAGCTGGACGTTGTTGTGCTTGATTTGGAAACAACAGGTTTTTTTCCGGAAAAAGGGGATCAAATTCTTTCGATTGGAGCAGTTAAAGTTCACGGCATGCAGATTGAAGAAAAGCATACATTTTACTCTTTTGTTCAGTATGAAGGGGAAATTCCCGTTGACGTAAAGAAATTGACAGGAATTGTTGAAGAAGACGTAAGAGCTGCTCCCCCTATATCGGAAGTATTGATTCGTTTTTATCAATTTGCAGAAAATCGGACGCTTGTCGCCCATCATGCCAATCATGAAAAAAATTTTCTTACAGAAGCTAATAAGGAGCATTTCCGCATTCCATTTAAACATCGGATTGTGGATACAGCCATGCTGTTCCAGCTCGTTCAGCGAGAACAAATTGCCGTAAGTTTAGATGAATGCTGCCGGTTTTTTTCCATCCCGGTCCAAAAGCGTCATCACGCCTTAGAAGATGCAAAAATGACAGCCGCGATCTGGTGTGAATATGTAAAAATGTTTGTTGAATCAGGCTATAAAACGTTGATGGATGTGTTTATCAAACTATCACTATTAAAACAAGGAGCGAGAAGATGAGTTCCCGCTCCTTTCTATTTTACAGCCATTTCACTTTTGGCTCTGTTTTATTTATGATCCTTTTAATATTGGCTCTGTGCCGATAGAAAACAAAGGTTGCGAGGATCGCGACAATGATCATTAAAGCCGCATCACCGGTAAAAATGGTATAAACTAACGTATACAGTGCTGTAACCATAGAGGATAAAGAAACATATTTTGATACATATAAAACAAGAAAAAATACAGCAAGCATAGATAAAAAGAGTAATGGGCTATAAAAAAGCAGCACCCCTCCGCTTGTCGCCACGGCTTTTCCGCCCCGAAAGCCTGCGAAAATTGGATACATATGTCCTACAGCAGCCACCATTCCTGCAATGAGCGTCCATGCTTGGTGAAGGTCGCCACTAAGCAATACGGGGAGGCTAGCTGCGAGAGTTCCTTTTAAAATGTCTGCAACCGTAACAAACAGCCCGGCTTTTTTTCCAAGCACTCGAAAAGTGTTGGTTGCACCTAAATTTCCGCTGCCATGTTCGCGAATATCAATGCCGTATCCAATTTTGCCAACGATAAGTCCAAAGGGGATGGAACCAATTAAATAAGCTAAGATAAGGACTAAGATTAATAGAAAAGACATAATGAAACTCCTTTATATTCATGATTCTATTATTATTGTACACAATTGATTCGATCAGGACTATATTTTGTTGATAAAAGCCGTTTTAAAACTTTGGTGTTCGACGCTTTTACAGTTATAATAAAAGAAACATTGGAAGGAGTGAACAAATTTTCATGCAAAATCCAAGTCTAGACGAAATCCGTGATATTTTAAAAAAAAGCAAACGAATCGCTGTTGTCGGCTTGTCCAACAATCCTGAAAGAGAATCTTACCAAGTTTCACAAGCGATGCAAAATGCGGGGTATGAGATTATTCCTGTCAATCCGATGATCGATGAAGCCTTGGGTGTCAAAGCGGTCTCATCCTTAAAAGAAATTGAAGGACATGTGGATATTGTAAACGTTTTTAGACGTTCTGAGCATTTATTAGATGTTGCGAAAGAATTTTTAGAAATTGATGCCGATGTTTTTTGGGCTCAATTAGGCTGCGTTAACGAGGAAGCTTATCAATTATTAAAAGAAAAAGGTTATCCCGTTATCATGGATATGTGTATAAAAGTGGCGCATGCGTTAACAAAATAACAAATGTTTCCCCCATCATCTTGATGGGTTCTTTTTTTGAAGAAAGGTTTGAAACATACGACATTTGAGTAATACAATAATATACGTTGCCGTGTAAGATTGCCAAACGCAGGGAAACCATGTAAAATACAGTTTACAAACATCTGTTCTTGTTTTTTGAAAGGAGTTATTTGTTTGTGGGAAAAGCAAAGATAATGGAATACAATGACGATGCGATTCAAGTATTGGAAGGATTGGAAGCAGTAAGGAAGCGGCCGGGGATGTATATCGGCAGCACGGATGCTAGAGGATTGCATCATCTTGTATATGAAATTGTTGACAATTCTGTAGATGAAGCATTAGCAGGCTTCGGAGACCATATCATTGTCAAAATACATAAAGATGAAAGCATTTCTGTTGCTGATAAAGGAAGAGGAATGCCGACTGGCATGCATAAGCTTGGTAAGCCGACTCCGGAAGTAATTTTAACCGTGCTTCATGCAGGAGGAAAATTCGGGCAAGGCGGTTACAAAACAAGCGGCGGATTGCACGGAGTAGGCGCTTCAGTCGTCAATGCTTTATCTGAGTGGCTTGAAGTGACGATTAAACGGGACGGATTTATTTACAAGCAAAGGTTCGAAAAGGGCGGGAAACCCGTTACGACATTAGAAAAGATAGGAGAAACAAAAGAAACCGGTACGACAGTCCATTTTAAACCAGATCCTCTCATCTTCAGCACTACGACTTTTCAATTTGACATATTGAGTGAACGATTGCGGGAGTCTGCATTCCTCCTAAAAGGATTAACAATTGATTTGATTGATGAACGGAACAATGTTCAAGAATCTTATTGTTATGAAAATGGGATCGAATCATTTGTCGCATATTTAAATGAAGGAAAAGAAACTCTTCATCCTGTTGTCTTTTTCGAAGGTGAGCAGCAAGGGATTGAAGTCGAATTTTCTTTCCAATTTAATGACGGCTACAGCGAAAACATTTTGTCGTTTGTCAACCATGTGAGAACAAAAGACGGCGGCACACATGAAGCAGGCGCCAAAACTGCCATGACAAGAGTGTTTAATGAATACGCACGAAAGACCGGTTTATTAAAAGAGAAAGACAAAAACTTGGAAGGAACAGATATTCGTGAAGGGCTATCGGCAATTATCTCCGTCCGAATCCCTGAAGGACTTTTGCAGTTTGAAGGGCAAACGAAAGGAAAACTCGGTACAACAGAGGCGAGATCTGCTGTTGACACAGTCATTTCGGAAAAATTATCTTATTTTTTAGAAGAGAATGCGGAGATCAGCACCCTCCTGATTAAAAAGGCGATAAAAGCGCAAGAAGCAAGAGAGGCGGCAAGAAAAGCGCGCGAAGAAGCAAGATCAGGAAAAAAACGAAAAAAATCTGAAATGTCTTTAAGCGGAAAGCTTACGCCTGCTCAATCACGGAATCCAAAGAAAAATGAATTGTTTCTTGTAGAGGGGGATTCTGCGGGAGGATCAGCGAAACAAGGTCGGGATAGAAGATTTCAGGCTGTTCTGCCTCTGCGCGGAAAAGTGATCAATACGGAGAAGGCGAAGCTGCAGGATATTTTTAAAAACGAAGAAATCAATACAATTATTCATGCAATCGGAGCTGGCGTCGGTGCTGATTTTAACATTGAAGATTGCAACTACGACAAAGTGATCATTATGACGGATGCTGATACGGATGGCGCCCACATCCAAGTGCTTTTATTGACTTTCTTCTATCGATATATGAAGCCGCTCATTCAGGCAGGGAAAGTCTATATTGCGCTTCCGCCTTTATATAAAGTAAGCAAAGGCAGCGGCAAATCCGAAGTCATCGAATACGCATGGAATGAGAAGGAGCTGTCCGCTGCCATTAAGAAGGTCGGCAAAGGCTACACAATCCAACGATACAAAGGGCTTGGAGAAATGAATGCGCCGCAGCTATGGGAGACGACGATGAATCCTGAAACACGCACTCTCATCCGCGTCCGGATTGATGATGCAGCAAGAGCGGAAAGAAGAGTGACAACCTTAATGGGTGACAAGGTTGAACCGCGTCGACAATGGATCGAAAAAAATGTGTCTTTTGGTATTGACGAAAATGACAACATGTTCGAAATTTAAAACAATGTGCTAGAGGAGGAGCAGCATGGAAGCTCAACAACGTTATGTCGATTTACCCCTTGAAGATGTGCTGGGCGACCGTTTTGGACGGTACAGCAAATACATTATTCAAGACCGCGCGCTTCCGGATGTTCGCGACGGGCTGAAGCCGGTGCAGCGGAGAATTTTATACGCGATGCTGATGGACGGAAATACGCATGATAAAGGATTTCGAAAAGCGGCCAAAACAGTCGGGAATGTTATCGGGAACTTCCATCCGCATGGAGATTCTTCTGTATATGAAGCGATGGTTCGGATGAGCCAGGAGTGGAAGGTTCGCAATGTTTTAGTGGAAATGCACGGAAACAACGGAAGCCTTGACGGCGATCCTCCTGCCGCCATGCGTTATACGGAAGCACGGCTGTCCAAACTTGCTTCCGAGCTTTTAAAAGATATTGAGAAAAATACAGTCGAGTTTGTACCGAATTTTGATGATACAACGAAAGAACCCGTCGTTCTCCCGGCGATGTTCCCAAACTTGCTTGTCAATGGTTCAACAGGGATTTCAGCCGGCTATGCAACTGATATTCCTCCGCATAATCTCGGCGAAGTCATTGATGCTGTGATTATGCGAATGAATCATCCGGATTGCACAGTTGAGGAATTAATGGAAGTGTTAAAAGGCCCTGATTTCCCGACTGGAGGAATCATTCAAGGAATCGACGAGATTAAAAAAGCATATAAAACAGGAAAAGGAAAAATTGTTGTTCGCGGCAAAGCGGAAATTGAAAAAATCCGAGGCGGAAAAGAGCAAATTGTCATTACAGAAATTCCGTATGAGGTCAATAAAGCAAATTTAGTAAAAAAAATAGATGACCTTAAGTACGAAAGAAAAGTGGACGGAATCGCCGAGGTGCGCGATGAAACGGACCGGACAGGTCTTCGCATCGTCATCGAACTGAAAAAAGATGCCGATGCTGAAGGAGTTTTAAATTACTTATATAAAAACACAGATTTGCAAGTTCCATATAACTTTAATATGGTTGCAATTCACCGTCGGCATCCGAAATTATTAAGCCTGCCTGAATTGTTGGATGCTTACATCGAACACCGAAAGGAAGTCGTGATTAACCGATCGACTTTTGAGCTCCAAAAAGCTCAAGAAAGGGAGCATGTCGTAAAGGGATTAATCAAAGCTCTATCCATCTTGGATGAAGTGATCGCTGTTATTCGTGCTTCAAAAGATAAACGGGATGCGAAAGATAATTTAATTAGTGAATTTGCATTTACTGAACCGCAGGCAGAGGCGATTGTCTCGTTGCAGCTGTACCGTCTGACAAACACTGATATTACTGCGTTGAAAGCGGAAGAAGAAGAGCTTGAGAAAAAAATCAAGGGGTTAACAAGCATTTTGGAGGATGAAAAAAAGCTTTCCAAAGTCATTCAATCCGAATTAAAACAATTGAAAAAAACATTTGCCGATGAGCGGCGGACGAAGATTGAGGCGGAAATTGAATCCATTACTATCAATATGGAATCCCTCATCGCAAGCGAGGATACAATTGTTACTGTGACAAAAGACGGCTATGTGAAACGTACGAGCTTGCGGTCGTATACAGCATCAAACGGAAAAGATTTCGGCATGAAGGATTCGGATCGACTGCTATGCCAGTATGAAATGAACACAACAGATGTTCTTCTCTTATTCACAAACAAAGGAAATTATTTATATTGTCCTGTTCACGAGCTTCCGGATATTCGCTGGAAGGATATTGGACAGCATATTTCAAGGACCATTCCGATTGATCAAGATGAACGGATTGTACAAGGCATTCCTTTAAAAAGTTTTGACGACGAGAAATTTTTCTTGTTTGTTACGAAAAAAGGCATGGTGAAGAAAACGGAAATTCGCCAATATAAAGCTCAGCGATACTCCAAGCCGCTTGTTGCGATCAATTTAAAAGACGACGATGAAGTGGTTGCGGTTCATATAACTGATGGAACAGGATTGATTTTGTTATCCACCCGTTTTGGATACGGTCTTTTATTTCACGAAGAAGAAGTGAATATTGTCGGCTCCCGTGCAGCAGGAGTCAAAGGCATCCAATTAAAGGAAGGCGATGCAGTCGTTTCTGGACTTGTGTTTGCTGAGAAACATGTTAACGATCAAAAGCTCGCCATTGTCACGCACAGAGGCGCTGTGAAAATGATCAATATCGGGGAAATCGAACGAACACAACGAGCCAGAAGAGGATCAATGCTGTACAGAGAGCTGAAAACAAACCCGCATCGGACAGCGGCCATCTTACTCGTCAACGGAAATGAGAATTTGGTATTGGAAACGGAGAAAGGTATCAGGGAAATAGTGCCTCTTTCCAATGTGAAGGTGACTGATCGATACAGCAACGGTTCCTTTTACATAGATAAAGAGGAGGCAGGAGAAGTCGCTGATAGCTGGCTGGAAACGGAAGCATAAAAAATGATCACCCCTATCCGGATTTAGTGAGGATAGGGGTTTTTCACTCTAATACAGTGATATTTTGCTTCATTGGCGGTTTAGGAGCAAATTCTGAAAGAAAACCCCTTGGTCTCGATCAGACATATTATTCGGACACATTTCTAAACGTTGTTTGAAATGCATAATCTAAATGCCATTTATTTGCGCTTTCAATGGGATTGATGAGAAAAATCCGAATTTTCATTCTCTTCTAAGCATGAAAAACAAAACAACGACCCATTTTTTTCGTCAATAGCCCCATTCAAAAAACCGTTTAGACAATGAATAGGTTTGCTGCACCTTATACAAAATCCTACAAATTCCTCCAATTTCCCTTCACTTCCTTTGTGATCGTAGTGGTGTAGTTGAAAAAAGTTGGATATAACTTATTATACTTATTATATCAGAAGAAAGATGTTTAAGTTATTCTTCTTTTGTGCCAAACAAGCAGAATATCAAAACAAGAAAAAGAGCGCTTCCAAAAAGAAAGAAACCATATCGAAAGCCGCTTATTCAGCAACATCAGCGAAAATGACGTCACACACCGAGGCGCTTTTCGTTTTTAGCTTTCTATTCTCTGAAAAAAACTCTATTACGACGGCATGCCATGAAACTTTGCTTGTCAATAGCCTTTAGCTTCGTCCTTGATAAAACGTTTTAAGTTTTAATGGTTAGATCAAGGTCTGAACAGTCCGTTTCCGTGATGTTGAAATGGTGAAGAAAGAGGCGGGGGATCGCCGCCTCTTCCACCCGAAATTATTGAAGAATGCGTGGAAATAATACGTTATTTTCCAAATGAATATGTTCAAATAAGTCTGATTCCAAAGCTTCTAAACGATTGTAAACGAGTTGATATGTTCGGCAAGCCCCGTTCGGAAGGGTATAGTCATTTGTGATCCGCCTAATTTCTTTTATGATATCCCCTGTTTTATCATGTTCATTCGTAAGATCGGCAATCATTTTTTTCATTTTTTGTTCGTTTTCGCTTGTCGGCTGCTTCTCGAACTGGCTAATAAGCGGAAATACTTCAGACTCTTCTTTCCATAAATGTTGTTCTAGTTCCGTTTTTAATTCATTAAACAATTTATGAACCTTTATTAGATGTGGATGATTTCCGCCGTGGTCTCGCATAACTTTTGTCACATAGGGACTAAGGTTTGGTAGTTCTTCCAACAAATAACGATGATGTTTATTTATGATATGGTCAATAAGTTCTGAGTATGTTGCTGTCAACCAATTTTTCTCTGTTTTTTCATCAGTTGCAGCATACAGATCCTGCAATTGACTCATTAATTCCTCAATCGCCACTCCCCGTTTATCGGCTGCTTCTTTTAAAGAGCGATCACCGCCGCAACAAAAATCAATTTTATTTTTTTTAAAAACATCGCTCGCTTTCGGAAGCATTGCGACAATTTCTCCAACTGTCGTATTTTCCGTAAATATTGTTTTCATTATTTTGCCCTCCCAATTTCATTGTTAAAAAGATAATACCGCAACTCGTTCTTTTCAATAGTGACAGGTGTCACTTTCCCGTTTAGTGTTGTGGCTATTTTGTGACAAAACAAAGAGGTATGCAACAAATCACAACGTAGCTAGTTTTTTTCACTATAATGGAATTTAGAAGAAATTGTTGATGAAAGGTGGATACATGATGGCAACCGTCAAGAAATTAGTGATTCCAAAACAGCATGGAGCCTGGGCAATGCTTGTTATACCATTTCTATTGGGGGCTTATATAGGAGGGTTCTCTTGGATTCATATTCCATTATTTATCGGCTGGTTATGTTTATATTTAGCAACATATCCGTTACTGATGGCTATGAAAAATAAGCGCAAGCCATTTTATATAAAGTGGTTTGCTCTTTATTTTGCCGCTGCTGCCGTTATACTGCTCTTTCCATTAATTTATAGATGGGAAATAATATATTTCGGAATGGCGATGACACCGTTTTTTTTAATAAATATTTATTATGGGAAAAAGAAAAAAGATCGTGCTTTTTTCAATGATCTAGCAGCAATCGCTGTTTTTTGCATTGGAGGTCTTGCCAGTTCTTTTATTGTAAGCGGAGAAATAACAAAAGAAGCCTTCATCACCATAATGCTTTGTTTTTTATTTTTTGTGGGCAGCACTTTTTATGTCAAAACAATGATTCGGGAAAAAAACAATCCGAACTATAAATGGTTGTCATGGGGTTTTCATGTTTTCTTAATGATCGGCTTGGTCGCTACCGAGTATGCCGTTTTTATAATAGCTTATATTCCGAGTGTTATTCGAGCTGTTTATTTTTACGGAAAAAAAATGCCGATTTTAAAAATCGGTTTAATTGAAGTGGGCAATGCCGTATATTTTTGTTTTGCAATGTTTATGATCATCAATCTGTTCATGCTGCCGTAAGCGCATTTTCCCTTTGCAGAAGGTTGATTGCCCAATGATCATTCGATTTTTTGGGGGAAGTAATGCCGATATATTTTTTTAAACGCTGTCAAGACAAAATTGGCCATGAAATTCCCCCGCAATCATCATGATGATTGCGGGGGGTACAGGCATTTCACTTAAATTTTTAATATCAGGAAAAAAAGGAATTATTATTCTTTTTCAGTCTTCAACGGGATGTTGTTGCCGTCAACATCCTCCATCATCCCATCAATTGTGCCCTCCGTATATGTATCTCTTATTTGTTCCTGCGTTATGGCCAAACCTTGTTTGAGGTCGGATTCGCTGCCGCTCTTAAAAGGTTCATCATATGCTCCGAAGGTTGGGTTATTTTTCATTTTCTTGTCTTGACGTTTTGTGGACATTTCGTTTCCTCCATGAAAATTCGTTTTCCTTTATTATGATTCTTAAACGCTTCAAACATTCATCAAAAAGACAGTTTTTTTGCGGCCGCTACATAAAGATTTCTTTCTCCAATTGTTCAGCATCAACCAAATAATATCCGTCGTCATCAACAAGAATAAGACCTTTCCGCTTCATTTGGTTAAGCGTTCTGCTAACGGTTTCACGGGAAGTTCCGATCATATTTGCCAATTCCCGATTCGTTAAATGGGTTGTCAAACGATAAAGTTTTCCTTGCGGCAGTGCATTCGTTTTTGTAAGCCGCAACAGCAACAATACGATTTGTTCATATGTATTATGAAGAATTTGCTCTTCTAACCGATTTTGCAAATCTATAATTTTTTCACTCATCACGCGAAACAATTTGATGGACAATACCGGAAAGAGCATAAGCGTTTCCTCAAAATCTTTGATGGGAATGACAATTAATGTAGATTCTTCCATAACTTCTGCATGAGCAGGGTAAGATCCTTTGCAAAAAAATCCGGTATGTGGAAACATTTCTCCATTCTGCAAGATGGAAACGATTTGTTCTTTTCCATTTCTGTCCGTTTTATATATTTTAATCGTTCCTGAATGGATGAAATATACGTTTTCCAGCATGTCGCCTTGCATGAATACATACGATTTTGGTTGATAAGTACGTACTTGAGAGATAGCAACTATGGAAGTCAATTCTTCATCAGACAGTTCACGGAAAAGGGGAACGCTTCTTAATCTTTCAAACACCCAGCTATTTGTCATGGTATCACACCTTTTTTTCAACTTTGATTTTCGTTTCATATTATAGCGTTTCTTTACAAATGAGTCGTGTGATGTAAATCATAGTTCCTAATAAAAATAAGGTGTCTAACATACTTAAGGTTTGGGGCAGACCACCTCATCCATTTGCGAATTACCGAAGCAATCGCGGGGAAGATCCGCAGCAGCTGAACATTTGTCAAAAGAATGACTTTTTCGTAAAAATCATTTCTTCCCTTTTACCGGAAAGTGTGATGGCTTTCACTTCGAAAATTTCACCTTTTTATATGATGAGAAGAAGCAGAGATATTTTTCATTTTAAAGAAAGGAGTTTGTATGTGATGATGGATTATGACCAAAACCCTTTTATTGTCATTTGGGAGTTGACGAGAGCATGTCAATTAAATTGTTTGCATTGCCGAGCCGAGGCGCAATATCATCGTGATCCCCATGAGTTGACTTTTCAGGAAGGAAAAAAATTAATTGATGATATTTTTGCGATGAACCAGCCGCTATTAGTATTTACCGGCGGTGATCCATTAATGCGGCCGGATTTATTCGCTCTTGCCGAATATGCTATTGAAAAGGGATTGCGTGTTTCAATCACGCCGAGTGCAACTCCAAATGTAACAAAAGAAGTGATGCAGAGGGCAAAAAATATCGGGCTTTCCCGTTGGGCATTTAGTTTGGACGGCCCGAATGCGGAAATTCATGATCATTTTCGCGGCACAAAAGGTTCTTTCGATTTAACGATGCAAGGAATCAAATATTTGCATGAATTTAAGATTCCTGTTCAAATTAATACAGTTGTATCACGCTACAATGTTCATGTTCTTGAAGAAATGGCGGATTTTGTTGAAAAACTTGATTGCGTTCTTTGGAGCGTTTTTTTCCTCGTACCAACTGGAAGAGGAAAACAATCGGATATGATTTCTCCCGCCCAACATGAACAAGTTTTTCGTTGGTTATATGAAAAGAGCAAACGTGTACCATTTGATATTAAAACGACTGCCGGACAACATTACCGTCGTGTTGTCTTGCAAGCCAAAATGCGTGAACAGCAAATAGATGGAAAAGAAATCCATTATGAAGATATTTTGTTTAAAGGGGCTACAGGGGAAGTGGACGGACTCGGCCGTGCTCCGAAGGGAGTAAATGATGGCAACGGGTTTGTGTTTATTTCCCATATTGGCGATGTTTACCCGAGCGGATTGCTTCCAATCAAAGCGGGAAATGTGAGACAAACACCACTGGCCGATATTTACAGAACTTCACCAATATTTCAAAAATTGCGCAATCCAAATCTTTATAAAGGAAAATGCGGTGTTTGCGAATTTCGTTTTGTTTGCGGAGGCTCACGCTCAAGAGCGTATGCTGTGACAGGCGACTATTTGGAAAGTGAGCCTTATTGTGTATACATTCCTAAAGCGCTTCGCCAAAAACGGGAAGTTTAAACCGTTGGAAACGCAAGCGGTATTCAATTTGATTGAATGGGCAAAAATCGGAAAAACATTTTTGTTGAGGTGAAATTTTAACAATTATTTGGCAATCAATAATTATATGATAAAGTTCACAAACATTCCCCGCCTATTTTTATGGTACAGATGATGGCACCATTCATCTGTTTAGGAGGGGATTTTGGTGAAACAAAAAGCATTACTGCCAGTCACCACTTTAGCCATGACATTTGCATTTGCCGTATGGCGAATTTTATCTCCGTTAGCAAGTACGTTCCAAGATATTTATAACCTGACATCAACATAAAAAAGCATCTAAGTTGCCAACCCGTCTGCTAGGTTCTGTCATGCGAATTCCACTCGGAATTTGGACTGACCGGTATGGCCGACGGTAAATGTATTCTTTGCTTTTATTATTTTTAATTGTCTCATTAGTTGGCATCAGTTTTGCCAATTCTTACGGAATGACGATATTTTGGGCTTTTTCATTGGAATGGCAGAAACGTCATTTGCGATTTCAGTTACATTTTTTTCCTGGTTGACACCTCCGGAAAAACAAGGAGCAGCTATTATCCCCTGCAGGAAGACAGCATTTGTAAAAAATTTTCCTGGAAGGGGATTTTTTTGGCTGGGAAACGATTAAACGAACATCTTAAATGTGACGCCGTTTGTTTGGGAGCTGGAAGAAGAGCCAAAAACACCAAAATAATTGGGACTTCTTTCATAAAAAAAGCTGTCCCTTTCAGGAAAGGAACAGTCTTTGAAAAACGTTTAGGAAAGGAACCCTAGCTGCCTTAATGCTTTTTCGCTCATTCTATCAGGGGACCAAGGCGGATTCCAAGTGATTTGGACATTTACGTCTTGAATGCCTTCAATATCACGCAATGCGCGTTTCACACCGCCTGCTATTGAGTCGTGCAACGGACAGCCGGGTGTAGTCAATGTCATTAAAATGAATGCAGTTCCGTCTTTGACTTCAATCTTATAGATCAGTCCTAAATCAACAACATTAATTCCCAATTCAGGATCTAAAACGTTTTGCAGTTTTTCCAAGATCTTTGCTTTTATTTCCATTGTTACATCACCCTTTATATTTCAGTAAATCGTTCCCTCATTATTTTATTTCAACAATACGGAGCCAATCGTACAGGCAAATAATCCAGAAAACAGCACCATTCCTCCTTGAGCAAGATAAAATAGACCAGTACTTGAAGAGGCAAGAGCAGCGATCATGCCGATAAGACTCGCAACAAATAAACAGCATTCCATCACAATCCATTTTTCATTTATCATTTGTTTCAAAGTCGGCACCGCTTCTTTGCCGATTTTTTTGCTATACCGGTGTGTCCACCATAGAAAAGGAACAATTTTATATAAGTAGCCAATGATGCTTAATACAATCCAGCCGAACAGATAACAGTAGATGATGATGGAAAAGATGCGGGAATGGATTTCACTTTCAAAAGAAAAACCGGCCGCCGCTATATGCAGGATGACTCCAAAAACAATGGCCAAAAGAGCAAACAGAAAAGGTTTATCCAGTTTTTTCTTCATCCTTTTCTTTAAAATGGCAAACATATGGTATGCAAACAACCCATATCCGACAGCCATCAATTGAAGCCCTGCTGATAACAACCGGTCATTTGCCGTTATAAAACTGATGAAAGTTAACACAAGACCGCTTATATAAAAAATGTAGACATATCGGGCCGTGTTCATTGAAAAATGATGCGCCAATGAAAACATCGGAACCATTTTGTAAGAAAATCCGAAGATAAGAAGTGTAAACCAGCCGGAAAATCCCAGCAATATATGTGCTTTGAAAATCAAATCATGATCGATTAATTGTCTGCCGCTCCAAAAATGATAGGCAAGCGTCAATCCGAGCCCGATCGTTAAGAGCAAACAAATGAGGGCAGTACCAACAAATAAAGTGATGACCGTTCTTTTCTTCTGTTTTTTTAATGTCATGAACATCTGCCATAAAAACATTACAATCCCGCAAGTAAGAAGCAAGCCTGAAAATATAGCCATTTGAATATTAAAGGCCAGGCTGATGCTAAAAGATAGTATTCCTAATGACGTGACGACCATTTGGATAAAAGCAAATGATTCATTCCATATCGGGGTTAAAAACACGACTGGAACAAGCTGATACATGGCCCCCATGGCTGTCATTAAAGCAAAGCCAATCACTAATAAATGGACAGCTGACAATACGACAGGAAGGCGCATTTCTCCGGTTGAAAGCTGACGAGTTGACAGAAATAAAAGAATTTGAGAAAGGAAAAACGCCAGCAAGCCAAAAATAATAAACGAAAAAGGGATTCGAATATTCGTTTCATAAGTATGATTAGCCGTCATCATCGTCATCCTTCTTTTCAATCGTTATTTCATAGCTTCCATCACTGCGCTTTTGCGTTTGATAGGTATAACCGAGATCGTCAAGCTGTTCAAATAAAAACATCGGGCGGCGGTCATTAATAATTTTCAACGCTTCTCCTTTTTTTAATTTTGCTAATGCCGTTAAAGTCCGCATCATCGGTTGTGGGGGCTCTAAGCCGCGATTATCCAGTATCATTTTTTCATTCCTCCGTTTTAACAAAGGTAATTTTCCAATGTTTATCCTCTATTTTTTCCGCTTGATAAGAAAACCCTTTTTTCTTCATGATAGGAAAAAGCGGAACAGGTTTAAACGGAGCGTGTAAAATAAATACATCTCCTTGTGCAAGAGGCTGAATGGCCGCCATGATTTTTTGAAACGGCTCTAATTTCTTCTTTAAATCTTCGCGAACATCTAATTCAACAGTTTTTCCCATCCATATTCTCCTTTCCATCTTTTTTATCAATGTTCATCATAGTAAAAACAATTCCCGCAATTTGTGATTTGCTTCACTTCATCGGCATCACTTTTGAAAAGTTTATGAATAATTGATTCGTGATGCCGGATTTGCATATATTCTTCCAATTGAGGAAAGGGAAGATGTTGCAACATCAATTGAACTGCTTGTTAGAAAATGTTTCAGTTTTCAATGAAAGATCGGTACCATTTCGCTGCGGATATTGTTTTGCTTGAAATAGAAAGGAGAGAGTTTTTAAAGCGGAAACAGCGGATGGCATTTAGGGAAATTTATTTCTTTGCTAATATGGTCAGCGGCCATTGTGCGAAAAATGCGTCTAACCCGGACAAAGCGCTATTGCAAAAAGATCATTCTAACATTGAAAGTATGTCATTGACATCAAAAAAGATGGTTGCCTGAAAAGTGTGCTGCAAGAAAAAAGCGGGGCGTAAAACAAGTTAATGCCATTTTTGAAAACGATTGAGAAGTTGTTCATCTATTTAGGTAGCTGGTATTTTTTCATCTTATTGTAAAGTGTAACTCGTGAAATCCCTAATTCTCAGGAAGCTTCGGATTTGTTGCCGGCGGTTTTCTTTAATGTTTTTTCTATCAGTTGTTTCTCGATAGTATCTTTTTTTCAATCAACTTTGAGTTTTTTCGAGTCTGGACGGCTTCTCGACAAGTGACCCGAAATGGAAAAAGCTAAGAAGATCCTGTTGATGGATGAACGGTTTTCTAATATAATAACCATTCTTTCCATCAAGTTTTACAGTTCGCCAAGCATGGTACATTGTCCATAATGAAAACTGCTGATTCTATTATGAAAGCCTCCGTTTGCCGAAATCGTAAAATATTTTTTGTGTATCTATTTTGCTTTCTCAATTCATTGTATAGAGCCCCATCATGTTAGCAAAAAAAAATGATAAATTGGCAAAATGTATTCCAAATAGGTTTCTTTTTCAGAAAATTTTTTTTACAATTAATTTAACCTTTTATGATCATTCGAATTTATGTCAGAGATCTCATTCTATTGTTTATCTTGTCTGTAACATATGAAGAAAGCATGTATAAGGAGAGGAAGATGTTGCGAGATCAATTAACCGCCCTTTATGGATTTGCGCATTTCGGTGACAGACCGATGTAATTTTCGTTGTGTATACTGTATGCTGAAATGGAAGGAAGGTAGTATTCTTTTATGAAACGGGAATAACTAATGACGTTTGAAGAAATATATCGTTTGGCCAGCCGTTTAGGCATACGAAAAATTCGTCTAACCGGAGGGAAACCGCTCCTTCGAAAGGACATTGATGTACTAATATCGATGTTAAAAATATTCAAGATCTTCAAGACGTTTCATTGACCATTAACGGATATTTTTAATTTCATATGCCAAGCGCGGGCTGAACCGGATCAATGTCAGTTTAAATGCTTTAAATAACGAAATTTTTTCTAAAATGAACGGAGGCAAAGCAAAGTCTGAGGAAATTGTAAGAGGAATTGAAGAAGCGGTTGCACAAGGTCTAGCCGTAAAGGTGAACATGGTTGTAAAAGGAATAAATGAGAGCGAAATTTTACCGATGGCTCGTTTTTTTGAAGAAAAAGGAATGACGATCCGCTTCATCGAATATATGGATGTCGGAACCTTAAACGGTTGGAAAATGGACGAAGTTTGGGACGAGCAAAGAAGTTCATGATATGATTCACCGAGAAATACCTCTTGAACTAGTTCAGTCGAACGTTTTTGGCCAGGTTCCCAAAAGGTATCGATACCGAGGTACGGATGTGGAAGTCGGCTTTATTTCTTCCTTATCAGGAGCTTTTTGTTCTGATTGCACGCGAATGCCCTAAAAAGTATACATGCTATTTGCCTCAAACGGCGTTGATTTATTAGTTAAAATGCGAAAGGGAGCAAGCGGTGAAGAAATATTGGATGAGATCACCCGTGTTTGGCAGGCTCGGGACGATCGTTATTCCGAAGAAAGAGGAAGGATCAATGCTCTTTCTGCAAACAGACGTGTGGAAATGTTTTATATTGGCGGGTGAGGTGTGATTGATGAGTGTATCTGAACATCGCAGCAAGGCAAATGACCCTGTTCGCTGCAAAGTGATCACCGTTTCTGATACGAGAACGAAGGATACGGATAAAAGCGGTGCATTAATCATCGAATTATTAACGAGAGAACAAATGGAAATAATAGATTACGAGATTGTGAAAGATGAACGGGAAGCCATTCAATCTGCTGTGAAAGAGGCTTCTGACGAAATTGATGTTTTTTTATTGAACGGCGGGACTGGTTTTACAAAACGGGATGTGACGGTTGAAGCGGTAAAAGAATTGCTTGACAAAGAAATGGTTGGTTTTGGGGAATTGTTTCGTTATTTAAGCTATAAAGAAATTGGAAGCGCATCCATGCTTAGTCGAGCGCTTGCCGGTTCAATTGGACAAAAAGTCATTTTTTGCATGCCGGGATCGACAAATGCGGTTCGTCTTGCCATGGAAAAGCTGATTTTGCCGGAACTTCGCCATCTTGTTTGGGAGATGAATCGTCAGTGAACAAGATGATCGGGATTGTGCTGGCAGGAGGACAGTCGAAACGGTTTGGGCAACCGAAAGCATTTGCGAAAAGAAATGGAAAGGAATTTATTTTATATAGTATCGAAGCGCTGCAATGTATCACAAAAGACGTGGTTGTTGTCATACATCCTGAAATAGATACGAAATGGCTGCAAAGGAACCAGCTGACATATATTCAAGATCTCGAATTGTATCAAGGAAAAGGACCTCTTGCCGGCATTTATTCCGTTATGTCCCAATTCAAATCCGAATGGTATATCGTTTTACCTTGTGATACTCCTTTTATCAATGCGCATTTGTTGAAAAAATTGCAATTATACAGAAATGACGGTTGTGAAGCGATTGTTCCTAGTGTTCACGGAAATATTCAGCCATTGATCGCCATGTACCATCATCGAGTGAAGGAAAAAATACGATGGCACCTTGAACAAAATAAGTTAAGCATGAAGCATTTTCTTCCAAGTATTCATACTAGATATGTTGAGATCAATGATGATGATGCTTTCATCAATATTAATACAAAGGATGAATATGACCAGTATATTGTTCATAATAACCTTTTTCCTCAAGCCTCCT
This sequence comes from Aeribacillus composti, assembly GCF_007827555.1. Lineage (GTDB taxonomy): Bacteria > Bacillota > Bacilli > Bacillales > Aeribacillaceae > Aeribacillus > Aeribacillus composti. The sequence continues at coordinate 62,776 of NZ_VISS01000020.1, forward strand.
TTTCCAAAACAAAATAAATGTTCCTTGGTAGTATCGGGTGGGGGCAAGAAGGGTGGAAAGGAATGGGATCGTTGCGAAAGCCAATTCAAGTAGAGGAAGCAATCGACCGGGTGTTGGAAAAAAGCTATGAAGGTGAAATAGAGTATGTATCAATCGAAAACAGCTTTCATCGTGTGCTTGGTCAAGATATAACTGCTACAACGGATGTACCTGGATTTGATCGATCCCCTTATGACGGCTATGCTGTTTGGGCAGCATCGACCGAGGCCGCTTCAGCTTCCAATCCAGCAGTTTTGGAAGTCGTCGGGACTCAAGGAGCAGATTCTGTTTGGAAAGAATCTTTAAAACCTTTTCAAGCCGTTAAAATTATGACTGGCGCTGCCATTCCAGAAGGTGCAAATGCCGTCATCATGAAGGAATTAACACAGGAATTCAGAAAAGACGGAAAAACATATGTGCAAATAAAAAGAAAAGTTGAGGCAGGAGAAAACATCTCCCGCATCGGAGAAGATATGAAAAAGGGCAGTTTGCTTATCGAAAAAGGAACCGTGATCACTCCGGGAATATCCGCTGTTCTGGCAACGTTCGGGTATCATTACGTTCCGGTTATGAAGAGCCCAAAGGTTGTCGTCATAGCAACCGGGAGCGAATTGCTTGAAGTGTATAAACCGCTGGAAAAAGGAAAAATTCACAATAGCAATACTTATATGCTGCAGGCACAAATTTTCAGAGCTCACGGTGAACCGATTTTATACGGAATTGTGAAAGACACATTTCAAAATGTATTTCAAGCTGTTACAAAAGCAATGCAAATGGCCGACATTATCATCACAACAGGCGGAGTGTCAGTGGGCGATTTTGATTATATCCCAAAGGTGTACGAGCATCTTCAAGCCCAAGTTTTATTCAATAAAATCGGCATGCGTCCAGGGAGTGTTACCTCTGCAGCTGTTGTCGGCAACAAAATTTTGTTCGGCCTCTCAGGCAACCCTTCCGCTTGTTATGTCGGTTTTGAGCTGTTTGTCCGTCCGTATATAAGGGCGATGCTCGGACAAAAAAATTGTTATTTAAAACGAGCCCGGGCGATTTTAACGAAAGATTTTTTAAAGCCGAATCCGTTCACGCGCTTTGTGAGAGCAAAACTGTCCTATCATGATGGAAAGCTAGTAGCTGATCCGATTGGAAGGGACAAATCAAATATTGTTTCATCCTTAATTCATACTAATAGTTTAATTGTTTTGCCTGGCGGAAGCAGAGGATTTCAAGCAGGCAGTGAAGTTAACGTGCTGTTAATCGAAGATGAAGAAGGAGCCTCCAGTTGGCTATGATGATTTTACAAGTGGTAGGGCATCAAAACAGCGGAAAAACTACGCTAATTGAAAAATGCATCAAAGAGCTGACCAATCATGGGATAAAAGTCGGTACTTTTAAACATCACGGTCATGGTGGAAAACCGGATATTCCAAAAAAAGATACGTATCGGCATTGGGAAGCTGGTGCTGTTGTTTCAGCGGTTCTAGGGGAAGAAACTTTGCTGTTGCAAGCTGAAATAAAAGCGAATGAACATTTTTCGAACATTATGGAACTTTACCGGCATTTTTCAATTGATGTATTGATTATCGAAGGAATGAAAAAAGCTCCATATCCGAAAATTGTCTGTATCCGTGATGAGAAAGATCTTCATCTGCTTGATTTATCAAATGTGATCGCATCGATTAGCTCGATCCCTTTGAAAGAAAAACATTCATTTTTTATTAAAGACGAAGATTTGTATATCAGCTGGATCGTGAACTATGTAAAGGAGAAGCTGTTGGAAATGAGACAATAATGCCATTTTATATTATATTTGGAGGGATAATTATGTTTCAAATTGTGAAAGAACCGATAGATGTTTCACGTGTCATCGAAGCTGTTGTGGATCGAAATGCCGGAGCTATCGTTACATTTATCGGAACTGTAAGGGAATTGACAAAAGGAAAAAAAACACTGTATTTAGAATATGAAGCATATGAATCGATGGCTCAAAAAAAACTGGAACAAATCGGAGCTGAAATTAAACAGCAGTTTCCGAATGCTAAGGTTGCCATTGTCCATCGTATCGGACGATTAGAAATTACGGATGCCGCGGTCGTCATCGCCGTATCTACTCCTCACCGCGCTGATGCTTATGAAGCAAACCGTTATGCAATCGAGCGGATTAAAGAAATGGTACCGATATGGAAGAAAGAGCATTGGGAGGATGGCTCATTGTGGATCGGCAATCAGCAAGAAACGATTTCTTATGAAAAAGGCATTCCAAAGGAGATGAAGTCATGATCCGAATTTTATTTTTCGCCCAACTAAAAGAGCAGCTGAATAAAAAGGAGATGACATTGCCATATCAAGAAATAACTGTTAAACAACTCCGCGAACGGTTGGAAAAAGAATATTCACTGCCCGCCCTATCCTCCGTCCTTTTTGCCATCAATGAAGAATTTGCTGCAGAAGATGACATCATTCGGGATGGGGATGTTGTCGCCCTTATTCCGCCGATGAGTGGAGGTTAAAAACATGAAGAAGCTGACTCACTTAAATGAGCAAGGAAGGGCAAAAATGGTAGATATTTCAGAGAAAGAGGAAACAGTCCGTACTGCACATGCCATCTCAAGTATTCTTGTTTCAAAAGAAGTGTATGAAAAAATCACAAACTCACAGGTCAAAAAAGGAGATGTTCTGTCAGTAGCGCAAGTAGCTGGAATTATGGCCGCCAAACGCACGGCTGACATCATTCCAATGTGCCATCCGATTGCTTTAAAAGCGGTGGATATTCAATTTGAATGGAAATGCGACGAAAACAAATATGAATTAATGATCCATTCATTTGTGAAAACAAAAGGAAGCACAGGGGTTGAAATGGAAGCATTAACTGCTGCGAGTGTCTGCGCCTTAACCGTTTATGATATGTGCAAAGCAATCGATAAAGGAATGGTCATTGGCCAAACATATTTAATGGAGAAAACAGGCGGCAAAAACGGTGACTTCCGCCGTGAACTATAACTTTTATAGGTAATTGATCATTATAGAAAAGAATTTTTAGCTGCAGAAAGAAACTAGTTACCATGAAACCAATCAACTTACTCTGTCTTTAAATAAAAGGACGCCAAGCTGAAAACTACAAGGAAAGAGACACTTTTGAAAAAAGCATGATCATATCAAATGTTTCGCAATCCGGGCTCTTGGAACTGGAAAAATTTCTAAGGAGCCCTGTACATATTTTTCATTCGGCATATAAGAGCTTCTTCATTATCATCGATGAAGGGCTGCATAAGCGTTGTGGACAACGAGCTTGTCGGGGTGTTCTCGTGCCGTCCTATAACCGCCTCGTTGCCGTCTGTTTTGATTTATGTCATTCTTTCTGAACGATTCAATCAGCTCTATTTCACAAGTTATTCTATTGTTTTAAGGAAAAAATTTTATCATATCGCGTTGAATGCTTTTGCATCCCGTTTTGCAAAAAAAGGCCAGGGGCTTATGAAGTGTCTAGAGCCCCAAAATTGTTGGATTGCTGAGGCAGCATGAATAAAACGAAAGGTTAAGGACAAATTTTTTTTAAGCTCCTCTGATCATTTCTCCAAAGCAGGGAAGAAAACTGCTTCAAGACGCAAAATGTCGATCTTCATTAAGCCCTCATGATCAAAAGGCGTTTTCCTTTCAATAACATTGATTTTCCGCTTTGCAAAAAATTTTACAAAATGCTCCAAATACGTTAAAATTTCATTCAAAAAGCTTTTTTTATTTAAAACAAGAGGTATAAAATTCAAATTTTTTATCTTTTTTCCATTCCTTTGAGTAACTGTAAGCTTCCATTTCTTTTGTTCCGACATTAAATGAAATAAAAAATTTTCAGTGGTTTGCTGCACGAAATAAAATAAATAAGAGTGCCAAGCTTTTTATAAAGAGAGAAGTGTTTAATAAGTATAATGGTTTGAATCATTTGCAACTTTATTCATAATCAAAACAGGGGATTTCGCTTTTTATGAAGAAAGGGCTGTTTTACATGTTTCACATCAAAAATTTACGTTACAAAGATATTCTATACATTGACGAGTTGAAAATTGAAGAAAAACAAGTAACGTGCATCATTGGCCAAAGCGGGGGAGGAAAGACAACACTTTTAAAAATGCTCAATCACATGCTGTCGCCAGATCAAGGAGAAATTGTTTATAAAGGCCGGTCATTGTTTGAATGGAATCCAATCGCTTTAAGACGGGAAGTTGTGATGCTTTCACAGCAGCCAGTAATGTTTGAAGGAAATATTCGAGAGAATTTGAATTTCGGCAGAATTTTATCTGAAAAAGAGCCTCTTGACGATGAAAAGTTGAAAGAAGCACTAAAATTTGTGTGCTTGCAAAAAAAATTAGAGGATGACGTAGAACAATTGTCCGGTGGAGAAAAACAAAGACTTGCACTAGCCAGAATTTTTCTAATGGATCCAGAAGTTTTTTTATTAGACGAGCCAACCTCTGCGCTAGATAAAGGAACTGAAGAGAAAATCATGGATGCATTCATTCGTGATGCTAGGAAAAAAGAAAAAACGGTTATTATGGTAACACACTCAGATACAATACCAAAAACATATGCAGATAAAGTTATTACGATAAAATAAACCAACAGGTGATAATCAATGAAGCAAGAAGTTATCAACATCGAATTTTGGAGGCTCTCGGCAGCATATTTATTTGTTCTTATTTTAATATTGCTTGTAAAAAAACGAGAAATTAAACGTGAAAAATTAATTGTCCTTTCAACTGCCAGGATGACGATTCAACTTGTGCTAGTCGGATACATATTGATGTATATTTTTAAAAATCCTTCACCTTGGATTGTCTTATTGGTGCTTTGTTTCATGGAATCGTTTGCCGTTTATAATATATTTAAACAGCTTCATAAGCCTTTATCGAAAAAATTGAAGCTGGTCATTGTGCTGTCAATGGTTATCGGCTCTCTCGTCAGCCTGTTGTATTTTAATCTAATCGTCATTCATTTTAAGCCTTGGTATGAACCTCAATACTTTATCCCGATTGCCGGAATGTTTATTGGAAATTCAATGATCGGTATAACGCTAGGCATGAAAGAAATGATCGAAAATTTTGCTACCCAAAAGAATCTGATTGAAGGGGCGCTCATGTTAGGTGCTAAACCCGATGCAGCAACAAAACCAATCGTAAACTCTGCATTTGATTCAGCTATTTTGCCGACTATCAATAACATGGTCGGTATGGGGATAGTGTTTTTGCCGGGAATGATGACAGGTCAAATCCTCGCAGGTACAAGCCCTTTAGTTGCAATCGAATATCAAATTGTGATTTTGATCGGCATTGCCGGAAGTGTAGGGATTTCATCTTTTTTATCACTGCAATTCGGCTACAAAACATTTTTTAATGATCGCTTCCAATTTATACCACAAAATGAAAAAGAGAAGTAAAAGAACGGCAAAGAGCGGCAATAATTCATTGATTTTGTCGCTCAAATCATGAGGATGAGGGTATGAGTGGAGTTTTTTTAAAACATAAATATATTATGTAAACTTAGAAGGAGATGAATGAACGGACTTCGGGATATAGAACAAACAAAAATGAAGCGTTAATAAAAATAAATAAATCATAATCCAAAATTAATCATGGAATGAATTTAAACACGCAGCAAATCATAACGAATTTTAAAGATCAATTTTTAAAGATCAATTAATTAAATTGCAATGTAAATTTACAATTTAAAAAGAAATTCATTAAATGCAATTAAAATACAATTTGTTTCATTTTTTTATTTCGTCTCATCACAACAAGTAATCTCTTTAGTGAAACAAGATCCATTTATAACTTCCTATAATATATATTATGTAAACTAAAATCTAAAAAATATAAAGCAGCTATTGACTACTTAACTGCCCTTTCGTTAATTTTATAAAATTCTTCGTTAAATGATTTGTCACGTTTTAACAACCATGTATAATACGTTCCTAATGTAATTCAAGCAGTTTCACATGCTCGATGAATGCAATAATTTTTTTTCGATATTCATCGATAAAAGCTTTTTTTCTTTCTGCAACAGCTTGTTTTATTCTTTTTCATTTCGCATTTTGCAATATTTCTGTATCCAAATTTTGATCCGGAAACACTTCAAATTTGCGTTTTAAGTACAATCCTTTGTCATGATAAATCCAGTCGTAAAATTCCTTAATGGTTTTACGACCGCTCATATATAAACGAATATGATTTTCTTTTTTACTTAGTTAACTTCAAATCCACGTGGTTTTAAATGATTCTCCAATGCAGTTACAATAACTTTTCTATAAATCTCTATCACCAATCAAAATTCATATCCGGATTCAGTTGCAACAAGCATTTCAAAGGAAGTTGATGTATACACAATATTTATTTAATTATCTGGTTAAGAAAGTGAACATCGTTAAAAAGCAGTTAATTTAACAAACCGATCGACTTGATTTTCTTAGATTTCATGCATTAATATTCAACCCGCAAATTAAAACACCGCGTTTTCCTGTAAGAAAATCCGATTAGATGAATTATTATTCTAAATCATCGTAATCATGAGGAGTACTTACAGCTAATTTATAACGATAATTTAAATTTCGTGGTTCTTTTTGATACAGTTCTTCATATAAGCGCAATGCTTCCACGTACTTTTTCATGGCTAAGAAAATTCTTACTTTTTTACTGCTGTTGCAAAGCTTTCATGGTGTGTATCCTTAATGGTTACTCCTTCAAATTCGAGAATTTCTTCAGGGGGTTCATTTGTGTCGTGAATTTATGAAGTTAGAATCTATTTGATTAATGCAATATTGTTGTCTTAACCTTTTTTTCTTTTATTCGCAGGATGGTTGAGGTTCTTAACGAAAATTCCTTTCTGCATCTGCTTAGATAATTTATCTAACTTCTCCAACTTTTCGAATACAGACATGTCCCCTCCAATTGCTTTTCCAAACAACTCTTTTATGATATCCGTTTGGGCATTCTTTTCATAAAGTTCTGCTGACCTTCTTCTTGAATACTTTGGTGATAGATGGGCTTCTACTGCTATCTTGAAAATATTGAAATTGTAGAACGTGCAAACTTGAAACATTCGAAGAAATGGATTTTACTCCTTCTATCAGTAGAGCATTTTTTACATCATGAGCGTTTATTTTGAATGACGAAATGAACTTTTTATTTGGGAAAGTTTATTTTGTAAGTTTGCGTGATCACGTTTCATTTGACTAAGACGATTCGTTACAACTTTTTTTCCATATCCATGTGGTGCGGAGGCGATTAATATTACATTTTCTTTATAATTGTTCATTTGAGAGACCTCCTAACAGCATTTTGATAAAGTAACAATAAGAATATCCTTTTGATTCAAGTATAGCATTAAATATATTCTCTTGGTAAGCCTTCAGTTTATAATAATCCCACTCTCCTAGCAGGGGCAGATGAAAGCAAAATACGTAAGTCTTTACCTTAAACAAGAAATAACATATTCTTTTTTCCAGTGAATAGTATAGCTTTTCATTATGATTATGATCATTATATGTTTGCACAACGTAAGAAGAAGTATCATCTAATGAAAAGTTCTCAGGAGTTGTTAATCCATCATATTCTTTGCAAATCATCTGGTTATCTCTTTTTTCGTAAAGAGTTACGGCTTTACAGTCCATTAATGCTCCTATAGCTTCTTGTTGGTACTTTGTATTTGTAGAGTAAATATTGCAGCCGACCATCTTAGATCGTAAAAGCGCTAATAGCCTTCTCCAATTTGTAATTTGCCCATTCCGCAATAAACTTATGAATTCAAGTGATAGTTCATAAAAATCCCCGTATAATTCTACATGTTCTAAGCTCCGTTCTATTTCAGAACGAATATTTAAGTATTGAAGGCTTTCTTTGAAAAGAGCTGAAAGATAGCTTTTTATGTTTGAAAGAATTTCGACACCTAATGAGCATTTTTCGAAATATATCCCTTTTTGTTCTGCATCATAAAGAAAGTACCATACATAATTTTCGGCAATATGAGGCTCCTCTTTAATATTTTCGCTTATAAAATTCAACATTGAATCCGGTTCTTTACCGTGTTCGCTTAAATACTGTACTAACGATTGTTTTATTTGAGGTCTGATCGTCCGAAAATAGGTATCAAGAACTATATCGTGAACATACACGATAAGACGTTTATTTTCGTGATATGCACGTAAAAATTCAAGGTGAGTAACAGTTTTCCCTTCATCCTCTAAGAATGTTCCTGCTTTATCCGCGATAAATAGCAGAAAGATATCACTTCTTGATACGTACTCCAAACAAGTTCGGATGGCATCTTGGTGAATATATCGCATACTATCTTCAAAACGAATAGGTTCATGCCCCATATTTTTTAATTCCTCAAATACAGCGTTTCGTATAGAGGAAAGAGCATCTTGTGCAACAGAACTTATAAAAATAGTAGTTCTATCCATATTACAAAACCACCTTACTTTTTAAACAACCTCCCGTGAATCTATTTGATTAATAGAACATTGTTGTCTTAACCTTTTTTCTTTTATTCGCAGGATGGTTGATGTTCTTAACAAAGATTCCTTTCTGCATTTAGCTTAAATTTAATTTAAAAACGTTCATTAGAGATTAAATTCGACAAAAACTGCTAAATTCCTTCGCTTCCAATGATAAGTCTTTCTTCCTTACAGTGGTTTAAATGAATTAAGTAGTTTAATTAAATACTAGCATGAAGAGTTGCTTAATTTACACATCTAACTCAATACTTTACAATATCATTACAGTTAAATAAATGTTTTAGAGGTAAAGTCATGGATATCCGGATTCAGTTGCAACAAGCACTTGCAGAATGCAAACGTTTAAGAAAAGAAAACGAATATTTAAAACACATCCTTTCAACGATGATGCAAAAGAAAGAAAAAAGTAATTCTGTAACTACGGCTAGTTCTATAGTCAACAACCAATCGTCCCCTGAAGAAAAAATACGATTATTCAAGCGGCTTTTTCGAGGACGAACAGATGTATATGCGGTTCGCTGGGAGTCAAAAAACGGCCGTGCGGGATATACACCTGCTTGTTCCTATGAGTGGCAACCACCTCTTTGTCGAAAACCGGAGATCAAATGCAGTGAGTGTCCGCATCGAACATTGCTACCGCTAAATGATCAAGTACTTTACGATCATTTAAGTGGGAAGCATACTGTTGGAATTTATCCGATGCAAAAAGATGAAACGTGTTTCTTTTTGGCGATTGATTTTGACAAAAAGAATTGGCAAGAGGATGTGTTGGCGTTTGTTCGTGTATGTAAAGAGTTTTCCGTACCGTATAGCATTGAACGCTCAAGATCTGGGAATGGTGCACACGTATGGATTTTCTTCTCCGAAGCGATTCCTGCTTCATTAGCTCGCAAAATGGGAATGACATTGCTCACTAAAACAATGGAAAAACGATATGAAATAGGTTTAGACTCCTATGATCGATTATTCCCGAATCAAGATACGCTTCCAAAAGGCGGATTCGGAAATTTAATCGCATTGCCGCTTCAGCGAAAGCCAAGGATAAACGGCAATAGTGTATTTGTCGATGAATCCTTTACTCCTTATCCAGACCAATGGCTGTATCTATCTTCTGTTCAAACGATGACAAAAAAAGAAGTACAAGATGTGGTACAGCTTTACGAAAATAAATCTATTACTGTAAACGAAGTTTATCCAGAGAAAATTACTATTGAATTAAAGAATGGTCTATACATTCCAAATGATAGAGTCCCCTCTTCTCTTTTAACTAAGTTGACGAAACTAGCAACATTAGCGAATCCTGAATTTTATAAAGCTCAGAAAAATCGCATGTCTACATACGGAATACCACGAGTGATTAATTGCTCTTGGGATGAGGAAGGATATTTAGTCTTACCGCGCGGCTGTTTGGAGGAGGTTATTAACCTTTTATCGTCATTATCCATTCAAACTGAAATCATTGATGATCAATTCGATGGACAGACGATTGAGGTGGAATTTCAAGGTGAGTTAACTTCTCAGCAACACGATGCCATATTGCAATTATTGAAACACAATACAGGTGTTCTTTCAGCAACCACTGGTTTTGGTAAAACAGTTATAGCGGCCGCTCTTATTGCGGAACGAAAAGTTAATACGCTAGTCATTGTTCATCGGACACAGTTGATGCAACAGTGGTTGGAGCAATTATCAACGTTTCTTAATATTTCATCAAAAGAAATCGGACAAATTGTCGGCGGAAAAAACAAAATAACAGGAAAAATTGATATAGCAACCATTCAAAGCTTAAATTACAAGGGTCAGTTGAAGTCATTTATTACTCAATATGGCCAAATCATTGTCGATGAATGCCATCATATTTCTGCCTTTAGCTTTGAACAAGTGTTAAAACAAGTTCGCTCCAAGTATGTGTATGGTCTAACGGCTACACCGATTCGTAAAGATGGTTTACACCCTGTTATTCACATGCAATGTGGTCCTATTCGTTATAAAATTGACGGGAAAACCCAAGCAAAAGTAAGGCCATTTGTTCATCGTTTAATTCCAAGGTACACGAACTTTACGTCCTCACACAACGATATTCAGCAACTTTATAAAGAAACAGCACTCAATGAACAGCGAAATCAGCAATTATTTGATGATGTGTTGTCTGCGCTTGAAGAAGGCCGTTGTCCGCTAATCTTAACAGAACGAATTGAACATGTTGAAATTTTAAAGCAATTATTTAAAGGATTTGCTAAAAATATTATTGTACTCTCCGGGAATATGACGAAAAAAGAACGGATGGAACAATTGCATCGACTTTCTTCCATTCCTGATGACATGGAAAGATTAGTGATTGCAACAGGAAAATATATCGGTGAAGGATTTGACGATGCGAGGTTAGATACTCTATTTTTAGCCATGCCGATTTCATGGAAAGGCACCCTGCAACAATATGTTGGACGCTTGCATCGAATTCATGCGAATAAACAAGAAGTACGTGTATATGACTACGTGGATAAAAACATCCCGATGATGCAAAAGATGTTTGAAAAAAGATTGGCGGGATACCGCGCCATGGGCTATGTGTTAGATGAAAAAAACAGTTTGTATGAGGAACAGATGAAGTTGTTTTAATTCATTATCAAGGACAAATATAGAGAGTGGGCATAATGTTTCACTTTGTTTTTGTTTACATATCGACTGTTTGACAAAATTAAATACCATGAGTAACAAACCCCGCCTCTTAATAACTCGTACCAAGGCGGGGATATTTTGTCTATATGGGGATTTTTTATGGGATTAGAAGAAACTCCAAATGTTAAAGCCCCAACTACATTCGATGAATAACTAGAGATTTTACGACAACGCCGGTTGAAAATACGAATGTAGCAAGGGCGATTTTGACGAGAGTAAATTATTATCGATTATCATCCTCTACGTTCTATGTTAACTTGAAAAAATTTGGTCTTTATTAAAAATCACTTAGTAATTGTTCAACATGTTGTTTTAACTTAGGAATCTTATTCTGAACAACATCCCAGACAATTCGATAATTAATGGAGAAATAGCCGTGAATCATCATATCTCTCATGCCAGCCATCTTTCTCCATTCGATATGCGGGTGTGCTTGTCGGATTTCGTCTGGAATGTTTTTCGTTGCTTCACCAATCACTAATATATTTTTAATTACCGCGTCCGACACTAAGTCATTGTTTAGAAAATCATCATAAGATAAGCCCTTGGTGTATTTTTCAACTTTTTCTGCAGCCGCAAGAATATCTTGTAAAAAGACTTTAGGCTCTCTCCGCATACTTAGCACTCCTTAAAATACTCGACTTTAATGATGGCTTGATATCATCTAAAATGACTAAATCTACCGGCTTTTGAAAATGATCTTCCAGATTGAATTTTAACTCCATATAATTATCGAATGTCATGGCATGATCCATAAATTCTACTAACACATCAATGTCACTGGACTCCTTTTGTTCTCCCCGGCTATACGAACCAAACAAACCTATCCGTTTTACACCATATTTTTCCTTCCATATATCTAAGTTTCTGGACATTTCGTTAAGTATTTCTTGCTGTGATAACAAATTTATCACCACCGTTTTCTTAATACTCTATATCCTCATTATAGCATCCCTCATTTTAATTATTCTTCATCAAATTGTTAACTGCTACTTTTTTGCTATTTCTTTAGGATAGCTTTTTGTAGGCTTTATGAATACTTAAAACAAGTTCTCTCAGCTATGATGCAAAAGAAAGAAAATAATCAGTCTGTCACTTCGACTAGCTCGATAGTTACTAACCAATCGTCCCCTGAAGAAAAAATACGCTTGTTCAAGCGGCTTTTTCGAGGACGAACAGATTGTATATGCGGTTCGCTGGGAGTCAAAAAACGGCCGCGCGGGATATACTCCTGCTTGTTCTTTGTCGATTAGAGAATCTCTCAATAATTTGACAATCAAAACAGGGAATCTTTTTTTACTCCTGAATCCGTGACAAAACATCTTTACAATGGTCGCAAACCGTTGATACGATAAGGGAAAACGACGTTGACGATTCTTCATCAAGTAGGTGATGT
>NZ_VISS01000021.1 GCF_007827555.1 Aeribacillus composti
CAGATAAAAATCGAAAAAATATAAAAGCAAGTGGAGAGAAACGAATTGTTTTTCTCCACTTGCTTCATTTTAGGGACTTATCGGACAGCCCCTTTAACTAAATCCTATAACTAACAATAACAATTCCTATATCTAATTAGTTAATGTAAAAACCGCATAAAAATCAATATTCCAGCGGTTTTTATAAATAAAATTTTTTCTTACTAGTATTCCATAGTATGTAAAAATATCCTCATACTCTCGAAATTGCATATCATAGATATAATAATAAAATCCAGGAAAACAAAAAGGAAACTCCTTCAAAAAAGGAATTCCCTTGAAAATTTACTTGCTGCCATACAACAGCACTTGCGCTATGCCGACAAAATATTCTGATTCACGAATAATATGGTTCAAAACAACTTTGGCGGTCGGATTTTTTCGAACAGCAGCGCTTTCCGTTTTAATTTGCCGGCATAATTTAATAAAATCGAGACTTTGCTTTAAGCAAAATGACACCAAATTCAATACTCGTTGATAAAGCTTTGCTGGAATATAGTAAGGGGAGCGTATGACAGACTCAATATAGCGCACAACCTTTTGATGCGTCTTCGACAATTCTTCTTCCCAATTTAACAAAGCATCTACATAGTTTTGCTCTAAATTTGCCACCAGCTCTCGGATCACAACAGTATGCTCTTCCTCTTGATGCTTCCAAAACTCCGCTTCATCCAATATGCGAAGCGGCATTTGCTGACCGTAATAAAATTGCATCATCCATCCTCCCATGATCGTCGTTCATTTCAATTGTATGGAAGGAATGGATAAGGTATGATAGCTTTGTTTGAGGATCTTTTTATTTTCAACACACTAGCTTCTATTATCTATGACACCGTAAAAAAAAGCGCCTTGCCTAGGCATTTTTTTGTTTTAAAAAATTTGAGATGTGATGACATGTGAAGAGTTTAGTGAATATGATTGGATTTACGCGAGAAAATCGGCTTATGTTTGTTTTAGCTGATATTTTTTTAACTTCCGATAAAGAGTGGACCTGGCAATATTCATTTTTTTGGCGACAGCTGATAAATTCCAGCCTGTTTCCTCTAAAAGCCTGACAAGCACTTTTTGCTCTTCGACTTCTATTAAAGATAAATCTTTAAGCTGGTTATTGATGGAGAGGCTCATTCTGTTTTCAATAAAGTATGCCGGTAAGTCTTCTATCCTAATAACAGGAGAATCACTAAATATGACGGCATACTCAATGACATTTTGCATTTCTCTTATGTTGCCGGGCCACGAATATTCTAAAAAGTAATTTAAAGTTTCTTGCGCAATGGAAAGGGATTCTCTCGCATACTTTTTTGCAAATTTTTTTAAGAAATAATCAGCAATCAGAGGAATATCTTCCCTTCGCTCACGAAGAGGAGGAATATTAACCGTAACAACGTTAAGTCTAAAAAATAAGTCTTCGCGAAAAAGCCCTTGTTTACACAAGGCATATAAGTTCTTATTCGTTGCAGCAATAATTCTCACATTGATTGGAATCGTTTGAGATGAACCCAGCCTCATAATCTCCTTTTCTTGCAGCACCCTAAGCAAATGGACTTGCAGATCTAGTGGCATCTCGCCGATTTCATCTAAAAACAAGGTTCCTTCGTTTGCTTCCTCAAATTTTCCTTTCTTCCCTTCTTTCGAACCTCCGGTAAAAGTTCCACTTTCGTAACCGAACAGTTCACTTCCAATCAATTCTTTCGGAATTGCGCCACAGTTTATTGCTAAAAAAGGTTTGTCTCTTCTCTGACTAGATTGATGTATTGATTTTGCAATTTTTTCCTTTCCTGTACCGCTTTCTCCCAACAGAAGAATCGGAACATTTGAAGGAGCAGCTTTATAACATTTGTTTAGTGCTGTTAACAATGCATCCGATGTCCCAATAATATCGTTCCATGGTTCATCCTTGAGAATGTATCGCGCAGTGGTACGGAATACCTTTTTGTTATCCTTCAACACGACCATATATCCAGCAACTTCCCCTTTAAAATGAATCGGCTCGATTGCTAAAACCTTGAAATCTCGAACCATCAAATCGCTGGAAATATCGTTTTTCGCAGAGAATTTGGACATCCTTTTCATCTCATTTATTAAAGGATGAAAATCAGGATTTACCGCCAAATCTCCTGCATGTTTCAGGTTAAATAATTCCATTAGCTTTTCACTGCTCTTCACAACATAAAAGGCATGGTTCAGTACTAGAATATGATCGTTTTTCCATTTATTTGCGCATTGAAAAAAATAATCTATTAAATAGTTATTCACTTTCATATAGACGTATGCAAGCTGTTTTTCAATCACTTGTGCAGTGGATACAGCTAAACCAAGTGTATGAGGCTGAGCATCTTCCCAAAATCCTGTAAAATCGATGACACCGATGACCTCTTTTGTGAAGGGATGAATGATAGGAGCTGAAGAACATGTCCATGGATGACATCCTTGACAAAAGTGTTCTGCAGAAAAAATTTGAATGGGATTTTGGGTGACGATACACGTTCCAATCGCATTTGTACCTGCTGCATTTTCGCTCCAGTCCATGCCAACTGTGAAATTCATTTTTTCCGCTTCCCGCAAAACATACGGTTCACCTTTCAAATAAATTATGCAACCGTTTTCATCCGTCAGCGTGATAAGATACCTAGTACCTTTCAACTTATAAAATAAATTATCAATAATCGGTTTCGCAATTTGATATAGCTCAGATCCTTTTAACAGATGATTTAATTCGTATTCTGTTAAAGCTGCCTTCGTTTGCAATTGCATCGGGTCAACTCCAGTTTCCTGACAGCGGCTCCAAGAATCTAAAACATTTTTTCGTATTTTGCCCGATATTTTATCTTCCCACGATCTTTCCACAAACATTTCCCATAAAGTTTCCAAATCTCTTTTTTTATCTGGCAAGTTGTGCGTAGAGAAAATAGATATATATGGATTGCCCATGTACTCCCCCCTCCTCTTGAACATATTATCAAAATTTTTCGAAAATAGATTATAAAAATACTTTATTCGGGGCTTTAAAAGCAAAAAACTTACCACCCCCGTAGTTCTTAAGGAATTACACACCAGTGATGATAAGCAAGGAAGTGACAAGTGTTACCACAATTATTAACGTATTTACTCGAAGATATCAAGTGTCTAGATTCGCATTTTTAATCTTTTGAATCAAATTCATGCGTTCACCATCGCTTTATCAAAACGATGTCAAATGTTTAACGCATTTGCTCAAGTGTGCATGCGACAGATTAATTTTGAGCAATACGTTTTGAACTGCTTGTCGTAAAAAATTCTGTTTCTTTATGGTATTCTCTCTAAAAATGAAATAATGTGTCAACTTTCTATAGTTTTTTTAAAACTGCTTTAAATAAAAGTGGATAACCTTTGTGATGAAAACACTAGGTTATCCACTTGCTGTTCGATTGTGTCAGCCTTTAGTCAGAAACGAACTCCTGGTTGATGGTTTATTTCACTTGAGGTATCGGACGCTTCAGCCATTCATTGTAAAATGCATCAATATCTGGTTCAAAATCTTTTAAGATTGGATACCAAGGTGTTACAGCTTCTACCTCCAGTTGACTTGCACAATTTGGGCAATAGTATTCACGTATAACCTGCCACTCCGGATCTGGAGCAAGCAGCTTCGGATACAGCTCCACCATTTTTTCCTCTGTATCACGAACGTGTATAAGCGCATGAAGTTTCCAGTTGTCACTTGCCTCACAAAATTCATGTCCGCAATCACACTTTACGACTCGTTTGCCATCTGGCTTCAAAACGATATAAAGGTGAAGTCCAGCCGGCAATAGAATTGGATCATCCCATGGAACTCTTTCCTGCAAAATGCTGATATATTTATCAAATCGGTCAGTATCCTTAAAATTTGAAAGCATTTCTTTTAATTTGTAAAAATCAATTGTTCCGTCGATCAGCTCTTCAATCGTCTTACGATCATATTGTGCCATGTTCTCACCCCGTTTTTTTCTGATGATTTATTTTTGCTCCGAAGGTTGGTACACCTAACTCATCTTCTGATAAATGCCATTCTGTCGGCAGATTCCAGAACTGTTTAAACTCATTCGCAAATTTTTCACTTAAGGCAAAGCTGCCGGCATACATATGACGAACCTGTACAGCCGCTTCTTTGTTTAGAATTTTTTGTCTCTCCTGCTCCATCCATTCTTTTACAGGAACCCCGCGCTTTAGACGCTCTTTTCTTATTTTTTTGCGGCGTTTTTCTGTCGCTTTTTCATCAACGATATACTTGCCTTTTTCATTTTTGCTGACAACTGCTCCGTAAACGCTTTCTGCATAACGCGGCAGCAGCAGTCCTTCATTTAAATCATCCTCAATCATTTTCGGCTTGCGCTCAAGCGGATCCCCAAAACCAGGTCCCCCACGAAGGTAATTTAAATACAGATCGTAATTTTCAAAAATTGTTTCTGTTGTAATGGATTGCTTATCACGGATAATTTCCTTTGCTTCCATTAAAGTATCGTATTCTGGATTATCCGGATCACTGTCTCCCCCTGTAGGAATAGGCAGTCTTTTTTCGATCCGTTCTTTCAAATTCGTTCCATGTGCTTCAAAACGGTATCCTGATGCTGCTGGATAGCCTCCCATTAAACCGCAGTCACTTGACATATAGCCATTTCCCATAAAGAACATTGTCCAGTCTTTTGCACCATATACCATCCGCAAAGTCTCGTAGCCGCTGCCTCCCCGGTATTTTCCATACCCTGCTGTATTTGGTTTTATGCTTCGTCCCAAATAAAGAAGCGGTTCTGCGAGCTCCCAAATTTCCATATCTCCCATATCACCTTCAGGGTTCCAGATGGCTGCCGCATGGTTAATACCGTCTCTTACCGCACTTGCTCCGACCCCTTCGGCTGCTGATTCGAAGCTGTTAACGGCATGATTTTCGTTAAATTGGTTATATCCTCCTCCTTGCAGCCAGTTAGAAGTGTTGGCATTTCCGGCGTTAACTTCTTCTAAATACCCGCGTGCAAAGTAGTTGCGGCTAAGTGCACGCCATAATGGACTCCATGCAGATACAAGGAAGTGCCATGCATAGCTGTGAGCGGTCCGAATATCGTCCGGATTTAGCCATGAACCGTAAGGCAAGTCGAACTGGCTCGCATAATAAGCGCCATCATTAACCCGATCGTTCGGGATGAGCGTTTGCGACATCATGACCCATATTCCGCTCGTAATCGAAACAGGTGTAGCATTGTAGCTGTGCCATCCCCATCTGTTAACGCCTTCAAAGTCGATTTGGAACTTGCCATCTTTGTGAACAGTCAGTTCTGTTGGGGCATGCATAATCGTGTTTACACGAGCGTAAGGAGGAACATCTAGGTTTTTATACGGTACGTCCACAAATGAAACTTGGCGGTATTTACCCGGAATCAGCAACGTTTTTACTTGATTGACAAAACCGCGCCGTCCATCCTCAATTACCTCGCGAATAAATTGTTTATAAGTGTCGACACCTTCCTCCTTAACAATATCAAGGACAAGGTCTCTGATCATATGGCAGCCGGCAACGCGAGTCCGTTCATCAAGAAGCCAGTACTTTGTTGTTCGGACAGAACGCTGGCTTTCAATAAGCCAATCTTTTAAGAGCGTATCATTTTTACCGATTTTACGGCAGGCCACTTGATAACCGTCATCGTAACGGCTAACTGGTCCAACGGTCATACTTCCTGGTGCAGTCGCCCCAACATCAATTACGTGGGTAACTCCGCCAACCCAGCCTATCAGCTCGCCCTCGTAAAAGATTGGAACAATTGTATGAACGTCACATGGGTGCACATTTCCGATCTGGCAATCATTGTTACAGAAAATATCTCCGTCTTCAATTCCCGGATTCTCTTCATAATCGTTTTTAATCATGTATTTAATCGCTGCGCCCATCGTCCCGACGTGAATGATAATTCCAGTAGAAGTTACAATCGAATCTCCTTCAGGAGTGTATAAAGTAAAGCATAATTCCCCTTCTTGCTCAACAATCGGGGAGGCCGCCACTCTTTTGGCCGTTTCCCTTGCATGCACAACTCCTCCCCGTAATTTTGAAAAGATCTTTTCATAGCGGATTGGATATGACTCTTTTAATGGCAATGTTTTTAAACCTGCGTAATGTCCTGTCTCTCGGCTGATTTCATCAATTTCTTTGCGCATTTGCTTGAGTGTTTTTCCGTGCCAACCAATATTTTTCTGGCTTTGTATTGTTTTTTCAGTAATCGTCATGAAAAAATACCCTCCTTTTTCCTTAAAGTTCTTTTAAGTGGAAAATGCGATGCTCATCAAGATATGTTTCAAAACCAGGTGGAATCACAAACGTTGTGGCTGGTGATTCTAAAATTGAAAATGCACCGATTTTGTTCCCTGGCTTCAATTTTTCCATTTCCCAAATGTTTGCTTTGATCCACTCGCCCTTCCAATACACATCACGCTGGCCAAGAAACGCTTCTGACGGCGGAGTTTCTCCAGATAAAGGCTCCTCAGGAATTTTCGGCTTTGCCACTTCAACAATACCGCGTACGATTGCTCCTGTGATGCTGTAACCGAGTTCAGGCGATTTGGCCGCTTTTGCGTAAATTCTCGCATACGTTTCTTCGAATGCTTTGACAAGCTCTTCCCAGTCGTTAATATCCTTAAACTTTTGAATCGGCGATTCAATTTCAAGGTCGTTTAACTGACCTTGGTACTGCATGCGGAAATAAAGACGGAAACTCACATCTTGTCGTTTAAAGTTATTTTTCTCAAATTCAGCTGCCACTTTTTCGATTAGTTCATCCCAAGCATCCTGCAATTCTTTACCTGCCTTCAGCTTACTGCTGTCTTCATCTCCGTTGTTTACATTGATATCAAGTGTTTTATCATAGCGGTATTCAAAGTCTGCCGCACCGCAGCCAAAAGCAGAAAATCCAGCTGCCCACGCCGGTACTAGAACATCTTCAAAGCCAAGACCTTTTGTGTAGCCGGCAGTATGAAGCGGACCACCGCCTCCATAAGAGAAGCATACATATTGAGATGGCGAATACCCTTTTCCAAGGATCATAGATTCAAGGTAATTGCGCAGTTGCGACTCAAGCAGATCGATAACACCGTATGCTGCGTCTTCAACAGATAATCCGAGCGGATCGGCGACCTGCTTCTTCAATGCTTCATAGGCTCTTTCCGGATATAGCTTAACCTCGCCGCCAAGGAAATTATCCGGGTTGATTAGTCCAAGAACAACGTGGCAGTCGGTTACTGTTACCGTTTCTATACCGCCTTCCGGATAACAAACGCCGACTCTCGAACCTGCGCTGTCCGGTCCAAGTGTTAATGATTTGAAGTTCGGATCCACTCGCACAAAGCTGCCGGCCCCAGCTCCAACAGTATCCATGGAAACAAGCGGTAATGATAGTACAAGCCTTGCCATATCTGGGCTTGTATTAATACTCAAATCCCCTTGAGTAATAAGCGCCATATCAAAACTTGTTCCGCCGATATCCGAGCATGCAATATTGCGAATACCGAGTTGTTCACCAAGATATTTCGCGCCAACTACTCCCCCAATCGGACCTGAAACGAGCGTTCTTGCCAGTTCATTTGCTCGCGTACTTATCGTTCCACCGTGGCTGGCCATGACCCGAAGATCAAATTTTGCCCCGTGATTTCTTAACATGTTATCAATTTTCGACAATGTCTCCCGAGACGGGTCTGCTGCATATGCCTCAATAATGGTTGTATTTGTGCGGTGAGACTCTTTTCTAACAGGGTAATAATCAACCGATGCAAACACAGGCACTTCTTTTCCGACTTTCTTCATGACTTCCTTTGCAATATCCCTAATTTTTCGTTCATGCTGCGGATATTTGTAAGAATGAAGCAAACTGATCACAATTGCTTCGACATCCTGTTCCAGAAGGTCCAATACTGCTGGTTCCACTTCATGTTCATAAAGCGGAATGACAACGTTTCCAAATAAATCGACTCTTTCTGTTACGCCTCTTGTCAATTCTCTCGGTACAAGTGGAGGATCGTAACGATGAGTATTCAAGTGTAAACGGTCTGAATAAGAATATCCTAGGTAAGCCTGGATCGCCCGGCCCATTCGATGGAAATCCTCCATCCCTTTATTAACGATCAGACCGACGCGGCGTCCTTTCCTTGACACGAGACGATTCAGCATCGCTGTTCCGGAGTAGACACCCGCAAGCAATTTAGGAAATTCTTCTTCTACTGTTGTGTTCCAGTAAGTTAGTGCATCCCTTGCAGAGTTGAGAAGACCAATTGATTCATCTTCAGGTGTGGATTGTGCTTTTCCGACGACAAATTCACCATTGTCGTCAATAATGAAGGTATCTGTCATCGTTCCCCCTGCATCGATAGCAAGTATTTGTGCATTGCGAGTTGTTACTGCTTCCATCCATTTCTCTCCTTTCTTTTTTCAAAAATTGATTTTGTTTTCGCTTTTTACTTTGCAACATTCGTGCCAATATTAAAAATTATCAAAAAATTAAGGAGAGAAAAGGCTTTCGTAAATTAGAGAATGGTGAAAGAGAATGATGAATTGTAGTGAATCGCTACACTGTTTCGCTACAATTTTTTCGTACAACAATACAGCTAAAAAAGAATTTGTTGCAATTTGCCCATAGAATTTTGTTGCTTGCTCCATACTATTCGACAGACAGCTTAAGCTCGATCAAGAGATTTTTTGTAAAAAAATAGACCATCTTTTAGTCTAGTAAACATAAAAATAACGACAAGGAATTTTCCAAGGGACAACAAAGACGACTTGAATGACAAAGCCACTATTGTACCGTCCTAATTTTATGATGGAAAATTTGATGAACAATAACTGCAGTTTCATTTTGTTTCTAAGTAAAAAACAAGTTTGAATGTTCTCAAATTTTCACCGGAAACAGTTGATACTTTGATGAAAGTCCCCATTATCGAAACGATAAATACGTTTGAAAAATCATAATGGATTTTCTTTAAGCATTTCCAGCAATTTTTTTAAAGCAAATGAGTGATATCTACCTTTTCTCGTAATGATGCCGAGTCTCCAAAGAAGAGGCGGATCTTTAAGTGGAACAATCGTGATGTTGGGGCTGTTCTGTTTATGAAAAATCATTTTCGGCATTAAAGTAATACCTAGTTTTGATGAAACAAGCTCAAGAATTAAATCCCATTGCGAGCTTTCATATGAAACAATTGGAGTAAAGCCTGCATTTTTACATGTGTTGATGATGTAATCGTGGAGTTTGAAGTTTTTTGAAAACAATATAAACGGTTCATCTTTTAATTCATGTACTGAAACTGTTTGTTTTTGTGCAATTGGGTGGTCGCGATGAATAAACAAGACAAATTCTTCTGTAATAAACGGATGAATATGAAAAACGGATTCGTCTACAGGCAGTACAACTATGCCAATGTCAATCTCTCCTTCTTCCACTAATTGTTCGATGACCTTTGCCCCAAGCTCTATAAGTTCAAGTTTCACATTCGGATAGTTTTGATGAAACATTCTAGCAATAGAAGGAAAAAACAAAGTTCCAATGAGCGGCGGAACCCCCATCTTAATCTCTCCAGTCGCAAGATTAGAAAGTTCATCTAATAACATTTTCATTTCTTCCAACGTTTCAATCAATTTTTTTCCTTGCTGATATACAATTTGACCTGCATCTGTCAAACGGAGATGACGAGTTGACCTTTCGATCAGTTCAACACGCAGCTCAGCTTCAAGCTTTTTAACGGCTTTGCTCAATGAAGGCTGTGATAAGTAGGAATATTCAGCAGCCTTTGTAAAGCTGTTATGATTGGCAACATCAATGAAAGATTGAATATCACGAAATTCCACCATACTCCCCCCTTATTTATTCACTATTGGAATAAATTGTATTCTTTTTATCTATTTTACTTATAGATAATGGGAATGTAAACTCTTACATAAGACAAAGAAAGGAGGAGATGTTCATGAACAAAATCATGAATTCATTTTCGAAAGCGGTTTCAGACATTCAAGACGGTGCATCCATTGTTGTAGGCGGATTTGGGTTGTGCGGAATTCCAGAAAAGACTATTCAAGCTTTACGTGACAAGGGGACAAAGAATTTGACTATTTACAGCAACAATTGTGGTGTCGATGATTGGGGACTTGGTCTTCTACTCAAAAATAAACAAATAAAAAAAATGGTCGCTTCCTACGTAGGGGAAAATAAAATTTTTGAACAGCAATTTTTAAGCGGCGATTTAGAAGTAGAACTTATTCCACAAGGTACTCTTGCAGAACGAATGAGAGCAGGCGGAGCAGGAATTCCGGCTTTTTATACCGCAACAGGTGTCGGAACGCCGATCGCAAAAGGAAAAGAAGAAAGAGAGTTCAACGGAAAAACATATTTGCTGGAGGAAGCCATCGTTGCAGATTTTGCTTTTGTAAAAGCGTGGAAGGCTGATACTTATGGGAATCTTGTGTATCGGAAAACAGCGCGAAATTTTAATCCGCTTGCCGCGATGGCAGGTAAAATCACCATAGCGGAAGTGGAACAAATTGTTGAACCTGGTGAGCTTGATCCGGACGAAATTCACACACCATGTATTTATGTTCAACGCTTACTGGTAGGAACGAATTATGAAAAACGCATTGAGCGGAGAACAGTGGTTACTAAATAAGAGAAGGAGTGATCAGGATGTCTAACAATCGATTAAAGATTGTTAAGCGTGCGGTAAAGGAAATTGAAAACGGAATGATTGTCAATCTTGGTATCGGAATGCCAACACTTATTGCCAATGAGATTCCGTCCAATTTCAACATCTTATTACATTCAGAAAATGGGCTGCTTGGCATTGGACCTTATCCGGTTGAAGGGGAGGAAGATCCCGATTTGATTAACGCTGGTAAAGAAACGATTACTACAGTGCTTGGCGCTTCATTTTTTGACAGTGCCGAATCATTTGCAATGGTTCGTGGAGGACATATTGATCTTGCTATTTTAGGAGGTATGGAAGTTTCAGAGAACGGCGATTTAGCCAATTGGATGATTCCAGGGAAAATGGTCAAAGGTATGGGCGGAGCAATGGATCTTGTAAACGGTGCGAAACGTGTCATCGTCATTATGGAACATTTGAACAAGAGCGGGGAATCGAAAGTGAAGAAAGAATGTACACTTCCACTTACTGGAAAAGGGGTCGTCCATCGATTGATTACCGATTTAGCCGTGTTTGACTTTACAGATCAAGGGATGGTGCTGATTGAAACAATGGATGGTGTTTCAGTTGATGAAGTGATAGCAAAAACAGAGGCAAAATTCACAGTTTCTCCTGAACTTTCGGAGGTGAATTAAGTGGTAAAGACAGTTATTTTAGAAGGCGCGCGTACCCCGATTGGAAAATTTAACGGATCGCTTGCTCAATTAACAGCATCACAGCTTGGCGGTATTTCGATGAAAGAGGCTTTAATGCGAGCAGAAGTAAAGCCTGAAGATGTGAATGAAGTCATTTTCGGAAATGTTCTTCAGGCTGGACAGGGACAGATCCCGTCGCGCCAGGCAGCACGTGAAGCAGGTATTCCTTGGAGCATTAAAACAGAAACAGTGAATAAAGTTTGTGCATCCGGTCTTCGCAGTGTAACAATGGCTGATCAAATCATTCGGGCAGGCGACGAAGAAATCATTTTGGCAGGCGGCATGGAGTCAATGTCAAACGCTCCATATGCATTGAAGAACGCAAGATGGGGGTTAAGAATGGGTAATGCACAGATGGTTGATTTAATGATTCATGATGGCCTGTCATGCAGTTTTACTGGTGTTCATATGGGGACGTACGGAAACAAAATTGCGAAAGAGTATGAAATATCGCGTGAAGAACAGGACAATTGGGCTGTGAGAAGCCATAAAAGAGCAATTGCAGCAATCGAAGAAGGCAAGATGGCAGAAGAGATTGCAGCGGTTGAAATTCCACAGCGTAAAGGCAGCCCGCTTGTCATTTATAAAGATGAATCACCGCGAAAAGACACAACGAAAGAGATTCTGGCAACATTACCTCCTGTATTTGACAAAGATGGAACGATTACAGCCGGCAACGCACCTGGAATTAATGATGGAGCTGCAGCGCTTGTACTGATGAGCGATGAACGGGCAAAAAGAGAAGGTAAAAACGTTCTTGCAACCATCATTGGCCATGCAGAAGTTGCGGTTGAAGCAGAAAATTTTCCAATAACACCGGGCCTTGTCATTCTTGAGCTATTGAAAAAGACGGGGAAATCTGTCGATGATATCGACTTGTTCGAAATTAATGAAGCATTCGCAGTCGTTGCACTCGCTAGTATAAAAATTGCGGGAATCGATCCGGAAAAAGTGAATGTAAATGGCGGTGCTGTTGCCCTTGGTCACCCAATCGGCGCAAGCGGCGCGCGTATTCTTTTGACACTAGCGTACGAATTACGCCGTCGCGGAGGAGGGATTGGAATCGCAGCGATCTGTTCTGGAAGCGGTCAGGGAGATGCCGTGATGATTGAAGTAAAATAAAATGGATATAATTTGAAACCTATAAACAAAAAGAGTGAATTTGACCAAACTAATTATTATATTGATTTAATAGAAACATAATCGCCATTTTGCATCAAGCTTTGATTCTATTAAAACATTTAGCATCAGTAGTTTTGTGCGCCAGTGCAAAAAAAAAGAAGCCTCCATAAAATCAGGCCCCATTGAAAGCAAAAAATCATAAACATCGATATATCAACGTTTCAAAACATTAAAGGGGGCATCAATAAGCCGTAAAAGCGACTTATTAGACACCCCCGTATTTTGTATTAATTTTTTATTTTTTTCATCACATTGTTCGTTCCGCGGCCGAAATAGTTTACCAATTTTTTATACTCTTCATAATACAAATTATATTTTTCTACGTGATCCTGTTTCGGATAAAAAACTTTGTCTTTTAATTTGGCCATATTTGCTGCTGCTTCTTCGATCGTATCGTATCCACCTAGTTTTGATCCTGCAGCAACAGCTCCGAACATTGCAGCTCCGATGGCTGATGTGATTTTGTTAGATGCGATCTTGATTGGTCTTGCCGTTACATCTGCATATATTTGCATGAGCATTTCATTTTGATGAGGCAGTCCGCCGCATGCAACCAATTCATTAATTTCGATTCCTGCATTCTCAAAGCTTTCAATGATCAAGCGTGTCCCGAATGCTGTTGATTCAATTAATGCACGGTAAATTTCTTCAGGTTTTGTATTCAGCGTAAGACCGACTAATAAACCTGACAAATTGGCATCAACTAACGGAGTTCTATTTCCATTATGCCAATCCAATGCCAGCAATCCTTTTGATCCTGGAGGCAATGTGCTGGCTTTTTGTTCCAAATATTGATGAATAGATAGATTTTTGGCCTCCGCTTCTCTTTCGACATAACCCGGCACAAGCTCTTTGACAAACCATGCAAAAATGTCGCCAACAGCAGCCTGGCCTGCCTCATATCCGTAGTAGCCAGGGATTATTCCATCTTCGACGACTCCGCTGATTCCTTCGACAAACTCTTCTTTTGTGCTTAACAGCATATGACAGGTGGAGGTTCCCATAACCATAACCATGCTTCCAGGTGCGGTAACTCCTGCACCTGGAACAGCAGCATGAGCATCTATAATTCCAATGGCAACCGGTGTTTTTGGTTTTAGTCCAATTTTTGCTGCAAACTCTTCCGTCAGCTCGCCAGCCTTGCTGCCGATCGGAACCACTTCACCCGACAGTTTTGTTTCATAAATATTTTCCATCAATGGATGAAGTCTTTTTAAAAATTCTTTTCTTACATAGCCTTCCTGTTTATGCCACATTCCTTTATAGCCGGCAGAACAGCTATTTCGTTTCACTTCACCGACCATCAGCGACGTCAGCCAATCAGCTGCTTCAAGGAACAATGCCGCTTCATGATAGAGCTCCTCACGATCATGTATAATTTCTAATATTTTCGGCAGCATCCATTCTGACGAAATTTTTCCACCATAACGCTTTAACCATTCTTCATTCGACTCGCTTGCTAATTGATTAATTGTATCTGCTTCTGGCTGCGCTGCATGATGTTTCCATAATTTTACCCATGCATGCGGCTCATCTTTCCATTTTTCCTGAAAACATAATGGTGTTAATTGTTCATCGACAGGCAGAATTGTACAGGATGTAAAATCAATTCCTATGCCGACGATATCATCTTTGCTCACCCCGGAATCCTCTAACACTCTCGGGATGGACGTTTCCAGCACATCTAAATAATCTTGCGGGTGCTGAAGAGCTGTACTGTTTTTCAGCTTCTTCTGCTTATGAGGAAGAGTTTCCGTTATGACTCCATGTTTATATTGTGTGGAATGAGTACCAGCAACCTCACCAGTTGCAACATCTACTAAGACAACTCTTCCAGATTCAGTCCCAAAATCTACTCCGATTGCGTATTTTTTCATAAGCATCCCGTTCCTTTGTTACTTGTTATTTATAGATCGGCCCAAAGTTTTTACATGCTCTGTAATCAGCGCCTTCAAGATCTTTTGTTCCAAACATGCTCCAAGCATCTGGTCTGAATATTTTTTCCTCAGGTACATTGTGCATATTTACCGGAATGCGAAGAATGGATGCCAGCGTGATTAAATCGGCTCCAATATGACCATAGCTGATGGAACAATGGTTGGCTCCCCAGTTATTCATAACCGAGTAAACATCTTTAAATGCACCTTCTCCGGTTAGATTCGGAACAAACCAAGTGGTAGGCCAAGTTGGATCGGTCCGTTTGTCAAGCACGTCATGAACTTCTTCCGGCAAATCAACCGTATATCCTTCTGCAATTTGCAGAACAGGACCCAGCCCTTTAACAATATTTAAGCGCGAAATCGTTACAGGCATGCCGCCTTTTGTTAAAAAGTCAGTTGAATATCCGCCGCCTCTGAAGTATTCAGTTGAAGCAGGTCTAAATTGTGTTGCTTCCAAGCATTTTTTAATATCTTCATCTGTCAATTCGTAGTATGGTTTAATAACTGGTTTGCCGTCTTTTGTTTGTTCTCCTGTTCCATCCAATGCAGCCGCTCCAGAATTAATTAAATGGATGATTCCGTTTGCCGCTCTCCCTTCAAGAGTATAGCCAGTTACCCGCTTGACAGCCTCCGGACTCCAATAAGTTCTCACGTCGGCAAAAATTTGCGCCGTATTAGTTAAAAGGTAGCCGAACAACATGGAAATGCCGTTCAAGTTATCATTTTCCGTTGCAAAAATATATGGCGCTCTTTTTCCGTTCCAGTCAAAAGATGAATTTAAAATCGTTTCCATAAAATCTCCATTTGGGAAATAGTCGGTCCATTGACGCTGTCCTTGGAAACCAGCAACAATGGCGTTTCTTCCTAGAGCTTCTTCTCCATATCCCATTTCTTCTAATTTTTTATTGCCAACCATTAAGTCGCGTGCGATAAGAGCCATTTTTACGCTGATTTCCCAATCTTTTTCCTTCTGCTCTTCTGTTCTTTTAAAGCCGTCGCGATTGTTGTCCGGACCAACTTTACAGTTTTCCTTCACCCATTTTAAGGCTCTTTCATATTCCTCTTTATCGTAAATTTCCAGTTCAATTCTGCGCACGAATTCGCTCATATCAACATATTCATTTCTCATTCCAAGATAGTTTTGGAAAAAGTCTTCTTGCACAACACTTCCTGCAATTCCCATTGATACAGATCCAATGGAGAGATAAGATTTACCCTTCATCATAGCAACAGCCAGTCCTGCTTTTGCAAAACGAATGAGCTTCTCTTTTACATCTTCAGGTATATTCGTATCTCCTGCATCTTGAACATCCTTACCGTAAATTCCAAAGGCAGGAAGTCCTTTTTGGTTATAACCTGCTAGAACAGCAGCTAAATAGACAGCGCCAGGTCTTTCTGTTCCATTGAATCCCCAAACTGCTTTCGGAATGTGAGGATCCATATCCATTGTTTCAGTTCCATAGCACCAGCATGGAGTAACAGTAATCGAAACGCCAACGCCTTCTCTTGCAAACTTTTCAGCTGCTTCTGCCGCTTCTTTTACTCCTCCAATACATGTATCTGCAATCACACATTCCACTGGCTGTCCATTATAATAAAAAACATTTTCCTCCAGTAATTTAGCTACAGCTTTTGCCATGTTCATTGTTGTTTCTTCTAATGATTCACGAACTCCTTTTCTTCTGCCGTCGATCGTCGGGCGTATTCCTATCTTTGGTAGATTTCCTACATATCGTGGATCTTTTGCCATCTTTCATTCCTCCTGTATGTTATTTATTTAATGATTGCTAGAAATGATTTATAATGTTTTTCCCAATGATCACAGTTTTCGGGTTCATATGTTTTAAAGCTAAAGGAGTTGGTAACAATTTTTCTTGCTTCTTCTAAGTCTGCAATTTCTCCAAGGGCAATTAATTGAGAAAGCATATTGCCGATTGCGCTGGCTTCCACCGGCCCTGCATAAACGGTACGCTTTGCGGCGCCAGCAATAAATCGACAAAACCATTTGTTTTGTATTCCCCCGCCTCCCATATGAATCGACCGGATGTTATGGTGGATTAAATTTTCCAGCCGTTCGATCACGAAACGGTATTGAAAAGCTAAGCTTTCCAATATACATCTCAAAAATTGCCCTTTCGTTTCCGGAATAGGCTGTAAAGTTTTTTGACAATAATCTTGAATAGCTTTCAGCATGCTTGGCGGGTTAAAAAACGATGGATCATTTGGATTTATAAAAGAACGGAACGGTTCTGCTTCTTCTATCAGCCGGCTTTCTTCTTCATAGGAGATGCCTTCGCCATTATCGTTCCATTCTTTTTTACACTGTTGAATAAACCATAAGCCGGTATTGTTTTTTTGCAAACGGAACTTCCCGTCAAATGTCCCTTCATTTGTGAAGCCCCATTCATAAGCTTCATCTGAAACAACCGGCTTTTCAACCGTCACACCGATCAGCACCCATGTTCCGCAGCTCATAAAACAGCTTGTTTGATCATTTTGGATCGGCATGGCACCTAAAGCACAAGCTGTATCGTGTCCTGGAACCGCGATGACATTGGCCGGATCGATCCCTAATTCCTTATTAATAGATGCTTTCGTTTTGGCCAAAATGCGATTCGTTTCTACCAGAGGTGCAAAATTCACCTTATCTGCAAACAGCTTATTTAAAATCGTCTCATCCCAATCTTTTTTTTCCCAATTTAATAGTTGAGAAGTCGACGAGATTGTAAATTCATTTTTGATTTCCCCTGTAAACAAATAGGCGAACAGACTCGGTGTCATTAATATATATTTTGCCTTTTCTATTAGCTCAGGCCTTGTTTTCAAAATCGCATACAGCTGATAAAGCGTATTGATGGCAGCTGGCTCTACGCCAGTCATTTGAAAAAGTTTTTTCTTATCTATCTTCTCATGGACTTCATCCATAAAGAGAACGGTATGTGTATCCCGATAAGAATACGGGTTTTCTAATAGATCTCCTTCCTCAGAAATGAGACCGAAATCTACTCCCCACGTATCAAAACCAATTCCATCGATCCTTTTTCCATAAACCTCGACAAATTTTTTTATTCCTTTTTTCATTTCAGCAAATAAGTAGTTTAAATCCCAATGCAAATGATCTCCGATCGTGATGGGGTTATTTTGAAAACGGTGAATTTCTGTTATGTTTAATTTTCTATTTTCATATTCTCCGAGTATTAATCGACCATTCGAAGCACCCAAATCAAAAGCTAGTACTCTTTTCATGTCATTCGCACTCCCGTAAAAAAGCCTGTTTATGACTTCTTCTTTAACAGACTGGCCCGATACTTTTCGGATGACAAATTTCGTAAATCTTCGCACTCTTGTTCCGTTAAAATTCTCGGAGTACCAACAGTTGAAGCGATGGTAAATACTTTTGCTGATTCTTCGGTTAATTGCATATAAAAAAATGCTTCTTTCATCGTTTTGCCGACTGTGAGCACTCCATGGTTCCTCATCACAATGACATCGCTGTCATGGATGACTTCTCCAACAGCATCTGCTAAAAGATTGGTTGTAGGAATAATATAATCTAAGTAGGAAACTTTCTTTACCATTGCAGGAAAATCGGGGAAAAGCATTGGGATATCTTTCCCTGCACTAGAGACTCCAACAGAGTAGCTAGGATGCGCATGCAACACTGCATTGATTTCTGGATTTCGCCGAAAGCATTCTAAATGCATGAGCAATTCGGAGGAAGGTTTTAAATCTCCAAAAACTTCTCCAGTGTCAATTTTTACTTTAACCCATTGATCATCTTCAATCTCCTTTAAATCAAAGCCGCTTGGTGAAATGTACATATATTCACCATCACGCATGCTAAGATTTCCACCGGCTCCAACAACTAAACCAGCATCTACAATTTTATGTGCATATTTTTTTAGTTCTCCGATTACTGCTGACATTAAATTCCACCTCTAGTATATGTTTATCATCTTGAAAACAATTTTTAAGTTTCGTTTCACCCTGTTTTTATGAGCTGGTTAATCTTTTTCCCCTTCAAGTATTTGTATAACTGGGGCTGCAAAATGCATCCCCAGCTTTCAGGTTATTATTCGTAAATGGCAGATTTAATTTCTTCATTATCAAGATTGGTTTTGTCATACCAATAGAATCCTGTGTCAATAACCTTTTCTACTTTCTCGCCATTGATTGCTTGAACAGCAGCTTTTACTGTTTCATAGCCGATACCGACCGGATTTTGTGTAATGGCTCCTGCCATTGTACCGTCTTTAATCGCTTCAATTTGCTGTTTACCAGAGTCAAAGCCGATGACAACAATTTTGCCTTGTTTATTCATTTCTTTTACTGCATTAATTACACCGATCGCTGAACCTTCGTTGGCACCATAGATCCCTTTTAAGTCAGGATGCGCTTGGATGATTGCTTTCGCTAAGTCTGTAGATTTTAATTGGTCACCGCCGCCATATTGAATGTCGACAATTTCAATATCTGGATATTTTTCTTTTATTCTCTCAACAAATCCATCTCGGCGGTTAACACCAGTTATACTTGTTTGGTCATGAACAATTAGCGCAACTTTTCCTTTGCCTCCAATTTTTTCAGCCATTTTGTCTGCCGCTAACGCTGCAGCAGCTTTGTTATCTGTAGATGCAGTTGCCAAAGGAATATCGCTGTCAACCCCTGAGTCAAATGCAATAATCGGAATACCTTTTTCATCAGCTTCTTTTAATAAAGGAATTGATGCTTGGCTGTCTAGAGCAGCAAAACCAATTGCATCCGGCTTTTTATCAATAGCTGTTCTTAACATTTCAATTTGTTTGTCGACTTGAGATTCACTTTCTGGACCTTCAAACGTAATTTCTACGTCAAACTCTTTTGCTGCTTGTTCAGCACCTTTTTTAACAGCTTGCCAGAATTGATGCTGGAATCCTTTAGAAACAATAGCGATATAGGGTTTTCCACTGTCGCCTCCTGCGGATTCAGAGCTTCCTTCGCTCTCGTTTTTCGAGGAGCTTCCGCATGCTGACAAAACGAGCGACAACATTAAAATACCGCATAGAGTTAACAACCATTTCTTCACTGAATTTTCCCCCTTATAATTTTTTTATTTTTTAACTCTAGTTTGTAACTAGAGATAAAAAACGGAATTTAACTGCTTTTGCCTCGACGGATAATATCGATATAAACTGCAACCAAAATGACAAATCCAACAACAACTGTCTGCCATTCTTGAGGGATTGACATAATTCTCAAACCGTTTGTTAATACGCTCATAATAAGAGCCCCAATAACTGTTCCTAAAATAGTTCCTTTGCCACCACTTAACGAAGTCCCTCCGATAACGACAGCTGCAATTGCTTCCAACTCATACCCGGCTCCCAAAGCAGGCTGTGCTGAATTAAGCCTTGAAGCCATTAAAACTCCTGCTATTCCTGTAAACACACCTGCAACCGTGTAAATGATGATTTTCCATTTATCCGTATTGATACCGGATAATCTTGTTGCTTCTTCATTGCTTCCAATAGAAGTTGTAAAGCGGCCAAAAATAGATTTCGTTAATAAAATTCCTGCAATAATTGCCATAATAATGAAAATTAGGACACCGTTAGGCAAATTAAATCCTGGTATAATTGAACCTAATGCAATTTCACTGAAGCTAGGTTTATCACTAAAATAAATTGGAGTTGCATCTGAAATAACAAGTGCTAATCCTTTCGCGATCATCATCATCGCCAATGTTGCAATAAATGGAGGAATTTTTAATTTTGAAACACTGAATCCGCTTATAAATCCCATTAATGCACCAGTCAGAATTCCGCCTAAAATGCCGACTATAATTGGCAAATCCCAAAAGACGATAAATACCCCTGTCATAACAGCACATAGCGTCATTCCTGTACCAATGGAAAGGTCAATTCCTCCAGTCATAATAACAAATGTAGTTCCTAACGCCATGATTCCGATAACTGTCGTTGATAATAATATCCCAGTAATATTAGTCCAATTTAAAAAGTTATCGGAGGAAATGGTAAAAAACAGAATAAGTACAATTAAACTAGCAAATGCCAATATTTGTTGCAGTGCATTGGATTTTAATAGATTTCCACTCTTTTTTGTCTCTGTGTTAGGTGCAGTTCCTGTACTCATATTGATCCTCCTCGTTTTGTATTCCAAATCCTTTTGACATAAAGGACACTTCAATCGAACTTACAATTTATGATCTAGTTCGTGTTGCATAATCCATAATCTTTTCTTGAGATGCTTCTTCGTTTGTCAACTCTCCGGTGATTCTTCCTTCACACATGACGATGATTCGATGGCTCATTCTTAATATTTCCGGTAATTCGGAAGAAATCATAATAATGGATTTTCCTTGCTGAGCCAGTTCATTTAGCAGCTGATATATTTCAGTTTTCGCCCCAACATCAATTCCGCGTGTAGGTTCATCAAAGATTAAAATGTCGCAGTTTTTAGCAAGCCATTTGGCAATGACAATTTTTTGCTGGTTTCCTCCCGATAAATTCTTCGCTAGCTGTTTGATGCTTGGCGTTTTAATTTTCAGCGACTTTACATACTCTTCTGATGTTACATATCCTTTTGAGTCATTGACAAAGGTCAGCCAATTCACATAATTGCTCAGTGAAGAAATTAAAATATTCGAATTCACGTCCATTTCAAGCATTAAGCCATATCGCTTTCTGTCCTCAGACAAATAGGCGATTCCGTGCTTTACTGCATCTTCAGGCTTATTGATTTTCACTTCTTTTCCATTGATAAAAATTTGCCCTTCATCGATTTTGTCAGCACCGAAAATGGCTCTTGCTACTTCTGTGCGTCCAGCTCCCATTAAACCGGCAAAGCCTAAAATTTCTCCTTTTTTCAAAGTAAAGCTGATATTTTCTAAAAAGTTTTTGGTCGATAAGTTTTTCACTTCCAGGACTGTTTCAGCCTCTTTTGAAACCGTCGTTGTAGGGCGAGATTCATCCTGGATGTGACGGCCTACCATTAACGAAATAACCTTTTTCATATCTGTATCTTTCGTATATAACGTGTCGATGTATTGACCGTCGCGCATGACTGTTATTCGGTCAGAAATGACTTTCAATTCTTCCATTCTGTGTGAAATATAAATGATGCCAACACCTTTGTTTTTCAAATTTTCAATTAAATCAAATAATGTTTTAATTTCAGATTCCGTCAAAGCGGCAGTTGGTTCGTCCATCACGATAATTTTCGCATTGTAAGATAACGCTTTCACAATCTCCACCATCTGCTGCTTTGCCACTGTTAAATCTGATACTGTTTCTTTAGGATTTAAATTAATATTGAGTTTCTCAAGCAACTCTGCTGTTTTTTCATTCAATTCCTTTTCCTTCAAAAAGAAATTAAATCCGGTGCGAGGCTCCCTGCCAATAAAAATGTTTTGGGCAACCGTTAAATCAGGCATTAAATTTAGTTCTTGGTGTATAATGCTAATGCCCATTTCCTGTGCTGCTTTCGCATTAGGAATTTCAACTTTGTTGCCTTCTAAGTAGATTTCACCTTCATCTTTTTGATAGACTCCAGACAAAATTTTCATTAAAGTCGATTTTCCAGCACCATTTTCGCCAACTAATGCTAGAACTTCCCCATAATTTAAATCCAGTCGAACTTTTGATAATGCCTTTACTCCAGGAAAACTTTTGCTTATCCCTTCCATTCTTAATAATTGAGCTGACATCCTATCACCTACTTTACGTAACTGTCATTATCCGTCCTGAATTTTTGTTCCACTTTTACATTAATAAGATTTTTCAGATTTTTTCGCGGATTGATAT
The DNA here is from genome assembly GCF_007827555.1 of Aeribacillus composti. GTDB lineage: Bacteria > Bacillota > Bacilli > Bacillales > Aeribacillaceae > Aeribacillus > Aeribacillus composti. The sequence goes on from NZ_VISS01000021.1 coordinate 22,345, forward strand.
TGCTTCCAATCATTTAAAAACCCTTTTAACCCGATATTTGTAAGATCTGACGCAAACATTTTCTTAAAAATATAAAATGGCATCGTTACAGCATCTGCGCCTGATTTTGCAAGATCAACGACAACCTGCGGATTTCGGATGCTTGCTCCAATAACTTTCGTTTCCGCATGCATTTGATGAATAATTTCTTTTGCCTCTTTAATAAATTGCAGCCCGTCAATCGCATGATCATCCATTCTTCCGATGTAAGGGCTTATAAAATCCACCCCTGCTTTGGCAGCTAATACAACTTGAGGCAGTGTATAAATAAGAGTCATATTCACCTTTATGCCTTCCTGTTTCAATTGATAAGCTGCGGATAATCCTTCTTCAGTCATCGGGAGTTTAATGACAATATCTTTTCCCCATGTGGACATTTCTCTCCCTTCAAGGATCATTTCTTCAGCTGTTTCTCCTGTTACCTGGCACCAGACTTCTCCATTAATTTTGGAGGAAATATCCACAATAATTTGCCGAAACTCTCTATTTTCTCTTGAAATAATGCTTGGATTTGTTGTAATCCCTGCTAAAAATCCATATTTTGAAGCAAATTCTATTTCTTGTTCATTTGCGGTGTCTAAATAAATGTCCATGATTTTCCCCCTTTCTCGCACAATTGTTTGTACATTTATTCAACCCCGTTCCATTGATTAAAAATCGGCTCCACTTGTTTATAAACTTGTTCAAACGCTTTCAAAGCTGTTTGATAAGATTGATGGTTGTGTTGATCTGGTTCAAATGATTCAGCTTCAACACACCAAGCTTTCGCTGCTGTCAAATCTTTCAGAAGGCCTACTCCTACACCGCCTGCAACCGCAGCGCCCATTGAGGTCGTTTCATCCAAAATTTTCGGTATACGGATGGTAACACCGAAAAGATCAGCCAGCATTTGCCGCCATATTCTGCTTTTCGCTCCGCCTCCAAACAGCCATATGTCTTGAAATGGCCGATCATAATTTTCTTGCAGAGCATCGAAAATAAGTTTTAAATTCATTGAAATCCCTTCCAAAACAGCACGAATCAAATCAGATCGTTTATGATTGATCGTCAATCCTATGAAACTGCCTTTTGCGTTTGGATTCCACCAAGGAGACCGCTCCCCCATTAAATACGGAAGAAAAATCAATTGATTGGAGCCGATTGGTGAGCTTTCAGCTTCTTCATTCATCATTTCATAAATATTCTTCGCTGCATCCGTTTTCAAAACGTCTTGAAACAGTATGTCTCTTAACCATTGAAAGGAAGTCCCTGCTGCTTGCATCGTTCCGATGGGAATATATTTATTTTCATCCAAATGGATAAAATTGAATGTCCGCATTTCTTGATCAAAAACTGGACGAGATGACGAAAATGAGATCCAGGAAGAAGAGCCAATGTAATTAAAAATATCTCCCTCATCAATCGCACCTGCACCTAATGCAGCACAGCACCCATCTGCACCGCCCATTACAACAGGTGTACCAGGCATCAGACCTGTTTCTTCCGCCGCCTTTGAATGAACTTCACCAACAACCGCTGTTGAAGGCAAAATCTCAGGCAATTTTTCATCATCAATTTGCCATAATTTTATTAATTCTTCCGACCACTCTTTCTTTTTAATATTTAATAGATTCGTGCCGCTTGCATCAGAATAGTCGGTGGCAAATTTACCCGTTAGTTTAGCAATTATATAATCTTTTGCTTGTAAATATTTAAATGTTTCTTTATGAACAGCTGGTTCATTTTCTTGAATCCAATTAATTTTTGCTGCAGAATAGGATGGGGATAATCTGTTTCCAGTAATTTCATAGTGTTCTTTCATTCCTATCTTTTCTGCAATTGCTTCTGTTTTTTGCGCCGAACGCATATCAGCCCAAATAATTGCATTTCTTACAGCTTCTCCTTTATGATTGACTGGGACAGCCCCCATCATCTGGCCGCTGAACGTAATGCATGCAATTTGTTTCGGATCAATTTTTGCTTCTGAAATAAGTTGTTTTGATGCATTTGCCACGGCATCCCACCAATCATTCGGATTTTGTTCAACCCAATGCTGCTTCAAAAAAATGGTGGAATATTGATAGGTAGTATGAGCTATGATTTCACCGTCCGGCGATATTAATGTGGATTTATTTCCGCTTGTCCCAAGATCATGAGCAAGAATAAATTTTTGCACCATATTGTCTCCACCATCCTATCGCTTCCATCTTGAACGGAAAATGTACTAGTTTCCCAATGAAATCTATTATGAAATGACACCTTTTTTTAAAATGATATTGGCATAAAGCGCACTCTCGCTCGTTGCGATAATTGCATAAGCATTTTTGGCTCTTTCATAAAAGCTGAATCTCTCCATAAATTCTATATCCCATGGTTCGGAACATTTTTTCTCCAGAAGTTTTTTATATTCGTCCCAAATGGCCGGTTTGCTTTCATTTTGGTTTACTACTTGCATGAGAGCCACCGGTTTATCCACAAAAGTATCCAACGGAAACAAATCTAAGATAGAATCCAACAGCTCAGGAACACCATGTCCGTCAGCTCGAACCAATCTTTGAGCAAAATTTGCTGCCGGAAAATTCCCGTCTGCAATGACAATTTCGTCACCATGGCCCATTTCCATCAAAATTTTTAACAGCTCAGGAGAAAGATTCTTTGGAATACCTTTTAACAACGCTTACACAACCTTTGTTTATTTTTGTTTGTTTTTATATTATCAAATATACCAAAAAAAATAAAGAGTGTTATTATAAAAAATTTTTTGTTTTTTTTGTTTTATTTTGAAACAATTTGACTCCTTTTACGATAAAGGAACGATTGTGATTTTTGTGTTTTTTCCTTCAAACTCTTTTTTATATGCTGGATGGATATTGGAATCTGTAATAATTTCGTCCACTTTCTCAATATGATTGATTAAAGCGAACGTCCGAACGCCAAACTTGCTGGAGTCAACTAGTAAAATGGTTTTATCTGCTATCTCCATCATTTGCTTTTTTATTAATGCTTGCCATTCATTCGAATCGCTGAGACCGCCTTCAAGATGCACACCTTTGCAGGATAGGAAAGCTTTATTGACATGGTATGTTTCCAAAGATCGTTCTGCGAGAGGACCAATATACGATAATGATTTTGAAGAGAGCATTCCGCCGGTTGACATTACCTTTATTTGATCTTTGACACTTAATTCAATTGCTACTCTAATGGAATTTGTTATAACTGTTAGTGGTACATTCGGCAGTTCCTTTGCCATATACCATGCCGTCGAACTTGCATCTAAAACAATCTGGTCTCCTGGCTGTATGAGCTTGACTGCTTCTGCTGCTATCGCTTTTTTTTCTTTGGCATTTGTGACTTCACGTTCTAAATAGGACAATTCGAGCTGCTGGTCTCTTTCAATGCTGACCGCTCCCCCGTGGCTGCGCAGAAGCCTCCCTTCCTTTTCCAGCTTTTCTAAATCTCTTCGTATCGTCTCCTCCGTGACTGAAAACATTTTGCTAAGCTCCGATACTCGTACACTTAATTTTTTGTTAACGATTTCAACTATTTTCCTATGTCTTTCGGCTACAAGCACCTTGCACGTCCCCCCAATATGTTCAAAAGTTTTTCAATAGTTATCAGAAAATAATATACCACATTACCCCAATATGTCCTAAAGATTTCAAGCGCTGCCAGAAAATAATATACCACATTATAAAATGAATCATTAAATCATTGTCACCAATATTTTTAGCGCATCAGGCTCAAAGCAGTTTTCTCACAGCGCATCTATTATCTTTTAAAGCGGAAAAGGTTTTTATGCCCTTTTCCGCTTTCCGGAAGCCTCCTGATGGTTAAGTCTCCGTACGTTGTTGAAGGGGGATGACCTGCTGCAATGATTAAATCTTTCTTATTCACGAATTCGTTATAATAACCGATAACTGTTATGTGGAGAATTTTCATGAAGAGCAATGGCCAATAGGCTATTGCTCTTTTGTATTGTCGAAAGATTATCTAGTAAATGCCGCTGGAACACCTCCGTCAACTGTGATCATGCATCCTGTTGTTTTTTCAGCTTTAGAAGATGCAAAAAATGCAATCGCCTCTGCAATGTCTTCAGGATACACATTTACTAATAATGTTGTTCGTTTTTTATAATAATCTTCTAATTCATCCGGTGAAATTCCATAAGCTCTTGCACGCTCTTCACGCCACTTGGAATCCCATATTGCAGAGCCTTGAAGAACGGCATCCGGAAGAACGGAGTTTACACGTATTCCGTATTGGCCGCCTTCAGCAGCAATACATCTTGCCAAATGAGTTTCAAGCGCCTTTGCAGCACTGTAAGCAGCCGCATTCTTTCCAGCATAAATTGAATTTTTCGAGCCAACAAATACCATATTCCCGCCAATACCTTGCGTCTTCATTTGTTTAAACGCTTCGCGAGCTACTAAAAAGTATCCTGTACCAAGAACGTTCATATTTAAATTCCATTCTTGCAAAGTTGTTTCATCGAACGGACTGGATGTAGCAAGTCCAGCGTTGTTGACAATAATATCGACTCCGCCGAAGGCAAGGGCAGCTTCTTTAAAGGCAGCTTGCACTTCTTCCTCTTTTGTTACGTCCATTTTGACGGCAATTGCACGATTTTCGCCATATTTTTCGTTAATTTCTTTAGCTTTTTCCTCTGCTCCTTCGATGTTTAAATCAGCGATAACAACATGTGCGCCTTCGCTGGCTAGACGTCGGCACGTCGCACTGCCAATTCCTCCTGCACCGCCTGTGACAAAAGCCACTTTGCGCGAAAATTCTGCTTCTGGCGGAGCAAGCGTTAATTTGTAGAGCTCAAGCGGCCAATATTCTACATTATAAGACTCATTTTCGTTTAATGAGACGAACTTCCCGATCGCATCTGTCCCTTTCATGACAGCGATGGCGCGATGATAAAGAGCTCCGCTGATCCTTGACATTTTTTCGTTTTTCCCTGTATTCACCATTCCAATACCAGGAATTAAGATTACTCTAGGGGCAGCTTCAAACATTTTGTCCCCTTCGTTTTTGTTCCGCTCAAAATAAGCTTTGTAGTCTTTTTTATAATTGGAAACTCCTTCTTTTATTTTTTCCTTTAATTGCTCTTTATTTTCTGTTTGCGGATCCCATTCGATGTATAAAGGAACCCGCTTCGTGTGAACTAAATGATCAGGGCATGCTGCGCCTATTTGAGAAAGTTCTTTTGCGTTTCGACTGTTAACAAACTGAAGAACATCCTCTCCGTCATCCCAAGTTAAAATCATTTTTCTTTCATCGCTTACAGCACCACGAATAACTGGCAGTATTTCCGCTAGGATTTCTTTTCTTTCATCTTTGGAAAGGGCTTTATATTTTAATCCGCCAAATGCTTTTTCTTCATCGATTCGCTCTTTTATATAGTTTTCAGCTTCATTAATAATAGAAATCGTTTTTGCATAGCATTCCTCTGAAGTATCGCCCCATGTGACTAAGCCGTGTTTTTCCATCAACACTAACTCTGCATTCGGGTTGTTTTTCACGCCTTCAGCAATCATTTTGGAAAGCGTAAATCCAGGACGCACGTAAGGCACCCAAACAAATCGGTTGCCGTAAATCTCCTCAGCAATTTGCTTTCCGTTGTCCGCACAGCAAATGCTGATAATCGCATCAGGATGCGTGTGATCAACATGCTTGAACGGAAGAAATGCGTGCAGCAAAGTTTCAATCGAAGGGCGTGGATGCTTGTGATCAATCATGCAATGAGATAAATAAGCTACCATTTCTTCGTCGGACATTTCATCTCGTTCTATAAGCGGGCGGATATCGTCCAATTTAAGTCCTGTAAAATTGTGCGCTTTCATTGTCGCTAAATCTGAACCGCTTCCTTTTACCCACATGACTTCAATTTCACGGCCGCGGAAATCGCTTTCAATTGTTTTCATTGAAGTGTTGCCTCCGCCCCAGTTGCATACAGCGCGATCAGCTCCGATTAAATTGGAACGGTAGACTAACTGTTCTAAACCTTCCGACAATTTCTTAGCTTTTTCTGAATCCCACAAACTTTTGACCATTTGTTGACCTCCATTTTTGTTTTTATTTATTTTAAATATAACATATGATTGTTTATTATTGAATATATTTTTTTATTTTTGTTTTTTTGTTTTGAATATTTTATTTATAGCTAAGATTTGAAACGTATATTGTTTACTTGTTGATTTCACGTCTATTATTTTGGGATTTTTCAATCAAGGGAAAAATAAAAGGTAAATCAACATAAAAAAAAAGGGATCAAAATATGAAGGGAATATAATCAGGCAGGATCATATAGTTGCTCTCTTTTACAAGACGAGGGGAATAATGTATAATGAAGTTGAAAAATTGCATCAACAACCAGACGACCAAAGGTGCTGCGACACCTTTGGCCCTGCAACAGACGGTTCCCTTCAAGGGGATCAGGCAGCAGGTAAAAAATAATCCACCACTGCTATCAACTCAAGGGTGGATTATTTTTTTTGCGGATTTGACAGCATTGTAATTATAAGGCTTGAAAAACTGATCGCAAACATTAACGCTTCGAATACTGTCATCGGCACACCCCCTTTCTGTACGGGGTAAATGCCAACCACCCTTGAGTCTACCGTTCTATTGCATTTTCATTATATCAAATACTAAATTTTGAATCTATAAAAAACAGAACATTTGTTCCTTTTTTACTAGAAATTAAATTTTTAGCAAATAATTATTGAAAATTCTGTAAATGGGGTATACATTTGTAGTAAGGGGAGGGAGAAGTATGAGCCGTTTAATAAAGAAAAAAGCTGCTCAACAAGCACTCAAAAAAGTCGTGCATGTAAGCGATATCATTAAGAAACAGCTAGATCCTCAGCTTCCGCTAACCGAACAGCTCGACAAAATTCGAAAAACGTTCGATGAAAGGCTGGACCAAGACGAATATTTTTTGGTCGTAGATGAAACAGGATATTCTCCGCTACATACCAATCGCCTTCGTGAAGGAAGAGTATTTTCGGATGAGGTCGGCAAAAAAGCCGCTACAACAAAAGAACCGCTTTTGCAGCTGTATATCCGTGATACAGGAGAAATTCTTGTTGATGCGAGCTGTCCGCTCGTTACAGACAGTACTGGAAAACGTTATAATATCCGGTTAGGAAGACTCATTCATCGCCCGTATTTGCAAATGAATTTTGCCATGCTATCGTTTTTGCCAAGCTTTCTTTGCCTCATGACAGCTTTATTTATGCAATTATCTTTTCGTCAAGCAATTATTTTATTTTTCGTAACTATTTGCGCCAGTGCAGTAAACAGCTTCTTTGTTTACCGCTCGTTCACTTCTAATCTTAGACAATGGTATAACGTCACTCGTACTGTATCATCAGGCAACCTTCATGTCGAAGTAGATATTGTCGGCAAACGCAATGAGTTTCATCAAATAGGTTATGAAATCAATAAAATTATTTTTGGAATCCGGTCGATTTTAAGCGAGTTTGCCAATGCCGTCAAAACTGTCAAGAAGGTCAGTCAAGATCAAAAAAAAGAAGCGAATCGCTTATCGGAAATTTTTGATGAAGTTGCTGCAACAATGGAAGTGTTCCGCGAAGGCTCCAAACAGCAGACCGATTCGTTTAAAAAAGTTAGCGAACTGGCAAATTCGATGATAGAAGGTGTATCAAATATGGGATCGGAAATTGAACGTGTTGTTGAATACGCTCAATCAACGATGCGTTCAGCAGATGAAGGGCAACAAATGATTGAAAAAACGGAACAGCTTATGCTAAATATTGAAAATGACACGAAAAAGGCAACTTCTCTCATCCAAATGGTATCCAAAAAAGCGGATCAAGCGATGGAAATGGCTTCTGCGATCACAGCAATTGCCAAGCAAACGAACCTTTTAGCATTAAATGCTTCCATTGAAGCAGCGAGAGCAGGTGAATCTGGAAAAGGCTTTGCGATTGTAGCTGCAGAAGTGAGCAAACTGGCAGATGATACAAATTCTTTTGCGGCTAAAATTTTATCTTCGTTGGAAGAAACGAGAAATGATTTAGCTCATGCCGTTACTGCCGTCAAAAAAAATGAAGAAAGTGTTGATCAAGCTTCCTTGTCTATATCTGGAACAAAAGAAAGCATGCAGACATTTAAGCGAATGTTTTCAGACATTCATTCTCTGTTAAAGCATAATCGAGAAAACGTCATAAACATTCGTGAAAACGGCAACAATTTAAAAGGTTTAATAGAAAATGTAAACTTAATCGCACATGATTTCACCAACACAGTCAACGAAACAACGGCAGCATTGGAGGAACATATTGAAGGGATCCATGAGCTTGCAAAGGAATCAGTTATTCTTTCCGATGCTGTCATACATCTTCAAAAAATTTTAAACCGCTTTCAATTACAATAAATGTCTTGATTGACTGGGGATTTTCTCTTTACTATTAAAAATCACATCGTCAAGAAGCGAATATTTGCAGGAATAATCGAAAATGCAAAAGGGAGATCCCCCAACTTCGGTAGTTGAGAAAAAATACTGCGCAGAAATTGACTCATTTTCATCATTATCAAAGCTTCCAAAAAATTAAGCAGCCAAACTCCTAGTATATAGGAATCGGGCTGCTTGCTACGTTTATTATTATCTGCTCAAAATCAAAAGAAAACCATTTTGCGTAATGTCTTCTTTATTTATTTTTCGATAGCTGTAAAGCTTTTTTAATATCTTTAAGCGCATTGGATTTTCCGTACATCAATACGCCGCCTTTGTAAACTCTTGCCCCGAAGACAGCTAATATAGCAATGGATGCTATTAATAAACCGATTCCTAAAAGCGGCTCCCAAATTGGAAGATCCAGCATTCCAACCCGCAAAAACATCAGCATCGGGGTAAACGGCGGAATGTATGATGTGATCGTAACATAGGAAGCTTCCGGATTGCTCAAACCAAATATCGCTAGCATAAAGCCCGCCACAACCGTTAAAATCATCGGAGTGATCAACTGCTGAACATCTTCTATACGACTGACCAGCGAGCCTAGAAAGGCAGCCATCGTCGCATATAATAAATAGCCTAAAATAAAGAAAATGACTGCATATAGAATGGTCGACAACGACGTGTTTTGGAATCCAAAGAAAGAGAAAAATCCTCCATCCATCGATTCTAAATTCTGTTTAATGGAAACGTAGCCGACAATAAGCCATAAGGCAAGCTGCGTTAAACTCAATAGAGCAACACCTAAAATTTTCGCAAACATTTGTGTAATAGGAGGAACACTGGAAATTAAAATTTCCATCACTCTAGAAGATTTTTCTACTGCTACCTCCATCGCAATCATATTTGCATACATGATCACTGCAAAATATATTACAAATAAAAGTACATATACGAGACCTCTCGCTTGATTCAATTCTTCCACCGTTTTTGCGTTGGCATTCAACGCTTCCATTTCAAAAGATACTGGCGCATTCAGCTTCATCAGTTCCTCTTGCGTCAATTTCAATTGACCTGCTGTCCATACCATGCTCACTTGTTGGAGGGCATATTGCAAATCGTTTGGAACGGTTGAGTCTGCAAGAGACGCTGCTTTATATACCGCCATCGGCCGGTTTTCATCATTTAAAGATAAAACGAGATACCCTTTGATCTCATCATTTAATACATTCTTTTTCAGCTCTTCTTCGGAAGCATTAGTTTTTTGCAATTGAATGTCCGGATTAACTTCTTTTAATTGCTTTTTAAACGGTTCAAATAAAGAATTTGATTGATCAATGACTGCAAGGCGTTCTTGATTTTCACCAGAATTAAAAAAATCAATAATTTTTGATATGTTTCCCAAAACTAGAATAATAAGCAATGTAATAACCGTGGAAATGATAAATTGCTTCGATCTTAGTTTGGTAAAATAAGTGTGGAACAAAACAGTCCAAAAGTTATGCATAGGCCGCACCCACTTTCTCTATAAAAATATCATGTAATGAAGGCTCTTCTATTTGGAATTTGCGAATAAATCCTTTATCGACAATCTCCTGTAACAATTGTTGTGCGGTCTCTTCTCTTTCAATTTGCAATTGAATCCCTTCAACTGTTGTCTTGGCTTTTACGACACCTGGGAAATCCTTCAAGAAATTGAGATCAAAATCCGCATGAATCACGAGATTTTTTTTGCCAAAGGAACGTTTAATTTCTTTGAGCGACCCATGAACTACAGGGCTTCCCCTATGTAATATGCATAAATGTTCACATAATTCCTCAACGTGCTCCATCCGATGGCTGGAAAACACAATGGATGTACCGGCATTTTTCAAATCAATGACAGCCTCTTTCAATTGCTCAACATTGACCGGATCCAATCCGCTAAACGGTTCATCCAAGATGAGCAGCTTCGGTTTATGTATGACAGCAGCAATAAATTGAATTTTTTGCTGGTTTCCTTTCGACAGCTCTTCGACTTTTTTTTCAGCGTACTCCGGCACTTTAAACCGTTCGAGCCAATTTGCCAGCTCCTTCAGCGCATCTTTTTTGTTCATCCCTCTTAATCTGGCTAAATAGACAATCTGATCCTTTACCTTTAATTTCGGGTACAATCCCCGCTCTTCGGGCAAATATCCGATATACGGGCTCGTGCTATAATCAATTTTTTCTCCATTCCATGTAATGGTTCCTTCAGTTGGTGCCAGCAGCCCTAAAATCATGCGAAATGTTGTCGTTTTTCCGGCACCGTTTGCCCCTAAAAAACCAAACATTTCTTTTTCCGGAATGGATAAAGACAGCTTATCCACAGCGGTGAAATCGCCAAATTTTTTCGTCACTTGCTCTAGCTTCAACGTCATGTATTTTCCTCCTCTCATCTTTTAATACGGATCAAACAAGAAAAAAGTTCAGTATCGTTTTAAATTTCTGTCTAACTCACAAGTGAAACATCGTTAGTGACAATGATGATATGAAAACTATGTTAAAAATATTTAAACCACATAATTAAAACAGGAGGATGCTTCACAAAAGTTGTTCAAACTTTTGGAAGCATCTCTCCATTTAATAAATGTTGAGATGAACAAAAAGGCAGAAACCTTTTTTTATTACTTAAAGGTTCACTGATTTGATTTTAGAATCCGAACTGAGATGGATTTTGAAGAAATACAACTGTGAAGGACAAAAATAATCTAATAAAATTTATAAACGTCCTTCATGGAGGTGATGGAATCCAAAAAAAGGAAATTGCATATACTGAATGTCCGTCATAACTTTTGAAGGACAGAATGAAAATGGCGTGCATAGAAAAAGTCCTTCATAAGATTCCCGAAGGACATGATCAAGATAGGGAAACATAGGAAAAGCAGTTGTCCAGAAAGCCAAAATCTTTTGGAAACGAAAAACATAAACATTGAATATTGAAAGGGCACCTATAAGCCGAAAAAATCGACTACTTTGACAGCCACTTTTGCCATTATGATTCGGCTTCTTTTCGGCAATAGGAACGCCATCCTCCAAAATCTGTAATATCCTCGAATCGATTGGCGATATACGCCTTCCAAAAGAAAGCCCGACACTTTGTTTCCGTTGATCAGTTCTACTGTTCCTATACTCTAAAGGATTTGTATCCCTAATTTTTTACAGAATATTAAAACCATTTCTTCTTGCCTCTCTTTTTATCGATGACAGCTAAAGCTCTAATGGGAAATTTATCAATAAACGGTTCTACTGAAATACTATAATGTGCCTCGATATCTTTTTTTAATTGATCGCGTAATTCTGTCAATTGGTTCACTATATAATCCATCTTAAATACAGGATCAAACGGTTCCTTTCTCCAAATAGATGTGAGTCGAGCCTTATCGTTATTGTCAAAAGGGATGATTGAAATCAACGGCTCATCTTCGTCAATTTCAAGAGTATAATAATGAAATTCCGGGATATCATATTTGTCACTTTCGATAATGGCGAGCCATCTCTCTAGGTATAAATAAAACTCCAACAATGCGATATCATCTCGGAAATAGGAGATTCCATCTACTTTTATGTCAAAATCTCCACTAACTCTAAGCACAATGGCAGCATTCTTTTTCAACTTTTTAGGAATATAAGATTCATCGGTTGTAAAGTGATAGACAAATTCTATTTGACTGGATATGCTGTCCATATTTCACCATCCCATCCCCTATTACTCTTTCGTACCTATGTTTTACCGAGTGGTTATCACTACAATGATAAATCAGCATTCTTTGTTTCTACCTCTGGATTTATAGAATTGAATCCTTTTCATTCGATTGCGTACTTGGCTTTTATCAGTAGTGTTGAATTAGCATAATTCGGACACTTTTTGAAAAAATAAATGGGGCTTCAAAAATAATAGGCAGCCCCAAGAAATGTTATCAACTACAAACATTGACATAGTCTTTAACAAGTAACGTTCAATGACTAAAGCCATTTCGTCTTACCCTTTTTTTTGTCTACAACTGCTAAAGCTTTTATCGGAAATTTATCAATAAACGGTTCTACTGAAATGTTATAATGTGCCTCGATATCTTTTTTTAATTGATCGCGTAATTCTGTCAATTGGTTCACTATATAATCCATCTTAAATACAGGATCAAACGGTTCCTTTCTCCAAATAGAAGTGAGTCGAGCCTTATCGTTATTGTCAAAAGGGATGATTGAAATTAACGGCTCATCTTCGTCAATTTCAAGAGTATAATAATGAAATTCCGGGATATCATATTTGCCACTTTCGATAATGGCGAGCCATCTCTCTAGGTATAAATAAAACTCCAACAATGCGATATCATCTCGGAAATAGGAGATTCCATCTACTTTTATGTCAAAATCTCCATCAACTCTAAGTACGATAGCAGAATCTTTTTTCCACTTTTTAGGAATGTAAGATTCATCGGTTGTAAAGTGATAGACAAACTCTAATTGATTGGATATGCTGTCCATATTTCACCATCCCACCCTACTACAATTTTTATTTTTTCTGACCTTTTGTACCTATTACTTTACCAAGGTCCGCTATAACTACAAATGACAAATCCGCATTCTTTTTTTCTTCCTCTGGATTTAAAGAATAAGATGCGTTCTTAGAATTTAATCCTTCTTTAACCCAATTACGTATTTGGCTTTTATCAGTAGTATTGAATTTAGAAAAATTACCTCCAGCATTTTTTAAATGCTTATTACTTACATTGAATTTGGAAACTTTACTTTTTGCTGCTTTAACGGCTGCCTTTGCAAATGTGTTAAGAACGGCTTTAGAGCTTTTTATCGACTTAACGATAAGTTTTTTTCCAAATTTTTTTATGGCATACTTGATTCCATGTTTTGCAACTACTCCGATTATAACCGCCGGCAGAACCGAAGCTTGAGCATCAATGGTATTGATCTGGTAAGATTCTCCAGTATCTTGATCAATGAGTGTTGCAATAAAATCGGTGCCGTCAATTTCTTGCAACACTACATCAAAATGTTGAGTAATGATTTCTCCATTCTCTAATGATACTAGCAACCGCTGTACCATGTCCGTATGAATCTATTTGATTATTTTTCTCGTTGAACCTTTTTGATACTTTGACACGAGCCTTTTCTTCATCAATTCCACTATCAATAATGGCAATTTTTATAGGTGTGTCTGTTAAAGAGTTAGGATCAGCATATTCCTTCTGTATGGAGCATAGAGCCCAATTCTGATTACAATCAATTTTTTGATCATAGGATAATTGATGATTGCATGAAGCTAAGAAGATGAAGAATATTATAAAAAAAATAGTTTTCTTAATTTTTATAAATTCCCACACCCCCTAGTTATTTTTACAATATATAGTAATTTTACCAAAATTGTAATTTAAATACAATATTTTAAAATTTTATGTAATAAATCTAACTAAGAGGAAATACTATTTTTTCAAGCAATTTGGAAATGAATTGATACATTGGTATTTTCAATATTCAAGTAACCAGCAGAGGTAAAAGTCGTATTTTACAGTTTAAAAAATAAACAAAACAGAAGTATGCAGCTAACTTTCTGTCTCCTAATACACTGTACGTACACGTCGATTTTATCTAAATAGTTCAGTCACTCCATCCTGTCAATCTCTTAAAATTAGAATTTTGCGCTTGAACGTGAAAAAGCCGCCAACATGTTTGACGGCTTTTGTATTATGAATTGAGTTCTTTCAGGCAATAGGAACGCCATCCTCCAAAAGCTGTAATATCCTCCGCTTGATTGGCTATATACGCTTCACAAAGAAAGCCCGGCACTTTGTTTCCGTTGATCAGTTCTACTGTTCCTATACTTAAAGGTTCTGGAATAGATGCTGTAAAAGCACCAAATGAAGCTAATGGCATTTCCCATATCTCCAATTGAATGGAGGCGCCATTGTGGTTTGTTTTGATAAGCCCAGGTTTGGCAGGATCCGTAGGCAGCTTATACAGCCGGTAATTAGGAGCAGTTGTTGCTTCACATACGAATTTGCCGCCGAATTGATGCATTTCATTTTCGAGCGGAAACCCTCTCATATGCAAACCGCAGACGGCAACAAAAGTCGTATTTTTTTGCGGTTGAAAATTTTCTGTTAGAATCTCTCCTAAAAATTGAGAAGCAAGTCCGAATATCAATCCTTCCTGTTCTGCCAGCGAAAACATCGTCATGCCAAAAGGAACATTTGCTTCCGCATCCTCTGCCGGAATGGCGATTGCCGACAGATCCAAAAGATTACAGTGATTGGTGTATTTTCCCATTTCGTTATTTGTGCGAATCGGATCGAGCCTAACTTGTTCGCGCGTCCAAGTACCGCCACAAGTAGGCAAAACTAATACTGCATCTTTTAACAATTTTTTCACTTTATGCTTGATTGATTGGATCCTGTGCATCGCTTGAAAAGCTGATGCTGCCGTATGATCAGGAGAAGCTCCGGAAGAAAGGACTTTTTCCGTAACGGAAAACACATCTTCTGTATTTGCTTTCACAAAATCACCTAAATCCGCCCATCTTTCCGCCACCCAAGGACCTTCATAAAGAAGAGACGCCGCTTCGGAAAACAAATCATAATCGATATACTCAATCGGAAGACGCAAACGTTCCAATCTTTTCATCGTTTTCATCCATGCATTCCTATATCCTTCACGAAATGGGCCAAAAAACGAAAGCGGTTGTTTCGGCAAACAAATTTTGCTCGGACTTTTCGGCGATACGTTCGGGAAATAGCGTGACCAAGGATCTGTTTCATCCTCGCCGCGCACAATTCGATCAACTTCCAATGCATCCTGCAAATTGTGCGCAAAAACTGTCACACAATCAAGGCTTGCGCAAGCCGGAACTACTCCAGCGGTCGGCCAGGCTCCCCTGCTCGGCTTAAATCCGACTAAGCGATTTAAGGCTGCCGGCACTCGTCCGGACCCAGCAGTGTCCGTTCCGAGTGCAAACGCTGCATGGCCTCGTGCAACGGCCACCGCAGATCCAGAGCTTGATCCCCCGCTGATCAGTTCTTCTTTTAAGGCATTTTTCGTTTCTCCATAAGGACTTCTTGTACCGACAAGCCCAGTGGCAAACTGATCTAAATTTGTTTTTCCTAATGGGATCGCACCTGCTGCGATTAACCGCTCAACCACTGTTGCGCTTTTTTCTGGTATATAAGCATATTGGGGGCAAGCTGCAGTTGTCGGAACCCCGGCTAAATCAATGTTGTCTTTAATAGCAAATGGAATTCCCCATAATGGCAAGCTTTTCCGATCCAGTGAAGCAAGCCTGTCTAGATAAGGCTGAATTCTTTCCATTGCCGGAGGGGTAATCCATATATTCATATCCTCATCTTGTTTAACTCGATGAATGATTTCAACGACTACTTCTTCGGGAGTCAATTCATTGTTAAGGTACATCTCTCTCAACCGCGCAATCGTCAAAGGTTGAGGAAAATGTTTGACCGATTTCATTTGAGAACCTCCTCTCGTTCTTTCTGCTTTAAAATGCTGACAATCAATTGTCCTGATTGCACCTCGTCCCCTGGTTTCACGTAAACATTTACTATTTGTCCATCGCACGGGGCCAGCTGCGGAAACTCCATTTTCATGCTTTCTTCAATCATCAGAACATCGCCTTTCTTAACTTGCTGTCCAGGAGACACAAGAACTTTCCATACACTTCCAGGCATGGAAGAACGAACAACCTCAGCACCTGGAGGGATATTTTCCTCTTGCCCTTCTTTCATTGGTTCATGCTCTGATATATATTCCGCCAATCCTAGCTTCTTCCACCGTTCTCGCTCTGCTTGAAAAGCTTCCTGCTGCCGCATGCGGAAAGTTTCGGCACTATCTTTGATCGAATCCAAGAATTTTAAATATTCGCCAAGATCAAACGTTGTTTCTGTTATTTCCACTTCAAACCTTCCTCTAAGAAAATCTTCCCGCAATTGCAGCAACTGTTCCGCATCTACTGGGTAAAACTGAATTTGATCGAAAAACCGCAATAGCCAAGGTTTTCCTTGTTCAAAACTCTTCGTTGTCCGGAATTTATTCCACATTTGAATCGTCCGGCCGACAAATTGATAGCCTCCAGGACCTTCCATTCCATATATACATAAATACGAACCGCCAATTCCTACCGCATTTTCAGGCGTCCAAGTCCGGGCAGGGTTATATTTTGTTGTGACTAAACGGTGCCGAGGATCAATTGGGATGGCTACTGGAGCGCCAAGATAGACGTCGCCTAATCCTAAAACAAGATATTTTGCATCAAATACAATTTTCTTTACATCATCAATGCTTTTTAAGCCATTTATGCGCCTGATGAATTCCAAATTACTCGGACACCACGGAGCATCGGAACGGACGTTTTTCTGGTAGCGTTCAATGGCCAATTGAGTAGCCGGATCATCCCAGGAAAGAGGCAGCCGAACAATACGTGAAGGGACTTTTATCGATTCCAGCGGCGGAAGCTCGCGATCAATTTCTAAAATTTTTTGACAAGCCTCGCGAACGGACATTTTCGATGGGTCAATGTGCACTTGCAAAGACCGAATGCCCGGCGTTAAATCAAGGAAAGGGATGTTGCCTTTTTGTTGTATCGCTTGCATTAAAGCATGTACTTGAAACCGATACAGCAGGTCTAAATCCATTGAACCGTACTCAATCAGCAAATTTTCGTCGCCGCTTGAACGAATCGTAATTGGAATGTTTCGAGATGTTTGTTCTTGAGCCAAAATTGAATCGTCGGCTGTAATTTTTGGATTAATGGCAGGAAGTTGAGAAGGTTGAAATCCGTACAAACTGCCATTTTCAATTTTTTGCATAAACATTTCTTGTTTTTTTCGAAGTTCCGCCGCTTCTTCCAATGACAACAAATGAAACTTGACGATATCGCCCGGATGCAATTGCCCAATTTTCCAAAACTCAGCTGAAGCCGTCGTAACTGGGCAGACAAATCCTCCTAAACTAGGTCCATCAGGTCCCAGTAAAATCGGCATATCGCCTGTTAGATCAAGCGATCCCACTGCATAAGCGTTATCATGAATATTTGATGGATGCAAACCTGCATCTCCGCCGTCTTCTCTTGCCCATTTCGGCGCTGGGCCCATTAACCGGACGCCTGTGCGCGAACTGTTAAAATGCACTTCCCATTCTGTTTCAGTTAATTGCTGCAAATAATCCGGCTGCAAAAATTCGCTTGTACAATGAGGGCCCGGAATGACGCCTATCGTCCATTTATTCGTCATGATCGGTCTATATTCAGCTGGAAGCCCCTTCGTTTTTTTGACAACAGCCCCCCGGTTGACCAAAAGCACATCGCCAGTGCGCAAGGCGCGTCCGCCATGGCCGCCGAATCCGCCGAGCGTAAATGTGGAGGAGCTTCCTAAAACTTCAGGCATGTCAAAACCGCCTGCTACTAATAAATAAGTCCGCATTCCCCTTTTCGCTTCACCAAATGATAATACTTGGTTCTTTTTTGCCAAAACAGGTTCATACATCGGCACGGGCTGATCGTCAAGCTTAGCCTGCATATCGGCACCTGTAATACAAAACCATATATCATCTCGAAAACGATAAGATCCCCCGAGCAATGTCATTTCAAGACCAGGGGCGCCTTCTCTGTTCCCGAGAAGTTTATTTCCAATCCGGAACGAGAGCTGGTCCATTGGACCGGAAGGCGGCACACCTACGCTCCAATATTTAATGCGTCCGGGCCAATCCTGAACAGTTGTTTGAATTCCTCCGTCCAATACTTCCAGTGCATGTTCTCTAGGTTGAAAATGGTTTAATAAACGGGTGTATACATTTCCTTTTATAAAATCCTTTTCCTTCAATAAAGCTTTCAAGTAGTGGAGATTGGTTGTAATACCGTACAATTTCGTTTCGTTTAGCGCTTGTATGAGTTTTCCGATCGCCTCTTCCCTGTTTTTTCCACGAACAATCACTTTCGCCAGCATTGGATCATAAAGAGTCGTAACCGTGATTCCGTTTCTTACCCACGTTTCCGTTCGAGCTGTTTTAGGAAATTTTGCCTCATCAATCTGTCCGGCGCTCGGCCGAAACTCATGCAAACAATCTTCCGCATAAATACGCGCTTGAATGCTATGCCCTTTCGGCTCTTTAACCAAGGAATGCAATTCATGCAGATCATCTGCTGCTTCACGTATCATCCATTCAACAAGATCGATGCCAAAGACCTCTTCTGTTACACCATGCTCCACTTGAAGTCTTGTATTCACTTCAAGAAAGTAAAAGGAGCTTGTTTCAGGATCATATAAAAACTCAACGGTGCCTGCACTCCGGTATCCAACTTCTTCCGCCAATCGGATGGCGGCTGCGAACATTCCTTTTCTGACTTCCTGGGACAAAAGAGGGGCCGGACTTTCTTCCACAACTTTTTGATTGCGGCGCTGAATAGAGCAGTCTCGTTCGCCTAAAGCTACCACTTCACCAAATCGATTTCCAAAAATTTGAACTTCTATATGGCGTGCTCTAGCGATATATTTCTCCAGGAAAACGCCTTTATTTTTAAAATTTGTTTCAGCAAGACGACGTACCGCCTCAAATGCCGAGCGCAAATGCTGTTCATTTTCGCAAACGCGCATTCCGATACCTCCGCCTCCTGCCGTGCTTTTTAAAATAATTGGATAACCAATATGTTCAGCTTGTTTTACCGCCTCATCCAAATCGGTGATGAGGTCCGTTCCCGGCAATAAAGGAACATTGGCTTTTTTTGCAATTTCTCTGGCAGAATGCTTTAATCCGAATATCTCCATCTGTTCAGGTGAAGGTCCGATAAACGTAATTCCATTTTGTTCGCACAAGCGGGCAAAATCTGCGTTTTCACTTAAAAATCCATATCCGGGATGAATGGCATCGGCTCCTGACTCAATGGCAGCTTTTATGATTAAATTTCCATTCAAATAGCTGTCTTTGACCGGGCCTTCTCCTATTAAAATAGCTTCATCTGCTTCGTCTACATGTAAACTGTCTTGATCCACCTTTGTATATATAGCAACCGATAGAATTCCAAGCTTGCGAAGCGTCCGTTCAATCCGGACGGCTATTGCCCCGCGATTGGCAATCAGAATTTTTTTAAACATTTTTGTTCTCCCCCCTGACGCATCCGTATCCTAGTTGATTCTGTTTATTTATCCCAAATCAGCACTTGTATTTTTGTTGGATTGTAAGCATTGCAAGGATTGTTTAATTGCGGGCAGTTGCTGATCAGCACCAATGTCCGCCGAAGGGATAATAATTCCACATAACTTCCGGCATAAGAGATTCCATCAGCAAATTCTAAATGACCATCTTCAGTAACCGGAACATTCATGAAGAAGTTAATATTTGGAGCCAGATCCCTTTTTGTAAAACGCTCCCCATATTTCGACAACTGCAGCATAAACGTGTCGCGGCAATTGTGCATATGCAATTTATCATGTGCATATCGGACGGTATTGCTTTGTGCTGAGCAAGCACCGCCTAATGTATCGTGCCGCCCGCATGTATCCGCTACAATCTTCAGCAATTCATTTCCTGATTCAGAACGAAGCACCGAACCTGTTGTTAAGTAAATATTTTTCTGTCCTGTAATGGTGGCTGTTACACTGTAATGATCCTCCGGATTATCTGCATCGTAAAACAATGTATCTACTGCTTGGTTTCCTTCCAAGTCGACAATTCTTAGAACTTGCCCTGGCTTTAGTTCATGCATCCAGCCTTCACCGGCAGGGATGATTTTGTTATAGATTGCATTTTCTTCTTTTCGAGGACTTTCTACTTTTTTAATATTTTCCATGTTCCTTTCCTCCCCATATCGTATTTTTAAATCGGTATTTTCTATAATGTTGATCTTTAAAGGCATCAGCCTGGGTACTCAAACAATTTCCTGCCCAATGCTATAAAAGCGCATAATATTCCCAAGTATTTTCAAATGCCCGGCGGTTTTCAGGACGATAATTTACACAATAATCGTTCAAATCGACAGGCTCTGCCGGAAGCATTTCCATTGCCACCGGAACGGACGGATAGTTGGTTCTTGGATCAAGCGGATTTGGTGTATTAGATACAATCAGCAAAATATCCATTTCTGTTCTTAATGTTACTGTGTCATTTTTTTTGCAATGATCCAAACAATAGGTAAGGTTGCCTTTGTCGTCGGTTTTCACTTTTGAAAACAGATTGACGACAGGAGCCATGTCGCGCAGGCTGAGCCCGTTTCTTACAAGTTCCATGGCAAAGTTCTCTTCTCCGCTTCTGAGCCAGTCATTTCTTAATTCTTGATAGCTTGTTTTTCCATATTTCTCATCTGTTCCTTCCCTTGTGGTATAGCCTGAAACAGTGTCGTGCCAGCCAAGGCTGTCGCTAGTGATGCTGGCCAATACTCGGCCGTTATCGCTCATCAATACGTTTCCCTTTGTCAAGTGAAATGTGTGCTGGGCTTTTAATGTATCCGGCATGTTATACCGCTCTGAAAGATCATGTACATGATACATCATAAGCGAAAGATTGGCTCCAGACTCCAAGGCTGTAAAACGAATAAGCTTTCCTTTTCCGATTTTTCCTGACCATTTTCCTCCAGGTACGATCGTTTTGCTGAAAATTTTAGTCATCCAAAATACCTCCCTTGAGACTTTTCTTAATGATCGTTGTAAAAAAATAAAAGCCTAGGGAAATCTCCCAGGCTTTTATCCTTCCGTGTTTATAGAAAGACATCTTTTGATGCTTTCTATACGCTCTCTCTCGGACCAGACCTGCTGCAAACTTAAGCAGCAGCGGAACCCTAGACAGCTTTTTTGTTCCTATCGATCAGGAACCTTTATGAAATTTTTATTTAAGATTAATATAGAAAGGAGTGCAGCATTGTTCAATGATTTTGTTAGATAATATAACATGAAACTTACAATGAATGCTGGAAATAGATAAAAACAATGTTAAACATTAAATTCCCCGATCATGTTTCTCAGTTTTTTTGCTACATTTGAGAGATTTTCTGCCGTTGCTGTAAATTCTTCAATTGCAGCCAGTTGTTCTTCCGTTGAGGCTGCCACATTTTGTGAATGAGCTGATGACTTTTTGGCGATGTCAGCCAATTGTCCGATAGAAACAGCAACTTGATCAGCTCCTGTTGACATTTGCTGGACAGATGAGGAAACCTCTTGTATTTGACATGTTACTTTTTCAACTGATGTTAAAATTTTATGGAAAGCACGCCCAGCATCATCAACAACCCTTTTACCCTCTTTTAGATCGCTTCTTCCTTTATCGATATTCTCCACGGCAGCAGCAGCAATGGAGAGGACATGCTGTATCATTTCATTTATTTGAATCGCAGATTGTTTTGACTCTTCCGCCAAGTTTCGAACTTCCGTTGCTACAACAGTAAAACCCTTGCCTTGTTCCCCTGCACGCGCCGCCTCAATGGCAGCATTTAGAGCCAATAAATTCGTCTGCTCCGCTATATTTGCCATGACATCTGATATTTTTTTTATCTCGTCGGTAAGCTTGCCAAGTTCCTCAATCTTAATAAACGCTTCATCAACGGATTTTTGTAAAAATTCCATCTGCTTGACTGCTTTGACAATTGATTTGTTTCCTTCTTCTGCGATTTTCGATGTGGTCAAGGCCGATTCTGCTGCGAAAGAAGATGACGATGCAATTTTTTGAACTTCATTGGCAATATTATTCACCGCATGTGAGCTTTCATCCGCCATGTCACCTTGATCACCGGCTCCGGAAGCAATGTCTTGAACTGCCATCGTGATCTGTTCTGTACTTTCCGCAAAGTTTTTAGTACCTTCAGAAAGCTCGAGTGCTGAAGCGGAAACTTCATCTGTCGTTTCCTTTATTTTTAGCATCATTTTTTGCAGGTTCTCCAGCATTCTATTAAATGCCGTCGCCAGCTTTCCAATTTCATCTTTATTCGTGATATGGATTCTAGCTGTTAAATCTCCTTTATTTCGCGCCAATTCCTCTAATTTATTTGCAATTTTCCACAATGGCCGGGTGGTTCTTTTAGAAATAAATATTGCAATTAAAATTCCTGCAAACAGTGCTGTGATAAATACCGCTGCACCCGCCATGATTTTTTTTCTTATTAATTTTTCATCTTCCTCAATTTTCTTGGTTATCCGTTCTGTCTCAATTTGTTTGAATTCTTCCAGTTTGGAACTAAAAATAGCGCGAATATCCGCATATTCTCCATGAAAAATAGCAAGTGTTTTTTGGCGGTCTTCCCCGGCCAATTCCATCATCTGCGTTTCTAATTCAACTAATTTTTGATTGTTTATATTTAGATCGTGGAAAATTTTTTTCGTCCTGGAATCATCCAGCATCGGAGTCACTTCTTTAATATGTTGATCAATTTGCTTTGCAAACTGATTGTACTT
Organism: Aeribacillus composti; assembly: GCF_007827555.1. Lineage (GTDB taxonomy): Bacteria > Bacillota > Bacilli > Bacillales > Aeribacillaceae > Aeribacillus > Aeribacillus composti. The sequence goes on from NZ_VISS01000021.1 coordinate 45,199, forward strand.
TTCCCTTTCGGCCGTATTATCCGGTTCGATAATCACCCCTCTGACCGCATCTGTTAACGCAAGGTCTTCAAATTGAATCTGGTGGGCAAGCTGCAATTTTTTCATATCGGTATTTGCTAAATTAAAATAGGATTTGGAAACGTCCTGCAAAGTAGAGTAAACAATAAGAAAGGCGAGCAGGACAATTAGCAAAACGGTTCCAAAGCTAAGGAGCAGTTTGTTTCGTATCTTCATCATCAACAGCCCTTCCGATCCTTCTGTAAGTTTTTTACTAATGCTTTAATAAAGAAATGATATGTTTTTTTACGTTCATAAATTTCTCTACATCCACAAGCTCCCCATCTTGAAATAATTGCAAATCCGCATCAATTTCTTCGAGAATTCTCCCCGGTCTTGCTTCCATGACATATATTCGCTGGGATAAGAATAAGGCTTCATCGATGTCGTGCGTTATAAACACAATGGTTGTTTTTTCCTTCTTCCAAATATCCAACAATAATTGCTGCATGGATTGCTTTGTTTGTGCATCAAGCGCTCCAAAAGGTTCATCCATTAATAACACTTCCGGATTATTGGCCAACGATCTTGCAATAGCCACACGTTGTTTCATGCCGCCGGACAATTCTTTGCCGTAGGAATCCGCAAATCTTTCCAGTCCTACCAGCTCTAAATATCGATCGGAAATTTCTTTACGCTCTTTTTGTTTCATTCCTTTTAGCTTGAGGCCAAACTCTATGTTTTCTCTTACTGTCAACCAAGGAAACAACGTATAAGACTGAAAGACCATACCTCGTTTCGCACTTGGTCCTTTCACTTCTTCACCGGATACTTGCACACTGCCTGATGTCGGCTCCTCCAAACCTGCCAAAATTCTCAAAATGGTCGACTTACCGCATCCCGACGGTCCAAGAATGGAAACAAATTCTTCATTTTTTACGTACAAAGAAACATTCTCCAGCGCTTGAAAGGAGCCATTATTCGTTTTATACACTTTCGACAAATTTTGAATGTTTATTTCAATCTTCTCTTGACGAAGATTTTTTTCAGCTTTGATAGCATTCAACATTTAATTTCCTCCTTCCGCCCATGGAAATAATTTTTTATTAATGTAGGCAAAGCATCTGTCAATAATAAGTCCCAACAGCCCGATAACAATGATTCCGACAAAGATGGACTCGGTATCCATGAAACGCTGCGCTTTCATAATCGAATATCCAAGACCGTTGTTTGCCGCCACCAGCTCTGCTACAACTAAATACGTCCAAGCCCATCCCATAATCAGCCGCATAGTTGTCATTAATTTCGGAAGCATTGCAGGGATGATAACCTTTGAGATGACTTGCCAGCGGTTTGCTCCAAGAGTATAGGAGGCATAAAGTAGGTCTTTATGAATCCGGTTTGTGTCATCTGCCACCATTAAAACGAGCTGAAAAAAGCTTCCGATAAAAATCACTAAAATTTTTGCTGTTTCCCCAATTCCTGCCCAAACCATAATAAGTGGAATAAAAGCGGCTGCCGGCATATACCTGATAAACTCAGAGACGGGCAAAATAACCGATTCTGCAAGCTTAAAAGTGCCAGCCAATATTCCGAGCGGAATCCCTAACAGACATGCCAGTAAAAACCCCATAAAAACTCTGTAGACGCTAATCCCGATTTCTCCCCAATACTCCGGACTTGAAAGTGCAGCAAAGAAAGAGCCCACAACAGCTGCGGGAGTCGGAAGAAATACTTCATCCACAAGTTTTAAATTGCTCAGCAAAATCCAAATGAGCAATAACAAGATAAAAGCAGCTGATACCCCAGTAAAATACCATTTTTTCGGAATATCCTCGCGTATTTTGAATAATGTCCATTGATGCCTTTTTCCTTTTTGAAGCTCCATCCATTAATCCTCCTTACTTTGCCCGTTCAATTTCCGCTTTTATAAATGAGGTGTCAACGAAGCTGCTAAAATCAGGAATGTCTTTAATAAACCCTAACTCTTTTAAAAATTCAGCATTTTTTTCAGCTGTGTAATAAAAAGATTGATAGTTATCTCCCTCTTTAAAAGCGTTCAAGCTTTCTTCAGGAGAAAACAGCTTGAATCCTTTCATTCCTACATCCAGCTCTTCTTTTGAAATTCCCGCCTCGTCCGCTATTAGTTGAATCGATTGATCGTAATTTTGCGAAAGATAGTCAACCGCATCAAACCATGCTGCTACGATTTTTTGCACGTCCTCTTTCCTCTCTTTCGCAACATCTCCCCTTACAACGAATAAGTCGGAAATCAAGCCCGGAAAATCAGCGGATGTCACCAACTTATGTCCTTTTCCCTTATTCACTGCCATGCTTAAAAAAGGCTCCCACAAACCGGCTGCATCCAATTTTCCAGCTATAAATGAATTTCCCGCATCTTGAACAGATAAGTTTGTAAATTTCACATCGGACTCCTTTAATCCCGCTTCATGCAATGCCGTGAGCAGAAAAAAGTGTTCAATCGTACCTATTTCCGTACCAACTTTCTTCCCTTTTAAGTCTTTAACCGAGCGAATATCATTTGAAGCAACAAGCCCATCGCCGCCAAGTGAATTGTCTGTAATAAATACCGCTTTTAAATCAATTCCTTTTTCTAAAGGGGAGATCGAATCAAGCAAAGCTTGGCTGTTTCCATCAATTTCTCCCGTATTTAATGCAGAAAGGGAATCAGCATATACTGGAAACCAAACCAATTCGACATCCACTCCATGTTTTTCGAAAAAACCCTTTTTTTCTACGAGATGCCATAAATACCAGCTCGGCAAGGCGCTGAAACCAATCTTAATCGGTTCTTTCTTGCTTTTATTGCCGAAAGAAGTTTCATTTGCAGATTTACTTCCGCAAGCAGCCAACAACAAGCAAAAAATGATAGAAAGAACAAGTAGTAGAAGCTTCTTTTTCTTCATGTCTTTCACCTCGGCTTTATATTTTTCATCTCTTTTTGAAATTAGGTATTTCAAAATAGTGCTTAAAGAAATTCTGTTATATCCCCCTCCCCAGATTTTTAAATTTTCAGCTTTAAAAAAATAAAAGCCAGAGAGAATAGATCTCCCAGGCTTTTATCCTTCCGTGTATATAGAAGTTGCAATCAAACGCAGCTTCTATACGCTCTCTCTCGGACCAGACTTACCGGCGGTGATACAGCCTGCCAGCAACGGAACCCTAGACAGCTTTGATTTCCCACTTATTTCGGGGAACGATATTCACTTTTCATCATTCCAAGATACGCTGGCAAATGTCAGCTTTTCACCTTCTTTTTCCGGTTGACAGAGAATGAGAGATCACTACAAACTCTTTAGGGGGATTTTTTATTTATTAAGAATTATAGTTTATATGACTATATCTGCAATAAATATGTAATATTTTCTAACATAATTTCTCGAAATATTCGCATATTACGGAAACTATTATTACATAAAAGAATTATATTTTTTCAAAAAAACAGCATGAAAAGCTGCAAAACGTTCAAAATCTTCTTAAAAAAAGCATCTGCCCTTAATCAGCAGATGCTTTTTTCTTGTGAAAATCATTCCGAGTCATTTATAAGCGTCAATAAAGGTTCGCCAATTTTGATTTGTTTTTCTTTCGTTTCATTTATTTCTTTGTAGTGACTAGTGTTGGTTATAACAACCGGTGTCGCCAAATCAAAGCCCGCCGACTGAATTCCATTTATGTCAAATTCAATGAGCAGCTGTCCTTTCTCTACACGGGCGCCTTGAGTTGTATGAGCAGTGAAAAATTTACCTTCCAATTGAACGGTATTCATGCCAATATGAATCAAAATTTCCGCACCTTGATCAGATGTTATTCCAATTGCATGTTTCGTAGGAAAAAGAGTCGTTACTGTGCCGGATACAGGCGCTACTAATTTTCCTTCCGAAGGCTCAATAGCTACGCCCGCGCCGAGGGCCCCGGATGAAAATGCTGCATCCTTGATGTCTGATAACGGCTTTACTTCGCCGTTAAACGGGCTGAAAATAATTTCTTTTTTACCTAATAATTCTTCTTCCGCGTCAGCCTCAGCTGTTGCTTGTTGGAATTGCCGATCTGCTTCTGCTGCCGATTTTTGACTGAATCCAAAAAGGAAAGTGAGGATAAAACCAAGGATAAAGGCAACGGTAATGGCAATTAAAGTGCCCCACAAACCAAACGTAATGCCTTCAGTCGGACTGATAAAGGATGGAATACCAAAAATTCCGAGACCTCCCAGCATATACATTTTTGAATCAAATACTCCTATGAGTCCTCCGCCAATTGCCGCAGCAATACAGCTGATAATAAACGGTTTTTTGAGCGGAAGCGTAACACCATAAATCGCCGGTTCTGTAACCCCGAATACTCCGGAAATAAATGCAGGAACACTAAGTGTTTTCAATTTTTGCTGTTTCGTTTTCAGCATTACGGCAAGTACAGCACCTATTTGTGCAAAAGAAGGAGCAAATGCCATCGCTAAAATAGGATCCGCTCCCATTGTGCTCATATTGTTGATGGCAATCGATACAAGCCCCCAATGAAGACCGAAAATCACAAATACTTGCCACAATCCACCAAGAAGCAGCCCTGCGATAATTGGCGATAAATCATTGATGGCAACGGTTCCTTGTCCAAGCAGCTTTCCTGCCCAAGTTGCAATTGGTCCAATCAATAAAAATGTTAAAGGAACTATGATAATCAGTGTAAAAAAAGGAACTAAAAATGTTTTCACGACATCAGGAATAACTTTCTTAAACCAATTTTCCACCTTTGCACTAAAATAAGCAGCCAAAATAATCGGAATAACGGAAGATGAATACGTCATTAAAATGACCGGAATGCCAAGAAATGTAATATAAATAGGCGACTCAAACATCGTGCCTGAAAACAAAGTGTAAAGCGCTTTTCCGCTAGTAAGATTAGATAGTGCCGGATAAACCAATGACGCCCCGATCGCCATACCGATGAATGTGTTGCCGCCGAATTTTTTGCTGGCCGTATAACCAAGAAAGATCGGGAAGAAGTAAAATAACGAATCGCCAATTGCATATAAAATTTGATAAGTTCCTGATTTATCTGTTATCCAGCCTAGTGATGCGAAAAGAGCGGCAAAACCTTTAATCATTCCTGTTGCAGCTAGAACGCCGAGAGTTGGTGCAAAAATTCCCGAAATAATGTCAATAAAGTTGTTGAATAAATTTTTATCCTTTTTTCCCGCTTCCGTATCGACAGACTTTGCAGCTTCAAACCCGCCAATAGCAACGACCGCCTTATATACATCAGGCACATGATTGCCGATGACAACTTGATATTGTCCGCCGCTTTTCATAACGGTGACGACTCCGTCCATGTTTTTTAACACTTCTGTGTTCGCTTTCCCTTCGTCCTTTAATTGAAAGCGCAATCTTGTAATACAGTGAACAACACTGATAACGTTTTCTTTACCGCCGACATTTTCGATAATGTCTTTAGCCAATTGCTCATATTTCATGATTGACCCTCCCAAAAATATATTTGATATATAAAAAACCTGAACCAATTTGAACGCGCACGAATAAACGCACTGTGTTGTTCAAATCAGTTCAGGTTATGCCCGGATGGTAACATTCCTTCCTGATTTTTGACAGCTTCCCGAAAAAATTATGCAATTGTCGAATTTACTCTTTCTAATCTAAATTGGCTCCATTCGATGAGATGACTTGCTTATACCAATAAAAGCTTTGTTTTCGAATTCGGCGCAAATCTTTTAAATCAAATTCATCACGGTTAACGTAAATAAAACCGTAGCGTTTGCTTATACCTTGATGCGTGCTGACGAGATCAATAGCTGACCAAGGACAAAAACCGAACACTTCAACACCGTCACTAATCGCTAATTGCATTTGTTCGATATGGTTTCTTAAAAATTCAATTCGGTATGTGTCGTTTATAACATCGCCTTCTTCCAATTGATCGATGGCGCCTAATCCATTTTCCGTAACAATCAATGGCAAATGATAGCGGTCATATATTTCTCTTAATGTTGTCCGAAACCCGACTGGATCAATTTCCCAGCCAAATTCATTTTTCTTTAAATGCGGATTGGAGGCTCCTTTATAAACTCCCGGTTCCCCAACCGTAATATGCTGATCTCCTGTTTGGTTCACATCTTCTTCATTTCCTTCGCTTGCTGCTACTGTTTGCGAAGTATAATAGTTAAAAGCAATAAAATCCGGCTTGGCATTTTGTAAAATTTCCATATCGCCTTCAAGAATTGTTGGAGTATATCCCTTTTCCTCCAAGTAAGCCCAGGCAATATTGTTATAGCGCCCATATACAGCCATATCCAAATACAGCCAATTGCGGATGGCTGCGTAATTATTGGCAGCTAAAACATCTTCAGGTTTTGAGCTTGCCGGATAAATCGTCACAATATTCGGCGCCGGTCCGATTTTTGCATCCGGCAGCATTTGATGGCATAACGCCATTGCCTTCGCCTGAGCGACAAACATATGATGATTTTGTTGATACAATTCTTTTTTTGGATTTTTTAAGTTCGGATCAACGGTCCCGATCGCTTCGCCATGAAGGATCATCATATTTTGTTCATTAATCGTCAGCCAATATTTTACCCGATCGCCAAAATGCTCGAATAATGTTTTGCAATAATTTTCATATGCATCAATCGTTGCACGATTGGACCAGCCGCCTTTTTCCTGTAATGCATAAGGCAAATCAAAATGATAAATCGTCACAATCGGTTCAATTCCATGCTTTCTGATTTCATTGATAAGTTGATCGTAGAACTCTATCCCTTTTCGATTTACCTCTCCGTCGCCATTAGGATAAATGCGTGTCCAGGCAATGGAAAAACGATATGCTTTAAAGCCCATTTCAGCAAACAGAGCAATATCTTCTTTGTAACGGTGGTAATGATCGCTGGCTACTTTAAAATCAGTTGTGCCTTCGGGGTATTTGGCCATATCGATAACGGAAGGTCCCTTTCCGTCTTCATTCCATGCGCCTTCCACTTGATAGGCTGATGTGGAACCTCCCCAAAAAAAATCGTTTGGAAAAGGCTTGCGCCGCTCGTGTTTCATGCTTACTACCTCCCATTTCATTTTTAAACAGAGTGATTTCGACATCGCAATCGTTTTTACAATTCTTCTCCATTCGTTTCGATTACTTTTTTATACCAATAGAAGCTGTCCTTCCGGAGGCGTTTCAATGTTCCGTTGCCGAAGTCATCTTGATCGACATAAATAAAACCATACCGTTTGCTCATTTCTGAGGTAGATGCGCTTACTAAGTCAATAGGCCCCCAAGTTGTATACCCCATTAATTCAACACCGTCGCCAATCGCTTCTTTCATTTGCTCAATATGTTTGCGCAAATAGTCGATTCGGTAATCGTCATGGATGCTGCCGTCTTCCTCAACCTTGTCGTAGGCCCCTAATCCGTTTTCCACTATAAATAAAGGAACTTGATAGCGGTCATACAATTTATTTAACGTAATCCGCAAGCCGACCGGATCAATTTGCCAACCCCAATCAGATGATTCAAGATAAGGGTTTTTCACACCGCCGATTAAATTGCCTGAAACTTCTTCAGCATCATCCTTCGTGCTGGCTACAAGTGTCATATAGTAGCTGAACGAAAGGAAATCCACTGTATATTGTTTTAAAATGGCATCATCGCCTGGAAGTTTTTCAATGTGAATATTATTTTCTGCAAAATAGCGTTTCATATAACTTGGGTATGCGCCGCGAACTTGAACATCTGTGAAAAATAAGTTCAGCTGATCTTCTTTTAATGCTTTAAGTACATCGTCCGGGTTGCATGTTTCCGGATATACTTCCAATCTAGCTAGCATACAGCCGATTTTTGCATCCGGAATGATTTCGTGGCATGCTTTAACAGCTAGTGCACTTGCTACAAATTGGTGGTGTACCCCTTGGAAGGCAGCTTGTTTTACATTTTCAACCCGATCGGTTAAAATGCCGCCGCCGGTGTACGGACTGAAAGTAATCATATTGATTTCATTAAATGTCAGCCAATATTTCACCTTGTTTTTATACCGTTTAAATACGGTTTCAGCGTAGTGAACAAAGAAATCTATCACCTTGCGATTCGTCCAGCCGCCGTACTTTTGCACAAGGCCGAGCGGCATTTCGTAGTGGGAAAGTGTAACAAGCGGCTCAATATTATATTTCGCCAGTTCGTCAAACACTTTGTCATAAAAGGCTAATCCTGCTTCATTTGGTTCGGTCTCATCCCCATTCGGGAAGATACGCGGCCAAGAAATGGATAAACGGAATACTTTAAACCCCATTTCTGCAAATAAGGCGATGTCTTCCTTATAGCGATGATAAAAATCGATTCCGAAACGTTTCGGGAAAATTTTATTTGACGCTTCTCCATTTAATATTTCCTCGATTTCTGCACTTGTCACATCTAATGAATGTCCGTTTTTACCACGTTTTTCTTTTGGTACATAAGCCACCATATCGGCAGTAGAAAGACCTTTTCCATCTGCATCAAAAGCACCTTCTAATTGGTTGGCAGCAGTTGCGCCGCCCCAGAGAAAGTTTTCCGGGAATTTCGCTTCGAAATGGCCCATTGTTCATTCACCCTCTCGTTATTATTAAAACAATTTCCAACTTTATCCTGTCGCAAAACTCTTATACGATCAAGAAAATAAAAAAACCTAAATTGCCCGCCATAAAAATGACGAAACAATTTAGGTTTTGCCTGCATGACCAGTAACAATCCTAAATGAAACGGTTTCTATTCGATTGTTATTTACAAATTAGCATACGCTTTCATTTCCTGTCAACAGTTCATTTAAAAATTTTTACGAGAAGCTGAGATTTTGTTTAATTACGATTCACGACTCGATCAATATGAATTGTCAAATATAGTTTTTCTTCCGAAGTTATTTCATGGCCATGCACCTTTTGAATATAATCTTTTATTTTTTTCGTGCAGGCATAAGCTTCCGGATGCTTATTTTTTACGATTTCATACAATTCATCATCATCGCTCTTCAGAAGCATGTTGTTTATGAGCCGTTGCGCGAAAAATTTCAAGTGGGTAAGGAAACGGAAATAATTTAATGAATCCTCATCAAGCTCAATTTTAAAATGGTATTTTACAATATTCAGTATATCTTGAATAATCTTTGTCATATTGGCGACATCCGTCATTTCTTCATTCAGCTCAGCATTGACGAAATGCATAGCAATGAAACCGGCTTCATCTTCAGGCAGTTCAATCGCCAATTTGTCTTTAATCATTTTCAGTGCTTCCAAAGCGATTTGAAATTCATCTTTATATATCCGCTTGATTTCCCAAAGTAATGGATTCACAATCTTTATCCCTTGTTTTTACCGTTCTATGGCGAAATTAATATGGTCTGTCAGCGATATATAAATAATATCATTCAGTTTTTTGCCAAGTTTATTTTTCGCGTATTGTATCATTTCCTCCGTTACTTTTACATATTCCATCGGAACCTCGTACAATAGCGATTTAAATTTACTGGCCATATCCTGATTTTCCAATTTAAAAATCTTTTCAATTCTGTCTTCATCAACCTCATCGCCAGGTCTTTTCTTAAAGGCAATCCCTCGTCCCATGATGACCAGCTCTTGATCATCTTGTATAACGCTGATCACGTTATTATTAATCACTTTTGCGATTTTCACGCGTACCCCCTGCCTTTAGTTTGATGCTATTATACCTATATATTGCAAAATGCACCCGATATTATTTATGAAAGAAGTCCTTAATTAAGAGAATTTACGATTTATTAGGATTTGTCAATACAAAAATTCGATTGCTAAAGCAGATTTTCGTTTTTTAAATAGTAAGAGAGTTTCAAAAAACTCCCTGCCACCATGCGTTGGGTACAGCCCGACGATAAGGGGAGGTGAATTCACTTCCTGTCCAGTACGCTTTCTATTGGTCAAAATGATAAAAAATAACGGCGAGAACACATGCCCCGCCGTTTTGTCATTTTATTTGAGCGAAATCTTTTTTCCCTGTTTGATCGATTCATAGCAAGCTTCGATTACAGTCATATTTTGGATCATATTTTCGCTTGTGTAGGAAGGATTTTTTCCATGCAGCACCGCATCTGAAAAATGCTCAACTTGAAGAGCGTATTGATCCGCTACAATGCTTTCGATTCTCTGTTCATTTTCTTTTTCAACAATGATTAAGCCTTCTCCTCCTTGGCGGTCAGGTCGATAGGCTCTTGGAACGCGAATAGAACCTTTCGTTCCGACCACTTCATAAACATTTGAAAAACTCGCGTTAAAACTGCAGTCAAAAACGGCTTTGACTCCATTGTCAAGCTCCATATATCCGACAGCCGTCGTATCAACGCGATGAACAGGATCTATTTCAGCATCTACTCTCACTTCAGTCGGTTCGGCTTGAATAATATTTCGAATCGAATGAATACAATAGCAGCCAATATCATAAATACTGCCGCCGCCCATATCAGAATTTAAACGAATATTTTGCGAGGCAGGATCCAAATAAAACGAAAAGTTGGCTCTCATTAATTTCACGTCGCCAATTTCACCTGATGCGATGATATCTCGAACTCTTCGATGCTGTGGGTGAAATTGGTACATAAACGCTTCCATAAACTTCACATTGTTTTTTTCACAAACGGCTGCCGCTTCTTTCGCTTCCTCAGCTGTCAACGTTGCCGGCTTTTCACATAATACATGTTTTCCTGCTTCAGCTGCCTTCACAATCCATTCTTTGTGCAAATGGTTAGGCAGCGGTATGTATACAACATCGATATCTGGATCCTTTAGCAAGTCTTCATAACTTTTATAGGCTTTCGGAATATTTAGTTCATCAGCCACCCCGATCACTTTATCGGATCGGCTTGCTATCGCCGCCACAACAGCATTTTTAGATCTTTGAATCGCAGGAATCAACTGCTTTTTAGCGATTTGTGCTGTGCTTATTATTCCCCAACGAGTTTTTTTCAATTTCTAAATCCCCTCCAGATCAATTTTGAAAAAACATAATCTTGTCAATTATTTTTGAAATTCTTTTGATTTTACATTAATATTTTTTGATTTTGAAAACGCTTTTTTATATTTTACCACATTTTCACACATCGTCCATATAACTTTTCAGCAGCTTCCTCCACAAGAATTCAAACCGCTGCTGCCACCGTCACCAGAACATTGACCGCCTGCCAACTTTTTATGTTTGAAGATGTTTGTTTGTACTTGCAATATTTTTGCCACCGGACCAATTGGAACAATCGTATAAATGTTTTCCCTTGGTTGTGTGAACACATAAGGGAATCGGTGCTCAAATTCCTTCAGCAGCAAATACGGCAAGTCACTCGGTTGCCGAGGGAATGTAGGCTTTGACATTTGCAAGTTTTTGAAAAAGAGGAATGTTGCTAGATTTAAATTTTTGTTTATGATTGAATTTTTGTGTTTTTTTCGACTAGTCGGCCCTTAAAAGTGATTTCGTACAGATTATCGTTCATTGTCATTCGCCTCTACTTCATTCGTTGCATTAGACAGTTTAGCTTATTAGATGTATAGTATATTTGGAAATAATGGAAAGAGGCGAGTCCAATTGGTATACATAAAAATGAACAGTCCAGAATATGTAAAGGCCAGCATAGCTCTTTTTTTCGGCGGGTTTGTCACCTTTTCCATTTTGTATACAACACAGCCTTTACTGCCTGTTTTCTCAAAAGAATTTCATATCTCTGCCGCATCAGCCAGTTTAACCGTATCGGCTTCAACCGGAACACTGGCTTTTATGATGCTGGTAGCTGCTAGTTTGTCAGATGTTCTTGGAAAAAAGAAAATCATGATCATCTCGATGCTGCTTACTTCCATGCTCTCTATGTTTATTGCTTTGAGCCCAAATTTTCCTTTGCTTGTTGTATTCCGAACACTGCTTGGAATTTCTTCAGCAGGCATCCCCTCTCTCGCTATGGCGTATGTAGCAGAAGAGTTTCATCCAACTGCAATTGGCAAAGTGATGGGATTGTATATAAGCGGAACAAGCATCGGCGGAATGGCCGGCCGAATAATCACTGGCTTGTTGACAGATTTTTTTTCATGGAGGACCGCTTTATTTTCCATCGGAGCGCTAGCTCTTATTTTAAGCATCGTCTTTGCTATTATTCTACCGACACCAAAGAATAGCGAAAAAAAGCCGTTTAATATAGAAGCTGTTATAAAAGCATATACTGTACACTTAAAAAATAAGCCGCTTTTATCTCTCATTTTTTTGGGCTTTTTATTTATGGGAAGCTTTGTGACATTATACAATTATATCGGCTATTTACTGAGCGAGCCTCCTTATTCATTCAGCCAATCATTGCTTGGCTTCCTTTTCATCGTCTACATTTTCGGAAGCTTCAGCTCTGTATTTTTAGGCAAAAAAGCTGATGAACACGGCCATTCAGCCACGCTAATTTTTGCCGTCGCTTTGACTATTGCCGGAGCCATATTGACTCTTTTTCCGCCAGTATTGGTGAAAATTATCGGCATTTCACTATTTACATATGGTTTTTTCGGCTGTCATTCCATTGCCAGCGCTTGGATTGGAGAACGGGCGGATAAGAATAAAGCTCAAGCATCTTCTTTATATCTTTTATTCTATTATTTGGGATCAAGCTTAGTTGGTACATTTGGGGGCTATTTTTGGATTCATTTCCATTGGGCGGGAGTCATCTTGTTTATCACGGCTTTATTGCTATCAAGCGTACCTTTTATTCGGTATGCTGAGAAACGTCTTTAACCGTCAGAAAGTATAATAGATTAGTGCAGAAAAAAACGCTTAGCCTGTCGGAAGAGCTGAGCGTTTTTTTAAGAAAAAATTTATGGTGTTCGGATTATCGTGCAAATTCCCATAAAAATTAGAGATGGATCAGCATGTCATAAGCAGAAAATTGCATGGAATTCCTGTAAACTGTCCACTGTTTTACACTGCTCATTTCACGTAAACCCCTCAAAAAATGCCACTTTTCAAAATAAAAATTGGCAACCTTCATCTTTAAAAAAGATCCAGAAAATAACATCTTTTTCTATTGACTTTTACGTTGCGTAACACCATATAGTTGCTAACGCAGAGATGTAATAAGTGACAATGAAGGTAAAAGAAGCAGGGGCTTTTCAAATAATCAAAATTTGCAAGGTGGAAGCAATGAAAATAGTCATCGAAATTACAATCGAACAATATGAAATTGTTCGATTTCTTTCAAATCTTGCTTGATATATAAAACTTGTAGCAATTGATATGTGGAACTCTTATAAACTGTCAATTGTGATAGCTAAAATTCATATTGTTAAGTCAGCAAACAAAACCTGATAGAAAATTCGGAAGGCTGTCAGTTAAAATGGATTAGTCAATGAATGAGTTTATGAAAAAGTGTTAGATTACGATTTTTCTATTGTAGCTAAAAGCATGGAAGAGGGTGTTTTTACCCTCTTTCCACACTTTTTTGGATATCCAAAATTATATTAATTGAAGAGAAACGAACTTAATTTCTAGGAATTCGTCCAGCCCGTAGTGGCTTCCTTCTCTTCCAAGGCCGCTCTCTTTCATTCCGCCAAAAGGTGCTTGGGCGACAGACGGAAGGCCGTCATTGATTCCGACAATGCCGTATTCTAGATTTTCAGAAAACCAAACAGCCTTTTTGAGAGATTGGGTGTAAACATACGCAGCCAAACCAAATGGTGTACCATTTGCACGTTGGATAACTTCTTCATCATCTGAATATGTGCTGACCGGTGCCAATGGACCAAATGTTTCTTCCTGCATGCACAACATATCATCTGTTACATCAGAGATTACAACCGGCTTCATAAAATATCCTTTGTCCATATTCACGGAAGGTCCTTCATGGAGTTTCGCGCCTTTTTCGACTGCATCTTCTAATTGATGTTGAACTTTTTTGACTGCATTTTCGTCAATAAGCGGTCCAATGTCTACCTTCTCGTCAAGGCCATTCCCTACTTGCAGTGTTAAAACAGCCTCATGAAATGCTTTTAAAAACGGCTCCTTAATTGACTCATGGACATAAATCCGGTTGGCGCATACACACGTTTGACCGGCATTTCTGAATTTTGATTGCACAACGCCCTTTACAGCTTCTTGAATATTTGCATCTTCTGTTATGATAAAAGGTGCCAATCCTCCAAGTTCAAGCGATACTTTTTTTACGGTATCCGCTGCTTTTCTCATTAACAGCTTTCCAACTGGAGTAGACCCTGTAAAAGTAACCTTCTTAACGCGTGAATCTTCCATCCAAACATCAACGACTTCAGCTGGTTTTTCAGTCGTTATAACATTGATGACACCTGCTGGAAAACCTGCTTCATGAGCACATTCTGCTAATAAAAGTGCTGTAAGCGGTGTTTGTTCAGCCGGTTTTATGACAACTGTGCATCCAGCTGCAAGGGCAGGGGCGACTTTCCGTGTGATCATCGCCGCCGGAAAGTTCCAAGGAGTTATGGCAGCAACGACTCCAACAGGTTGTTTTTGAACGATAATTCTCTTCGAATGAACAGATGCCGGAATCGTTTCGCCATAAATCCGTTTCGCTTCTTCTGCAAACCATTTCACAAAGCTGTTTGCATATTGTATTTCGCCTTTCGCCTCGGCGAGCGGTTTTCCCTGCTCGATTGTCATCGTGGATGCCAACACTTCCAGCCGATCATTTATGAGCTTATACCATTTTTCCAGCAATTCTGCTCGTTCATAGGCTGTCGTTTTTGACCAAGTTTTAAAAGCTTCGTGAGCTGCATCGACAGCCAGCTTTGCTTCCTTGGCGGTTCCGTTCGGCACATAACCAACTGTTTCAAAAGTGGCAGGGTTTTGAACGGCAAAATTGTCATCCAACTGAACAAATTCTCCGTTAAGATACAGCCCTTTTGTCAATGGTTGTTCTTTCATACTGCTTGAATCTCCTCTCTTTCTTTTTCTTCATTCGAGTGGTGCGTAAATATGCGGTCGTTTTCTCCGCGCAGAAAATCTTTCCCATACAGCAGGATGCATAAAAGGATGCCGGCAGCAAAAGCCATTGTTGCTCCTTTTATGACGAGGATTGCACCAACAATCCCCGCAATTCCAAGATCACGCTGGCTGCGGGACTGCATGACACCGATACGAACGCTTACATAACCTTGCACCAACAATGTCAAAGCTAAAGCTACCCCAAGTATCGGTTGTACTAAACTTACTATAGGCAGCAAAAATAATCCAGTATTTGTACCCCAACGGAACGATCCTGCTCCGCCGAAAAACGAATGCATCGCTTCTTTACCTTTTTTAAACCGCTCAATCACGACCACTTGCATGGCAGCCCACATCGGACCGCACATCGTAATATCAGGGCCGATCATGCTCATCAGAATGTTTCGGCCACCAAATATTAAGTGGGCGCGGTTCGGATTGTAATCAACTTTTTCATCCGTACGTATGACATCAGATTCAGAAAGGAGAGCTTTCGTTTTCAGCACATCTCCAAACACAACTAAATACGTTGCAAAAACAGCAGGAACTGCCTTCACGAAAAACGATAACGCAGGGAAGCCCAGGCCAAATACCGTATATTCCGCCCAAAGTGTGGCGAAATCTGGTTTACTGAAACCCCATTGAATGTCCGGCCATTTCGCTTCTCCAACAAGAGGCGCTACAAAAACAGCTAGCAAAATAGCAGGTAAAATCCCTAAATTCCCCAACAAAGCCCAGCCTTTGTTTTTTTGCTTTAATTTTTCGAAATGTTTAGAGAATATTAGATAAAACGCAAAGCCAATGCAAATTGTGATCGTAATCGGGAATAATTCAAACTTTCCTCCGGCTTCAAAAATCGATACGACAGCTCCAATTCCGGCACCCAGTATAATACCTGATTTAATGGCGTCAGGCACTAAACGCACCACTTTGCTGGCAAGTCCCGTTACTCCTAAAATGATGGATAAAATTCCAAGAGTCAACTGAAATGCAATGAGTGCATATATTCGGTCCTCACCTTCAGGAAATTGTTTAACAAACAAAACAATCAATGGAATCGCGGGAGTGACCCAACCTGGAATGACCGGGTCACCAAGCAGATGATGCAGTAAATATAAAAGTCCATTCAATACAACAACAGCGAGAGCCACTTCAAACGGCATCCCTAAATGATCCGCTAAAAGAGTAATAGCCCCAAGGTCTACCGCACACATGAGCAAACCCTGCACATAATCGGGCCATTCAAACCGATAATGAATAAACGGCAGCCGTATTTTAAAGGGACCTGCAGGGATATATGGCGTTTCAGCGCCGTGCGGACGATTTTTCCATTTCATGATCATGATTTTCCCTCCTATCAATAGGCAGCACGGTATATTTGTTCAATATCTTTTTTGCTTAATTTTCGAGGGTTATTGCGCAGAAGCCGCGTTTGCTTTAAAGCTTCCTCAGCCATTTCAGAAATCGCGGATTCCGGAATATTAAATTCACGCAAAGATTGCGGAATTTCCACATAGCGGCATATCCGGATCATCGCTTCAATCGCTGCATCAGCCGCTTGATCATCGTTTAGATGATCTACTTTTTCTCCTAACGCTTCTGCGATATCACGGAATCTTTCTAAACAAGCTATTTTGTTCCATTTCATGACGTATGGAAGCAGCAAGGAGTTGCTTACACCGTGTGCTATATGAAAACGTCCTCCAAGAGGATAAGCGAGAGCGTGCACTGCTCCAACACCTGCATTACCAAAAGCCAATCCCGCCATGAGACTCGCTGTAATCATCGCCTCACGTGATTCGATGTTTTCCGGGTTTGAATACGCTTTCGGTAAATGGGTGGAAATAAGTTTCATAGCACCAATTGCCAGTGCATCCGTAATTGGAGAAGCAAACTTTGAAATATATGCTTCCACAGCATGAACCAATGCATCCACTCCGCTTGCTGCTGTCACGCTAGGAGGGCACGTAATGGTCATGATCGGCGAAACAATTGCGACATCAGGTAATAAGAACGGACTGACAATCCCTTTTTTCACCTGCTCTTTCGTATCCGACAAGATTGAAATATTCGTAACTTCGGAACCTGTTCCGGCAGTTGTCGGAATGGCTATTAAAGGCAGCCCTGGTGATTCCACTAAATTAATTCCAAAGTATTCTTCAATTTTCCCCTTATTCGTCGCCATGACAGAAGCCGCTTTGGCAATATCGATAGCGCTTCCACCGCCGACAGCGATCAGCCCGTCATGATTTCCTACTTTTATCGCTTGAAGACATTGTTCGACAATTTCAATTTCCGGTTCCGGATTTACATCCGAGAATACTCCCGGCTCCATCGGCAATAAATTTTGAACCTGTTTTACTACTCCTGCTTTGATAAGTATCTTATCTGTCACGATAAGTGGATTTTTTATCCCAAGCCGCTTCACTTCTTCAGGGAGTTGATTGAGAGAATCAGTTCCTGTAATTAATTTGTTCGCCATTGAAAATGTAGATATATTCATTTTTTTCCTTCCTCTCCTTTCAAACTAGCGAGAAATGAATTGATTTTCCTGGTGTCACTCAAATATCTATGCAAATTTCGTGCCAACTCGAAAATGATTTGTGTATTTTTTATAAATTTTTTAATATCCGCGAATATTTGTAACAAAATCTTCAATGTTTTTTTAGATCGTTTTTTATTCATTTGCTGATGTAAATCAGGAAAACTTGATTATAAAACGAATCATATCTAGGTTTTTTGATTAGTTTTCTAATCGTATGTGAAATTTTTTCATTTTTTGTACAATGGCACTTTGGCTAATTCCTAAAAATTTCGCTGCGGCTCTAGTCGTACCATGCTTTTTAAGTGCATCGATAATGAGGGAGCGTTCAAGCTCCGCCACAGCTTCCTTTAAAGTTTTAGGCTTTGAAGCCGGGAAAATCTGTTGTATGAAAGGAGGAAGGTCGCCTACATCAATTGTGTCGTGAAAGGTAGTCACAACCAGTCTCTCAACTAAATTCGCAAGCTCCCTTATGTTCCCAGGCCATGAATAGTTTGTCAGCCACTCAATGCATTCCGGGGTCATTTTTTTATTTTCATTATATTTTTTATTAAATTCCTTCAAATACATTTCTAATAAAGGAACAATCTCTTCCTTCCGCTCCCGTAAAGGCGGGACATCAAAGGTGACAATATTCAGTCGATAATATAAATCCTCACGGAACGCCCCTTCCCTTACTAGAGATGCAAGATCTCTATGAGTTGCTGTTATGAGTCGTACATCGACTTCTCTCATTTCAGTAGATCCTACTCTCATAAACCGGTTTTCTTCTACAACCTTTAGCAGCTTAACTTGTAATTCTAACGGCAGGTCTCCAATTTCATCTAAAAATAACGTCCCGCCGTTAGCCTTTTCAAAAATGCCTATTTTCCCTTCTCTCAAGGCTCCTGTGAAAGAACCGGGTTCATAGCCAAAAAGTTCAGCTTCTACTAAATGTTCAGGAATGGCGCCGCAGTTTAATTCCATAAAAATTTTATTGCTTCGGGAGCTTCTCGAATGAATATATTTCGCAATTAAGCTTTTTCCTACGCCGGTTTCTCCCTGCAGCAAAATTTTTGCGTCAGTTTTGGCGACTTTGTTCGCAAGCTGGAAAATTGGAAAAGTAGAAGGACCGATAACAAGATTTTGAAAACCCGTTTGTTCAGGAAAAAGCGAGTTTTGCGAAATTTTTTGATACGAAAGCTTTTGACTGTCCAATTCATGCTTCAAACGAATCAGTTCTGTTATATCTCTTACACTGTTGACGACATACATCACTTCATTGGAAGAAGAAAAAACAGGTGTTGCAGATACAATAATTTTCCTCTCATTGCGAATTGTCTGTATAAGAGTGACCGGCTTTTTCGTTCGAATCGTTTCTAAAGATGCAGATTTGGAAATAATCCCTTGTTCAACCAAATGGCTCATATGCTTCCCTTTCACTTCTTCTTCTTTGATCCCGGTAATCCGTTCATAAGCTTTATTGATAAACAGCGTAATCCCTGAACCGTCTGTTATATAGACACCGTCATATAATGAGTTAAGAACGATCCGGCACAATTTGCTCTGAAAAAAAGATTGGAATTGAGAGTAAGAGATCGAATGCTGCTCAAGACTTTGTACAGGAGCATTCGTTAAAATAAAATGACGAATCGGTTTTGTTAATTCTCCTTGCTGAACGGCTCCAAATAGCGACTCAAGTGTTAAATAGCCTGCAAATTCACCGGATTCGTTAAATACTTCCACTTCATTAACGCCAATAGGAAAAATTGAAATCGCTTCCTCAACCGACATATCGGGACGAAAGCTAGTCATAAAATTCCCTCCTAATGCCACTTTGCAACTGTTTACATTGATTAGTTTTAGTATAAACGATTAGAAAAATGATTGGTTGTTTTCTGACTTAGCAAAAAGTGCAAGTACCTTCCAACTTCTAGCATAAAGGCGTTTTATGCTGTTGCGGCAACGGTTTGATTTCGAGGGCTAATCGCTGGGGCCAGCGTTTCGAAAAAGTTTCCGCAGCTTAAGTTTCTAGATAAAAAATTAAAAAACGTGCAGGTTTAATTGGTGCACGCTTTTATGCAATTCAACAGATCATGACAGGAAGGCTGAACAAAAGGCAAAAGCAGAAATCAGCCTTTTGTGCAATTACACAGATCAAAACAGTTTCTTAAAATATTAGAACCTTTCCTTGATTCGAAAAGCATCAGCAGAGACTTGCCGCTAAATCGTGTGAATGGCTCGATTCCATTTTCCAATATTGACATTTGCAAGCTCACGATGCTTTTCTACCAGAAAGGTTGAGTCCAGTAGAATAGTTGATTTCTAACTTCCCGCTTCTAAAGGATGCAAAAAAAAATGAACATTGTTTAAACAAAATCGAATTTGCAAAGACTTGAATTAAAAAAAATGAATCCTTGCATAAAGTTAATCGTAAATTATATCAAAAGAATAAAACATTAACCGTCATATCGAAGATCAAATTTGCGGGGGAAACTATGTATACACACGCTACGAATAGAAGACAAATGCCCAGTGTTTTAAAGTCGTTTGCCGTTTCTTTGGCTATCGCCATGCTAGGAATGGCAGCGGGAATATATGTGCCGCCATCACTGTTTTTGCCTCTTGCCATAATTGAACTTGGCATGATTATTTTTGCATTCTTTTTGCGCAGAAAAAAAGCTATTTCTTATACATTTCTATATAGTTTTACGTTTATTTCAGGGATTACAGCCTATCCAATGATCTCGCATTATGTTTCAACAATCGGCGCGCACGCGGTCATAATGGCACTAGCCGCCACAACCGCTGTTTTTAGTGGATTAGCTGTATATGCAACTGCAACAAAACGAGATTTCTCATTTCTTGGCGGAATGTTATTTTCTGCCCTGCTCGCTTTTCTGATCATTTATGTTCTTAATCTTTTTTGGCCGTTGAACTCAGGCGGCATGCTCGCATTTTCCTTCATAGGAGTATTAATTTTCAGCGGCTACGTATTATATGACTTTAATCGAATGAAGCATTACGGTGTTCATCCAGAAGAAGTGCCGTTAATAGCCCTAAATCTATATTTAGACTTCATCAACCTGTTCATTCAAATTTTACGAATCTTTGGCATTCTTTCTTCAAAAGATTGAAGGAGAGCTAAAAAAAGAAAGCTGCTTGCAAAAATTTCGGATATTTAAAAATTTGTAGAACCGGCGCAATTTTTATTTCAGAATCATCTAGTGCCGGTTCTTCTTTTCACTCGTTAGGAAAGCTTTTGCGGTTCCTTTTTTTTCATTTTACTTTTGCTTGCTGCTCTCCTTTTTTGTCCTTGCAACAAGCCTAATATTTCAGCATGTTTGTTCTTTTTGCCCGGCGTTTCACTGCAATCTTCAAACGCGTTTGCCCTGTACGGCTGACGGTTACGTGCAGCTGAATTTTGCTGTAATCAACTCTTTTTGACAAATACCCGATTTGAGTATTTTCCAGAATTATTCCAACTTACATTTTTACCTGTAATCTTTTATAATAAAAAATATAGTTAAAAGAAAGGAGGCAGCCCTTTTAATATGGAAGACGTTGCATTAAAAACAATTTTGCAGGCGCTGAAAGAGCATTCTGAGCACATTGACTCAAGATTTGATCATCTTGAAAAAAGAATGGATGGCTTAGAGGCAAAAATGGACAAACTGGAATCTAGAATGGACAAACTGGAATCTAGAATGGACAAATTGGAATCAAGAATGGATAAACTGGAAAACGATTTGCAATCTTTTAGAAAAAACGTGGATGAACGCTTTACACGCTTAGAGAAAAAATTGGAAGGGATTCGCGCTGAATTAACAGACGCACAAGAAACCCTCGACTTCGTGTCCAGCAAAACATTGAAGCATGAAAAAAAGCTTAGACAATTATAGCTTAAGTTCTCATCTTCCAAAAATCGCTGCAATATTTTTTCCTTTCCTATTCACCTTCAGTTTCTGCATCTTTAGCCTTTTTGACAAAACGTAATAATCAAAAAATAAAAAGGGCGCCAAAAAGAAGCTTTCGGCACCCGTATTATCTAGTTATTTAATTGTTACTTTTACTTGCTTACGTCCGAATTGGATCGCATCTTGTTCAGTAGGCATATGGATATCAATTTTTTTGCCGCGGATTGCACTGCCCGTATCAGCAGCAGTATATGTCCCGTATCCTTCTATATATACTTTGCTTCCTAACGGTATAACACTTGGATCTACAGATACAACTTTTGAGTCTTTTGTTAATACAGTTCCATTTGCTGTTTTATTTCCTACTAAAGAATATGCGGTAGCTTCCATTGTAATCGTTCCGCCAGCATCTTTCGCTCCGTTATCTTCTTGAGCTTTCGTTGCAGTTTCTCTCGCTTGAACTTCTTGCTTGCTGACAGTTTGATTAGAGCTGTTTTCCTCTTTAGGTGAAGAAGACGTTGCTTCTTCTTTTTTTAAACTCTTTTCATTCGCAGCATATGTACTGGTTTTATTTGCAGATGCTGTGTTTTTATCATTCGTCGTTGTTTCTTGCTGTGCGACTGGTTTGTTCACTTTCTTTTCTACTGTACGTTCCTCTTTCGCTGCTTGATCAATTATTAAAACATCACCAGCAAAAATTAAATCGGATGTTAAGTTATTCGCAGATTTTAGTGACGAAACGGTCACACCGAATTGATCAGCAATACTGCTTAACGTATCTCCAGATTTGATTGTATATTTTATTTTTTCACTTACGACTAATTCTTGATTTGGATAAATTGTTTCAGTCGTTAAGCCGTTCCATTCTTTTATATCTGCCACTGATACATTATATTCTTTAGAGATTTCCCAAAGAGAATCACCTTGTTTTACCTTATATGTTTCAGCAGAAGCTTGACCTACAAATGGAAGCGAAGTCGCTACTGCAGCTGTAAAAGCAATGATTGTTTTTTTCATGATGAAAAATCCCTCCTTTTCCCTACAACGACATCATAGCAATTTTATGTAACAATAGCTTTGCAAAAAGATATTAAATAGATAACAGTTGCTTTTCAAAGAAGAAAAAACTGTAAAATTCCATACTAATATTTAGGAATTTTTCAATTCAGTTACTGTTACGCCAGTGCATAATTCCTTCTCTTCTGATTGCTCAGGCAAAATATAAGCCTTGCCAAATTTTCGCTTAAACCTCGCTTCACTGCTATACCATCCAGTCCTCAAATAAATTTGTCGTGTTATATATGGAGGGATTTTCAGACATGAATTGATAGCTTATCATTCTTGATCTACATTGCTTGGACAGTCGATCTTTATCCAAACCGATCTATATGTCGCACGAAAAAGTATAAAATCTCGAAAACCAATCGTTATACACCATTCTAGAAAAACAAGGAGACGGTGCTCAGACCAACCGACTCAGTGCCATTATCATGGATATCTCTGGTAAAATAACGAAAGACATGAACCTCCATTTTTGCTAGGAGATTCATGTCTATTTCAAAAGGCCGATTTCCCCTTCCTTGACTTCAAAGTTAAATCCCTTTAATGCCGTTTTCGCTTGTTTTGGGTATGTGTAGGTTAATTGTTTGATCTCAATCATTCCTCCACCAATCCTTTCGCCAGCCATTTCGCTTGAAGCACTAACGCTTCGGCAAACTTCTCCCCTATCTCATCGCGGTACAAAAGCTGCAAAAAGAAGCTGCGTATGACCGCGACGATTGTACGTGGGTTTTCTTTTACCATAACTCCTTCGGCTTGCCATTTTTCAATAAGAGGCACAAGTGCATCTTCATCCTCTGTCGTATGCTGGTCAACATATTCCGGCGGTAACTTCCGCATTAAAAGTTCATATTCTTTTCGATCAATCATCAAGCGCAAAATCGGTTCTTGTTCGATCAACTTTACAGCTTGTACTAACAAATCTGCCAATCGTTCTTGCGTTAACGGCTTCTCTGTCCACTCAACTAGAAGCATTTCTCTTAATTTTCGTTCCTCCATTTGAAACACTTCATAAAGCAACGCTTCTTTGGAGGGGAAAAATAAATAAAACGCTCCTTGTGAAATGCCAGCAGCTTCAGTCAAAGCCGCAACAGTTGTTTTTTGTATCCCGTATTGACGAAACATTGTTTTGGCTGCTTCTAATAATGTTTGACGTATCGTTTCCTTTTCTTCCTCACGAAATTTACGTGGGCATCGAATCACCTTCTTTATGTTTATATGAATATTTTTATTTTATATTCACAGAAAGTGTGAAAAAAATCAAGAAAAATCTTTCTTCAAGAATGGGGCTGTCTAATAAGCGTTTTTTCGGCTTATTGATGGCCCCCTTTTATGTTTTAGAAACGTTGATATATCATCGATGTTTATGATTTTTTGTTTTCAATAGGGATTTGACTTTCTGGACAGCTCCTTCTGTTTTTTTACCATATTTACTAAATTCTATTTCATTTTTTCACCAAAGCATGAAGAAAATTCTCTTAAACCTGAATTTGTCCAAAATCTGACTTCTTTTTTTCAAGACTTATTGCACAGCTCTTCTTTTAACAGCTTCGGTAAATAATCGATATGAAATACATCATCTGGAAAGGTGATTCCTAAGTCTTCATCTTCATATAAAAACTCTTGAAGCACCTCATTTAATGCCGTCATATAAAATTCATGCAAAAATTCGTAGCTGAAGGTTTCCCGAGGCATTAAAGATTGCGCACACACATTCGGATGGCAATAATTTAAATACGTGCGGCACGGAGTCGGTCTGACCTCGTAAACTTTGCAAGTATTGGACGACCGATCTAAAAATGGACAGCTCACTTGTTCAGAAATGTACTTGAATTTAAATTGAGGATCTTCATGAAAATCGATGGAGCATACTTTTTCCAGTTGCTCCTTGTTCGATTCAAAATAATTGAACAAATGTCCAAGAATATCCTGTTTTTGTTCTTCTGGCAGGCTTTGAATATATTGCAAAATTAATTTGGCTTCCAAGCGCGTGGTGATAATCGGAAAATAACAACAATAAGCACAGCCTTTAAAACAGGAAGGTTGTATATTCACTTTTGTTTCAATTTCTTTAATTTGGGAATCTATTAATTTTAAAAGTGCTGTAAATGTTTCTAGAATAATTTCGGAAGCACTTTCGTTTTCTGAGTTTTCTAAAATATGATCAATCGTGTCATAAAACAGCTGCTCATCCGGAATATAATGTATATTAATTGTTTCACAGATTTTCAACATGTCTTCGTAGGTTAATCGATTATCCAAAAGACGTCGACTCCTTGCAACAATGTCTTTTCAATATCGTAAATCATCGCCTGCAAAAAATCCATCAGGTACATCTTTTAAAATTTCAGCCACCAAAATGCACCTTTAGCCGTCAAACCGCTTCCAATCAGCCGCTTTCTACAAATGATTCGATAATTTTAACATTCGTTACAGTCCCAGTTTGTCTCAAGTACATTCAGGTGCTGAGCGCTGGAATATGTCTAGTTTCAGGAGATCATACCCAAAAGACTTTCCTTATTTTAAATATTTTAAAATTAGCTCATAGCAAGTTTTCTTATAAAACTCATGAAGGTGATCTTCATCAAGCATTAACCACTGAATGAGACATCCATCGATGATCGAGCGAATCATTTTGGAAGCTGTATCGACATCAATGTCAGCTGAAAACGTTCCTTCCTCTTGACCAAGAGCAACAATGTCGCGGCCGATTTTCCAGCAGTTTTCGTAAAACTTGAGATTTATAAGCCGATATTGCGGATTTCGGCTCGCTTGTGCCATAAAATCAAGATACACTTTGTAAAATTTTTTATTCTTTTTTGGATCGATAAAAACAGAATGGATATAAGCCTCTAATTTATTTATCGCTGCTGTGTGCTTACTAACCGCTTTATACTCTTGTTGATAAATGCGATCCGTCACCCATTCCAGCAAGCTTAAAAAAACGTCCTCCTTATTTTCAAAGTAATAATTCGTAACCCCTTTGCTTACACCTGCATAATCAGCAATATCCTGCAATGTTACCGTTTCGTACCCTTTATCTGAAACAGCTTGAAAAGCAGCCCTTAAAATTTGTTCTCGCCTTTCTTCTGCTTTTTTCTTCATAAAAACACCCCTCGAACTTCGGTCATAACGCTATTATACATGAATTTTTGACGATAAAAATATTTTGACCGGTCAGAATAATTTTGTTATCGTAAAACATTAGCATTGCATAAATATAGTTAGAATTTTCTGTTAATTAATTTTTGTGAATTTGTGCCAAAAAGACAAAACCTAAAGAAAGGTGGCACTGCC